>JAOPYK010000035.1 GCA_025964695.1 Streptosporangiaceae bacterium | reverse complement strand
GGTCCGCCGGCTCGGCGCGACGACCACGGACCTGCAGTGGGTCGTGGACGCCTACAACCTGGTCTTCGCCGCCCTGGTCCTCGCCGCGGGCAGCCTGAGCGACCGGCTGGGCCGCAAGGGAACGCTGCTGACGGGGCTGGCGATCTTCGCCGCCGCGAGCCTGGCGGGCTCGTTGTGCACCTCGGTCCACCAGATCGTGGCGGCGCGAGCAGTGATGGGGCTCGGGGCGGCGCTGATCTTCCCGGCCACCCTGTCGCTGATCTCCAACATCTTCACCGACCGCCGCGAGCGGGCCAAGGCGATCGGCCTGTGGGGCGCCACCACCGGGATCGGTATCGCGATGGGCCCCATCGTCGGCGGATGGCTGCTGGAGCGGTACTGGTGGGGAAGCATCTTCGTGTTCCTCGTCCCGGTCGCGGCCGTCATCGCGGCGCTCATCGCCTTCGCCGTCCCGACCTCGCGCGACCCCCGCACGCCTCCCATCGACCGGCCTGGCCTGCTGCTGTCCACCGCGGCGATGGGCGTCCTCGTGCTCGGCGTCATTCAAGCGCCCGAGTGGGGCTGGGGCGCGGTGGCCACCATCGCGACCCTGGCGGGAGGCGTGGTCCTGCTCGCGGTCTTCCTCGCCGTGGAACGCCGTACCGCGCACCCGATGCTGGACGTCGCCCTGTTCCGCAACCTGCGCTTCTCCGCCGCGAGCGCGTCGGTGACCATCGCGTTCTTCGCGCTGATGGGCTTCATCTTCCTGGTCGTCCAGTACTTCCAGTTCGTGAAGGCCTTCAGCCCGCTGGGCACGGGCGTCCGACTGCTCCCGGTAGCGGGAGCCGTCGCGGTCTCCTCCCTGCTCGGCACGAGACTCGCGGTCCGCATCGGCAACAAGGCCATCGTCAGCACCGGACTGGTGCTGTTCTGCATCGCGTTCCTGTGGATCGCCACCGCGACCCAGACCACCTCCTACGGCGTGATCGCCGCCCAGATGGTCGTGCTCGGCACCGGCATGGGTCTCACCAGCGCCCCGGCCACCGAGGCGATCATGGGCGTGGTCCCCAAGGAGAAGGCCGGCGTCGGCTCGGCGGTCAACGACGCCACCCGCCTGTTCGGCGGCACCCTCGGCGTCGCGGTCATCGGAAGCGTCGCGGCCTCCCTGTATTCCAGCCGTCTGACATCAACGCTTCCCGAAGGCCTCCCGGCCACTGTGATCTCGGCCGCGAAGGGCTCAATCGGCGGCGCGATCATCACCGCGCAGCAATCCGGCCACCCCGCCCTAGCACACGTCGCCGTACACGCGTTCCTGCACAGCTTCGCCGGCGGTTGCCTCGTCGCCTCCGGAGTCGCCGCCGCCGGCGCTCTCGTCGCGGTCCTCCTGCTGCCGTCCAGGCCCGACGTCCCGTCCGAATCAGCTCCAGCAACTCCGGAAGCTCCCCATGTCACAGTTTCCTAGATACGTCGCCATCTGGACGACGGACCCCGCTCGCCGACGTCCCGTCCCACTGAAGCTGGCCAATGTCCCGCTGAAGCCGGCTGGATCTGCTCGGCTTACCGCGCCGTTCTGATCACCGAGTGCTTTGTTCGGGCGAGATCATGTGCGTCCGCGCTGCCATGCCGGGCTCGTCGAGGAGCATGACCAAGGCTCGGGTCCGGTTGCTGATCAGCGCCAGGAGCGGTCCCCGAGGCCGGATGACATTTTTGGCAAGCGCAACGCCGAGGGGTTTCCCATGTTCTGCGCGCCCCGGCGCGGCTACATGCAGACATTCCCGCACCTGACCTGCGCCTTTTCGCTGGCATGCTGGTAATCGAGGGCTGCTTCCAACTCGATGAGCCAGGCGGCGATGACATTATGGACGACCTTCTATCCCACGTGCTCGACTCCCACGGCGGCCTGGACCGCTGGGCGGGCGCCCGCACGATCACCGCGCACCTGTCCATCGGCGGCCCGATCTGGGCCGCCAAGGGCTGGGCGGGCGCGCTCGCCGACCAGACGCTTACCGTGCACACGCGACGCGAGTGCAGCGTGTTCACCCCATTCACCGCCCCGGACCTGCGCTCGGTGTTCGAGGTCGGGCCCGAGCGGGTCACCGTCGAAACCACCGGCGGCGAGGTTGTCGAAGAGCGAACCCACGCCAGGGATGCGTTCACCGGCTTCCTGCGCGCCACCCCGTGGGACCGGCTGCACCTGGGCTACTTCATCGGCTACGCGTTCTGGAACTACCTCACCACACCGTTGTTGTTCACCTACCCCGGTGTCGAGGCCCGCGAGATCCAGCCGTGGCACGAAGCGGGGCAGCAATGGCGGCGGCTGCTCGTCAGGTTCCCCGAGACCATCGCCACGCACAGTCCCGAACAAGTCTTCTACTACGACGGCGACGGCATGCAGCGGCGCATGGACTACGTCACCGAGATTCTCGGCAGCACCCTCGTCGCCCACTACTGCGGCCGCCCGAAGATCTTCGACGGCCTGGTCTTCCCGACCCGGCGCCGGGTGTTCCGGCGCAACCCCGACGGTACGTCCAACCTCAACATGCCCTCGATCACCATCGACATCGACGACATCACGATCAGTTAAGGCGGCTCACCATGACCACATCCGGCATCCGCGCCACTGAGCACCCGGTGCGCAGGCTCGACGTTCCGCTGCCCCTGCCCTACGACCGGGCCGTGCGCCGATACGAGCAGCTCGTCCCCGCGGCGGACCTCGCCCGGTTCGGGCAGCTCGCCACCTGGGACGCCGTCCTCGAACTCGCCGAGATCAACGCGCCGCACGGATTCATGATCTACTGGCGCGCCGACGTCACCGCCATGATGGCCGGTTCGCCCTCGGGCTGGAAGTGCATCGAGTACCTGATGGGCAACCACACGATTGCCGAGCGCATGTTCCGCCACGACCCGGCCGCGATGCTTCACGCTCCCCTGCGCACGGTCATCTACGCCGACACCGAGGGCAACACCCGATTCGCCGTGGACCAGCCGAGCACGCTGTTCGGCAGCTACGGCAACCCCACCATCACCGAGGTCGGCCGCGAGCTCGACCGGCTGGTCGCGAATCTACTCACCACGCTCGGCGCGCCAGTGCCGGAAGAACTCGCTTCGTGACCGCCCCGGTTGCAGCCGTGCCAGCGCTGAGATCACCGCCCGATCGGCCCACGACGGCCGCGGCCGCGAGATCTGCCGGGGACCGGCATCCTGGAGGCCCGGCGCTCCGGACGGGCCCCGGGCCTGCGGGCCGCTCCCGCTGACGGTGCACTCCGCACGCTGCAGACCCGGTGAGGATCTCGCCTGTCCTCTTCGTTCGGCGAGCACGCCGGGCGGCAGGATGTGACTATGCGCTGGTCGCGGCTGCGGTCTCGGCATCGATCCGACCTCGCTGCGCCGCCAGCGTGCGCAGGCTTGCGGTGGTCGGCTTGGGCGGGTCCGCCGGGCGTCTCCAATGCCAGTCAGTGGCGCCCTGGTAGGCGGCGACGACCTCGAGCAACCGGTCTTCCTCATAGGGGGCGCCGCCCAGGATGGTGCCGACCGGCACGCCATTGCTGAATCCGATCGGGAAGCCGATCTCGGGCAGGCCGAGAATGTCGAAGGGCACGACATTGGTCTGCAGGATGACGTCGCACTTGTTCAGTAGTCCGTCGAGGACCTCGTGCAGCAGGTGGGTCTTGGCCCGCTGCGCGGTGATCCACTCATCGCCTGAGAGCATCAGCCCACCCAGCCAGGTCAGCAGTGAGACACCGAAGAGTTTCAGGTCTTGCTGCAGCCAGGGCCGGAACGGTTCGGTGCGCTCGGACAGCCGGGCGTCGTTGAACACGCCGGTGAGCAGGCCCCAGTCGTCGGGATAGCTCACGTCGACCAGCTTCGCGCCCGGGATCGCGCCCATGGTGTCCAGGAACTGCTTGCGGATGGTGAGCATCCCTGCGCTGACCCCGGTGAGGTAGTCGGCCGGTATCCCGATCCGGGTCGCGCGGCGCAGGCGGGGCTTTCCCTTCCGTAGATCGGGTGTGGCGGCGCGGATGAGGTCGGGAAGCTTGGGCAGGCCGAGGGTCCGCGGATCGTGCGGGTCGGGGCCTGCGAGCACCGACAGCATGATGGCCGCGTCCATCGCGTCGCGGGCCAGCGGGCCGGAGTGGTCCCGGGTGAAGGACAGCGGGACGATCCCGTAGATGGAGGTCCGGCCCATGGTGGGTTTGAGGCCGGTGAGGTTCTGCTGGTTGGACGGCAGCACGATGCTGCCGCCGGTCTGAGTGCCGATCGATGAGGTGGCCATCCGCCCCGCGACCGCGCACGCCGGACCCGTCGACGAGCCGCCCGGGTCGATAGAGGGATTGGTCGGCGTCCACGCGTTAACGGTGGTGATCACTCCGGCCGGAGTGGTCGCGCGGGTGGTCGCCAAGGGGCCCATCTGGCCCTTGCCCAGGACAATCCCGCCTGCCTTCTTCAGCCGTGCCACCCCGGTGGCGTCGTAGTCGGGGACGAACTTGTCGAAGATGAAGGAGTTGGCGGTCGTACGGATCCCGGCGGTGAAGTAGTTGTCCTTGATGCACAGCGGGACACCGGACAGCTCGCCGGTACGCCGCTCGTCGGCCTTCTTGGCCTCGGCCAGTGCCTGGTCACCGGTGACGGTGACGAAGGCCTGGTAGACCGACCCGTAGGTGTTGATCCGATCCAGATAGGCCTGGACGAGCTTCACCGAGGTGAGCTTGCCCGTCCGCAGCAGGGTGACCGCCTCCGCCAGCGTCGCCTCGGTCGGGTCGGTCACAGCGGCCTGCCGGACGGCGACCTCCGGAACACGTATCACGGTGCGATTGGCCGAGGCCGCCCGAGCAGGTGCGGCCATGACGGCCGTGGCGGCGGTTGCCGCCGTCACAGCGCCGGAACGTGCCAAGAACAGGCGCCGCGACATCGGGTCGCTCATGAGGTCTCCGTCCAGGCCGTGGCGATCGAGGGGTACTCCTGCGGTGCGTCGAGTTGCTGAGCCAGTGCGTTCGGGTCGGCACCGGTCGCGGCCGGATGCCAGGTGTTGAATGCGGCCGGCCGGCCGCCCGGACGAGTGCCGGCGGTCTTGCTCCCGCCGAGGAACGTGCGTAGGTACTCCATGGCCTGGGCCCGGGTGGGCGCGCCGGTCGCCGGGTCAGCGGTCTCCGGAAGTTGGTTCAGGTCGACGCCCGCCAACGCCAGCCGGGCCTTGATCAAAACGTCGAGTTCATCGTCGGACGGCACACTCACAGCCGGAACTCCTCACACTGAACGATCACGACGATGAGCGAACCGGACACCCATTTCTTGGTCATTACGGACGCGTAGCACTTGCGTTTCTGCCACGTCGGACAGATGTGAGCGGTGCCGCAGCATCCCGCTCGCCTGCTGCTCATCTCCGTTGCGGCGCGTGTATACGACCATCTCGCGGGCGACCTGTGCGGCGACGCCCGGTCCATGCCGAACGGCCACCAGATGCAGCGCGAGGTCGATGCCACTGGCGATGCCCGCCGAGGTCACGACCCGGTCGTCGACGATGTAAAGGACATCGCGGACCACCGTCGTCTTCGGGTAACGGCGGGCCAGCTCGTCCTGCAGGTCGTGGTGGGTGGTGCAGCGTCGCCCATTGAGCAGCCCGGCTCGGCCGAGCGCATCGGCTCCGGCGCAGACACTGGCGACCGTACCGCCGGCCGCATGGTGATCGGCCAGCCGACGCAGGGTGGCGGCGCCGAGCCGCCCGTTGCGCCCGATCCTCGGTGACCGCCAGCCGGGCACCAGAATAAGATCGTCAGTGCGTAGGTCCGGCCAGGTCACCGACGCTCGGAGCGGGACTCCCTGCGCGGTCGGGAGGTCCTCCTGCTCGGCCACATAGTCGAGCTCGTAGCCGTACCCGAGATCGGCGGCAGTAGAGAACGCCTGGGCGGGTCCGGCCAGGTCCAGCAGATGCAGTTGCGGGACGAGCAAGAAGACGACACGGGTCACGATCCGGTCAGCCTCCCACAGATGCCGCCACCGGCTCCGCTGTCGTGACCATCAGCTGCGCCACCGTACGGATGGTGGCGAACCGGCCGGCCAACGCGTACTCGGTCCGGGCGATTACTTCGTCTGCGGGCAGCGTACGGGGGTCGGCGAGGATCTCCTCCACCGTACGGCCGGCAGGCGCATCCCGGTGCTCGATCGGGTTGGTCGCGGTCGCGTCGGTGACGAACGTGACGTCGAAGCCGAGGTCCGAGGCGACCCGGGCCGTCGTCTCACAGCACTGCTCGGTACGGATGCCGCTGATGACCACCTCACCTACGCCTCGGGCGGTGAGAACCTGCTGGAGATTCGTGGTCGTGAAGGCGTTGTGCGATGTCTTGGTGATCGTCGGCTCACCGTCACGCGGCACCAGCCCGTCCATCAGACGCACGTGGCCGGTCGCCGGGTCGAAGACCGTGCCGCTGCCGGGCTCGGAGTGCAGGATCCAGACGACGAGGTCGGCCCCGGCCCTGGCGGTGTCCACCAGCTGATTCACCCGGTCGACGATGGCGGGATTGGAGATGGTCCGCCAGCTCGGCCGCTGCCGGAATGACTCCTGGACGTCGATGACGAGGAATGCTCTGCTCATGGCTCGATCCTGGCGCGCCGGCGCCGGTCGCCAGAAGACACTATCGGGTCCGGCTCCGGACCGATCCGGTCACCGCCTCTGGGTAGGGAAGCGAGTGCAGGTCCCGCTGAGATCATTTCTCAAAACACGCTCTTAGTTGAATCTTAATCATCTCTTCGGCCGGTCACAGTCCTATCTCAGTGCCTTCAGAATCTGGCCGTGCATATTTATCACCACAGACGCCACAGGGCGTACAGGAAACAGAAAAGAAAGGCCCGATATGAGCTTCCGTAAGCTGACGCCGGTCCCGCCGAAGCGCCGCACGCACGCCGAGCCCGCCAAGCACGCCGAGCCCGCCAAGCCGGCTCCCCGGCGGGGCAGCAAGCCTCGTCAGGCGCGGCACTGATAACCCGGACGAGTAAGGGATGAGGAGAGCTGACGGCCTCAGCAGGCCGTCAGCTCTCCTCATGCGTCGCGAACCATTTGTGGAGGATCTCATCACGCACGATCTCCACCTCGCTCCCGTGGCCGACCACACGATCGTCCTCGGCGGGCACCCGCTCGACAACGGATGTGCTTACGCCGGCGGAGCTCCCGGCAGCGTGAGTCGCATCAGCGCACCGCCCGTCGGCTGGTTCTCCGCGGTGACGACGCCCCCATGATGCTCCGCGGCGTGCCGTACGATCGCCAGCCCCAGACCGGCGCCCGGCAGCGCCCGTGCCTCGGTGGAGCGGTAGAAACGCTCGAAGACCTGAGGGAGGTCCGCGGCCGCGATCCCCGGGCCCTCATCGGCGACGGTGAGCTCACCCTGGCCCAGGACGATCCGCACGGTTCCCGCCGCGGGGCTGAACTTGACCGCGTTGTCCAGCAGATTCGTGACCGCGCGTTCCAGCTCCGTCTCCAGGCCGTACACCAGCCATGGCCGGAGATCGGCGGAGAACGTGGTCGTCGGGTCCCGCCGCTGGACGCGGTCGATGGCGTGCCGGATGACCTGGTCGAACCGCACGTCCCCGCGGCTGGGGAATTGCTCGTCGTCGCGGGACAGCGCCACCAGGTCGTCAACCAGGGCCGACAACTCCTGGAGCTGGGCTCTGACGTCCGTGAGAAGAGCGTCGAGGCTGCCGTGCGGGAGCGTACGCTCCGGATGCCGCCGTGTCTGTATCAGCAGGTCGATGTTGGCTCGCAGGCTGGTCAGCGGGGTACGCAGCTCGTGACCGGCGTCGGCGACCAGCTGCCGCTGCCGTTGCCGGGATCTCTCCAGCGCGGTGAGCATCGCGTTGAAGCTCTCCCCGAGCTGGGCGATCTCATCGTTTCCGACGACCTCGATCGGCTCGGTGTTCAGCTGCTGGGTACGGGTGATACGCGCGGTGGCCCTGGTGAGCTTGCGGACCGGGCTCAGTCCGGCACCGGCGACGGCGATTCCGCCCGTGGCCGCGAGCACGACCGCACCCAGCCCGACCACGACCGTCGCGGCTTCGAGCCGGCCCACGGTCCGGTCCACCTGAGTCAGCGACCGGGCCAGGACGATCACGCTTTCGTCTCTGGCGCGCATCGTGATGACCCGCATGGGGATGTCGCCGGATCCGGCGTTGCGCAGAACGTATTTGGGGCCTCCGGTCTTGCTGACCTGCCGGACGACTGCCATATCGACCGGGGCCGGGGTGCTGCTGCCCGGGATCTGGATGATCACACCGCTCTTCACTGCGGCAAAGCTCAGGCCGAGGGTGGCGAACAGGTCCGTATCGTGCCGGTCGCCTGGACGGCCGTCGGAGTTGTCGCCCAGGCTCTGTGCCTGGCTGATCAACGCTTGATCGATCTCGGCGCGCAACTGGCCCGTGAAGACGGTGAAGGAGACGAACGAGGCAAAGATGATCGTCCCGGTCACCGCGACCGCCGCCAGCAGAGCCACCCGTGCCCGCAGCGACAGCCTGCGGAGCGATATCAACCTCATGGCGTCTGTTCTCTGAGGCTGTAACCGACACCACGCACCGTGTGGATCAGCCGGGGCTCGCCGCGCTCCTCGATCTTCCGGCGGAGGTAACCGATGTAGACGTCCAGGGAGTTCGAGGTACGGCCGAACTCGTAACCCCACACCTCCTCTTGGATCCTGGACCGTTCCAGAACATGGCGGGGATAGCGCATCATGACCTCGAGCAGGTCGAACTCCGTACGGGTCAGTCGCAGGGCACGGTCACCACGGCGGGTGTCGCGAGTGTCGATGTTCATGGTGAGGTCGGCGAAGGCCAGGACATTCTCCGCTGAGTCGTCTTCGCTTCCGCGGGATCGGCGCAGCAGCGCGCGGATCCGGGCCAGCAACTCCTCCAGATCGAAAGGCTTGGGCATGTAGTCGTCCGCCCCCGCGTCCAGTCCCGTGATCCGGTCTCCGACCGCGTCGCGCGCCGTCAGCATGAGAATGGGCAGATCGTCGCCCCGCTTCCGCACCATGCGGCAGGTCTGGATCCCGTCGAGATTCGGCATCATGACATCCAGGATCAGCAGGTCCGGAGGGGTCCGGTCGAGGGCGGCGAGCACCTCCAGCCCGTCTCCGGCGAGATCCACCTCGTACCCGTTGAACAGCAGTACTCGTTCCACGGCCGAGCGTACTGCTGCATCGTCATCTGCCATCAAGATTCGCCCGTTCATGTTTCCAAGCATGCGGGCGAAGCATGATCGGGTCCTCAACGGATTCTCAGAGGAGTCTTAAGAGACCGTTGGGTAGCCGGGTGACTGTAGCGTTGTCACATGTTGATCTGTTGATCACAAGTCCACGTGCGCGCAGAGACGCTGCATGATGGATCGGGTAATCTGACGTCCGGCGCGAACATGCATAGCTCTCCCGAGCCGGGCAGCCGCGGATACCACCGTCGCTATGACCAGCACGATCGTACGGGACCGGCCCGACCATGTGGTGCTCCCTCCGGAAGACAAGCGCCGACCCCACACGTGAGAATTCGAAATACAATGGCTTCCGATTTATCGGTCGATAGTAATCTTCAGACCTTTTCAACTGTTAGGAAGTGTCCTTATCCGACACATCCTCGGTTGTAAGGTGCCGAGACCGCGGCCGCCGTCGGTGAGGACGCGCTGGCCCGTGACGAAGCCCGCTCCCTCCGCCTAACGGCCGGCAGGGGAACTCTCGCTCGACCTGGCACGTTCGTCCGTTTTCAGGTAGTTCGCGGGACGGCTGAGGTCCCCTTGTGGTAGTGGGTGAGCTGGATGGGTACCGCGGTGGCGCGACTGGGCCTTGTCGTGAAGCTGATCGGCCTGGCAGGTGTCGTCGGTCTGCTGCTTGGAGCGATTCTGATCCCGGTGTTCGGAGGCGCGGGACTGATGGCCAAGGACGCGGCCGGCCAGGTCAGCCCGGTGAAGCTGGACGCGCCGCCGCTGCCCCAGGTGTCTACGATCCTGGCTGCGGACGGGAGCACTCTCGCCACGTTCTACTACCAGAACCGCACTGATGTGAGGTTCGACCAGATTGCCCCGATCATGCGAAAGGCGATCGTGGCGATCGAGGACGCCCGCTTCTATCAGCATGGGGCGCTGGACCTCCAGGGAACCATCCGTGCACTGGTTCGCAACCAGGCCGCTAGCGGGGTGGTCCAGGGCGGCTCCAGCCTGACCCAGCAGTACGTCAAGAACGTGTTGTTCGAGACCGCGGGAACTCAGGTGGCGCTCGCTCAGGATCAGCTGGGTGCCGCACGCACCAAGGGGGCCAAGGCGCAGGCGCAGGCGGTGCTGAAGAACGCCCAAGACGCGCAGAACAACACCGTCACGCCCAAGCTGTCACGCAAACTCCAGGAACTGCGCTATGCACTGTGGGTCGAGAAGCACTACACCAAGGACCAGATCCTGACCAAGTACCTGAACATTGCCTTCTTCGGACATCAGACCTACGGGATCGAGGCCGCCGCCGAGCGATACTTCGGGGTGCACGCCTCCCAGCTCACGCCGCCGCAGGCGGCCACGCTGGCAGGGATGGTCAACAACGCCAACCAGTACGACCCGATCACCTTCCCGGCCACCACCCTGCGGAGACGCAACATCGTTCTGAACCGGATGCTGCAGCTCGGCGACATCACCGCGGCACAGGCAAAGCGCGCCAAGAGCCAGAAGCTGCGGCTGAACCCGAAGGTTAGCGGCGGTGGCTGCGACGGCGTCCGATACGCCTACTTCTGCACCTACGTTCAGGATGAGATACTCAACAACCCGACGTTCGGAGCGACTGCCAACGCCCGCCGAAACCTGCTGGAGACCGGCGGCCTGACCATCAAGACCACCCTCGACCCGGTCGCGCAGAACGCGGCGCAGAAGGCGGTCGATTCCCACACCCTCGCCACTTCCTCCAAGGTCACGATGGAGGCGATGGTCCAGCCCGGGACCGGTCAGATCACGGCGATCGCGATCACGCGCAGGTACGGTCTCGGCAAGCACCTGTCGGCCATCGACTATGCCGCCGACCAAGCCCACGGTGGCGGATTCGGTGTGCAGGCCGGCTCCACCTTCAAGATCTTCACATTGGCGGCCGCCCTTCAGAGCGGCTACCAGGTCAGCCAGTCCTACCCGACGCCCTCGAACATCACCGTCAGTGGCTTCAGCGCGTGCAACGGCCAAGGGCTCGGCTCCTGGACCGTGCACAACTCCGAGAAGTCCAACGGCGGATCCATGGACATGCAGAGCGCGACCTGGGGTTCGGTCAACACCTACTACGCCCAACTGGAACGTGACGTCGGTCTCTGCAATGTCGCGAATATGGCCGCCGCGTTCGGCATGAAAGCACCCAATGGCTCACCCTTGGCGCAGGTGCCCTCGTTCACCCTGGGCAGCAACGAGATCGACATCATCCACGAAGCCGCAGCCTACGCCGGGTTCGCCGCGTCCGGCAGATACTGCAGTCCCATCGCCATCACCTCGATCACCGCTGGGGGCGCGCAGATCCCCGTCCCGGACGCCAAGTGTCACCAGGCTCTTGACGCCGGCGTCGCCAACGAGGTCACCAACATTCTCCGCGGTGTGATCAGCGCAGGAACCGCAGCAGGCAACACCATCCCTGGCCGCGACGCCGCCGGCAAGACCGGAACCACCGAGAATCTGGTGACCGCACTGTTCGCCGGCTACACACCGAACCTGGCAGCGGTCCTGTGGAACGGAGACCCCAGCGCACCCTTCGGTGACCCGGTCAACCAGTACGGTGCCAGCCTGGCACCGCTGTGGGTGAACAGCTTCCAGGGAGCACTCCAAGGACAGCCCGCCCCGAACTTCCCCGCCCTGGGTACGGTCCCTGGGACGGTCCCGGGTACGGTCCCTGGGACGGTCCCTGGGACGGTCCCGGGTACGGTCCCTGGGAACGGGTAGCGGTCTCGAGGAACAACACGCCCGTCACACGGGAACAGACCGCCCAGCCGCGCCGCCGTTCGGCGGCGAACCGGCGTGCCACCAGCTCGTCCAGCTCGTCGGAGGCTGAATTCCCTATCGGGTCACGCGGTAGCTCAGGTGGGTGACGAGGTTGGTGCCCGACACGCTGAGCGGTTCGAGGGCGAGGTCCCCGACGCCATCGAGGAGCCGTTCGCCCGCGCCTAGGATCACCGGCGCGACGTGCAGTCGCAGTTCGTCGATCAGCCCCGCCGCCAGGTACTGGTCCACCGTCTGGGCGCCGCCGGCGATCGAGACGTTGGCGTCGCCGGCCGCCTGGCGGGCCTGAGCCAGTGCCGACTCGATTCCGTCGGTGACGAAGGTGAACGTCGTGCCGCCCTGCATCGGCAGCCTCTCGCGCGGATGGTGGGAGGACGAAGACCGGCGCGTAGTAAGGCGGTTCGTCGCCCCACCAGCCGTTCCACTCCAGGTCCCAGGCGTCGCGGCCGGGGCCGAACACGTTGCGGCCCATGATGAAGGCCCCCGCTGCCGTGATGGCCTCGATGGCCGCGGCGTTGGCCTCGGGTTCTTGGAAGCGAAGGTCAGCACCATCCATGTGTGCCGCCGATACCGCATCTTGGCCTGGGAGCGCTTCAGGCCGACCATGCTGGGCGGCAACAGCCCCGTCTGCACTCTCGACACTAGCCCCCACACGTCACCGGACGTAGACCCCAACTCGGCCGCGCATGACCCGGTACGGCCCCCGGAACGCCGCATAGCCCGGAGATCGACGACGTCACGACGACCGATCCGCCGCCGGCGACCCGCAGTGCCGGCATCGCCGCCCGGATGCCGACCGCCCATGCGGCGGACTTACCTGATTCGGGGTTGAACGAGATGAACCTCTGGGGATCACTTGCGGATGGAAGATGGCACCGCAGTGCGACCTGTAAGGAGTGAGTAGGTGCAGGGTCGTTTGCGCCGTGTCGAGCCGGACGATTCCTTATCGTCATCGTCCCGGCTGCGTTCGATGGTCTCCTCGGTGCGGGCATGGGGGCTGGGTCCGTTCGGGCGCAGGTCACGCCGACTGATCGTCGGCGGGGCGATAGTGCTCATAGCGTTGGTCACAACGATGCTCGCGCTCGCGGGCGACCACCCTTCTACTCCGCCACCGCCGCTATCGCGGAAGGCCTCCACTCCGGCACCGCTGATATCGACGAGGCCCGCCATCCCTCCCGAGAAGTTGGCGAGGCTGCCGAAGGCGACGACCTTCGCGATCCTGTCCCGAACACCGTTGGACACCGACCCCTTCGCGGTTCCCAGCGGCATGGTGGTGCATCCGACGGCGCAGCGTGTCGTGTACGAGAGTCCAGCGGGACAGCCCGTCGCCCGGCTGCCCAGCACCGAGTTGGGTGCGCCCACCTGGGTTCCGGTCATTGCGTCCGTGCCCGGCTGGCAGCAGATCCTGCTCCCCAGCCGCCCGAACGGGGCCACCGGCTGGATCAGCAGTGACACGGGTGGCCTTCAGATCGCGCACAGCGACTATCTCATCAGGGTCGAGGCGTCGGCGCATCGGGCCACTGTTCTGCGCGGCGGCCACATGGTCGCGAGATGGACTGTGGCGGTGGGAACGGCCGAGACGCCGACCCCGCTCGGGCGCACGTTCATACTGGCCATGCTGGCCCCGGTGCACCCCACCTACAGCCGGCTCTTCTTCCCCCTGGGTGCGCACTCCGACGTCCTGAAGACCTTTGAGGGCGGCCCCGGCACGATTGCCCTGCATACCTGGCCCAGCAGCGAGGTCTTCGGCCACGCGGTGACCCACGGCTGCGTACGCGTGCCGGCGCGGGCCTTGCACCTGCTGGCCCACATCCCACCGGGCAGCCCCGTCATCGTCACCAAGTAGAACCGAACGATCCGCACCGTGGCCACCCCTTAGGGTCGGACGGACCGGGTAGGCCAGGGCCCGAGGAAAGGGGATCATGATGAAGGCGGCTTTGTACCGGGGCACAGGTAAGGCGAACGACGTGCTGCGGGTCGAGGATGTCGAGCGCCCCGAACCAGGCCCCGGCGAGGTGCGCGTGCGGGTGGCCGTCTCGGCGGTCAACCCCACGGACTACAAGACCCGTGCCGGGGCGACCCCGCGGTCTATCGACGACTTCCAGATCCCGCACCAGGATGGGGCGGGCGTGATCGATGCGGTGGGCAGCGAGGTCGACCCCGCACGCGTCGGTCAGCGGGTTTGGGTCTGGTTCGCCGCCGCCGGACGCCGTTGGGGCACCGCCGCGGAGTGGACGGTGATCCCGGCGCGGCAGGCGGTCCCGCTTCCCGAAGGGGTGTCCCTGGATCTCGCCGCGAGCCTGGGTGTTCCGGCCATGACGGCGCACCGCTGCCTGTTCGCCGACGGGCCGCTGGAAGGCCGTACCGTACTGGTCGCGGGCGGGGCCGGCGCGGTCGGGCACTTCGCGATCCAGCTCGCCAAGCGCGCGGGAGCCCGGGTGGTGACCACGGTCAGCAGCCCGCACAAGGCCGAGCTGGCCGCAGGCGCCGGGGCGGACCACGTGGTGAACTACCGGGACGATGACGCCGTCGACCAGGTGCGGTCCTTTGCCTCGCGGGTGGACAGGGTAGTGGAGGTGGCGCTCGGGGCGAGTCTGGAGCTGGACCTCGCCGTGTCCGGGCCCGAGACCGTGATCGTCACCTACGCCGCCGAGGCCCAGGATCCGGTGCTCCCGGTCCGCGCCTGCATGGCGGCCAACGTCACGCTGCGGTTCGTGTTGCTGTACGGCGTGCCGGTCCCCTCCTTGGAGCTGGCGGCGCGCGACATCACCGCCGCCCTCGACGCGGGGGCGCTGAGCGAGCTGCCCGTCCATCGCTACCCGCTGGAGGAGATCGTGGCGGCTCAGGAGGCCGCCGAGGGCGGAGCCGTCGGCAAGGTCCTTGTGGACGTCAGCTGATCGAGCCGCTCGGCACCGCGCTGGGGCACGGACAGGCGGCGTTCAAGAGCGCGGACTCTCCGCGCCACTGCCGGCGCTGCGCACCATCGAGGAGGAGCTCGAATACGTCGCGGCCGGTCACGGTGTGGTCATCCTGCCGCTCTCGCCGAAGATCTGCACGGCGCCCGTGCCACGGAAGCCTCTCAACCCGCTTGACCCGCGCTCCGGCGCCGAGGTGCGGATCGCGGCGGTCTGATGCGCTTGGGGGTCATAGGCCCGAGGTGGAGAGCACCACGAGGGGCTGTGCCTTGTCTGCTCCGTCCACTACCGCCTCGCGCCGGAAGCTTCTGCCGGGGTTCGGCAGCTCCGGATCGGCCGGCCGTATTCACGGTTCACCGCGTACAGGTGGGGCCAGAGCCTACGGCTGGTGTCATTCTTGGGATGTAGGGCCATACATCGGGCGATTTAGTGTTCGACGTGCGTGAGTCCCCCGCACGGGCGAAGACTGCAGGTCCGGTCCGGCCCTAGCGTTCTCGTAACCCAATTGTGCCTTGTCATCGTCTGCGGCCATGCCGTTGCGACCGGCGGACCGGCGCACAGCTCTTCGCGAGGGACATGATGTCGATGACTACGGTGGGCGCGGCTCATCTGCGTGCGGCCACCGCGGTGCCTGCGGGGCCGGCCGCCGGCCCGGTCCGCTGCCCCCTCACGCCGCCGCGGCCCCTGGGCGGCGCCTGGACGTCAGCCACCCCTGGCCCGGCCGCGTTGTGATCGACGGATTCGCCCAGGCACCGGACACTACTTCCGGCCCCCTCGCCGGGGCAGGCTGGAGACACGCCGTCACCCCGCGAGCCGCCCCGGCGCGCTCGATCCATCTCCGCGTCCATTGGCTCACCGATGTCCTCGCGGGCGGGGCCGCAGCGAACCGGGCCGGACCGACCGTCCGTCTCGCCTGCGTTGATCGTCTTTAGCGGGGTGGCGGACCTCCGCTCCGCCCGTACCAAGATCGAATTGGGAAGGTCAGACCATCCATGAGGGCAGTAACGCAGCGCATCGTGGTCGTGTCGGCCAGCGTGGGCGCCGGGCATGACGGGGCGGCCAGGGAACTGGCCCGGCGGCTGGCCGAGCAGGGCTTCGCCGTCGACCGCCACGACTTCCTGGACCTGCTGCCCGGTCCGCTGGGCCGCGGGCTGCGGAACGCGTACGCGTTGCAGCTACGGGTCGCACCCGACAGCTGGGGCTGGCTGCTCACCGCGCTGGACAGGCACCGTACGCTCACCGGGGTCGCGACCGGGATCAGCAGGCTCGCCGCCCGCAAGCTCCAGCGGAGCCTGCCGGCCGACACCATCGCCGTCGTCTCGACGTATCCGCTGGCCAGTCTCGCGCTGGGCGGGATGCGGCGCCGCGGCAGGCTGGACGTCCCGGTGATCACCTACCTCACCGACATGTCAGTGCACCCGCTGTGGGTCGGAGAAGGAGTGGACACCCATCTGGCGTTGCACCCGGTGGCGGAGTCCCAGGCGCGGCTACTCGGCGCCGCCACCGTACAGGTCGTATGCCCGGCCGTCCCACCCGCCTTCCGCCCTGCGGTCTCGGTGACCGAACAGCGCGCCGCACGACTGCGGTTCGGTCTGCCGCACGACCGGCGCCCGCTCGCCCTGGTGGTGGCCGGCTCGTGGGGAGTGGGCGAGATCGAGCAGACGGCCCGCGACGTCACCGCGACGGGGCTGGCGACCCCGGTCGTTCTCTGCGGGCTCAACACTCTGTTGCACGAGGCGATCACGCGCAGCGGCGCGGGGATCCCGCTGGGCTGGGTGGACGATGTTCCCGCCCTGCTGCGCGCCTGCGACGTGGTGATCCAGAACGCGGGCGGGCTCAGTTCACTGGAGGCGCTCACCGCGGGCCTGCCCGTGATCAGCTACCGCTGCATCCCCGGGCACGGGAGCACCAACGCGGCCGCGCTGGATCTGGCCGGCTGGGCACGCTGGGCACAACGGCCGGACGAACTACGCGAGGTGCTGGCGGCGTCGCTGGCGCTCCAACCTGGACACGTCCTCATGCCGGCCTCGGCCGTGGACCCGGCGGAGATCATCGCCATCGTCGCCGCAGGGCTGCGGCTGGACGCCTACACCGAGCCGGTGGAACTCACCGCCGCCGATGGAGGGCTCTGATGGGTGGCGCACTGTGGACCGGCTTGCGCGCCGCGACCGTGCTGACGGGCGCCGCGCACGCCGCCCCCGCACTCGCCTCCATCGCTCCGCTCCGGCGGCGCTTCCTGCCCGGGCTGGCCGGGGTGGGGCACCCGGGCCACATAGCGCTCACCTTCGACGACGGACCCGACCCGCGCTCGACCCCCGCCTTCCTCGACGTTCTGGCGGAGTACCAGGTCAAGGCGACCTTCTTCCTGCTCGGCCGGATGCTGGTGGAGGCACCCGAACTGGGCCGGGAACTGGCCGCCGCCGGGCACGAGGTCGCCGTGCACGGCTGGGAGCATCGCCTGATGCTTCTGCGCGGTCCGCGCGCGACGTACGAAGACCTCACCATGGCCAGGGACCTGATCGCCGTGACGAGCGGTGAGGCGCCCCGTTGGTACCGGCCGCCGTACGGCGTCCTGAGCACTCCCGCGCTGATCGCGGCGCGCCGGCTCGGCCTCACCCCGGTGCTGTGGACCAACTGGGGCCGGGACTGGGAACGTCGCGCCACCCCGCGGACGGTCCTCACCACCGTCACCCGTGACCTTCACGGTGGCGGGACGATCCTGCTCCACGACTCTGACTGCACCTCCGCGCCCGAATCGTGGCGCACCACCATCGGCGCGCTTCCCGCCCTCCTCGACGAGATCCTCGGGCGAGGTCTCACGATCGGTCCGCTCCGCGACCACCGGCGCGGCGGGCCCGCCGAGATCGGCCGTCCTCACCGAGGCCGTACCGGCCGTCGGTGAGCCCCGGCGGTTCGCCGACCCTGCGGTGAGCTTCTCGAACGGCGTCATGCGGTTCACTGATGGGGTGCTCGTCTGGCTGTTCCACGCGGACGGCTTTATCTGGTGCAGGCCGGGAGGACGTCGCGGTCGATGATGTTGCGCACCGTGGCGCGGACGTGGACCGCGCCACGGGCGAGTGCGGTCACCTGGAACCAGCCGTCGGCGGTGGTGGTGAGACAGGCCGCGGAGTCGGCGGCGATGCCCCACATGTGGTCGGCGTGGATGCGGACCGTCTCGGTGCCGGGTGCGGGGAAGTCCAGGATGAACGACGAGATCCCGAGCGTGCGCAGCGTGGCGGGTCCGGAGGCGAGCGGCACCGCGTCGGCCACCTGCCAGACCTTCCAGTGGGCGTCGTGCCACACTTCATGTAGATACGACGGCGGATTGGCCAGCAGCGCGGCCTCGGCCAGGCCGCCTTGGTCGAGAGGGACGTCGGGAAGGGCGACCATGCCGACGGCGTTGGCGTCCAGCCAGGCGCGGTAGCTCGCCGCGGTCAGCGGCTTGTAGAGCATGGCGGAGTACTGAAGGTCGAGCTGCCGCTCCCAGCCGCGAGCGAGGGGGAAACGCTGTGCGGGGAAGACCGTTTCCCAGTGTTCGCGGGTGAAGGGGACTTCCAGCCGGCCCGCCGCCGGATTCCGGGTGGCCAGGAACGACTCCAGGCCGGTGTAGTAGGAGGCGCTGGAGGAGGGGTCACCGGCCGAGTTGGCCAGTGCGGTGGCCACGGGCACCAACTGCCAGCCGAGCAGCGGCACGGTCAGCAACGCGAGCGCAAGAGGCCGCCTATAGCGCAGCAGCAGATAGCCGACGGCCGGTAGCGCGAGTGTGCTGCCCAGCCGTGCGATGTTCGAGCCGACCGGGTTGGGCACCAAGAACAGGACGCCGCCCACGGCGCCGTAGATCACGGCGAAGCGGCGGATCAGGGTGCTGCTCTTGGGGGCGATGGCCAGGATCAGCATGGCGAACAGCAGAATGCCGAGCAGGTTCACCAGGGGGAAGGGGAATCGGCCCCCGCTGCCTCCGGTGACCAGGGAGACGAGCATGCCCAGTACGGCCGAGCCGAGCGGGGCGACTCTTCTCCAGCGTGTCTGCGGTGCCCAGGCGAGACCGGCGAGCAGCAAGAACAGCCCCGCGAGCGGGCTGGACAGGGAGCAGCAGGCGGCCATCAGCAGCGTCAGCCAAGGGCGACCTCGGCCGACCGCGAGCAGTGCGGCGAGGCCGAAGGCCGACCCGAGAGCGAAAGGCAGCTGGCCGATGATGAGTTCGCCGACGACACCGACGGCGAGGGCTATGCGGAAGAAGAGCTGTGCGCTGTCGCGTGGTCCAGGCAGTAATCGGCAGGCGGCCCAGGTGGTGGCGGTGCAGGCGAGCAGGCCGGTGATCCGGGCGCCCAGCACCGCGGCGATCGGCGGGAACAGGACGCTGTAGCCCGGCAGGCTGTGTCCGTCGTACCACTGGTTGTTGAAGGCCGCCAGGCCCGCGCTGCGTGCCACCCAGGTCCGGAAGTACTGCGCGGGCAGATCCGGCCCCCGCAGGTCGAAGGCGATGACCAGGGTGCCGAGGAACATCGTCAGCAGCCACGGGCGGGCCGCCAGCGCGGCGAGGCCCCGGCGGGCGCGCGAGGTTCCCCGGAACGGCACGGCCGACCGGGCCGGCAGGCGGGTGCGGCTGAGGTGTTGGGTCGTCACGCCCGGGTCGTCGTTCCGATGCGGACGCAGCGGTATTTTCACTGCTCTTCTTCCTGGCCCGGCGTCAGGGCGGGACGTCGCGGCCGGTCGGGATCGTCTCTGGTGGGGGAGCGGGTGGCAGCGGGGCCGGGAATGATGGGCGCAGGATATGGCCGACGACGCGCTCCGCCGCGTGGCCGTCGTCGTTCGGGCAGAATCTGGTGCGGAAGGACGTGCGCGCCCTGGTGGCCTCGGTTGATCGGAACCCGCCCGTGGCGAACACGTCGGCCAGCTGCTCCTGCGAGGTGGCGACGGCGCCCGGCGGCTCGGCGAGGACGTCGAAGTACGTCCCCCGGGTGCGGCGATAGGCGGCCCAGTCGGGCGCGTAAACGACGATCGGCCGGTCCAGGGCGGCGTAGTCGAACATGATCGCCGAATAGTCGGTGACCAGTACGTCAGCGGCCAGGCACACCTCTTCGACGCTCGGGTGGCCGGACACGTCCACGACCTGCGCGCCCTGCTCGGGGTGCGGCAGTTCGCCCGGGTCCGGATAGAAATAGTGGGCGCGTACCAGAAGGGTGTAGTCGGGTCCGAGCGTCTCGGCCCATCTGCCTACGTCCAGGAGGGGCGTGAAATCCGGCCGCGCCTCTCGATGCGTCGGTGCGTACAGGACCGTGGTCTGATCCGGCTTGATCCCCAGACCGGCCCGGGCCTCGGCGACCTGCTCGTCGGTGGCCGTGGCGAGGATGTCGTTGCGCGGGTACCCGGTGTCCAGCACCCGGTAGCCCCCCGGGTAGACGCGCTTCCAGATGGCGCTGGAATACGGGTTGGGAGAGACGAGGAAGTCCCAGCGGCCGCAGTGCTCGACCAGCCGGTCGAAGTTCATTCCCGCCGCCGCGACCGGGTAGTCCCGCAGGTCCAGCCCGACCGTCTTGAGCGGGGTGCCGTGCTGAGTCTGGACGTGCACCGAACCGTTGCGCTTCGGCACGTCGTGCGGGAAGTTGACGTTGTTCACCAGGTACTTTGCGCGCGCCATGACCCGCAGATAGCGCCAGGAGCCGGCCACCACGTAGTCGACTCCGGCAGGCATCGAACCGGCACGGTCCTTCTTCACCACCCACACACCGTGCAGCTCCGGTGCGAGCTCGCGGGCCTTCTCGTAGATCGCTCGCGGGTTGCAGGCGTAGCCTCCGTACCAGTAGGCGGCGTAGACGACGAGTTCCTGGCGGACCGGCAGGAAGGCGAAGAGCCGGTAGAACGCGAGCCGGGCGCCCGTGCCGCCGCGACGGACCGCCTTTCGCATGACGCCGCTCAACTGACCCGCGCCTTTGCGCAGCGATATCCGGGCCTTGTTCAACGGCTGCAGGAGCGTGTACGCCCGGTCGGCGTCCCGCTCGACCAGCCGGTACTGCAGCCCGCGCAGTCCGCGCGGGTAGGCGTATCCGGCCGGCCGGTAGGCCCGGAAGTGCCCGCCGAGTCGGCGGAGGAACTCCCGCCGCTGCCGGGCGGGCAGCAGGCCGGGTGTGGCGTGAACGGTCACGGCGTGCCGGACCGTACGGTCGAATACCACCTTGGTCAGCTCGCTCCCGATCGCCGGATGATCTGCGATGAAAGCGAAGATACGCTCATATTCCACAAAGAGGTCGAAGTGCTTGGGGCTCGAGGTGTTCAGGATGGCGCCGGGGCGTCCGCGGCGGTAGTAGTAGCAGACCCGGTCGAGGAGGGCGAGCCGGTCGGCGGCCAGCAGCATGGGGTAGGTGACCGCGATGTCCTCGTAGAAGCCCGTTCCGAACCGCAGGCCCAACCCTGCCAGGAACTCGCGCCGGACCACCTTGTTCCAGGCGCACATGATCATGTTCAGCAGGGCGGGGCGTCCGGCGAGCGTGAACGTCTCGGGAGGCGGCGGGTCGCGGAACAGTTTCTGCCACACGTCACGTTCTATCCGGCCGTCGGGGAACGCCTGCGCGAAGTCGATGATCAGTACGTCCGGGTGTACCCGCTCCAGGCGGTCGAGTACGGTCGCGACGCTTCCCTCTGCCAGCCAGTCGTCGCTGTCGACGAACCACACGTACTCTCCGGCCGCCTGCTCGAAGCCGATGTTGCGCGCGGCACCCAGCCCGGCGTTGTGGTCGAGGTGAAGGACGCGCACCCTGGGGTCCCGAGCGGCGTAGGTGTCGAGGATCTCGCCGCAGCGGTCCGGTGAGCAGTCGTCGACCGCGATGACCTCGATGTCCTCTGGAGACTGCGCCAGGATGGAGTCCAGGCACTCGGCCAGGAAGTCCTCGACGCCGAAGACCGGCACGACCACGCTGAGCCGTATGTCCGCGTGCCGCATCAGCGTCTGGCATGAGGTAGGAACGTCATCTACACAATTGTAGTACTTCTAGGTGAACGTAGCCTTAAAACATATATGGGGCTACTGCCGGGAATGTCGGCAACCTAGCCGGAAGTCGGGTCAGGCCGAGGCGCGTGCGGCGCCGGCCAGGACGGCGACGACGGTCAGCAGCAGGACGGCGAAGATCAGGCGGGCGGCAGGAACGATCCCGGGCGATGCCGGGAGAGGCCCCGAGGCTCCGTCCCTGGGGGACGGAGCCTCGGTCCGTGCTTCGGTGACGCCGTGGTCTCAGCCGAGACCGCTCTTGATGGCGGTGATCAGCTCACCGCCCGGGGTGTCGCCGCTGAGCTCCCAGAAGAACGAGCGCTTCCAAAAAATAACGGCGATGTCGTCTCCTGGCCAGACCCCATGTCTCCCCGCGATGGCCCTGCGCACCGGCAGAGTTCGTCGCGGCCGCGAGCCCGTATCGCGACGTCCGTCAGCCGGCCGGGCGTGCTGTCAGCCGGCCGGGCGTGGCCGCGACCGGAGTCCCTGCATGCCCCCGTCGACGGCGAGGTCCGTACCGGTGACCGAGGCGGCGAGCGGGCTCGCCAGATACGCGATGGCCGCGGCCACCTCGTCCGCGGACACGAGCCGGCCCATCGGCTGACGGGCGGTCAGCGCCGCCCGTTCGGCCTCCGGGTCCTGGGCCGCCGCCAGCAGCCGGCCGATCCATGGAGTGTCGGCCGTGCCGGGGTTGACGCAGTTGACCCTGATTCCCTGGGAGACGAGGTCGGCGGCCATGGCCCGGGTCAGTGCCAGCACCGCGCCTTTGCTCGCCGAGTAGGCGGCCCTGTCCGGCAGGCCGGCGGTCGCGGCGATGGAACAGGTGTTGACGATCGCGCCGTGCGCGGACGCCCGTAGATGGGGGAGTGCAGCGCGGGTGGTTCGTACGATTCCCAGCACGTTCACGTCGAGGACGCGCCGCCATTCGTCGTCGTCGTTGTCCTCGACGGTGCCCTGGGCTCCGATGCCGGCGTTGTTGACCAGCACGTCGAGGCCGCCCAGCAGCTCCATGGCGGCGGCCATGGCGGCGCGTACGGAGGCGTCGTCGGTCACGTCGGCCCGGAATCCGGCGAGTGGCGCCGGCACCGACGGCTCCAGGTCCAGGCAGGCGACCCGCGCCCCGCGGGTGGCGAGCAGCGAGGCGGTGGCGAGCCCGATGCCGGACGCCCCGCCGGTCACCAGCGCGGACAGCCCGGCGAACTCGGCGCCTGCAGCGCCCAGCGGGCCGCTCATGGCCGGATCCTCGCCACATCATTCATGGGATGTCTTTCTAGACCAGCCATCGCTTACTGTCCATACCCTCTATCCAAAAGCGGGCAAGTCTCTGGAAAACCTCAGATAGCACCCAGCTCCCTGGCTGCCGGGAGGGGGCGGAGACTTTTCCAGACATTGGATGTCTGTTAGGTTCCGGCCGTCACCTGTCCGCCCTGGAGGGGGCGAGCCGACGACACCGGCCGGTGAGGCGTCCCGCGACGCCCCATCGACATCACGGACGAGGAGTAGCGGACATGCGGTTGGCGCAGCTGGGCCCGCCGGGGCTGGAACGCCCCGTCGTACTGGACCGGGCCGGACGGGCGTACGACCTCTCGGCGCTGACCCCGGAGATCGGCGGCCGCTGCACGGCCGGTGACGTCGTCGAGCTCGAAATCGATGGGCTCGGCCGCCAGCGTCACGTGCTGGGAGCGGCCTGATGGGGCCGGCCGCACGGGTGCCGGACCCGGGCAGGAGGCGCGGATGACCCCGCGGGTGGACGCCCACCATCATGTCTGGGACCTCGCCGTACGGGACCAGGAGTGGATCACCGGGGAGCCGATGGCCCGAATCCGGCGCACGTTCACCCTGGACGACCTGGCGCCCGCCACGGCCGCCGCGGGCATCGGCCGGACGGTGGTGGTGCAGACGCTGGCCGTCGCCGCCGAGACCCCCGAGCTGCTGGAACTGGCCGCCTCCGCCCCCTCGCTGGCGGGCGTCGTGGGGTGGATCGACCTCACCGATCCAGCGGCCCCGGATACGCTCGCGGCGCTGCGCGGCGGGCTCGGCGGGGACCGGCTCGTCGGCGTCCGCCATCTGGTGCAGGCCGAGGACGATCCCGGCTGGCTCTGCCGGCCGGACGTCCGCCGGGGGATCGCCGCGGTCGGCGCGGCCGGGCTGGCCTACGACCTGCTGACCCTGCCTGCGCAGTTGCCGGCCGCCATCGGCACGGCCCGGGCGCTGCCGGAGGTGACCTTCGTCCTGGACCACCTGTCCAAGCCGCCCATCGCCAGTGGTGCCCTGGAACCGTGGGCGACCCTGGTCCGCGAGCTGGCCGGCCTGCCCAACGTCTACTGCAAGCTCTCGGGCATGGTCACCGAGGCCGACTGGGCGGCGTGGGACGTCACGTCCCTCCGCCCCTACGCCGAGACGGTGCTGGAGGCGTTCGGCCCGGAACGGGTGATGTTCGGTTCGGACTGGCCTGTCTGCCTGCTCGCCGCCGGCTACGCCGAGGTCGTGGCCGCGGCCGAGGAGGTGTGCGCGGGACTGTCCGGTGCCGAGCGCGACGCCGTGTTCGGGGGGACGGCGACTCGTGCGTACCGCCTCTCCGACGAAGGGAGACCCAGATGACCCAGGTGCGGCGTCATGGCAGCCTCATCAGGCTGCGTCCCGAGCACGAGGAAGAGTACCTGCGGCTGCACGCCGCCGTCTGGCCGTCGGTGCTCGAGATGATCACGGACTGCAACATCCGCAACTACTCGATCTACCTGCACGACGGCCTGCTCTTCAGCTACTTCGAATACGTCGGCGACGACTACGACGCGGACATGGCCCGGATGGCGGCCGACCCGCAGACGCGCCGCTGGTGGGAGCTGACCGATCCCTGCCAGGAGCAGACTCCGGGCGCGCCGGACGGGCAGTGGTGGACTCCGATGACCGAGGTCTTCCACCACGACTGACGGAGGCACCCGGGCGGATGTTCGGGCCGCACCAGGTGGAGTGGTTCGCGAGGCGGGCCCTTGCGATCTCCATAGGGGAGGAGGCCGGCGCCGTGTGCGACGCCTACGGGGAGGGGTGGCACAAGGCGTACACCATGATGGCGCTCGGTATCGCGCTCCATCCGAGGTCGGTGAAGTAGGCGAACGAACTCATGCCGCCCGGGCGTGGGTGGTCCGGTGAGCGGGGACGATGCGTCCGTCGGGCATCAGCCCGCCGGTGTCCTCGAAGATCACCACGCCGTTGCAGAGCAGGCCCCAGCCCTGTTCAGGGTGATAGGCCACAAGGCAGGCTGCCTCACGGTCCGCGGCGTCCGCGGATGGACAGGGCGGCTGGTGTTGACACATGATTCGAACCTTCGCTCCTTTTGCCGACTGCGGTGAATGCGTTTTCCTCAAGCATGTCCGGGGCCTGCGGGTGAGAAGACGGGATA
>JAOPYK010000240.1 GCA_025964695.1 Streptosporangiaceae bacterium | reverse complement strand
TGGATGACGACCACGAACCCGTTCGCGACCGCACGCAACGGTTCGATGCCGGCGTTGACGACCACCGCGAAGGAATCAGCCCGGTTGTAAGGCGTTCGTTGCAGCAACACCGGGTACCGGCCCTCGGTCGCCGGACGCCACACATCAGCCTGCAGCAGCACCCCGTCACGCATCGGGATCCAGACGTCGCGTTCGACGATCACCGCAACGCCGGACGAGGCCGAGTGGGTCATGAGGTGCTCAAGGATGCGTGTGAGGCCTCGCTCTGTGCCTCACCAGGCGTCGTAGTGGCGGGAGGTTCCGCTGATTGTCGTGTGGAGTTCCGTCGTGCCGGGGATCTCGCCGCGATCGTGTATACGGCAGAAGCAGCGACGAGCACGGCCCCTTGAACGACATACTGGTAATTCGAACCGAGATTGAGCACATTGAATCCGTTGGACAACGTGAACAGGACAACGGTTCCCAGGACTGATTTGGCCACGAAACCGGCTCCGCCGAACAGCGACGTCCCTCCGAGAATGGCTGCGGCGATCACCGTCAGCTCCGTACCGGTCAATGCATTCGGGTCGACGGAATTGAACCGTCCGGCGTAGATCAGCCCGACCCCGGCTGCGGCAGCACCGGACAGCACGAACGGCGCCATCTTGTAGATGCCGACGTTGATGCCCGACAGCCTCGCGGCTTCGGCGTTGCTGCCGACCGCATAGAGGTTGCGCCCGGCGATCAGGAAACGCAGACCTACGCTGACTCCGACCGTCACCCAGATCATCAACCACACGGGCAGCGGCTCGGTCAGCAGCGCCGGCGCCATGACGGGCAGGATCAAACACCCGATTCCCATCAGTACCAGCGCCACGAAAAAACCATCCAGCGGCGGTGACGCGCCGTCGCTCACCTGTCGCAGGCGCAGCACGGCAAGGACGATCAGGAGGATCCCGAATAGGATGCAGACTGGGACCGGGACCTTGAAGATGGTGCTGTCCAGTGCGACGAGGGACCGGGAATGCGCAGTCACGCTCTGCCCGTCAAGGGTGATGAGCACGACACCCCGCACAGCGGTCATGCTGCCAAGAGTGACGATGAAGGCGTTCACGCCGATCTTCTGGACGAGCATCGCGTTGATCAAGCCGACCACCGCTCCGACCGCGAGGGCGAGGATGACGGCAGGTGCGGTCCCGATGGAGTCGATGGTCTTCAGGGCCAACGCGGCAGCCAGAGCCGCGACCGAGGCCACGGAGAGATCGAAGTTGCCGGAGATCAGCACGACGGTCATGAAGATGGCGAGAATCGCGTCCGGAGCGGCCTGGCCCATGATGTTGGAGACGTTGATGCTCGACAGGTAGGCCGGTTGGCCTTTGGCCGCCGTCGCGATGGCCAGCACCACGACAAGGATGATCAGCGCATAGACCACCCCGGCGCGTTGCGGGCGAAGGCTGTGCAGCGCCGGACTCACTCGCATCGCGAGAC
Organism: Streptosporangiaceae bacterium; assembly: GCA_025964695.1. Lineage (GTDB taxonomy): Bacteria > Actinomycetota > Actinomycetes > Streptosporangiales > Streptosporangiaceae > Actinomadura_E. Next base: position 34,184 of record JAOPYK010000240.1, on the reverse strand, counting down.
TGGGGCCGGGGGTTCCGGATCCGCGCTGTTCGTCGACGCTCATGCCAGTCCTCCCGCGGATGCGGTCAGTTCGCTCACTGACACCTCATCGGAGGCAAAATCGGCCGTGATGTTTCCGTGCCTCAGTACGAGGACGCGGTCGGTGACGCTCAGCAGCTCCTCGAATTCCGAGAGCACCACAACTATCCCCATTCCCCGCGCTGCCAAAGCACGGATGAGTTTGATCAGATCCGCCTTGCCACCGACGTCCACACCGGCGGTGGGTTCATCGAGCAGCAGGACATGGTGGGTCTTGTAGATCCATTTGGCGAACACCACCTTCTGGGCGTTACCACCGCTGAGATCCTTGACCGGGGTGTCGATGGAAGACGCGACGACCCCGAGTTCGGCGCACGCCTGGATGGCACGTGCCCGTTCCTTGGCCGGGTTGAGAAGTTTGAATCGGCGTGAGAGCCGGCCGAGGTCGGCCATCGAGACGTTGCGCCAGATCTCCCAGTCCCCGATGAGGCCCTGGCCTAGTCGGTCCTCGGGGACGAAGGCGACGCCGCCTTTGACGGCCGCCGCCGGCGTCGGGGCCAGCGGCTTGTCGTCAATGAGGACGTCACCGCTTATTCGCCGGTCCGCACCGAAGATGGCTTTCAGCAGCGAGGTACGGCCGGATCCGAGCAGGCCGGCGATGCCGACGATCTCGCCCCGTTTCACGTCCAACGTCACCGGTTCCGCCATCCTCACCGACTTGAGGTTGCGGACCTTCAGCACCGCCGAGCCGAACTCGTGCGCCGGCTTAGAGTTCTCAACAGCGTGCAAGCGGTCACCGACAATGCCGGACACCATACGCTCGACCGACATGCTCGAGGCATCCAGTTCGTCGACGAGTGTTCCGTCTCGGAGCACGCTGACCACATCACTGACCTGCATGACCTCGTTGAGGAAATGCGAGACGAACACGACAGCCACCCCGCTGGTGGCGAGGCTGCGCACCGCGCCGAGCACGCCGGCGCGCTCCGCCGGCGTGATCGAGGCAGTGGGTTCGTCCAGCAGGATCACGGACGGATGCTGCGCCAAGGCCCGCAGAATGGACACCATCTGCCGATCCCCCACCGACAGCTCCGATACCGGAGCGTTGGGGTCGATAGCGAACCCGATCGAGGAACACAACGCGTCGAAGTCCCGCTGCCGGTCTCGAGGTTTCCACAGCCCGGCCGATTTCTGACCGAGGTAGACGTTCTCCAGAACGCTCAACGCAGGTGCGACCGGGCTCTGCTGGTGAACGACCGCGACGCCGGCTGCCTGGGCGTCCGCCGGCCGTCTCCAGTCCGCCGGGGCGCCCTGCCAGCGCAGCACTCCGGTGGTCGGCCGCTCCGCGCCAGCGATGATCTTGATCAGGGTTGACTTGCCGGCGCCGTTGGCGCCGACCAGTCCGTGCACGAGGCCGGGCATCAGGGTGAGGGAGACGCCGCGCAACGCCTGCGTTCCGCCAGGGTAAACCTTGGTGACCTGGGCTATCTCCAGCGCGGGAGAGCCGGCTGACCCCTCGGAAGCCATGGAGGTCGACACTGCTACCACTGCGGAGCGCACTGGCCGACGTTCGCCTTGCTGATGCTAGGGGTGTCGTAGCTCAGGACCTTGTTCGGCGCAGCGGATTTCCCGGTGATCTGCTCATAGAGAGTGTCGAAGGCTTTGGCGCCTTCGTCGACCGGCTTGAAGCAGACATCGCCATAGATCGAGCCGTCCTGGACACCGGTGATGCCGCTCTTCGACCCGCCGGCGCCCAAGATCTTTGCCTTCGACTTGACTGCGGCGACCGCCTTCGCACACCCGGTGGCCATGTCATCGCTCAAGGCGTAGAACAGGGCGACATCGGGGTGCGCGCTGAGGATGCCCTGGCACGCGGACTGTCCGGCCTCCGCCGTCCAGTTTCCGGGTTGGGTCGCGACGATCTGGAACTTTCCGGCCGCGGCGAGGTCGGACTTGAACCCCGCCGTCCAGGTGGTGTTCTCCAGGAATCCGGACGCCCCTGCGATGATGGCGACCTTTCCACCGCCCGGCAGCGCCTGCTTGGCCAAAGTGGCCTCCAGGTGCCCCAGCTGATCAGCGCTCTCGTTGATCGTGAAGGACAGCTTGTTGTAGGGGACGTTCGTCGGCCCGGTGCCAACAGTCCCGTGTACGGAAGCGATCGGGATACCCGCCGCGGCGACGCTGTCCACCATGGCCTGCGCCGGACCAGGCGAGTTGGGCACGATCAGGATGCCGCTCACCTTCCGCGTGATCAGATCCTGAATATCGCTGCCCTGCTTCTGAACGTCACCTTTGGAGTCGAGGACGACCAGCTTGGCGCCGAGCTTGTCCGCCTCCTGCTGTGCACCCTTGGCCAGACCGACCGGGAACGTGACCGCCATTGTTTGGTTCGACAAGCCGATCACCACCTGCTTCGAGGCCGTCGGTCCTGCCGCTGTCGGCATCGAGCTGGCGGTGGAGCATCCTGCCAGCACAGCAGCGGCAACAGTGCCTATCCCCAGCTGAACCGCAAAGCGCATGCGTGCCACAGGCGTCACCCTTCGTCACGAACCTCAGGAGATTTTCCTATAGGATCTATGATGTGGAATCATTAGGTCCTTCAAGGTCGATGTCAATACCCGAAATGCCTCCGTAACCTGTCTGTGACAAGCGGCCGCCAGACCGTCCTGCGGCTGGTCACCGAACCTTCGGCGGGTAACCGATCCATCGGGCTGGGTCCGGCGGCCTTGCTCCAGGACTCCGCCTGGAGGTGGCCGTGGCCAGGAAACCCGAGGTGCTCGTGCGCCGCTCGTCCCGATGGACGAGGGACAAGGGACGCGAACTTCAGCGCATCACCCGCACCGCGAAGAACCCGGTCGGGCTGCGGCAGGCGATCGTCGTGCCACTGTCCGGCGCGGGCCGACCAGCCCGCAACACCACCACGTTGATGCAGGTCAGCGACGCCTACCTGCGGGATGTCATCCGCGAGTTCAACCAGAAGGGCTTGGATCCTCAAGCGCGAACGGGTGATAGGAGTTACTGTCGTTGCTCCAAAACGCCGCGCGAGCGCCAAGTGCAGGGAAGCCGTTCGATGATAAGCAGGTCGCGGTGCCGCCTCCGCGTCCGAGATGCATATCGCCGCCCTGTCGGGGCTTGAGTGATAGGCCGGAAGGCGCCTCGCCAAGCCCCAACATCCTATAGGGTGTAGGATGTGGCGAATTCACAAACAGCTTCCGCAGCCGCGGCCGACCCGGCGGCATCACCATGGCTGACCGACGGCGCACCTCGGCGATCCGTTCTCGCGGATGAGATTTACGAGTTCCTGAAGTCCAAGCTCATGGACAATGTGGTAGAGCCTGGGTCGCGTCTCTCGATCGATGGTCTCTCCCGCGACCTCGGCTGTTCGGCGACTCCTATCCGCGAGGCCTTGGCCCGGCTGGAATCCGACGGGTTGGTCGCGAAGCGCGCACACTATGGCTACACCGCCGCACCACTGATCGACTCAACGACATTCGATGAACTGTTCCGCATGCGGCTGCTCCTCGAGCCCGCCTGCGCTTTGTGGGCTGCGCAGGTGGCGACCCCGCAACAGATCACAGGCATGGAGGATCTGATCGCCGCGATGAGCAAGCCGGTCCTCGGCAACAGCTATGACAGTTACAAGGCCTTTGCTACTCAGGACGCCGCTTTCCACCTGGCTCTTGCCAAGGCGACGGGCGTAGGGCTTATGGTCGAGACTCTTGAACGACTTCGACCCCATGCTCAGCTGTATCGGCTCTATTACGCGGTTGGAATCACCGCGGACACGGTGCGCGAGCATGAACGAATATTGGAAGCCATTACCCGACGCGATGAAGCGGGAGCGGCCCAGGCAATGAGCGCGCACCTGAGCGCCTCTCGAAGCAGGCTGGCCGCGGTCGTCACCAAGCCTTCCGACGACGCCTGATTTGCCACTCGCTTAAAGCGGTTCGGGGCTTGGTCGGGTAGCCGGGAGGAGGACTCTCGCCTCCCGGCTCCCATAGATCTGTACGTGACCGTCTCCGGCCATACGGCTCCTGTCATCCTGAGCACCGGCTGCGAGTGACCCATTGCCAGTGCGCGAACATGCGGGGATACCCGAGGGTGATCCCCTTCAGGCACTGGTGTGCTTTCCTTGATCCTTGTAGCCGTTTGTACTTCCTGTGGCTCCAGCCCATCCGCGGGCCTCGGGGTGGAAAGGGACCGGAATCCGGCGATAGGCGGCGTCGCCGCAGGCATAGAGGCAGTCCTCGGGACTCATGGCATGCGCTCCCGTCGGGTACCGCGGCACGGCTGTGGCTCAGAGAGGATTGCCCAGCTCGAAGTAGCGTTGCTCGCCTCGCCTCCCCCCAAGAAGCAAACCCTCGCCTGCGATCGCCGGAACCCAGACAGGCCGAACCGGTTCGGCGCCACGGTGGCCCGATCGGGGATGGGCGCAACCACCACTGCGATCCGGCCGCGGTCCACGACCCGGACCGCGCAGTCTCCCAGGCCCTTCACCTGCCCGTTTTAACTCTTTGTTCACACTTAATGACCGTAGCGAGACGGTCTGCTCCATCTACCCCCCATGCACTTTTCGTAATCATGAGCTTACATTTAGTGATGTGAAGGTGGGTGTGGCTGTCGTCCCACCCGGCGTCCGGGGTATTCGGGTGCTGGGCAGAGCGGCTGTGGCGGTGATCGCGGCCGTGCACCTGCTGCTGTGTGCTCCGCACGCGTCCGACATGGGCGCCGACAGCACGGCTGTGTGGGCGGCGATCGCCGGATTCGCACACCATCACGCCACTGCCACCGACATCTCGCAGACGCCGCACGGCACCAGCCTGGACGTGGCCGGCGGCGACGGTCCGAACGTCGAGCATGACTGCGTGACGGTGGCGGTCAAGCACCGACCCGGCGGTGACGGTGTGCCGGCGTCGACCGGGCCGCCTCTCCCGCTGTCCTGCGCCTCGCCGGGGGCCGCCGGCCCGCCCGCCCGGCTGCTGTGGGCGGTTCCCGAGAGCAATCCGACCGGCTGCCTGATCCTGCGCTGCTGACAGGGCCCGCCGCGGCCGGGAACCGGGCTGCCGGATAGGGCTGCCCGCCGCCTGTCCCCGTCGCGGCATCGGCCCCTTGTCCGCCGCCCGATCCCGGGCCACGCCTTGCAGGACGAACATGTCCACCGAGCCGAACACCGCCGCTGCCACCACCCACGCCCGCGACGCCGCCTACCGGGCGAACCACCCGGCGCCAGGCCTGCGGCCGCGACACCCACTGCTGACCTGCCCGCACGTGCACCGCCGGGTGGGGGCCGGGCGGCTGAATTGGTGCAGTGTCCACCTCGACCTGGACTCCATCTGTGAGATCGAGAGCGTGGATTGTTCCCGCTCGTGTCCTGAAGTCCGGGGGAGCCGGCCGGTCTCCCGCTCTCCCCCGGACCGATCAGGGTCAGGGAGACGGGAGGGGCCAGTGGCAATCGCTGAAGGAGGGGTGATGTCCCGAAGGGCGGAGCGCCGGAACCGACGCGCGGAAGGAGGCGATGCCGTGGTGGACGGGGCCATGAGGGTCGGTGCAGTGGGCTTCGGTGAGGTAAACGGTGCGGAGTTCGAGTGGGGCGTGGTCGACCTGCAGGGTGGTGTGGGTGATGCCGTGGTCGGTATGGAGCATCTGCTGCGCGGCGGCGCGCACGGTATGGCAGTCGGCCTCAGGTGTCACCAGGATGTGCGCCGACAGCGTGGTGTAGCCGGGGGTCACTTCCCAAATGTGCAGGTCATGGACCTGCACGACGTGGTCGAGGGCGGCGGTCTTGCGGCCGATCTGGTCGGGGTCCATCCCTGCGGGAGCGGTCTGCAGGAAGATGCGGCCGGTGTCGCAGGCCAGGCCCCAGCCGGCTTTGAGCATGAGTGCCGCGACCACCAGGGCGGCGATCGCATCGGCCCGGCCCCAGCCGGTGAGCCAGACGACCAGACCTGCGATCGTGGTCGCGATGAAGGCGAACAGGTCGGTCAAAATGTGCTGGTAGGCGCCCTGCACGTTGAGGCTGGACCGGTTGGCCCGCGACAGCAACCAGGTGGCGGCGAGGTTGACGGCGATCCCGGCCAGGCCGGTCACGACCACGTACAGGCCCTGGACGTGCGGGGGTTCGATCAGCCGGCGAACTCCCCCGTAGACGAACCAAGCGCCCAGCAGCAGCAGGGTCAGGCCGTTGGCCTGCGCGGACAGGATCTCGACGCGCCTGAAGCCGAAGGTGTAGCCGCCCTTGGTAGGCCGGACGGCCAGCCGCATCGCCACCAGAGCGAGCACGATCGAGGCGGCGTCGGTGAGCATGTGCCCGGCGTCGGAAATGAGCGCGAGCGAGCGAGCGGTCAGCCCGATGACGACCTCGGCCGCCATGAAACCCGCGATCAGCGCGAGCGCGCCGGTCAGGTACCGCCGGTCGGCCTCGGCGCTCACACCGTGCCCATGCCCATGGGCGTGGTTGTGGTCACGCATCGTGGTGCTCCCCGCCGTCAGCGTCGTCGCCAGGTCCGATGTGTTCGATGGCCAGGTCGAACAGCGTCCGCACGCGGGTGTCGGCGAGTCTGTAGCAGACTGTTCTCCCCGCCCGGCGGACCTTCACCACCCGGTGCATGCGCAACACGCGCAGCGCGTGCGAGGCCGCGGACACGCTCTGGCCGGTCACCGCGGCCACGTCGCCGACGCGCATCTCCTCGCTGTGCAGCATCGCCGCCAGCAGCCGCAGCCGCCCGGGGTCGGCCAGCACGCCGAACATCACCGCGAGATCCTGCACCACCTGCTCGGAGGGCGGACGCCGGCCGACCGCCGCCACCCACCCGGCGTCGAGCCGGTGGCGCACCTGTCCCGGCCTCGAGACGATCACGCCTGAACGATCACTCATCTGATCCGCTCCTTCGAGCATCGCGTTGCGAAAGGTGCTGTGCCCCGGGGCCGCCGGTTGCCCCGCCCGCCTCGACCATGTTCTGGTCTCTGAATATCTGAACAGTTGACCTGATGTTTAAACGTTCAGTAAACGGCTAACTACTTTGTGTAAAGCATTGGGTCGGGCGTGAGGCTCGGCCGGTCTCGCCGGCGACGCGCCGGCGGACACGATGCAGACCGAAGGGAGACACCGTGACGATCAAGAAATGCATCGCGGTCCCGCTGACCGTGTGCGCGGCCGCCGGTGGCGTGTTCATGGGCGGCGGCGCCCCGGCCCAGGCGGCCGGCACGACCGGCCGCCCCGCTGTGGGATGCGCCTACCGGGTGCCGCCGGCGCGGCCCGGCGGCTACCTGGACGTTCGTTCCGGGCCGGGGACCGGGTACCAGCCGGTCGGCCGGCTCGGTGTGGCCGATGGGGGGTTCACCGGGGACTGCCGGCCGGCCAACGGCTGGACCAAGGTCAAGGCGTCCAACGGCACGACCGGCTGGGTCCCGGCCACGGACCTGCGCAGGGTGCGCGGCACCAAACGCGCAGCGCTCGGTTCCACCTACCGGGTCTCGCACGTGCGGGCCATCAGCCTCCTGCACGTCCGCTCCGGGCCAGGGGTCGGCTACCGGACGATCGGCTCGCTGCGGGTGGCCGACGGGCGGTTCGCCGGGGCCTGCCGGTCGCACCGGGGCTGGACGAAGGTGAGGGCCTCCAACGGAAAGACCGGCTGGGCCGCGACCTACTACCTGCGCCGGGCATCCCGGTAGCAGGCAGCTTCACGGCATGACCGCTGGCAGGGCCGCGCCCCCTCCGGCGGGTGGTCCCCTCCTCGGCCGCCGGTGCGCTCCTGCGGCCGGTGCCGCCCAGGCACCTCACCGGGGCCACGGGCTCCGACCGCTCAGGCGGCGTCCCCGCCGGCGGCCAGCCCCCTGCGACGACCACGACGGGGCCGGAAGAGTTCTTCACCAACCCGCGCACCCATCGCGCCAAGAATGTCCTCTTCAAGATCCTCACTCGCTGATCCATAGGAAAGTCGAGGTAACCACCATGAACGTCAGCCGATACGGGGTCGTACTGGCCGCGCTGGCGACGGGCTCCATGGCCGTCTCGGGATGTAGCGCCAACTCCTCCATCGTCGACAAAGCCAAAAACGACAAGAAACTCGTCATCGGCGTCAGCTACGACCAGCCGGGACTGGGCGAGAAGACCGCAAGCGGCGCCCAGGGCTTCGACGTCGACGTCGCGAAATACATCGCCAAGAAGCTGGGCGTCACCGACGAGAAGAACATCGAGTTAAAACAGGCACGGCCCGCGAACCGCGAGACGTTCCTCCAGAACGGCACCGTCGACCTGGTGGTGGCGACCTATTCGATCACCGCGGCACGCAAGCCGAAGGTGACCTTCGGCGGGCCGTACATCGTCACCCACCAGGACATCATGACCCGGGCAGACGACACATCCATCAAGACCGTCACCGACCTCAAGAAGAGAAAGAAGAGGCTCTGCCAGGTGGCCGGCTCCAACTCCTGGAAGAACGTCACCGAAGGCTCCAACCAGCTGAACATCAAGGTGCCCGCGCGACTCATCCCCGCCGCGGGATACCAGGACTGCGTCACCAAGCTCAAAGGCAACTCGGTCGATGCCATCTCCACCGACGCCACGATTCTCGCCGGCTTCTCCGCACGCGAACCCGGCGTCTTCAAGATCGACAACGCACCCTTGACTGATGAGAGGTACGGCGTCGGGCTCAAGAAGGGCGACCTCAAGGGCTGCGAAGCCGTCAACAAGGCCATCGCCGCCATGTACTCCGACGGCACCACCAAGCAGCTCTGGAACAAATGGTTCGGCACGACCGGCCTCACCTTCGACGCCACCCCGCCGGCCCCGGAAGGCTGCAGCTGACGCAACGCCGCGCCGGAGTGGCCAGCCCGGGGCACCGGCACCGCGTCGAAGGAGCCAATGAACGCGCTCTTCGACTTCAGCCCGTTCGCCAGGACGCCGACAAGGTGCTGGCGCACTCTGGGCCACCATCGGCGACGACCGGGACTGCGAGACGGCCGGTGAGCACCGGCGGCCAGGGGGCCTAGGAGGAGGCCGGTCGAGGAGTGATGGCGCGCCGGTCGGCGCCTCCCGCCGGCCGCCACCCTTCCCCTGGGGCGTTGTATCCGGGAATCGGCTTTACCGATTGATGCGCCCTGGACCTCCTGGCCGTAGTCAGACCCGCATTCGCCCCCGACAGCGACATACGGCACTACCCAAGCCCGACATATCCCCGGGCAACGACACGAAGGGTCGGTGAAAGAAGCCGTGTATGACGGACACGAAGGGCACGACCACGGTTCTCACAGCATGGCCGAGGTAACATCCGAAACGGCCTACGCGGTGCGGCCCGGCTCGCATCGGTGGAGCGGCGGATGGCTGAGCCCAGCCGAGGTGCGCAACCAGGTCTTCAGCACGGTCCGCCTCCGCGAGGGCTATGAGATGGGCGCGGTCGACACCTTCCTGGACCGGGTGGAGAGCACCCTGGGCGCAGTGCTGGCCGACAACCAGGACCTGCGCACCCAGCTGACTCTGGCCGAACGAGCGGTCGAACGAGCCGCCCAACGAGCGGCTGCGCACGTCGCACAGCCGGGCGGGGACGTCGCCCGCATCGTCGCGCTCGCCCAGCAGGCGGCCGATCAAGCGATCACGGCCGCCCAGGAGGAGGCCGCCACCATCGTGGCGCGTGCCCGCGAACACGCCGAAGCCGTGGTGCAACAAGCCCTCGATCATGGCACACAGATGAGGGACAGCCTGGAAGCCCAGGCCCATCAGCTGCAGGTCCTGCTGGGCGAACTGGACGCCCGCGACGGCGCGCTGCCGCCCCCCCTGCAACCCCAGCCGGGCGCGGCGGAGTCCACGGCGGCAAGCCCGCATCCGAACAATCCGCCACCGGCACCCGCGCAACCCACGCCGGAGGCCTCCAACGGGCGCACACCACCACCCGGACAGACCGATCGCCGCGCCGATGAACGCTAAACCGTGCCCGGCAGATCCCACCCGCCGACCTGACACGGCGAACCCTGCGGGCCTCGGCCCCGCCCCGAACCGCATACCCGTATCGAGCAAAGGCCGCCTAACACAGGTGCCGGTGCGGCCATGCCCGATGGTCGCGCATAGATAAAAGAACAAGAAAAGGGGTGCCGACAATGGTGCTGGCGCAATGGATGGCCACGAGGCCCGTACTGGACCAGGGGCGGACCCCCGGTGCGGAGGCGTGGATCGCGGTGGCACTGGTCTCGGTGTCGACCCTGGCCGGAGCGTGGCTGGCCCGCCGCAACTCCGGACGCATGGTGGTCTGGCTCGCGATCGCCTCCGCCCTGATGATGGTGATCGCCCTGACCGACCTGCTTCCCGACGCATGGCAGGACGCGGTCGAGGACGGCGTCCCCCTATGGTGGGTCGCGATCGCCGCCGCGACCGGCTTCCTGGTCATCACCTACTTCACCCGCAAGGGCTGCGCCTGCCCGTCGGACTCCGGCAAACAGGCCGCCCGGCACGCCCCCGGCCGGCACCGCCGCCTCAAACGGGCGGTCAACGCCGCGATGTTCGGCGGGATGGGAACCGCGGCCGCCCTCACCACACACCGGGCCATCGAGGGCGCCACCCTGGCCTTGACCGGCTCCGCCGTGGTCATCCTCGCGCTGATGGTGCACTCGGCCAGCGAAGGACTGGCACTGGCCGCGCTGCTGGACATGGCCAAGCAACGCCTGGCCCCCTGGCTGCTCGTCTCGTGCGTCAGCCCCGCGGTCGGCGTCCTGGCCGCCACGATCAGTCCCCTGCCCGAGCGCGTCATCCCCCTGCTTCTCGGCACGGTGGCCGGCGTGCTGGCGCGCGTCGCGGTGGTCGGCCTGAAACTCGCCGCCGGCCAACAGGAAGGGGGGCTGCGCAGACGGCATCTGGCCATCGCCCTCGTCGCCGCCCTCATTCTCGGCACGCTCCTGACCACGGCCCGCGCCACCCAGAGGCAAACCGCGCCGCAGCCGCAGACCCGGGCCGCCATCACCTCCGGCCCCGACCGACGCCCGCTGTCGGCTCCCGCCACCCAGCAGCAGAATCAGCAACCGCTCCAGCAGAGCGCCGACAACGCGGCGCACCCTCGGCCCGGCAACACCGAGGCCCAGATTCTCGGGGCGGTACGGTCAGGCCGGTTGAGCCTGGCCAAGGTACTCAAGCCCGGCAACGCCGACACCCAGCGCATCCGGGTGGTGCGCCTGCTGAACGCCCTGCCCGCACCCGACCGGGCCAGAGCCACCCAGCTGATCGCGACCACCCGGATCAGCGCCGACCTGCGTGTCAGCGATCTCAGCCAACGCCAACTACGCCAACTACGCCAAGCCTCCGCCCCCTGAGCCCCTGCCACCGTCGACGACGGCTACGCCGTGGCGACGCTCACCGGCGACAACGCCCGCACCGCATCCGCCTTGGCCGCCCAGGCCGGTATCACGCAGGTCCAGGCCGACCTGCGCCCCGAGGACAGGTCGGCCATCGTCGCGCGTATGCGCGCCACCCGGCCGACCGCGATGGTCGGCGACGGCGTCAACGACGCCCCCGCCCTGGCCACCGCCGACGTCGGCATCGCCCTGGGGGCCATGGGCGCCGATGTGGCCATCGAGACCGCCGAAGTGGCCCTGATGGGCGAAGACCTGCGCCGCCTGCCGCGCGCCCTGGCCCACGCCCGCCGTCCCGGCCCCATCACCAGCCGGCCGGGCCGCCCCGGCGACGGCAGGAGTCTGACCCGGCATCCCGGGCCCCACCACACCCGATCCCAGCAGGGACGCTCACACCACCACGGTGGCGCACCGCCGGCTGGCGCGGCGCTGACCATGCCGTCAATCTGCCGTCGAGTATCAGGGCTCGGATGTGGGGGATTCGTGGGGTTCGCCGACTCAGCCGGCTCGTGGCCCGACGGGCTGGGTCGCTGCTCGGGCATCTGCGGGATCTGCGCGGTGGACGGGCAGATGCCAGCGAGTAGGATTGGACCCTTCGACGCTCCTCCAGGCCAGGCTGGCCGACGACAGCACCCGCGCCTGGCGGATGGCCCGCAACCACGCCTGATCGCGCGCATATCAAGGCGCAGCAGCAGGCATCATTGCTTGAGTCCTGATGCGCGGCGGCCTGCCGGAGTTCTCGCCGTGCCTCATTCAGTGGAGGCCTTCTTACCCGCTGGCCTGTGGATAGGGCCGTGGGAATCGACGCAGTGCGGATCGGCTGTACTGCCCTCGGCGCCATGGACGGCCATCAGCGGGCCGGGGGTGTGGTCGACCTGCAACGTGGTGTGGGTGATTTTGTAGTCGTGTTCCAGGACCTGTTCGAGATCCTGGCGGACGGCGTGGCAGTCCTGCCCTCGGGCGACCAGGACATGGGCGGAGGCGGCGGGCATCCCGGAGGTGATCTGCCAGATGTGCAGGTCGTGGACCTCAGCGACCTGCGGGCGGTCGGCCAGCGCCGCGCCGATCGCGTCCGGGGACAGCCCGGTGGGGGCGCCTTCCAGAAAGATGCGGCCGGATTCGCGGACCAGGCTCACACCGGCCTTGAGCATGAGCGCCACCACGACCAGAGAGGCGATCGCGTCCGCGCGGGCGAATCCGGTGACCACCATGATCAGGCCGGCGATGGCGGTGGCGATGAAGGCGTACAGGTCGGTGAGGATGTGCTGGAAGGCGCCCTCGACGTTGAGGCTGGTGCGGTTGGCCTTGCTCATCAGCCACGCGGCGGCCAGGTTGATCACTACGCCGATGAGGGCGGTGACCAGTACCGGGCCGCCGGCCACCGTGGGGGGGTCGATCAGCCGGCGGATCGCTTCATAGGCCAGCCACGCCGACAGCAGCAGCAGGGTCAGGCCGTTGGCCTGGGCGGAGAGGATCTCGGCGCGTTTGAGGCCGTAGGTGTAGCCGCCCTTGGGTGGTTTGGTGGCCAGCCGCATCGCCACCAGGGCGAGCATGATCGATGCGGCGTCGGTGAGCATGTGCGCCGCATCGGAGATCAACGCCAGCGAGTGGGCCAGCACCCCGACGACCACCTCGCCGGTCATGTACACCACGATCAGCGCCAGCGCCCCGGTCAGGTAGCGGCGGTCGGCGTCCGCGCTCACCCCATGCGAATGACCGGCGTGCCCGCCACCACTCCCATGGTCGTGTCGCCCCGCCCGATCCTGCTCGTCATGGTCATGGTCGTGGCTGGATTCGGTGTGCCGGGCACTCATCTATCAGCCTCCGGTGCCGGCTCGCGTTCGGGGTGGGCGGCGGCGGGGGCGTGATCGATGTGGGTGAGCGCGACGTCCAGCAGCATCCGCACGTGGGCGTCGGCGAGCCGGTAATAGGCCATCCGCCCCGTCCGGCGCACATGCACCACCCGGTGAGCGCGCAGCAGCCGCAGATGATGAGAGACCGCGGACTCGCTGGCGCGGGCGACCGCGGCGAGATCGCACACGCACATCTCGCCTTCCAGCATCGCGACCAGCAGCCGCAACCGGCCCGGATCGGCCAGCAGGGCGAACACATCCGCCAGCTCGGCCACGTCGCCGTCAGCGGGCATCGACGCGGAGACCACCGCGACCCGGTCACGATCCACGATGCGGACGCTGCAGTCCTCCAGACCCACGATCCTCTGCTCATCTGAGCTATTACTCATATGACGACGTTAGCGGCGTACGCACCTGACCGCCAGCCTGACGCGGCGAAAGCTGCCCGGAACTGACGGTGCGGTCGCCGCCGAGACCATCAGCGAGCAACAGCACATTGCCCAGATGGTCGGCACCCGCAGGGCCCTGTCAGCCTTAGGCCCAAGAGAACTGCGCGCGTTCGGAACCGAATTCGGGACGGCGCCGTCTAAAGTACGCTCCAAGTCGACGCGATGCGAGGCGATGATGATGAGAAGCCGTCTGCTCATGATCCTGAGCGGAGGTCTGGTGTTGGCCGGTTGTGCGAGCACCAGCCATTCACCTGCCGCGGGCGGTGTCAGCCCGACCCCCGCGACAACTCCCTATTCCCTGTACACGCATTGCGGCATTATCGACGCGCGCATCGATGGCAAGTGGTATCAGGCGGCTCCGCCGCTGTCCGACGGGTCCGGAAACCCACCGGCCGGTTGGGGAAACCCCTACCAGGAAGGCGTGATACGTAAGGTCTCGGCGACCGAAGTCAATTTCACCGATACCAAGGGGCACAACGTTCGGTTCGTCCTGCACCCGAAAATAACCGGTCCGCAGCAGATATGCTCGTGAAGTCGGCCGACCCGGGTGGTGCCGAGTCGGCCGGCCTCACGGATTCCTAAGACCCCTTGACGTTCGCGATGAAGGTGTTGACCGGGCCGCTGGCCTTGACGCCGCCATCACCCACCGTGCTGACCTGACCGTTCTTTACACCGAATCGACCGGTGGGTCCGCCGATGATCATAAAGAATCCCGGCTTGTACTCCCGAAGGAACAGAACGGACTCGTCGCCGACGTTGAGCAACGGGTCATCATGGATCTGGTAGCGCACGTTGTTCAAGATTCCACCGGTCTGGTGAACCCGCAGCGCGCCCCCGTTCTTCGCGACCAGTCCCTTGGCATCCTGAACCGCGGCGCTCACCGTGAACTCAAAATCGGTGGTGACGTAGCTCGTCTTGACGACGGACTGGCCGAGCACCTTCGTGATACGACCCTGAACGACCAGGTCGGCGTGGGTCTTGAGGTCCCGAACCGACGAGTAGGTGACTGCCCAACTCGCGTCCATGTTGACCGTGCGCATCGGCTTGCTGCCACTTCCGCAGCCGGCCACGCCGCATGCGATGGCCAGGGCGAGGACTGTGGCACGCACGGAGGCCGTACGGAGACTGATTCGCTTCATTGTCTGCACTCCCATCCTGGCTAGTAGAGCCGGTTGACGCCGTTGACATCGTCACCGACCGGACCGCTGATCCCGCAAGAGCGTCGGGTGGGGGTATTAGGGGTCATGAGAACACAGCCACCGTTATGCGCGAGCCCGATGGCATGCCCCAGTTCGTGGGCCGCTACACCCTTAACGACCGAAGCGGGGTAACCCCCTGTGTAGTAGTAATTGAGATAGACGTGCGCGTAGGTGAAATGGCTGCCACTCCAGCCGTAGTAGGTGATCCCGTCCCAGCCGACACCGGAGTCGTAGGTGTCGTCCACCGTGAGTGCGCCGCTACGCTTCTCGAGCAAGACGTTTGCCGGACTGCCATTCCAGGCGGACACCGCCGCGTCCATGGCGCTCTGGTCGCCCGTGAACCAGGCGGTAGAGTATTGGACCCCGATATGCGCGCAGCACCCACTGCTCGGCGTGCCGCTCCACTTCGGACCCTCGAGGTTATAGGCCAGAGCCGACGTAGCGGAAAACATCGTGAGGATCGCGAACGTGAGCGCCATGAAAATTAGCCGCCCCGCTCGCCGCAGAGTGGTCCTGCCTGCGAACTGAAAATGGATGACCGACGGATTGCCCATGCGGGATCCTCCTCCGATAGGGGGAACATTCATGCTCTATAGGCACCTATAAAACATAAGATCATGAGCGAGGCAAGGAAGCAAAGGCCACATTCGGCCAGGGCGAAAAGGGGTAAAACGCGACTCTTCGCAGCTGACCGGAAAGTGTGATCACGAAGTCGCTTTCAGTGACGGCCTTTCGGCTGCCGTATGGCGACTGCTCGCCGATCACCGCAGGTCATACCGCTATCGCCATACTCCATGCGACCGCAGGACCGGGTCGGACAGTGACGATCAGCTGCCAAGAGCCTGAAACGCAAGTAGGCGCGCCGGCAGGGCTCGTGCCAGGAAGTGCAAACGACCGGGCGAGTAGTGCCGACTTGGCTGATGGCATCGTTCTTCGCTGGGTCTGTGCCACGCGCATGAGACCCTGTGCGCGGTGCCTGTCAGACCGGTTGATACAGGTCAGGCTGCGTTGTTCTGCGTGGGTGTGTCCGTCTCGATCGTGGTCTCTGGCTTGTTGATCCGTGCTGTGACGCTCGAAAATAGGGTCGCATTGCTGACCTGCGGGTCCGCTGGTTGGTCTAGGCGGACTCGTACTCGTTGACAGGGCCACCCAGCACGGGCCTCAGTTGGTCTTGCCCGGTTTGGTGGACGCCAGTTCAGTGAGCGAACTGGGCGATCAGTGGCTGGGTGTGAGGTGGCCTCGCGCTACGAGCGGGCGGCTTATTCGACTACTTCCCCCGTAAGGCCGGTGTGCTGCGGCACTCGGTGCTGCACGGGTGGTGCTTTGCGGTCAGGGTGCCTCGCTGGTCCGCTTTTTGCCGGTGGTGAACCAGGCGCCGACCCAGGACAGGACTGCGAGGGCGAGCGCGACGAGTCCGTGCTTGGTGTGGTGGTGGGCCGACCCGGCCTGGTGGCCGGGGAAGAAGGAGGGCAGGTGCGCCGCGCTCTGGGCAAGGTAGATCGCCCCCACGGCGGCGAAGGCAAGACCGACAACGATCAGAGCGGCGGTGACCGCGAGTGGGGCGTTGCGGGTGGGCGTGGTCATGGTGGCTCTCCTCATCATCAGACCGGGGATGGTGCGAGGGTCGGCGGGGTGATCAGGTGAGGCTGAGGTAGGCGGCGCTGGCCAGCCCGGCGACGGTGCAGTAGATCGCGAACGGGGTGAGGGTGCGGGTCTCGAAGTACTTCACCAGGAACCGGACGGCCAGGTAGGCGCCGATACCGGAGACCAGGCTGCCGACCAGCACCTGGCCGCGGATGCCGGCGCCGAGCGGCCCGGTGAGGTCGGGGATCTTCAGGACTCCGGCGGCGAGGATGACCGGAGTGGCCAGCAGGAAGGAGAAGCGCGCGGCGTCCTCGTGGGACAGGCCGCGGGTCAGGCCGGCGACCATGGTGACACCGGAGCGGCTGATGCCGGGCAGCAGAGCGAGGATCTCGGCGGCGCCGATGAGGATGCCCTCGCCCCAGCCGAGCTTGGCCAGACGGCGGTCGGAGGCGGCGTCGGCTGGTAGTTCCTCGCCGTCCACGGCGGTCTGCCGGATGGGGGCGCGGCGGCGAAGGAGTTCACCGGCGTAGAGCACGGCTCCGTTGGCGGCCAGGAACAGTGCGGCTGGGATGGGTTTGCCGAGCACGGTGCGGAAGGTGTGCTCCAGCAGCAGGCCGGCGATGCCGACGGGGATGGTGGCGAGGATCAGCAGCCAAGCCAGCCTCTGGTCGGGGGTCTGGATGCGGCGGTCGCGGATCGAGGTGAGGAATCCGCTGATGATCCGCACCCATTCCTTTCGGAAGAAGATCAGCAGAGCGATCGCGGTGGCCACGTGCAGGCCGACGATGAAGGCCAGGTAGGGGGATTCCTTGGCGGAGACATTCAGGTCCTGGGCCCAGCGGCCGCCGATCAGCGCGGGGATGATCACACTGTGGCCAAGGCTGGACACCGGGAACAGCTCGGTCACGCCTTGGAAGAGCCCGACGACGATGGCCTCGGGATAGGTCAGGGACACAAGTAGCCTTCCACGTTCGAGCGGTCATGAGATGTCAGCACGCGCCGCGGCCGGGCTCGCCTCCTCAGGTGCAGCGCCGGCCGGGCACGCGGGCACAAGCTACTACAGCGTGTAGAAGTTCAAGAGGGTGGACCCGTGCTGTCATCGGCTGTTCATCTGTTCTTCCCTCGGTCGCCACGCACCCGAAGGCGTCCTGGGACAGATTGCCGCCGCGGCCTCCAAGACCCCAACGTTCTTGGGCGTACGCTACCTGCGCTGGTCAAATGGATGGGCGACCTCAAAGCCCGCCTCGCTGCCGCCGCTCCATCCTGACGATCATCTGGCATCTGCTCGCGGATCCCACCGCCCGCTTCACCGACGCGGCGATTTCTACGCAGACCGCGTCCACACCCGACGCCAGACCCAGCTGGGCCAGCGTGTCAGGCACGAGTTGGAGGGCGCGGGCCACGACGGTACTGACGGCGGCGGGCGAGGTGCTGTCCGCCTGGATGTAGATGAACGGGCCGTGACTGGCGGCGGCGAGCAGCCACGTAGTGGCCTTGCCGCGGTCGTCGTCGGCAGGAGGTAGGTGATCACGCGAACGGGGACCCCGGCTTGCTCCGGCTCGGGGGACGTGAGGGTAGGGCGAGGCGGTTCCGCCGGGGGCGTCACCGCAGTGGATGATCGACCCGGCTCGATGGCTCAAGGAGGGCTCACGGAGGGCGTCGGCGGCGGCTGCCCGCCGGCCTCACCACGCGGGTCTGGGAGGTCGATCTGTTCTTCGGCGGCGACGACCAGGTCTCCTCCAGGGCCTGTCTTACCACGCGTGAGGCGGTGGGCGAGGATGAGGGCGAGCCAGGCCGCTCCGAGGGAATAGCCGCCCAGGACGTCGGTGAACCAGTGGACGCCGAGGTAGATCCGGGAGGCGCCGACGAGCAGAATCACGGTCGTCGCGGTGGCGAGGATCAGGCTCCGGGCACGCCCGCCGGGTGGTGGGTGTCCGGTGGTGAGGAGGAAGGCCAGCAGGCCCCAGGCGGCAATGGTCTGGGTGACGTGCCCGGACGGGTAGGCGTAGCCACCGGCGTGCAGGATCATCTGCGCGGCCGGCGGGCGGGCCCGGCCCACCATGGACTTGAAGGCCTCATACAAGATGACCGACCCGCCGAATGCCGCCCACAAGTACCCGGCGGCGTGCAGGTCACAGCGGGCCCGCAGTATGTAGACGCTCGCGGCCGCCAGCAGCGGAACGATGACCAGGGTGGAGCCGAGCCAGGTGGCAGCCTCCATGATGGTGGTGAGCCAGCCGGTCCGGTGGCCCAACACGAACGCGTTGACCTGCGGGTCCAGGCGGGCCAGCTCTTCGCGGGCGAGCACGTCCTGGGACAGACCGGCGAAGATCCACGCGCTGAGTGCGGCGGTGATGAGTGCGGAGGTCAGCGGGAGACCCGCAGGCGTGGTCGGGTCGAGGCGGCGGCGCGCCCAGCCGAGCTGGCGTGGCAGGCGGCGGCGAGCCCAGGCGGCCGGGCGGCTGGCGGCCAGGCGCTGGCCGGCGGCTTGCAGGGCGTCGGTGCGGCGGCGCATCGCCTTGATCGCCACCACCAGTCCGGCGCCCAGGACCAGCACGGCCACGATGAGCAGGCCGATGCTGCTGGTCAGGGCGGCGACGTGTTTCCAGCCGGTCCCGGCGACGTAGCCGAGCAGGGTGTTCCAGATCGCCCACACCAGGCCACCGAGGATGTTGTAGAGCGCGAAGGTGCGGTACGGCATGCGGGCCATCCCGGCCATCCCTGGGATGAGGACGCGCAGCGCGACGGTGTGCCGGCCGAAGAACACGGCCCTGCCACCGCGCCGGGCAAGGTAGCGTTCGGCGCGGTCCAGATGCCGGTGCTTGATGACGCGGCCGAGGGTGCCGTGCAACAGAGAGCGGCCCCAGCGGCGGCCGACCGCGTAGCCGATGGTGTCGCCCAGGATCGCACCCGCGATGGCTGCGGCCGCTACGGCGGCGAGCGGGACATGGTGCTGGGAGGCCAGGACCCCGCCGAGCAGGATCGCGATCTCCCCGGGGAACACGAACCCGACGAACGCCGATGATTCGGCGAGCGGCACGGCGAACACGATCGCCACCGCCGCCCAACCGTGCAGGCCGAGTATCCATTGGGTGAAATTGCCGATCACAGCGCGCCCGTCCCGGCCACCAGCAGCGCACCGAACAGCAGGACGCCGTAGGTGGCGTAGAGGTGGATCGCGTGTGCAGCCACGGCGTGTGCCGGGCGAAAGCATTCATGTCCAGGAACAACCGCCGGTTCAGTTCCCCAGGACCTGCCTCGTTGTCCGCCGAGACAGCGAGCACGATCATCATCGCCGATCCCTCCTTCGGCCATCGTCGGCGGACCGGCGTGCCGGCCGCCTTCGCGGCGGGAGCGTCGTAGTTCGAGGGCGGTCGGGATCACCGCGACGGTGGGTAGCGGGTACTGGTCGATGCCGGGGACGGTGGAGCCCAGGGCGTACCCGGCAATGGTGATGCCGATCGACCAGGCCAGCCCGCCGGTCACCTGCCACCAGGTGAACGTGGCGGCAGGCCCCTCCGGGACTCCGGTCAGCGGGTTGAGCGCCGCCAGCCCGGCGTGCGACGCCGAAGCGTGCAGGCCGAGTGCCATCACCAGCATGAGGTCCCCACCCGAACCTCCTGATCCATCGAGTCCGCGACCGTGCCCGCCCACCGGCAGTGACACCGCTCGGTGACTCTGGCGGCGACATGCGGTGGCATGGCACACTCGGGCCGAGAAACCCAACTTCTACAATCAGTAGAACTTCTACGTCACTGTAGATGATTCGAGGCGGCAGGAGGTTCGCGTCCGTGGATTCAGAACCCGCTCCGGCGTCCGATCCGGGACCAGGGGCGGTCTCAAGCGGCCGGCGGGCGGCCGGCGTGTTGGAGGCCGAGGTGCTGTCGGTGCTGCAGAGCGCGGACCGGGCGTTGACGCCCGGCGAGGTGACCGAGCTCCTGGGCGGCGGGCTGGCGTATTCAACGGTGGTGACGACCTTGTCGCGGCTGCATGCCAAGGGCATTCTCAGCCGTACTCGCAGGAGCCGGGCGTACGCCTATACCCCGGTGGTGGACGCGGCGGGGATGGCCGTGCAGCGGATGTACCAGGTGCTGGAAGGTGAAAGCGACCGTGACGCCGTGCTGGCCCGGTTCGTCGGTAAGTTGTCCGCGCGTGACGAGGCGCTGTTGCGCCGGCTGTTCGGCGACCAGCGCGATCCGGAGTAGAGGAGACCCGGGTGCATTTGGCCGTCTATCTGCCGTTGCTGGTCCCGCTGGCGGCTGCTCTGTCCGCGGGGCGGCTGGCCCGCGGGCTCGATCCGCGGCTGGCCACCTGGCTGCTGACCTGCTCGGCGGTGATGCTGGCCGCGGCCACCGCCACGGTCCTGTCACTGCTGGCGGTGGCCGGGGTGATCCAGATCCCCCTGGTCGCCCAGCTCGGGAAGCTGTCGCTGCAGATCATCCAACGTGATGACGCGCCGTCGGTGTCGGTGGCGCTGCTGGCCGCCATCGCCCTGTCGGCTGCGGGTGCGGCGGCGGTGCGGATGGCCTACCGGCGGCTGCGGGCGCTGCTGGCCGCCGCCGGCCAAGCACGCTGCCTGCCCGGCACCGGCGAACTAGTGATCATGCAGGACGACGGGGTCGCTGAGGCGTTCACGGTGCCCGGACGGCCCGGGCGGATCGTGGTCTCCACCGGCATGCTCGCCGCCCTGCACAAGAACGAGCGTCATGCGCTGCTCGCGCACGAACGCGCGCACCTTCGCGGCCACCACCACTGGTTCACCGCCGCCGCGCAGTTGGCCGGCGCCGCGAACCCGCTGCTGCGCCCCCTCGCCCGCGCGGTGGCCTTCACCGTCGAGCGGTGGGCCGACGAGGACGCCGCAGCGGTGACCGGCGACCGGCGCCTGGTCGCCCGCACCATCGCCAAGGCAGCGCTCGCCAAAGCGGCGGCCGCCCGCCCGGGCACGGTCCCCGGCTGGGCCGCCGGATCCACGCTCAGCGTGACCGGCAGAGCGTCCGATCTCGCCGACCTGTCCGGCGGTGGCCCCGTCCCGCGCCGGGTCGCCGCACTGCTCACCGTGGCTCCCCAGCGCCGCCTGATCTTGGTGATCGGCGTCCTGGTGGTGCTGGTCGCGACCGGCGTGTGCACGCTGGAGGCCCTGCGAGACCTGCACGATCTCCTGGAAATGGCCAGCGCGTGACCTCCAGGACCGCCCCCTTGCCTTCCGAATCCGGCGACTGCGTGTAAGGCGCCTGTCGCCGCTGTAGGCCGCCGGGGACCCCCCGCGGTCTTCTTCGGCCGGTTCATCGCCTTCTTCCGGGCTATGATGCCCGCCCTGGCCGGCACCTCCCCTATGCCCTAACGCAGCCGTCGGCGGCCGGACCTGGGGCATCGGCTACAAGCTGCTCGGCTACCTCGCCGGCACCGCTTACACCCAGGTCGAACACCTCGTCGGCCAGGCCATCGCCGTCCTGCTCGCCATCGCCGTCATCGCCGCCCTCATCGCTTGGCGCCTGAGCCGCCGCCGCGCTCATGCCGGCCCGGCGATGACCATCCCGGGCCGGGCCGGTAAGGGGACCAGGACCGGCCACCTGCGCTGCCGCCGGCATCTCTGCCTGCTTGCCCAGGGTGAGGAGAAATACGGAAACCTCCCCGCCTTAGCTTCTACATGCTGTAGAGGTACGAGTAGCGTTCATCTCTGCGATCTCAAAGCGCAGTCTTCCGTACATCTGATGTTTCTCCAATGGTCGAGAGTGAGGCCCGCGACGTGAGCGGTTCGCAGGCGGTTATTGAGGCCTCCCCTGGCACCCCGCTCGACAGCGGCTGGTACACCTCGGTGACCGGCTTCGCTCGCGACACACCCTGGCTGCACACCCCGATGACGCTGTGGACCGACTACGGGCTGGGTGTGTACGGAGTGCTGTTCCTGCTCGGCTGGTGGTTCGCCCGGGGTCGTGCCGCGTCGAAGATGGCCGCGGCCCTATGGGCACCCGCCGCGACGGTCCTGGCCTACGTGATCAACAGCGGGCTGAAGATGGCCGTCCAGGAGCAACGGCCCTGCCGCACGTTGGCTCCCGCGTACACCCTGGTGGCCTGCCCGGGCACCTCCGACTATTCCTTCCCCAGCAACCACGCCACCATTGCCGCGGCAGCCGCCGCGGCGATCTTCCTGATCAGTCGACGGCTCGGCCTGCTCGCCGCCGCAGCCGCCCTCCTCATGGCCGCCTCCCGCGTCTACGTCGGCGT
The DNA here is from genome assembly GCA_025964695.1 of Streptosporangiaceae bacterium. Lineage (GTDB taxonomy): Bacteria > Actinomycetota > Actinomycetes > Streptosporangiales > Streptosporangiaceae > Actinomadura_E. Next base: position 11,522 of record JAOPYK010000240.1, on the reverse strand, counting down.
CCACTACCCCCACGACGTCGCGGCCGGCGCCCTCATCGGCGCGATGGTCGTCCTCGGGGTCGCTCCCCTAGCCCACCGCCTGCTCATTCCCCTCATCGAAAGGTTGCGCACCACCAGACTCCGGCCGCTCCTGGCAATAGCGGCCTGAGCAGCGGCAACTCCGGGCCAATCGGATCCCCGCTCAAGCCCTCACCAGGCCGGCTGACATTTTCGGCAGCGCAAGGTGGTCCCGGCGGCCGGGGCGCGGTGCGGTGACTTGCTCCTCGTCTCCGGTGGGGCGCCCACCATGTGCGCGGCCAACAGCTACCGCGGCCTGAACGGGGTCATACGGCGGCGACCTCGGGCTCGGCCTCCGAGAAGCTCATCACCGGCGGCTTGCGGGACAAGAACCGGGTCAGTCCGAGCAGATAGACGAAGCCGGCCGCCATCCAGATCAGGCCGACCTTGAACGTCACTCCGGACAGGCTCGTCCACAGCCAGACCGTCAGGGCGAAGCCGGCCAGCGGCACCGCGCCGTACCTGAGCAGGTCGAGCGGGGAGCGCCGCCGCTGGTCGGCCAGGTAGTGCTTGATGACGCTGAGGTTCACCATCGAGAAGGCGATGAGCGCGCCGAAGTTCACCATGACCACGGCGTTGTTCAGGCTGATGAACAGGGCGATGAGCGAGACGGCGGACACCACGACGGCAGCCAGGACGGGGGTACGGAACCGGGAGTGCAGCACGCTGAAGAACCGCTTGGGCAGCACTCCGTCGCGTCCCATCGAGTACATGATCCGGGACACGCTGGCCTGGGTGGTCATCGCCGAGCCGAAGGCACCGATCACGTAAATGGCCACGAAGAGCGTCTTGAACGCTGCGCCGCCCAGGGCGGCCATGATGTCCACCCCCGCGGTGTCGGGATTGCTGAAGTCGTTGTAGCCGGGATGCACCAGGCTGCCCATCCAGGCCACCAAGATGAACAGCAGGCCGCCGATCAGCGTGGTGAGCAAGATGGCCCGGGGAATGGTGCGGCGCGGGTCCCTCGCCTCCTCCGACAGGGTGGAGACGGCGTCGAACCCGAGGAAGCTCAGGGCCAGGATCGCCGCCCCGGAGAACACGCCGCTGCCCGGGCTGAACGGCTCGAGGGGCGACGGGGACGCGTGGCCGGTGAGGTGCTTGACGGCCAGCGCGGTGAAGACGGCTATCAGTACGACGGAGATCCCGACCACGAAGACGTTCACCTTGTTCATCACGGTGATGCCGACCACGTTGAGAGCGAGCACCAGCAGCAGCGCGGCCAGCGTGAACGTCCACTGCGGGACGCTCGGGAACTGGGTGTGCAGGTAGATGCCGATGAGCAGGAAGTTGATCATCGGCAGGAACAGATAGTCCAGCATCAGGGTCCACCCGGTCATGAACCCGATGTGGCCGCCGAAGGTCTGCTGGGTGTAGGTGTAGGCCGATCCGGCGGCCGGGAAAGCCCGCACCATCGCGCCATAGCTGATCGCCGTGAACAGCATCACCACGAGCGCCACCACGTAGGCCGACGGCAGGTGGCCCTTGGTGATCTGGGTGACCGAGCCGTAGGTGGTGAAGACGGCCACCGGGGCGAGATAGGTGAGCCCGAACAGGGTGAGCCCGGGTACGCCCAGGACCCGCTTCAGCTTCGGCTCGGCGGCGAGGTCGGTCATGTAGCACTTCCTTCGTCGAGGTTCTTCTGGGTGAAGATCCGGGTGCCGGCCAGCCAGGTGCCGCGTACCGACGCCCGGCTCATCTCGTGCGGGTCCAGGTGGAGCAGGTCGCGATCCAGCCACACCAGGTCAGCGGCCTTGCCCGGGGTCAGCGTGCCGCGCTCGTCCTCGGCGAACGCCTGGTAGGCGACCCCCGCCGTGTAGGCGCGCAGGGCATCCTCGATCGTGATGCGCTCTTCGGCGAGCCAGCCGCCCTCCGGTTCCCGGCGCGGGGTCTGCCGGGTCACCGCGACGGGCAGCCCGGCCAGCGGGCGATGATCGCTCACCGGCCAGTCGCTGCCGAAGGATACGTGCGCCCCGCCGCGCAGCAACGACCCGATGAGGTACTGGCGGCGGGCCCGCTCGGTCCCGACCCTGGGCAGCGTCAGCTCGATCATGGCCGGGTCGGTCTGCGCCCACAGCGGCTGGAAGTTCGCGATCACTCCGAGCTCGGCGAAGCGCGGCAGGTCCGCCTCGTCCAGCACCTGGACGTGGGCGATGACAGGCCGCCTGTCGCGCGGGCCGTTGACGCGGGTCACCTGCTCGACGGCGTCCAGCGCGGTACGCACCCCGGCGTCACCGATCGCGTGCAGATGCGCCTGCAGACCCATCGCGTCAATGGCGGTGAACGCCGAGAGCAACTCCTCGTACGGCCAGATCGGCATGCCCCGGGTGCACGGGTCGTCGCTGTAGGGGGCGAGCAGCGACGCCGTACGGCTCTCCAGGATGCCGTCCACGAAGAACTTGACCGTCTCGGCGGTGAGCCGCTCATGGCCCAGTGCCCGCACCCGTTCCCGATCGGCGGCGAACTCGTCGAGCTGCTCGCGCCAGCGTCCCGGGTCGGCGCGCAGGCCCAGATTGACCCGTACGGCCAGCAGCCCGCGGCGGGCGGCCTCGAGATACCCGTCCACGCAGTGGTGGTCCACCCACGCGTCCTGGACCCAGGTGACCCCGGCCGCCGCGTAGGTCTCGGTGGCCAGCCGCAGCGCCGCGACCCGTTCGTCGCCGGTGTGCCAGGGAGCGGCGTCCAGCACGGCGTCGACCGCGTCCCATTCCAGCATCGTGCCCAGCAGTTCACCGTCGGCACGGCGGGCGAAAACGCCCCGCGCCGTGTCGGTGGTGGCGGCTCCGAGACCCGCCCGCCTCATGGCCTCGGTATTGCACCACAGGGTGTGGTAGTCCCAGGCACGCAGGGCCACCGGCCGGCCGGGCACCGCCGCGTCCAGCCACCGCGCGTCGAACAGGCCACCGGGAGCCAGGGTGGAGTCGTAGCCCCCGCCGATGATCCAATCGGCCTCTGGGTGAGCCTCGGCGTACCGCCGGACCTCCTCCACGATCTCCGCTACGCTGCCCCGGCCCCTGACCTGCGGTCCGAGCGCCTCGAACCCTGCGAGGTCCGGGTGGCAGTGCCCATCGCCGAAAGCGGGCAGCAGCAGACCTCCCTGAAGATCGATGATCTCGTCGGCTTCCGTCGCGTCGACCCCGACGGTTTCGATCCGGCCGTCCCGTACGGACAGCGCGCCGGTGATGTCGGTGCCGGTCCACACCGTGCCGTTACGGAAGTGCGTGCGTGTCATCAGCATCCCAAATGAACGACGTTCGTTTTGTCCGAGTACAGTAAGTTGTCCGGTGCGGGAAAGGGAAGAGGGCGGACCGAAAATTGCAGCGGCGCGTCGGCAGACCGGCCGTACCGGTCTTGAGCAGGGAAGTCATCGCGCGTGCCGCTCTAACGCTGATCGACGATGTCGGGGCCGAGGGGTTTTCGCTCGCGGCGCTGGGGAAGCGCCTCGGGGTGCGGCCCTCCTCGTTCTACAATCACGTCACCGGGAAGGACGACATCCTGGCCGGGGTCCGGGAGCTCGTCTCCGACTCGATCGACGCCCGGATGTTCACCGAGCTGCCCTGGGACGAGGCGATGGCCCGCTGGGCCCGCGGCTACCGGGACGCCTTCGCGGCGCACCCGCCGGTCATCTCGCTGCTGGCGACGACCCCGGTCTCCGGCGCGCTGCGAACGCTACGGATGTACGACCAGGTCGTCACCGGCCTCGAACGTGGCGGCTGGCCTTCGGAGATGGTGATCCCGGTAATGGTCGCGGTGGAGTCGTTCATCCTGGGTTCCGCGCTGGACGTGGTCGCACCGCCCACCATGTTCGATCCGGGACCGCTCTCCGCCGACGTTCCCGCATTCGCCTCGGCTGTGGCGGCCCGTGACGCTTCGGCCGCTGAAGGTGGCCGCCCACCGGCCGACCTCGCCTTCGAGGTGGGGCTGGCCTCAATGATCGAGGGGCTGCGCGGAGCCCTGCGAAGTCTGGAGTCGACCCGATGACCAAGGCGTTCGATCTGTCCGGCCGGGTCGCGCTGATCACCGGCGCGGGGAGCGCGGAGGGCATCGGCTTCGCCAGTGCCCGGCTGCTGGCCGAACTGGGCGCGTCGGTGCTCGTCACCTCGACCACCGACCGGATCCTGGAGCGGGTGGCCGAGCTGCGCGCGGTCGGAGCCGAGGCCGAGGGGATGGCCGGTGACCTCACCCTGCCGGAGACCGCCGACGAGCTCGTCTCGGCGGCGGTACGGCGCTGGGGACGGCTCGACATCCTGGTCAACAACGCCGGCATGGTCTCGGTCTCCGATCCCGGGTCCGGGTCGGGGTCCGGCTCCGGCGTCGCTGCCTGGCGGACGTCGCTGGCCCGCAATCTGGACACCGCGTTCTTCGCCACCCAGGCCGCGCTGCCGGTGATGACCGAGGCCGGCTGGGGGCGCGTGATCATGGTCGCCAGCGTGACCGGGCCGGTGATGGCCATGGCGGGGGAGCCCGGCTATGCCGCGGCCAAGGCCGGGATGGTGGGCCTCACCCGGGCGCTGGCCGTGGACACCGCTGCGACCGGGATCACCGTGAACGCCGTAGCACCCGGCTGGATCGAAACCGCCTCACAGACCCCGGCGGAGTACGAGCAGGGACTGGCCACCCCGATCGGCCGCAGCGTCACGGCGGCCGAGGTCGCCGCCACGGTCGGCTGGCTCGCCTCCCCAGGGGCATCGGCGATCACCGGCCAGTGCGTGGTCGTCGACGGCGGCAACTCGATCATGGAAGAGCGGGCTCCGACAATGTGAGGCGGTCTATCGCTGGTCGCCGGTGTCGCGGAAGATCTGTGCGGCGGTTTGATGCGTGAGACGCCCCGATCGGTTACCAGCTGACCCAGCGGACCTCATAGGGGCCGAGGGCGAGAGCCGTGCCGTTGATGGTAGAGGTGGCGGGATGTGCGCTGGTGTTGACGGCGAGCATCTGGTGCCGCTGCCCGAGCACCTGCACGGCCGGGTTGGAGGAGGTGACGGTGACAAGGTGGGTTCGGGGCGGGAACCACCGGGTGAAGTTCTGCAGCATGGTGAGTGTGGGCGTGCCTGCTCCGGCGCTGCCGGTGCCCGACCACAGGCAGCCCGAGCAGTCGCCGGTGGTGGTTGTCTGTGGGCTCCAGTAGAGCGCGGTGGCGGCGCCGCTGCGGATGAACTGCATCAGCGCGGCGGCCTGTACGGCGCCCAGGTGCTCATCGGTCCAGGTGGTCCCGGTCGGCTGGACGTACCATTCGGCCCACCAGATCGGCAGCCTGCGGCCGCTTTGGGCGCGCAGCCAGTGGGTGACCGCGGAGAACTTGGTCAGCTCGGAGAACTCGTTGAGGTGCACCTTGGCCTGGTCGGGCATCGCGCTGCCGTCGACGGCCAGGAAGTCGGCGCCTTTCTTGTGCTTGAGCCAGTATTGGACCGCGTTGAGGGCGGTCTGGTCGACGCTGCCCCAGGAACCGTTGACGACGCTCGGTGGGCCCACGCCGGGCGCGTTCGAGCTCATCGGCACGTACGGCCCGCCGATCTTGAGGTGGGGGTTCACCTGTTTCAGCGCCGTGTAGACCTGGTTGTAGAGGCTGGTGTAGCCGAGGTAGTCCAGGCTGGCGCCTTGGCCCTGGAAGCCCTTGAACTCGTTCCAGACGAGGTAGTACTTCACATCGGGGTAGCGGTGAGCGACCTTGGCGGCGAGCTTGGCGAAGTCGGCGTAGTGCGCGGTCGTCGGTGCGGTCTCGAGCTTCGCCCAGTCGGTCTTCCCGACGGTGCCGCCCTTCATCCAGTCCGGCGCGCAGCACAAGGTGATGACCGGCGTCCCGTGCGTCTTGCGGATCAGCTGGATCCGCCGATCCAGCGAACCGAAGTCGTACCGGCCGGGCGACGGCTCGAGATTGTCGGCGCCCCAGCCCATGATGGCCTGGTCCTGCGCGACGGGCTGCTTGGTGGTGTCGGTCAGGGCCCGGCCGAAACCTGGGCCGTCGTTGGTGTGCTGTGTGTGGGTGAATCCCCACGACGGCCAGGAGGCGGGCGCGCCGCCCCCCACGACCCGGCCGCTCACCTTCGCGGGCGCGGCGCCGTGACCCGGCCCCTTGTTCCCCTGAGCGGCGAAGACGAAGACGATCGGCACGATCAATAGCGCGATTGCGACGATGCCGAGCAACAGCGGCCACCGCCGGACCCGGCCATTGCCGGGAGCGGGGTCGTCCGCGCGTTCGGTGCGGTGCACGGGCCCCTCCTGGCTGATGTCACCCGGCCGCGGCCGGCTCGAGCCGCCCCGGGTGTGAGCGCCGGGCGCTGCGTCCAGATTCGCCGCCCAATCGTGAAGAGTTCCTGAGCGAGGGCTCCCTCATGGGCACGGCCGGCTGGTTGGGGACCTTCGCGGTCCCACAGTCCATCGAGACGGCCAAGCGTTGAGCGGCCCATTCTTCGCCGCTGAACCCGTTACCCGGGGGTACGACTCGCCAAGTGATTTCTGAACTCCGCCCTTGAGTGCCGGCAAGGCCTCCGCGAAGTCGACGTTCAAGTGGCGCACGAATACTCCCAGGTCGCACCGGGTGAGACACGATTCGGCACATCCCCTACGTTCCACAGCCTTCGAATCATCACGGTGGGACGTCCGGAAGCATCCGCCGGCGAAATGGCCACGGATGCATCTCCGACGGTGGATGCTCAGCGGCTGGAGCGGGCCACCCCACCGGTCGGCTGAAACTCGGTTCGGGTGGTGAAACGGAGGGGGGCGGTCGGAGTGCGGGCCGAGCCGGTCGCGCGCAACGGTCCGGTACCCGCGTTTGCGGGCACGGTGAGCCGCCAGGTCGAGCGGAGCGATTCGCCCGGCGTCAGGCGGGCGGCGGAACGGGATGAGAGCGGGCGGAGCCGCCAGCCGCGCGGGACGCTGAGCGTCAGCCGGTTCGAGGTCCAGGTGACCGCCGAGCCGTTGCTGAGGGTGACCGCGATCTCGTACGTACGGCCTGGCTGGAGCACCTTGGGAGTGTCGATCCGCAGGCCGAAGGGGTGTCTGGGGTACGGCTCCGTCCACGAGGCGTGCATCAGTCCGACCAGACGCTCTGCGATGTCCCGGTGCTGGGCCGCCACGTCGAACCGCTCGGCGGGGTCGGAGCGGAGGTTGTAGAGCTCGACCTGCCACCGATCGTCGGCCACGCTCCGGTCCCGGCCGGGCGCGAACCGCACTGCCTTCCAGTCACCCTGCCGGACGGCCTCGGCCACCCGCAGGCTCCGGCCGTGGTCGGTGCGCATTTCGCGCTTGGTCGCCGTCGGGTCGTTTCGGTACCAGTAGAGATGGCCCGGTGAGCGGGTGCCACTCCGGCCGGCGAGCAGCGGCACGATCGACAAGCCGTCCACGTCACGCGGGGCCGGCGCCCCGGCGAGTTCGGCGAGAGTGGGCAACAGGTCTATCTGGGAGGTCGGCCTGGTGCTGGTTCCGGGTGCGACCAGGCCGGGCGCCCAGGCGATGAACGGGATCCGGATGCCGCCCTCATAGATGTTGCGCTTGTCGCCGCGCAGCGAGCCGTTGGCGTTGAACCTGTCGGGATCCACGCCGCCCTCCTCGTGCGGCCCGTTGTCGCTGGTCACGATGACGATGGTGTGCTGGTCCAGACTCCGCGCGCGGAGCGTGTCGATGACCGTTCCCACCAGGGTGTCGACCAGGGTGACCTGTTCGGCGTGCCCCTTGTCGGCAATGGTCCAGTGCCGATCGGCGTAGGCGCCGAGGGTCGGTACGTTGCCTGGCGCATGCGGGAGGTTAGGTGTGAGGTAGAGCAGGAAGGGTTCGGCGGAGTGCTTGCCGATGAAGTCCACGGCGTGGTCCCGGAACAGATCGGGCGCGTAGCTACCCCGCCGGCCGCCCGCGTTCCCCGGCAACGGCACTTTGGCGCCGTTGTGCCAGAGGTAGTGCGGGTAGTACTGGTGTGCATGGTGGTGAGTGATGTAGCCGAAGAACTCCTCGAAGCCCCGTTCGTTGGGGTGGCTCGGCTGACCAGCCTGCTCCGGCCCGAAGCCCCACTTACCGACACAGGCCGTTCGGTATCCGCGGGTCCGTAGCACCTCGGCGAACGTGGTGTCGGTGGAGACCAGGGAGCCCTGAGGTCCGTTGAACGGGTTCGCCCGGACCGTCGCGTGCCCGGTGTGCAGACCGGTCAGCAGCGAACAGCGAGATGGCGCACAGACCGGTGCGGGCGCGTAGGCATCGGTGAACCGCAGGCCCTCGGCGGCCAGCCGATCCATCCGCGGAGTCCCGATGAGCCGCTGCCCGTACGCCCCGACCTCGCCGTAACCCAGGTCATCGGCCAGAATCACCACGAGGTTCGGTGGCCTGTCCTGGGGATGGACCGGGGACCGGGCCGCAGAGGAGGTGGTCAGTGCCGCGGCGCCGAGAGTGGTGGTCGAACCCGCGAGGAACTCGCGGCGACTAGGCCGGCGCCGCCGAGGATGGCCCGGCCGCGGTATAGATCTCTCCATAGATCGGAATCTTTCCACCTCGTGCGCGGAGGCACCCTACTCGAACTGATGCAACGGCTCCAGGAACTGGCGTCAGAGCCGTGGCACCGCCCTATACCGATTTCGACAGCGGGTTGAAGTCCGGTGAATCCGATCTGCTCGGCCTCGGCCTGACCAGCGACCACGGTCCCCCCGGACGCAGTGGGGGCCGGCCGTCGCCGGTGGCGAGGGCGCCAGGTGGCGACTAGAGCGGCGGCCAGGAGCAGTTCGGCGATGTCCCCGCCGTAGTACATGATTTCGGCGGACTACTGGTCTGGGTGGGGCTCGCGCAGGGGCCGCGGCCCGCCGGGCAGGTCCGGTAGCTGGAAGGAGCGATCGCCGTGAACACGCCGGGAATGAAGGCGAACCAGAGGGCAGGGCGGATCCCCAGTGCTCCTCCGGATCGCCCACGCTGCCCACCTCATCAAAGATCCAAATTGGTCACATATTCGTCACTTATCTGAAGTAACGACTGTTAGTCGACAGAGGTAACATAATAGGACTATTGACCAGAGCCACCGGATCCGAGCAGGAGGCCACATGACTGACCACTCTCCATCCACCGCTCACGATGGGGCCGCCGCATGAGCGCCTTCGCCCTCGTCCTCACGGTCTTCGTAGCGTGCGCGGTCGAAGCCGTCGAGGCACTGACGATCATCCTCGCCGCCGGCACCACCCGCGAATGGCGCTCCACCCTCCAAGGCGCCGGCGCAGCTCTAGCCGTCCTGGCAGTCGTCGTCGCGACGCTCGGGCCCGCGATCCACCTGATCCCGCTGACCGGACTACGTCTGGCGGTGGGCGCCTTGCTGCTCGTCTTCGGCCTGCAGTGGCTGCGCAAGGCCGTCCTACGCGCCTCAGGCTACAAAGCACTGCATGACGAAGCGGAAGCGTACGAGCACGAGGTCGCCGCCGCGCTCGCCGCTCGATCCGGGCGGCGGGGCCTCGTGGGTGACTGGTACGCGTTCACGCTGTCGTTCAAGGGGGTCCTGCTGGAAGGACTCGAAGTCGCCTTCATCGTGGTGACCTTCGGCAACAACCAAGGCAACCTGCCACTTGCCACCCTCGGCGCGGTCCTGGCCATCGTCGTTGTCACGGTTCTCGGGGCGATCATTCGCGCTCCGCTCGCGCGAGTTCCGGAGAACACGATGAAATTCGCGGTGGGCGTCATGCTGACCGCGTTCGGGATCTTCTGGGCCGGCGAAGGAGCCGGCGTCTCCTGGCCCCATCAGGACGCCGCCCTGCTCGCCCTCATCCCCGCGATCGTCCTGTTCGCCGCGGGCTGTGTCGCGCTGCTCAAACAGCATGGGCCAGGTACCGGTCCGGCCGTCAGAGCTGAACAAGCCGTAAACGAGGTGTCCCCATGAACAAGATCGGCGCGTTCTTCATCTTCTGGTACGACTTCATCGTCGGTGACGACTGGCTCACAGCCGCCGGAGTGGCCCTCGGCCTCGCCGCCACCTGGGGTCTCGTCCACACGAACCTGAACCCATGGTGGCTGCTCCCACCCTGGGTGGCAGTCAGCTTCGTGTTGTCACTCAGACGGGCGGTTCGCAAGGCGCGGTGACGTGTCGCTCGCTGCCGCAGCAGGCAACTCTCCCGGCCAGCCTCAGTCGTGAGAGGAGCTCAGCGGCTCTCGCCCTCCTCGGTGTACACACGCGTCGCGTACCCATCCAGCACGGTCTCGCAGCGCTCGAGAGCCGTGATCGTCTCTGCACGACGTGACGCGCCGAGCACGTCCCTCGCCTCCACCTTCCCGAACCAGTTACGGAGCTTGACCAGGTCCTCGTCGTTCTCCTCCAGTTCGGCATAGCTGAAGTGCTCCGCCAGATATTCCTTCTCGACCTGCTGCAGGAAGTCCTCACAGCGATCGATGATCTCTTCGTATTCGTCATCACGCGCCGCGTTGTAGGCCTGCTCGACGTCGGACGCGCCTGCCAGCACCTCGGTGATCAGCAGGTGGGCGGTGCCGCCCATCTCGACGATCTCCTTTCGGAGCATCCGGAAAGCCCGTTCCGCCTGCACGGCGTGCGGCAACGCGGCCACCGAGTTCTGGAGGTAGATCGCGCCCAGGCCCTTGATCCGGCGCCAGACCGCCGCGCGCAGCCGCGTCGGCTCGGCCGGAATCCGGTAGATCAGCACCAGCCATTTCCGCGCCGGCGAACTCTCAGGAGCCTCCGACCGGGTGTCCTGATCAGACGCCGTTCCCTGAACATCGCGTCCAGCCACCAGCCGACTCCTCCTCAGGCGGACCGCACGGCGCCGCCAGGAACCAAGAACTACCCGATCAGCCTAACGCCCGCAGTTTGGGCCAACTGCGGGAGTCATCTCGGCGGGGCGTTCCCGTCGTGACGGTGACATCGGGCCGTGGCGATCTCGTGCCCGAAGTCGGAGAAGAAGCTCGCCGGCTCCACTCCGCCCACCTCCCGGGTCAGCCAGGATCCGTCGGCCTCCGCAACGGCGACCGAATCCTCGGCCGACGGAACCTGTGCGCCGGGCTCTTCCGGATCGCCCACGGCACCCACCCCATCGTTAATTTGGTCACATACTCGTCACTCTGTCGATGTAACCACTGTTAGTTCACTGAGTTAACATGCAAGGACGAGAGCCACCGGATCCGAGCAGGAGTTTCCATGATGGCGTCAAGCCGCACGTGCTGTAAGCGGCGGCGTGGCTTGGAACTCGCGGCCGTCTCGGAGCAATGCCCAGATGACGTCGACCAGGCGCCTGGCGAGCGCGATGAGCGCTTAGATGTGGTGGGCCGCCTCCCACTACCTGCGTCCTAGGACCAGCCGGCGGTGCGCCGCCGCCGCTTCGAGTGAACGGAGCCATCTGGTATGACCCCGACGACGATCCCTGTGGCGGCCGATGTGTCCACTAGGACGGCGGATACCGTCACCGCTCACACGTTGCTCAACTGCCTGATCCGTGAGGTGTCGGCTCCTGAGCGGCAGGCCTGTGTTACCGCAGGCCATCTCCTGCTCCGGCTGCCCC
>JAOPYK010000218.1 GCA_025964695.1 Streptosporangiaceae bacterium | reverse complement strand
CGGGATGTGACGTGCTGGAGGAATTGCGGACGACGGCAATTCGTGAGGATCGCCGACGCACTCTCCGCCCGTCGACGACCGGTGCGTTCTCAGCGTTTGACGGCGATGCCGCCGACCACCCAGACCGACTCGGGATCGACGGTTGGCTCGCCCGCGCCCGGACGCCAGGCGGGCAACTCGACCATGCCGGGGGGCAGGAGGTCCAGGCCGTCGAGGAGCCGCTCGACCTCGGCCCTGGTGCGCACGTTGTGCCGCGGGGTGCCCTTGACGACTTCGGTGTCCTGGTAGAGGCGGGCGAGTTTCTCGGTGACCTCGGGACAGGGGTCGGCGATCGCGTGGGAGACCAGTAGGTGGCTGCCCGGCGCCATCGCCTCTCGCAGCCGGTCGACGATGTGGGTGGCGAGGTCGTCTTCGGGGATGAGGACCAGGAACGAGTGCAGCAGGAGCGCCACCGGGCGGTCGAGGTCGATCAGCCCGGTGAGGTCGGGGTGGGCCAGGAGATCATCTGGTTCGCGGGCATCGGCCTGGATGACGACGACAGGGTCGTCGGCCTCCAGCAGCGCGCGGGCGTGCACGACGACCACGGGATCGCTGTCGACGTAGACGACGCGCGCGTCCGGCGCCACCGGCCGGAGCACCTCGTGCACGCCGCCCTGGGTGGGCAGCCCACACCCCACGTCGATGAACTGCCGGATTCCGGCTTCGGCCAGGAACCGTACGGCCCGGCCCAGGAACTTGCGAGCCTCCCGCGAGATCATCGGCAGGTCGGGCGCCACCTGCAGGGCGAGTTCCGCTGCCTCACGGTCGGCGGCGAAGTTGTCCTTGCCGCCCATGAAGTAGTCCGCCATCCGGGCCTCGTTGGGCACCGTGGGATCGAAACCGGGTAGCTGGCGGGCCCTGGATCTCGTCACCCAGTGATGTTAACCGGGTAGGCAGCAGTCCTCAGCCCAGCATGTCCAGTTTGGTGCGGCGGGCTCTGATAGGTAGTGATGAACCATTGATGTCAGATTTGGCCGGACGCCTGGTCATGCCCGGTTGCGGGCGGCCTCCGGCCAGATCGCGAGACGGGACCGTGGATATGAGCGCCGACTACGTGCATTGGGAAAGCGTGCCGACCCGCTGGAAGGACAACGACGTCTACGGACATGTCAACAACGCCGTCCACTACTCGCTGATGGACACCGTCATCAACTCCTGGCTGATCGGGACCGCCGGCCTGGACATCCACGACGGCACGGCGATCGGCCTCTGCGTGGAGTCGCACTGCGTCTACAAGGGCTCGGTCTCCTTCCCCGAGGTGATCAAGATCGGCCTGCGCATCGGGAGGCTCGGCACCTCCAGCGTCCGCTACGAACTGGGTCTGTTCCGTGCCGACGCCGAGACTCTCATCGCCGAAGGGCATTTCGTGCACGTCTTCGTAGACCGGCGGACCCGCCGCCCGGTCGAGATCGGCGGGTCGTTGCGCTCCGCGATGCAGAAGCTGATGATCGCGTGACGGATCGCCTGATCGATGGCCTTTGCTCATGAAAGTGCATATATCACTCAGGTTCTTCATCCCCAGGTCAATTCTCCCAGCCAGTGCGTTATGAGACCGTGAGTTGCACAAGCGCTACACCCCTGGCTGAGCAGGACCTATCCGCTGCTCGACCGGCCTGCCTCCGGCTCTCTGCGAGCCCCACCCTGAGGAGCGCCATGGACGTGGTCGTGCTCGCCGGTGCGACGATGGCCGTCTATTTCATGAGCTTCGCCATCTTCAAAATCGCCTCGGGCCGGATGCAGCGGCTCTCCGGCCGCCGGCCTTTTCGCCTGGTGGGTCAGGTCCTCGGCAGCCGATGGTGGTTGCTCGGTCTGCTGATGATCCTCCTCGGCTTCGCGATGGAGGGTGCGGTGCTCAGCACGCTGCCGCTCGGCGTGGCCGTACCGGTCTTCGGGTCGGGCCTGGTGTTCCTGCTGCTGATCGGGATCGGCTGGTTCGGTGAGCGTCTGAGCGCACGCGAATGGCTGGCCATGACCGTCACCGTGACGGCGCTGGTGGCCTTGGCGCTGTCCGCGGGGCTGCTGCCGGTTCCCGGGTTGCCCGGCGGGCCGCCAGGGGATTCCGTACGGCTCGCCGGACCCGCGTGGGCGGTCGCGGTGCCCCTGTGGAAGCCGGCCGTGGTCGCCGTGCCGTCGGTGCTGCTCCCGATCTGGATGCTCGGCAGCCGGGACCACGGGGTCGACGGCCGCCATGCCCGGCCACTGACCGGAGTCGCCTACGGCATCGGGGCGGGTGTCCTGCTGGGCACCGCGGAGCTGTCCGGCATGGGCACCGCCTGGATGATGCGGAGCCACCGTTCCGGTCTGTTCGCCACTCCACACCCCTACGTCGTTCTTCTGGCCGGCGCCCTCGGCCTGGGGCTGCTGCAGGTCGCCCTGCAGCGCTGCCGGTTGTCCATCGTGGTCACGGTCGTCACCATCACGGCGAAGGCACATCTGCTTCTGGCGGGAACCCTGCTGTCCGGGCAGCCATGGCCACGCGATGGGATCCTGCTCGCGCTGCGGATCGGCGGCCTGCTGCTGGCCGCGCTGGCGGTCCTGACGTTCCCCCATCACGAGCAGCGCCCACGGGCGGTACTACCCGCACCCGGCCCGGGCCCCGGCTCCAGCGCGGCACCTCCCGAGGTCGTGGCGTACACGGGGAACCACCGCAGGGTCGAGGAGCGCATGTCCACGACGTAGCGCGTCAGCCGGCCGGGATCACCCTTTCACCGCGCAACGCCCTGTCGGGCGTGGTCGGCGAGCGGGCCCCGGGGCAGAAGCCGGTACTTACCACGACGGTCACCGACAGCGCCGTGAAGACGTTGCGGGGCGATCACATCCGGTTGCTGATCTTCGCGGACCAGCGCAACACGCGCACCTCCGGCGGCCGGACCTGCTACGCCGTCGCCATGCCGGCCGTGGACGCGGTACGCCAGGGAGGTCGCTGGAAGAGCCCCAACGTCGACACCTTCACCGGCACCCGCTGAGCCGACGGCCGAGGGTGGGTGTCGAGCATCACGTACAAACCCACCCCCTCGGCGTCAGGGTGGGACGAGAGCGCCCATATAGTTAGTTAGCCACAAGCAACTTTTAGGGAGCACTCGCCCATGACTAGCGCCGTGCAGGCGACCGGAACATCAACGGAGGCCGTCTCCCGCTCACGGAAGGGCACGCACGAACCGGGCCCGCGCTACAAATGGATCGCGCTGTCGAACACGACGCTCGGTGTGCTGATGGTCATGATCAATCAGTCGATCGTGCTCATCGCGCTGCCGAACATCTTCGACGGGATCAAGCTGAACCCGCTGCAGTCCAGCAACACCAGCTATCTGCTGTGGATGATGATGGGCTTCATGGTCGTCACCGCCGTGCTGGTGGTGTCGTTCGGCCGGCTCGGGGACATGTTCGGCCGGGTACGGATGTACAACCTCGGCTTCGCGGTGTTCACCGTCTGCTCCATCCTGCTCTCGGTGTGCTGGATGCAGGGCTCCTCCGCGGCCCTCTGGCTGATCGGCTGGCGCATCGTCCAGGGCATCGGCGGCGCGCTGCTGTTCGCGAACTCCACCGCGATCCTCACCGACGCGTTCCCCGCGCACAAACGCGGCACCGCGCTCGGCATCAACGCCATCGCCGCGATCGCCGGTTCCTTCGTCGGACTGATCCTCGGTGGTGTGCTCGGCCCGCAGAACTGGCACTTCATCTTCCTGGTCTCCGTGCCCTTCGGCGTCTTCGGCACCATCTGGGCCTACCTCAAGCTGCACGACACCGGGGTACGGCAGAGGGCCAAGATGGATTGGTGGGGCAACCTGACCTTCGCCGTCGGCCTCATCTCCGTGCTGGTCGGCATCACCTACGGCATCCAGCCGTACCAGGGTCACACCATGGGATGGACCAATCCGTGGGTCCTGTCAGCGCTCCTCGGCGGGATCGCGGTGCTGATCGCCTTCGTCATGATCGAGCTCAAGGTCGAGGAACCGCTCTTCCGCCTGTCGCTGTTCCGCATCCGGGCCTTCAGTGCCGGGAACATCGCCAGCCTGCTCACCGCGCTCGGCCGAGGCGGCCTGCAGTTCATGCTGATCATCTGGCTGCAGGGCATCTGGCTGCCGCAACACGGATACAGCTTCCAGGACACCCCGCTCTGGGCGGGCATCTACATGATCCCACTGACCATCGGGTTCCTCATCACCGCTCCGCTGTCGGGGGCGCTCTCCGACAGGATCGGTCCCCGCTTCTTCACCATCGCCGGCGCACTGGTCACCGCGGTGAGCTTCGCGCTGATGCTGGCGCTGCCGGTCAACTTCTCCTACGGCTGGTTCGCCGTGCTGCTGGCCATCAACGGCATCGGCTCCGGCATGTTCGCCTCACCGAACCGCGCCGAGATCATGAACTCCGTGCCGGCGAACCAGCGCGGGGTCGGCGCGGGGATGACCGCGACCTTCCAGAACTCCTCCATGGTGCTGTCCATCGGGATCTTCTTCAGCCTGATGGTCCTGGGCCTGTCGCACGGACTGCCCACCGCGATGCACGACGGCCTCGTGGCGCAGGGCGTGCCCGACCAGACCGCCCAGGGCATCTCGCAGCTGCCGCCGATCGCGGTGCTGTTCGCCGCCTTCCTCGGCTACAACCCGATGCAGCAGTTGCTCGGCCCGGTCCTGCACCAGCTGCCGGCCGCCCACGCCCAGTACCTGACCGGCCGCAGCTTCTTCCCGCACCTCATCACCGGCCCATTCCACGACGGGCTGACCATTGCGTTCTGGTTCGCCATCGTCGCCTGTGTCGTGGCCGCGATCGCGTCGGCGATGACCGGTGGCTTCCGGAGACCGGCCGCCGACCAGGAGTCGCTCGGCTCGGAGCTGGCCGGGGTCACCGGTGAGGCCGGCGTCGCGCTCAGTGAGCTGGCGGTTCCGGACATGGTACGGGCGCGCCACGACGCGGTGAACGGCAGCCGGAACAACGGGCGGCACGCAGCGGCGCACGGGCACCGGAAGGTCGCCGGTGTCATCCGCGACCGAGCCGGCCGCCCGGTGGCCGACGCGGCGATCACGGTCACCGGCACGGACGGGCGGCAGCTCGCGCGCACCTCGACGGCGCCCGACGGCCGGTACGCCATCGACGCGGTCGCTCCGGGCAGCTACATCCTGATCGTCTCCGCCCGGGACCGGCGGCCCTCCGCCGCCGCCGTGCTGGTCGGGAGCCGGGACATCGCGCAGGACTTCGTCCTCGAGAGCGATGCCGCCGTCCCCTCCGGTGAGGTGAACGGCGTGATCCTTTCTCCGCGGGGCACTCCGCTGGCCGGGATGACGGCGACCGCCACCGATGGGAGCGGTGAGGTGGTGGCGAGTAGCGTCACCGACGGCTCGGGCGGCTACCGCTTCAGCGGCCTGCCCGACGGGCAGTACACCGTGGTCGCCGCCGGTCACCTGCCGGCCACCGTCACCGTCCAGGTCGGAGCCGATGCCCCGGCGGCCGTAGAGGTGACACTCGGAGGCGAGGCACCGTGACCGCGCCTATCGGTACCGCGGCACCGGACGCCGCGGCACCGGACGCCGCGGCACCGGCGGCACAGGGGACGCCGGCCGAGCTGGCGGGACGGTTGCGGCTCGCCCTGAACGAGGTGAACCGCCGGACGCGCACCCAGGACGGGATGTCCGGCCTCACCCCCAGCCGGCTCTCCGCACTCGCCATCATCGCGGCCGGTGCTCCGGTGCGCATCGGAGAGCTGGCGGCACGGATGGCGGTCAGCACACCGACCGTCTCCCACCTCGTCGACGTTCTCGACGAGCAGGGTCTCATCGCCCGGCGGCACGATCCGCACGACCGCCGGGTCTGCCTGGTCGGGATCAGCACCGCGGGCCGCAGGCTCCTGGCGGAGCTGAGCACCCGCGCCACCGGTTTCCTCGCCGACCGGATCGGGCGGCTGCCGGCCGACCAGCAGGCGGCCCTGGCAGAGGCGTTGCCGGCCCTGGAGGCACTGGGACGCGCGGAATGCCCGCACTGACACACCAGCGACTGCGAAGGATCTGATGAACGAGCAAGCCCTGAAAGAGACGGCCCCGCTGGAGCGGCGCCTGACGGTGTTCGGCATCGTCGAGGACGACACCGCACCGGTGGCGCAGGCGGTCGTCACCCTGGCCGACATGTCCGGCCGCAAGATCGGATCCGCGTACTCCGACCACGCCGGGCGCTACCGGCTCGACACTGCGACCGGCGGCACCTATCTCCTCATCGCGTCCGCACCCGGGCATGAGCCGATCGCCGCGCTGGTTGCGGTCGGCGACCAGCCGGTGCGCCACGACGTGACCCTGACCGCCGCCGGCGGCCTGGTGGGCACGGTACGGCTCGCCGGGACCACCGCCGCTCCATCGGGTCAACCGGTGGACGGAGCGACGGTGACCGTGACCGATGTCCGGGGCGAGGTCCTCGGAGCGGTCGGCACCGCGGCGGACGGGAGCTTCTCCTTCCCCCGTCTGGCCAAGGGCACCTACACGGTCGTGGTCGCCGCCGCCGGGCACCGTCCGGTGGCCACCGCGGTCACCGTCGTCCAGGGAGAGCCGACCCACCACGAGGTGGAGATCGCGGCGACCGGGTCGCTGCACGCCAGCGTGCAGGTCCTGGGCGAGCCGTTCGAGGGGGCCGGCCTGACCCTCCTGGACGAGGCCGGCCAGGTGGTCGCGGACGCCTCCACCGACGCCGACGGTACCTTCTCCTTCACCGATCTCCAGCCGGGCGAGTACACCCTGGTCACGACCGGCTACACGCCGGCCGCGGTCTCGGTGCGGGTCGCCGACGGCAGGCCCACGCGAGCCGACATCACGGTGGGGAGTGAGGTTCTGTGACCACCACGCTCCGCGCCCGGGTGCTCGGTGCCGGCGGGTGGCCGATCGAGCACGCCGTACTCACCCTGACCCACCCGGCCGGGCTCCAGGCGGGACGGGCCGCCGCCGACGCCACCGGCGCGGCGTCCATCTCGGGGATCACCCCCGGCTCGTACCTGGTGATCGTCTCCGCGCCCGGGCATCGGCCGCTGGCCCGCAACGTCCTGGTGACCAACGCCGGGCTCACGCTCAACGACATCGTGCTGGCGGACGAGGGCGGCCGGCGGCTCCCCGAGCCGGGAACATGGGACATCGACCCGGTGCACTCCTCGGTCCGGCTGCGGGCCCTGCACCTGGGCCTGGCGAGCGTGCACGGGCGCATCGCCGAGTTCAGCGGCCAGGTCGAGGTCGGCGATCCGGTGGAACGATCCAGCGTGGCGGTGACCATGAAGGCCGCCAGCATCGACACCGGCAGCGACCAGCGCGACGCGCATCTGCGCAGCTCGGACTTCCTGAACACCGACGTGTACCCCGACCTCGTCTTCCGCAGCACGGCGGTGTCCCCGGTCGACGGGGACCGATGGGCGATCGACGGGGAGCTGACCGTCCGGGGAGTCGGCAGGCAGGTCCGGCTGGACACCACTTATCTGGGCACCGGGCCCGACCAGTGGGGCGGTACCCGGTGCGGGTTGCACGCCGTCACCGAACTGCGCCGGGACGACTTCGCCGTGGATTGGAACCAGGCCGTACGGATCGGAATCGGGACGATAGGGGCGATCGTCCAGATCGAGATCGACGTCGAGATGGTCCGCCGGTGAAGACGATGCGTCCGGCCACCCCCGGCGCGGTAGGCGTCCTGGACCGATAGCGGCGAGAGCGGCCCGCGCGGCGCCTGCGGCGGACATACTGGGCCCCATGACAGCGCTCCTGGTGATCGGCACGGGTAAGGGACTCTTCCTGGCTCGCAGCGAGGACGACCGCGCGTCCTGGGAGGTGACGGGTCCGCACTTCCCGATGACGGGTGTGTATTCGGTGGCCATCGACAAGCGCCGCGGCCGGCCGCGGCTGCTGGCCGGCATGACGAGCTCGCACTTCGGGCCCAGCCTGTCCACCAGCGACGACCTCGGGCACAGCTGGCAGGAGCCCGACCACGCCCCGCTGGCGTTCCCGGCGCGGACGGGCGCCACCCTCGGGCGGGTCTGGCAGATCGCGCCCGGTCCGGCCGCCGAACCCGAACGGGTGTACGCCGGTGTCGAACCCTCGGCGCTGTTCGTCTCCGCGGACGGCGGCCGGACCTACGAGTTCGTCGACGCGCTGTGGGACCACCCGCACCGGCCGCACTGGGAGGCCGGTTTCGGCGGCCAGGCCGTGCACACCGTGCTGCCGCACCCTGCCGACCCCGGCTCGCTGCTGATCGCGATGTCGACCGGCGGGGTCTACCGCAGCGCCGACGGCGGAAAGAGCTGGAGGCCGGGCAACAACGGCATCGCGGCCGGCTTTCTGCCCGACCCGTTCCCCGAATACGGTCAGTGCGTGCACAAGGTGGCCCGGGACGCCGCCGATCCGGACCGGCTCTATACGCAGAACCACCACGGCGTCTACCGCTCCGACAACGGCGGGTCGGACTGGCGGTCGATCGCCGACGGCCTGCCCAGCGACTTCGGCTTCGCGATGGTCGCGCATCCGCGCCGGGCGGATGTGATCTACAACTTCCCGATCACCGCCGGGGACCTCCGCTTCCCGCCGGACGAGCGGTGCCGGGTCTACCGTTCCGCGGACGCGGGGGCGAGCTGGCAGCCGCTGACCGCCGGTCTGCCGGAGGGCCCTTTCTATCCGGCCGTCCTGCGTGACGCGATGTGCGCCGACGACGCCGACCCGGCCGGTGTGTACTTCGGCACCCGTTCCGGTGAGGTGTACGGCAGCCGCGACGAGGGCGACTCGTGGTCTCTGGTCGCCGCGCACCTGCCGGACGTGCTCTGCGTGCGGGCGGCCGAACTGTGACGGTCACGCTCCTCGTTCCCGGGGCGCTGCGCGCGGAGTCGGGCGGCGAGGGCCGGCTGACGCTGGAGGCCTGCGGCACGCTGGCCGCCGTGCTGGACGAGCTGGCCGAGCACCGGCCTCGGCTGGAGCGGCGGATCCGCGACGAGCGCGGTGAGCTGCGCCGCTACGTCAACGTCTACATCGACGGCGAGAACTGCCGGGCACTGGGCGGCCAGTCGGCGCTGGTCGCCGACGGCGCGGAGATCCAGGTGCTGCCGTCGGTGGCCGGCGGCTGACCCCGCGCCGTTCCGGGTGCTCAGAGCGCGATGAAGGTCAGCCCGCGCTGTTTGAGGGCGGGGATCACGGTGCGCAGAGCCTCGATCGTGCGTTGCCGGGGCCCGCCGCCGTCGTGGCAGAGCAGGATGTCACCCGGCTGTGCCCGCAGCAGCGTGGTGCTGATATGGCCGGTGCTGGATCTGGGCTGGTCCCAGTCGCGCGGGTCGAGTTGCCAGTCGACACAGATCATGCCGTGCGCGGCGGCCGTGTCGAGGACGGCGGGGGACCAGTTGCCGCCGGGAGAGCGGAAGAACTTCGGCGCGACGCCGGTGGTCTGGGCGATCCGGTCATGGCCGCCGCCGATCTCCTCCGCGATCCTGGCGGTCGGGAGCCGGGGCAGGTTGAGCGGATGCGTCACCGTGTGGTCGGCGACCTGGTGGCCGGCCGCCACGATCCGCTGGACCAGCTTGGGATACTCGCTCACCTGGAGACCGATCATGTTGAACGTGGCGGGCACGTGGAACTCCGCCAGCAGGTCCAGGATCATCGGGGTGTACCTGGGGTGCGGGCCGTCGTCGATGGTCAGGGCGACGGCGTTGGGCGGTGCCGCGGGGCTCAGCTGGCTCAGGGTGTGCACCGGGCGCTGGAGTGCCCGCAGCGGACCGTGCGCATAGCCCGGGTCGGGCGGCGTGGTGGGCTTCGGGGGACCGGCGGTGCCGTCCTTCGCGGCCGGATACCAGGAGTGCAACGCCTCGGGAAGAGCGGCCGCCAGCACACCGGCCCCGGCTGCGGCGAGGCCCGCCATCACCTGGCGCCTGTCCAGATCTCTCACTGTCCATCCCTAGATGTCCGAGCAGTCGCCGATGCCCACAGTCTCCCCTCTTCCCGCTAGCCCGGTCCATGAACTCCACCGGATCATAGGGCTTTCGGCCGAGGCGCGAATCCCTCGCACGCGGCCCGGGGGGAAACGTACGGTCCCTTACCCGGCGTGATCCTCGGCGGGCAAGGACTCGCGGAGCTTCTCCAGCTCCACGGCGTACCACCAGACCCGCCCGCAGCCGAGGCAGACCGAGCCCTCCAGCTTGCTCAGCGGCCTGCCCCGCCGGTAGAGATGCATTTCGAGCGAGCCGTCCACCACCGCCCGGCGGCCGTCACAGTCCGGACAGGGCGTGACCGGCGGGCTGATCAGCGCGCGCTTCTTCCTGGAGAACATGCCGAAACATCTACCATGCCCGGATTGCCCTGGGTCGGTGAGATTCGCGCGCCCGTCCGGACCGTCGGGGTCCGGGACGCCGTGGAACTGCGGCGGTTCCGCGAGCACATGCGCCAGTTCCTCGACCCGATGCTCGAACTGCACCGGTAGCGAGCCGCGCGGCGGACGCGCCATCACCCGAAGTCCCCAACGGAACGTGATCATTATCACGCTCTACGGAAAGTAGTACTACAAGTCGTAGTACTACGATCCGTGGTGGAGCTCCGTTCTAAGGGAGGCGATCGGTATCAACGCACTCGACCTGAGCCGCTGGCAGTTCGGGATCACGACCATCTACCACTTCGTCTTCGTGCCGCTGACGATCGGCCTGTCGCTGATCGTCGCCGGGCTGCAGACCGCCTGGTACCGCACCAGGAAGCCCGAGTACCTGCGTCAGACCCACTTCTTCGGCAGGCTCTTCCTGATCAACTTCGCGATGGGCGTGGTCACCGGCATCGTGCAGGAGTTTCAGTTCGGCATGAACTGGAGCCAGTACTCCCGGTTCGTCGGGGATGTGTTCGGGGTGCCGCTGGCCATGGAGGGGCTGCTGGCGTTCTTCCTCGAATCGACCTTCCTGGGGCTGTGGATCTTCGGCTGGGACCGGCTGCCCAGGAAGGTCCATCTGGCCACGATCTGGCTGGCAGCCCTGGGCAGCAACCTGTCGATGTACTTCATCCTGTCCGCCAACGCGTGGATGAAGCACCCGGTCGGCTACGCCGTCGACCATGTGACCGGGCAGGCCAGGCTGACCGACATCTGGGCGATGCTCACCCAGTGGCCCGCCGTCGTGGAGTACCTGCACACGTTCGCCGGTTCCCTCATCGTCGCCGGGGTCTTCGTCGCCGCGGTCAGCGCGTACCGGATGCTCCGTACCAGCGAGATCGATCTGTTCCGCCCGGCGCTGCGGGCCGCGCTGGCGGTGACCGTGATCGGCGGAGCGCTGGCGGTGTTCTCCGGCGACCAGTCCGCCAAGCTCGCGCACAGGTACCAGCCGATGAAGCTCGCCGGCGCCGAGGCGCTCTGGAACACCGAGCACGGCGCCGGGTTCTCGCTGTTCGCCGTGGGCGACGTCGAGCACGGCCGCAACCACGTCAACCTGCAGGTCCCCGGGGTGCTCGGTTTCCTGGCGACCGGGCACTTCAGCGGCACCGTGCGGGGCGTCAACCAGCTCCAGGACCAGTACGCCAAGACCTACGGCCCCGGCGACTACACCCCGGTCGTCGGTGTCACCTACTGGTCCTTCCGGCTGATGATGGGCCTGGGCATGTCCGCCGTCATGCTGGCCGCCGCGGGGCTCTGGCTCACCCGCAGGCGCGGCCGGCTCCGCCGGCTGGACACCGTGTGGGGACGCCGGCTCCTGTACGCGTCGGTGATCGCCGTGCCGTTGCCGTTCGCCGCCAACATCATGGGCTGGCTGCTGTCGGAGATCGGCCGCCAGCCGTGGACCGTCCAGGGCGAGCTGCTGACCGCCGCGAGCGTCTCACCGGGCGTCAGCCTCACCGAGGTGGCCATCTCCCTCACGGTCTTCACCCTGCTCTACGGAGTGCTCTCCCTCGTCGAGGGATGGCTGATCCTCCGGCATGTCAAGAAGGGGCCGCAGGCGGACACGCCCGCCCCCGCCGAGGCCGAGCCCGCCTTCTCCTACTGACCGCGCGTTCTTCTTCGAGGGAGCGACGTATGGAACTCACCACCGTCTGGTTCTGGCTCATCGCCTTCCTGTGGGCCGGTTACTTCCTGCTGGAAGGCTTCGACTTCGGCGTCGGCATGCTGCTGCGGCGGATCGGCCGCGACCCGGTGGACCGGAGTGTCGTGCTCGCCGCGATCGGGCCGGTCTGGGACGGAAACGAGGTCTGGATGATCGTGGCCGCGGGGGCCACCTTCGCCGCCTTCCCGGCCTGGTACGCGTCCATGTTCAGCGGCTTTTACCTGCCGTTCCTGCTGGTCCTGGTGGCGCTCATCCTGCGCGCCGTCGCCTTGGAATGGCGCGGCAAAGTGGACGGCGACCGGTGGCGCGCCTGGTGCGACCGGGCGATCTTCTGGGGCAGCGCGTTGCCCGCCCTGATCTGGGGGGTCGCGTTCGCGAACCTGGTGCGCGGGCTGCCGATGGACGCCCGCGGCACCGTGCACGCCTCACCGGCCGACCTGCTCAGCCCGTACGCCCTGCTCGGCGGGTTCACCACGCTGGCGGTGTTCCTCCTGCACGGCGCGGTGTTCCTCACCCTGAAGACCGAAGGCCTGGTACGGGAGCGGGCGCGCCGGGCGGCGTTCTCCTCGGCCGCCGTGGCGGTCCCGGCGCTCACCGGGTTCCTGGCCTGGACCCAGCATCTGCACGGCAAGCCGGGGACCGCGGTGACCGCGGCGGTGGCCGCGGTGGCGCTCGCCGCCGGAGCCGCGGCGGCCGTACGGGGCCGCGAGGGCGTGGCGTTCGGCGCCACCGCGGTGGCGATCGTGTTGACCGTCGTCACGCTGTTCGGGGCGCTGTGGCCGAACGTGCTGCCGTCCACCACCGATCCCGCGGTGAGCCTGACGGTGACCGGTGCCGCGTCGGGCCCTTACACCCTCACGGTCGTGACCTGGCTGGCCGCGATCGCCACCCCGATCGTCCTGCTCTACCAGGGCTGGACCTACTGGATCTTTCGCCGGCGGCTCACCCGTGCCGACGTGACGCCGTGAAGCCCGTCGATCCGAGACTGCTGTCGGTCGCACGGGCGGCCCGGAACCATCTGGTCGTGACCGTCGGGCTCGGGATGCTTACCACGGCCTGCATCCTCGCCCAGGCCGCCCTGCTCGCTCGGGTGATCGGCGGAGCGGTGCACGGCGAGGCCGCGCGGACGCCGTTGCTGCTCCTGCTCGGGGTGGTGCTGATCCGCGCCGCGACCACGTACGGGGGAGAGGTCGCGGCGCTGCGCGCCGCCGCGAAGACCAAGTCCCAGCTGCGACTGCGGCTGGTCGCCCGGGCCGCGAGGCTCGGGCCCGGCCGGCTCTCCGGCGAACGGCCCGGAGAGATCGCCACCCTGGCCACCCGCGGCCTGGACGCCCTCGACGACTACTTCGCCCGCTATCTGCCGCAGCTCTGCCTCGCCGTGCTGGTCCCCGCGTCCGTCCTGGCCGTGCTGGCCTCCGCCGACTGGATGTCCGCGCTGGTCGTCGCCCTGACCATCCCGCTCATCCCGGTCTTCATGATCCTCATCGGCCTGCACACCCGCGCGCGCACCGAGCGGCAGTGGCGGCTGCTCGCCGGGCTCGGCGGTCACTTCCTGGATGTGGTCGAGGGCCTGCCCACCCTCGCGGTGTTCCGCCGAGCCAAGGCTCAGGCGGCGCTGATCCGGAAGGTCTGCGACGAGCACCGCAAGGCGACCATGGCCACCCTGCGCGTCGCGTTCCTGTCCGCACTCGTCCTGGAACTTCTGGCCACCCTCGCCACGGCCCTGGTCGCCGTCGAGGTCGGCCTGCGGCTGCGGGGCGGCTCGCTGTCCTACGAGACGGCGCTCCTGGTGCTCATCCTCGCTCCCGAGGCCTACCTTCCGCTGCGCGAGGTCGGGGCCCGTTTCCACGCGAGCATGGAGGGGGTCGCCGCCGCGGGGCAGGTCTTCGAGATCCTGGAGACCCCCGTCCCCGCCCCAGCCCCCGCGATGGCGACAACCGTGCCGCCATCGGGGCCGCGGCGGATCGTGTTCGAGGACGTGACACTGGTCTACCCGGGCCGGGACGAACCAGCCCTCCGGGAGGTGTCGCTGACCCTGGAGACCGGTCGCCGCTATGCGCTCACCGGGCCGAGCGGTGCAGGCAAGAGCTCGCTGCTCGCGCTTCTGCTGCGGTTCGCTGAGCCGACCACCGGCCGCATCCTGGTTGATGATACCGATCTGTCAGTGTTCGACCCGGACGAGTGGCGGAGGCTGCTGGCCTGGGTGCCCCAGCAGCCGTACCTGGTGGCGGGCAGCATCACGGCCAACATCCGGCTCGGCGCCCCAGGCGCGAGTGACGCGGACGTACGGCGCGCGGCGCGCGACGCGGAGGCCCACGAGTTCATCATGGCGCTCCCCGGCGGCTACGCCACGCCGATAGGAGCTCGCGGACTCCGGCTCTCGGCCGGGCAGCGGCAGCGCCTCGCGCTGGCCCGTGCCTTCTGCCGGAACGCGCCGATCGTGCTCCTCGACGAGCCGACCGCCCACCTGGACCCCGGCAACGCCGAGGCCGTCCGCGTCGCGACCCGGCGGCTCATGACCGGCCGTACGGTGCTGACCGCCGCCCATGGACACGGCTGGGCGGCGGACGCCGACGAGGTCGTCCACCTCGACCCGGGCCGGGTGGAGGTGCCCGCATGACCCGGCCGCTGGTGCGCCTGGTCGCGCTCGCCAGGCCCGGGCCGCGCCTCCTGCTCGGAGCCGTCGCCGGCGCGGCCGCGACCGGTGCCGGGATCGCCCTGCTCGCCACATCCGCCTGGCTGCTGGCCCGCGCCGCCCAGCACCCCTCGGTCGCGGCCCTGTCGGTGGCCGTCGTCACGGTCCGGGCGCTCGGTGTCGGCCGCGGGCTCCTGCGCTATGCCGAACGGCTTCTCACCCACGATGCCGCGTTGCGCGCCCTGACCGGCATCCGCTCGCGGGTCTACGACCGGCTCGCCATATCCGAGCCGCTACGCCTTTTCCGCGGCGGTGACCTGGTGACGCGGCTGGTCAGCGATGTCGACGCGGCTCAGGACCTGCTGCTGCGCGGCCTCGCCCCCGCGATCGTCGCGGCGATCGCGGGCGGCGGCACGGTGGTGCTGGTCACCGTCGTCTACTGGCCCGCCGGTGCTCTGCTCGCCGTCGGACTGCTGCTCGCCGGGCTCTGCGTCCCGGTGCTGTCCAGCGCGCTCGGGCGCCGTCCCGGTGCCCGGCTCGCCACCGCACGCGGCGGCCTCGCCACCGAGGTCACCGACCTGCTGTCCGGTGCTCCCGACCTCATCGCCTATGGCGCCGTGGACACGGTCCTGGAGCGGGTGGCCGCGGCCGACGCGGAGCTGACCGCGGTGGCGCGCCGGGACGCCCTGCTGGTGGGCCTCGGTGCCGGAGCGTCCGCCCTGATCACCGGGCTGACGGTCTGGGCCGTGCTGCTGCTCGGCGTCGCCGCCGTGGCGCACGGCACCCTCACGTCCGTCCCCCTCGCCGTCGCCGTGCTGACCGTGCTGGCGGCCTTCGAGGTGGTCGCGCCGCTGCCGCCGGTCGCCGCCCGGCTCGGTGCGCTCCGGGCGGCGGCCGTACGGCTGTTCGGCGTACTCGACGCACCGTCCGCGACCACCCGGGTGGCCGTGCCGGCGGAGCCGCCCTCGGGACCCACGGCGCTGCGCATCCGGAGGCTGCGCGTGCGGTACGGCCCGGCGGAGCCCTGGGCGCTCGACGGAGTGGACCTCGACCTGCCGCCCGGCCGCCGGATCGCTCTCGTCGGGCCCAGCGGCGCGGGCAAGAGCACGCTCGCGGCCGTACTGCTGCGCTTCCGCGACCCCGACGAAGGAGAAGTGCTGCTCGGCGGCCTGCCGCTCACCGCGTACGACCCGGACGACGCACGGCGGGTCATCGGCGGTGTGCCGCAGGACCCGCACGTCTTCGCCGGTGACCTGCGAGCCAACCTGTTGCTCGCCAAGCCCGGTGCCTCCGACGCCGAGCTCATCACGGCCATGGAGTCGGCGCGGCTCGGGCCCTGGCTGCGTGGACTCCCGGACGGGCTCGGCACCGAGGCCGGCACGTACGGGAGCCGGATGTCCGGCGGCCAGCGGCAGCGCCTCGCGCTGGCCCGGGCGCTTCTGGCCGATCCGCCGATCATGGTGCTCGACGAGCCGACCGGCCAGCTGGACCCCGAGGCGCGCAGGGCACTGACCGCCGACCTGCTGGACGCCACCCGGGGCCGGGCCACCCTGCTGATCACTCACGAGCTCGAAGGGCTGGAGGAGATCGACGAGATCGTCGTGCTGGGCGAGGGCAGGGTGCTCGCACGCGGTTCCCACGCGGACCTGCTGGCCGCCGACGGCTGGTTCCGGCAGTCCCTCGGCCGTATTCGGCCCGGTCTCCGTACGCCCTCCGTTTAGACCCGGCGGAGACGGGCAGCTTCGCTCGGATGCGCGACACCCCATGCCCTGGCGGTCAGTAGGGCATGCCCTGGCGGTCAGTAGGGCCAGATCCAGTCGCGCACATCGGCGGGGTCCTCACCGTGCTCACGGGCGTAGGCCCGGTGACGCAACCGCTGATCGGCCATCTGCTGCCGGATGTGCGCGACCCTGCCACCCAGCGCGGGCACCCGGTCGATGACGTCCATCACCAGGTGGTAGCGGTCCAGTTCGTTGAGCATCACCATGTCGAACGGCGTGGTGGTGGTGCCCTCTTCCCGGTAGCCGCGGACATGGAAGTTGTCGTGCCCGTTGCGCCGGTAGGTGAGCCGGTGGATGAGGTAGGGGTAGCCGTGGAAGGCGAAGACGACCGGCTTGTCCACGGTGAACAGGGCGTCGAACTCCGGATCCGGCAGGCCGTGCGGGTGCTCCGACGGAGGCTGCAGCCGCATCAGGTCGACCACGTTGATGACCCGTACGCGCAGGTCCGGGCAGTTCTGCTGTAGCAGGTCCACGGCGGCCAGCGTCTCCAGGGTCGGGATGTCACCGGCACACGCGAGGACGACGTCGGGGTCGGCGCCGCCGTCGGTGCTCGCCCACTCCCAGATGCCGATGCCCCGGGTGCAGTGGATGACGGCCTCGTCCATCCCCAGCCAGTTGAGCGCGGGCTGCTTGCCGGCGACGACCACGTTGACATAGTCACGTGAGCGCAGGCAGTGGTCGGCGACCGACAGCAGGGTGTTGGCGTCCGGCGGCAGATAGATGCGGATGATCTCGGCTTTCTTGTTCATCACCACGTCGAGGAAGCCGGGATCCTGGTGCGTGAAGCCGTTGTGGTCCTGCCGCCACACGTGCGAGCTGAGCAGGTAGTTCAGCGAGGCGATGGGCCGCCGCCAGGGAATCTGCCGGGTCACCTTCAGCCACTTGGCGTGCTGGTTGAACATCGAGTCGACGATGTGCACGAACGCCTCGTAACTGTTGAACAGGCCGTGCCTTCCGGTCAGCAGATAGCCCTCCAGCCAGCCCTGGCACAGATGCTCGCTCAGCACCTCCATCACCCGGCCGTGCGGGCCGAGGTGCTCGTCGGTGTCCAGCCGTTCGGCCTCCCACACCCGGTCGGTCACCTCGAAGACGTCCCCGAGCCGGTTGGACTCGGTCTCGTCCGGCCCCATGATCCGGAAGTTCTCCGGGTTGGCCGTGATGATGTCGCGCAGGAAGGCGCCCAGCCGCCGGGTGGGTTCGGTGGGGGTGGTGCCGGGCTTGTCCACCGGCACCGCGTAGTCCCGGAAGTCCGGCAGCGCCAGCGGCCGGAGCAGGAGCCCGCCGTTGGCATGGGGATTGGCGCTCATCCGCCGGCCTCCCACCGGCGCGAGGTCACGCAGCTCCGCGACCGGCCGTCCCTCCTCGTCGAACAGTTCCTCGGGCCGGTACGACCGCATCCACTCCTCCAGCTGAGCGAGATGCGCCGGGTTCTCCCGCACCCCGGGCAGGGGCACCTGATGGGCGCGCCAGGTCCCCTCGACCGGCAGCCCGTCGACCTCCTTGGGCCCGGTCCAGCCCTTGGGGGAGCGCAGAATGATCATTGGCCAGCGCGGCCGGTCCGTACGCTCGCCCGTACGGGCCGCCGACTGGATACGGGAGATCTCCGTCAGCGCCTCATCGAGGATCGCGGCCATCTGCTCGTGCATGGCGGCCGGTTCGTCACCGCTGACGAGGTACGGGCGGTAGCCGTACCCCTCCATCAGGGCCATCAACTCGCTCTCGGGGATCCGCGCCAGCACGGCGGGATTGGCGATCTTGTAGCCGTTGAGGTGCAGGATCGGGAGGACCGCCCCATCCCGCGTGGGGTCCAGGAACTTGTTGGAGTGCCAGCTCGCGGCGAGCGGTCCCGTCTCGGCCTCACCGTCTCCCACGATGCAGGCCACGACCAGGTCCGGGTTGTCGAAGGCGGCGCCGTAGGCGTGGGTGAGGGAGTAGCCGAGCTCACCGCCCTCGTGGATCGATCCAGGCGTCTCCGGTGCCACATGACTGGGGATCCCGCCGGGGAAGGAGAACTGCCGGAACAACCGGGCCATGCCGCCGGCGTCCCGGGAGATGTGCGGATAGACCTCGCTGTAGGTGCCCTCCAGCCAGGCGTTGGCCACCGCCGCGGGCCCGCCGTGCCCGGGCCCCATGACGTACATCATGTCCAGGTCCCTGGCCTTGATCACCCGGTTGAGGTGGGCGTAGCAGAAGTTCAGCCCCGGAGAGGTGCCCCAGTGCCCGAGCAGCCGGGGCTTGATCTGCTCCCGGCTCAGCGGCTCCCGCAACAGCGGGTTGGCCAGCAGATAGATCTGCCCGACCGAGAGATAGTTCGCGGCGCGCCAGTAGGCGTCGATCGCCCGCAGTTGCGTCTCGTTCAGGGTCTGAGGCATGGGCCACCTTCACATCGATGTCGACTGGCGGGTGCTCTTCAGGCGGCACCGTTCGTTCATGCCGCAGTCCGCCCGGAGGCGCCCCGGATGACGCGGTCGGACGTCGCGGATCGGATGCGGTCGCGGATCGCGCTCTTGCCTGCGCCTGCTCAGCCGTTGAGCGCGTCGAGCAGCTGTTGCCGGGTCATCGAGGAACGGCCCTTGATCCCCTTCTTCCTCGCCTCGGCGTAAAGCTGGTCCTTGGTACGGCCGCGGGGACCCGGGCGGCCCGAACGCTGCCCTCCGCGGCGCTGCGGGGACATGTCGTCGGTCGAGGTCTTGGAGGCGGTCTTGGACTCGCCGGCCTGCGCGCGGTTCTTGTTGACCGTGCGGGCGGCGATCTCCTCCGCCCTGTCCTCCCCCACCCCTCTGCTCTCCTGCGAGTCCTTGATGTGCTCGTACTGACGTTCGCGCTTCTTGCTCCAGGCCTTCTGCGGCATCGTCATCATCTCCTTGAACAGGGATTTCGTGCAGTCCAGTTCTCAGTAGGCGCTTCCCTGTGAACGGCTTTGGAACCCTCTTCCTGGGCGCCTTCGAGCAGCAGCATCTCGAACAGGTGGGCGTCCGCGTGCGACGGGACGCCCCGCTCCTGATTGTGGTGCGCGGCATTGTGGTGCGCGGCCATCAGTTCCGATCCGTCGGCCTGGCCGGAGCGGGTCGGCCTCCGCGGCCGGCGCAGCTGATTGGGGCGAGGGCTTGAGGGTGGCGCCATGGTGAGATCTGCGTCACTTCGTAGACCCTGGCCGCGCTGACCTGGCGAGGTGCCGGACAGCGCATAATCCCTGCTAAATAAGTAGGTTTTATCGGAATTTGTGTCTCAGTAGACGGGTCTCAGTCCCTTCGGCCCAGGTGAGGTGGGGTGTACACGGGGCAGGTCGTACTGCATGCTGGCCCCATGAGCGCGGCGGTTGACCTGGTGGCACGACGCCACATCGATCTCCTTCGCGTGTGCAGCGCAAGCTGTTGACACGCTCCCGCGTCCCGGGTGTTCTCCCGGGACGCGCCCCTCGAGATGAGCTGACGGGCACCGTCGCCCGCGAATTCCCCCTCACCTGATCGGGTTCCTTTCCCGGCCCGCGATCTCCCCTGCCCCCGACCCCAAGGGTCTCGTTCGGCGTGCTCTCTCGCGCCGGAGGTGTGTTGACCATGTCCATCGACGTCCTCGATCCAACCGCCGGTTCGTCCCGACCGGCGGCCCCGTCGCCATCGCCCGTGCGGTCCTCGGTTCCGAAGCACGCTCGGAAGGCGGCCGGGGCGCTGCGCAGGCTCCGCAGGGTAAGCGGCCTGCTCGCCGTGCTGGTCTGCTGGCAGCTCGGGGCGAGCAGGGGACTGCTCGGCTCGACCACACCGACCCCGGCGCAGGTCCTGACCGAGGCCGTCCGCCTGCTCGGATCGGGGGAACTGCTCGGCAATCTCGCGGTCTCCCTCGTCCGGGTGCTCAAGGGGCTGGCGATCGGCCTCAGCATCGGCCTCGTCTTCGGGCTCTTCGCGGGACTGGCCCGCCTCGGTGAGGACATCATCGACGCCCCGGTGCAGGCCGTGCGGATGCTGCCGCACCTGGCGCTGGTGCCGCTGTTCATCATCTGGTTCGGCATCGGCGAGACCTCGAAGGTCTCCCTGATCGCGATCGGCGTGATCTTTCCCCTCTACATCAACGTCTTCCACGGCATCAGGGGGGTGGACGAGCGGCTCGTGGAGTCCGCCAAGTCCTGTGGCCTCGGCCGGCTGCAGCTGATCCGCAAGGTCGTCCTGCCCGGTGCGCTGCCGCAGATCCTGGTGGGCCTGCGTCAGTCCCTCGGCATCGCCTGGCTCAGCCTGGTCGTCGCCGAGCAGTCGGCGACCAGCTCCGGCATTGGCTATCTCATCAACCAGGCCACCCAGTTCATGCGGACCGACACGGTCTTCGTGGTGCTGGTGGTCTACGCGCTGCTCGGACTCGGCACCGACCTGCTGGTCCGGGCGGTCGAACACCGGGCCCTGTCCTGGCGGAGGGGACTGGTGGCGCGATGAGCACGGCACTGGAAGAGGGCGTACGGGTCCGGGGGCTGACCCGCGGGTTCGGTCACCGCACCGTCCTCGACGCCGTCGACCTCGACATCGCTCCCGGCGAGTTCGTCGCGCTGCTGGGCGCCAGCGGCTCCGGCAAGAGCACCCTGCTGCGGGCTCTCGGCGGCCTGGACCCCGATGCCATCGGGGACTTCCAGGTGCCCGCCCAGCGAGCGGTGGTCTACCAGGAGCACCGCCTGCTGCCGTGGACGCGGGTCTGGAAGAACGTCGTCCTCGGCGTCAAAGGACAGGGTCTGCGGGAACGTGCCGTAGCCGCGCTGGACGAGGTCGGGCTGGCCTCGCACGCCGACGCCTGGCCGCTCACCCTGTCCGGCGGCGAATCCCAGCGGGTCGCGCTCGCCCGGGCGCTGGTCCGTACACCCCGGCTGCTGCTGCTCGACGAGCCGTTCGGCGCACTCGACGCCCTCACCCGGCTCAAGGCGCAGGCGCTGGTGGCCGAGCTGTGGGCCGAGCGCAGGCCCGCCGTCCTGCTCGTCACGCATGACGTGGAGGAGGCGCTGCTGCTCGCCGACCGGGCACTGCTGCTCGCCGGCGGCCGGATAGCGCAGGAACTCACCGTTGACCTGCCCCGGCCGCGGTCCCTCGACCACCCGGATTTCATCGCCCTCCGCCGCACCCTGCTCAAGGGCCTCGGCGTGGATGTTGAACTCAAAGAGGTCGAACTCAAAGATCTCGACCTCGAAGACGTCGAACTCAAGGAGAAGCCATGAGCGAACTCGATCTCACCGCTGACGTCGTGATCGCCGGTGGCGGTCCGGCGGCCTCCTGGGCGGCGGTCAAGGCCGCCGAAGCGGGAGCCGATGTCATCGTCGTCGACAAGGGCTACCTCGGCACCAGCGGTGCCACCGCCTCGGGCGGCACCGGGGTCTGGTACGTCCAGCCGGATCCGCAGGCTCGCGAGGCCGCCAAGGCCAGTCGTGAGGCGCTCGGCGGCCATCTCGCCGACCGCCGGTGGATGGATCGGGTGCTCGACCAGACGTACGAGAACATGAACGAGCTCGCCGAGATCAGCAGGTACCCCTTCCCCGTCGGCGCGGACGGCGGCCAGATCCGCCGGGGCCTGCAGGGCCCGGAGTACATGCGCCGCATGCGGGTGCGGGTCAAGCGCGCGGGTGTGCGGGTCCTGGACCACAGCCCGGTCGGTGAGCTGCTGGTCGACGGGGAGGGCGCCGTCGCCGGGCTCACCGGCCACCGCCGCCAGCACGACCAGGCCTACCGCGTCCGGGCAGCGGCGGTGGTCCTCGCCACGGGCGGCTGCGCGTTCCTCAGCAAGGCGCTCGGATGCGATGTCAACACCGGGGACGGCGCGCTGTTCGCGGCCGAGGCGGGGGCGGAGATGTCCGGCATGGAGTTCTCCAACGCGTACGCCATCGCGCCGGAGTTCACCTCCGTCACCAAGACCGCCTTCTACTCCTTCGCGACCTTCCATCACGCGGACGGTAGCGTGCTGGAGGGCGCCGGCAGCCAGCGCGGACGCTCCGTCATAGCGCGCACTCTGCTGACCGAGAAGGTGCTGGCCCGGCTCGACCAGGCGACCCCCGAGGAACAGCTGGCGATGCGGCTGGCGCAGCCCAACTTCTTCCTCCCCTTCGACCGGCAGGGCATCAACCCCTTCACCGACCTGTTCTCGGTGACGATGCTCGCCGAGGGCACCGTCCGGGGCACCGGCGGAATCCGGATCACCGGCGACGACTGCGCCACCTCGGTGCCGGGTCTGTATGCCGCCGGAGACGCGGCCACCCGGGAGCTGATCTGCGGCGGCTTCACCGGCGGCGGCAGCCACAACTCCGCCTGGGCCATGTCGTCCGGCACCTGGGCGGGCCGGGCCGCCGCCAGGCACGCGCGCGGGCTCGGGTCCCGCGCCGCCGGCCGTACGGTCGCGGGCGCGGGCGGGGCGGGGCTGCGGCCCACCGGGACCCCGGGCGGCGTCACGGCCGACGAGGTCATCGCCGCGGTGCAGGGGGAGGTGCTGCCGTACGACAAGAACCTGCTGAGGCACGGGGACCGGCTCGCGCCCGCGCTCGGCGTCCTGGACGCCACCTGGGCGGAGCTGCGGCGTGGCCTGCGGGCCGAGGGCGGCGACGTCGTACGGGCCCGATCGGCGGCGGCGATGGCCGCGCATGCCCGGTGGATGTACAACGCGGCGCTCGCCCGCACCGAGACCCGGGGCATGCACAAGCGGTCGGACTTTCCCGAGCAGGACCCGGCCCAGCACCACCGGCTGCTGGCCGGCGGCCTGGACAAGGTCTGGATCGCTCCGGAGACTACGGCCACCGTGGCGGTGGCGTCGTGATCGAGGTCGTCTCACGCGAGCGCTGCATCTCCTGCGACAAGTGCATCGAGGTCTGCCCGACCAACGTGTTCGACCGCGGGCCCGACGGCATCCCGGTTCTGGCCAGGCACAGTGACTGCCAGACCTGCTTCATGTGCGAGGCCTACTGCCCGGTCGACGCACTGTTCGTGGCGCCGCAGTCGCACCCTTTGCCCGCTCACTCCGAGCTGCTCGACGAGGAGCGGCTCATCGGCGAGGGCACCATCGGCAGCTACCGCGAGCAGATCGGCTGGGGCCGGGGCCGCACCCCTGGGGCGCTCCGCGCGATCGGCCCGGCACTGCCCCGACCCGGAGTACCCCGCCCGCGGCCCGCCTCCGGCGACTCCATCACCTCCTAGTCCGCCGCAGTCCCGACCCAGTCCCACCCAGTCCGATCATTGGTTTCAACCTGCTGAAAAGCACCATCGAAGGGCACGACCGTGACATCCAGGTTCCTCCGGCCGATCCTCGCCGCGCTGCTGCTGCTCGCGCTCGCGGCGTGCGGATCGTCGGGCTCCGGCACGAAGGACGGCTCCATCACGTTGCGGGTCGGCGTGATCAATACGGGCCAGGCCGGCAAGCTGACCGGCGCGGTCGGCTATCTCGACAGCAAGAACGAGCTCCTTCCCGAGCTCAAGAGCCTCCGGGTCACCAAGATCCAGGTGGCGAGCTTCCCGAACGGTCCGGATCTCAACAACGCCCTCGCCGGTGGCTCCCTCGACCTCGGCATCTACGGTGACACTCCCGCGTTGGTCGCCCGTGGCAAGAACCTGCCCACCCGGCTGATCTCACAGGCGGCCGTCGGCCAGGACGCCGGCATCGTCACCAAGAAGGGCGGGCCGGCCTCCCTCAAAGACCTCCAGGGCAAGCGGATCGCCGTCCAGGTCGGCTCGTACATCCACCGCTACCTGCTCGGCGCGCTCGACCAGGCGGGCGTGCGGCCCAAGGAGATCATCAATATGTACACTCCGGCGATCGTGGCCGCGCTGGAGAAGGGCGACATCGACGCGGGCGGGCTCGTCTCGGCCAACGTGGAGATCGAGCGGGGCAAGGGACTGCCGGTCATCGACGTGGCGTCCAAGGACCATCCGAACCTGCTCGGCACCTCCGCCACCGTCGTCACCCAGGGCTTCCTGGACAAGCACCCCGGCATCGTCAAGGCCTGGCAGGCCGCGCAGAACAAGGGCGGCCAGGAGGCCAAGGCGCACTGGGACGACTACACCGGCTATCTCGCCAAGATCGGCGGCTACCCGCCGGCGATCACCAAGGCCACCACGCTGCAGAGCCAGGTCCCGGACCAGCCGTTCACCGATACGGGGCTCAAGCTGCTGGACGGCACAAAGACGTTCCTGCTCCAGCAGAAGCTGATCGCCACCGACTTCACGATCGACTCCTGGGTCGCGCCGGGGGCGAAGACGTGACCGAGGGCATCGAACTGGACACCGACGTCCTGGTCCTCGGCGGCGGCCCCGCCGGGACCTGGGCGGCGGTGGCCGCGGCCACCGCCGGAGCCCGGGTGGTCCTCGCCGACAAGGGCTACTGCGGGACCAGCGGGTCGGCCGCCTCGGGTGGCAACAACCTCTGGTACGTGCCGCCGGACCCGGCGGCCCGCAGGGCCTCCGTCGCCGCACGCTTCACCGCGGGCGGCCGGCTGGGCGACCGGTGGTGGATGGCCCGGGTCGTAGAGGAGACCTACCGCCGCGTCGGCGACCTCGCCGCCTGGGGCTACCCGTTCCCACTCGCTGAGGACGGTACGCAGCGGCGCGGCAGCCTGCAGGGCCCGGAGTACATGCGCCGGATGCGGCGCCGGGTGCACCGGCTCGGCGTCACCATCCTGGACCATCATCCGGCGCTGGAGTTGCTGCAGGACTCCTGGGGTGTGGCGGCGGGGGCGGCCGGGATCGCCCGCCAGGAGGGCTCGGCGCCCTGGACGGTCCGAGCCGGGGCCGTGATCCTCGCCACCGGCGGCTGTGCCTTCCTTTCCGGGGCGTTCGGGCTCAACGTGGACACCGGCGACGGTCACCTGATGGCGGCCGAGCTGGGCGCCGAGCTGTCGGGCATGGAGTTCTCCGCGGCCTACGCGCTCTCACCCGCCTACGGCAACCACACCAAGGGCCTCATGATGCAGTTCGCCGGCTACACCCTGGAGGACGGTACCGAGATAGACATGCCGCACCCGCTGGCCGGGCGGGACCGGATCGCCGCCCTCCTCGCCGAGGGCCAGGCCGTCTACGCCCGGCTGGACCGGGCGCCGGAGGAGTTGCACGCGGCGATGCGCACGGCGCAGCCGAACTACTTCCTCCCGCTGGACAAGGCCGGGATCGACCCGTTCCGGCAGCGCTATCCGGTTCGGCTCGTACTGGAGGGGACCGTGCGGGGGACCGGTGGCCTGCGCGTCATCGACGGCGCCTGTGCCACTTCCGTGCCCGGTCTCTACGCGGCCGGTGACGTCGCCACCCGGGAGCTCGTGTCGGGGTCGATCAGCGGCGGTGGCGCCTACAACGCCGCCTGGGCGATCTCCTCAGGGACCTGGGCGGGCGAGGGTGCCGCGGACTTCGCGCGGGGCCGGAGCCGGCTCGATGCCACCCCGGCGGGCGGTGCCGGCCTGTTCCCCGGCCGCACGCCCGCGGCCGAGATCGTACGGGCCGTGCAGGAGGAGGTCCTGCCTCTCGACCGCAACTACTTCCGTACCCCTGAGGGGCTGCGGCGGTCGCTGCGGTCGCTGGACGAGGTCTGGCGCCAGGCTCGGGAAGGCGTCACGGGCACCGGCCGGGAGCGGCTGCGGGCCAGGGAGGCGGCGGCGATGACCGCGCACGCCCGCTGGATGTACACCGCGGCGCTCGCCCGGGACGAGTCACGCGGCCTGCACCGGCTGGCCGGCCGGGAGACCGACGAGCGCTTCACCTACCGGATCCTCACCGGCGGGCTCGACGAACTCTGGACGGCGCCCGACGTGCCCCTGGAGGCGCCGCACCCGGAGTCCTGGGATCCCGTCCACCCACTACCGGGGAGACCGCTGTGATCGAGGTGGTCAGCGCCGAGCGCTGCGTGTTCTGCGACGTGTGCATCAAGGTCTGCCCGACCGACGTCTTCGACCGGGGATCCGGCGGCCTGCCGGTCATCGCCCGCCAGTCCGACTGCCAGACCTGCTTCATGTGCGAGGTCAACTGCCCGACCGACGCGCTCTATGTGGCGCCTTTGACCGGCCCCGCGTCCGAGGGATCGGTGCACACCGACGAGGCGGCCCTGGCGGCCGTGGGCGCCTTCGGCCTCTACCGTCGCTACGTAGGGTGGGGCAAAGGCCGCACCTCTGGCGCCCGGCTCGACACCAACCACATCTTCACCGCGCGGGTTCGTACCGTGACCGAAACCCCGCCCGCTGACGAGGCGGACGACCATGACCGGCCGTGACACGCGAAGCTCATCCCGTCCGGGCCGGCTCCCCGCCTTGGGTGTCGTGTGGAACAAGCCGGGGGATAACGCCCCAGGTAGAAGCCATCGTAGGCATCCAGGGAGTCACCGCCATGGCCCAGCGCACGGTCGCGGACCAGTTCATTGAGATCCTGATCACCGCAGGCGTGCGGCGGATGTACGGGGTCGTGGGCGACAGCCTCAATCCGATCGTGGACTCGATTCGCCGCCATGACGGGATCGAGTGGGTGCACGTGCGGCACGAGGAGGCGGGCGCGTTCGCCGCCGGCGCGGAGGCACAGCTCACCGGCCGGCTGGTCGCGTGCGCGGGGAGTTGCGGTCCGGGAAACCTGCATTTGATCAACGGGCTGTACGACGCGCATCGGAGCATGGCTCCGGTGATCGCTCTCGCCTCGCACATCCCGAGCACCGAGATCGGGACTGGCTACTTCCAGGAGACCCATCCCAGTCACCTGTTCCAGGAATGCAGCCACTACTGCGAGCTGGTCACCCGCCCCGAACAGCTGCCGCGGGTGACCCAGATCGCGATCCAGGAGGCGATCGGCCGCGACGGTGTCGCGGTAATCGCCCTGCCAGGCGACGTGGCCGAGCAACCAGCCGGCAGCCCCCAGCTCGAGCACACCTACCGTCTCGACCAGCGGCCCACCGCCCGGCCGTCGGATCAGGTGGTCGAGGAGTTCGCCGGCATGGTCGACGGGGCGCGGAAGGTGATGCTGTTCTGCGGCCGGGGTGTCGCCGGCGCGCACGATGAGGTGCTGGCCTTGGCCGAACGGCTCAAGGCCCCGGTCGGGCACGCGCTCGGCGGCAAGCAGTGGATCCAGTACGACAACCCCTTCGACGTCGGTATGACGGGGCTGCTGGGCTACGGTGCCTGCTACGAGGCGATGCACGAGTGTGACCTGCTCGTCCTGCTCGGCACCGACTTCCCCTACGTACAGTTCATGCCGACCAAACCGAAGATCGTCCAGGTCGACATCCGCCGGGAACGTCTGGGCAGCCGGTCCCGGCTCGATCTCGGTGTGTGGGGTGACGCCAAGGAGACGGTGCTCGCGTTGCTGCCCCGGGTCGCAGAGAGGACCGACCGCTCCTTTCTCGACCGGATGCTGCACAGGCACCGCGAACTGGTGGCACGCATCCGGGCCTACGCCGATGATGTGCGTGGACGCCGCCCCATCCACCCCGAACACGTCGCGGCCACGCTGGACGAACTCGCCACCGACGACGCCGTCTTCACCGTCGACACGGGCATGTGCAACGTCTGGGCCGCGCGCCTGATCCGCGGGACCGCCCATCGGCGCATACTCGGCTCCTTCGCGCATGGTTCGATGGCCAATGCGCTGCCTCAGGCGATCGGCGCGCAGTTGCCCGACCGGCGGCGCCAGGTCATCGCCATGTGCGGGGACGGTGGTTTCGCCATGCTCATGGGAGACTTCCTCACCCTGACGCAGTACGACCTTCCCGTGAAGGTCGTCATCTTCAACAACGGCTCGCTGGGCCTGGTGGCGCTGGAGATGCTCGTCGAGGGCTACCTGCCCTACCAGACCGATCTGAAGAACCCCGATTTCGCCGCCATCGCCCGCGCCGCCGGAGCGACCGGCCTCCGCATCGAGGATCCCGGCGACGTCAAGGACGGCCTCCGCGAGGCACTCGCGGTTGACGGGCCGGTGCTCGTCGATGTGCTCACCGACCCGAACGCGCTGTCCATGCCACCCAAGATCACAGGCGAACAGGTCAAGGGGTTCGCCCTGGCGATGACCAAACTCGTACTGTCCGGCGAGTCCGACGAACTCGTGAACATGGCCCGCAGCAACCTCCGCAACCTGCCCCGGCCCTGAACCGCTGGCGGGGCTTGGGAAGCCGGGTTCGCGGCCTCGGAGCATCCGTCCGTCCGTCGTGGGCTCAGTCCACCATCCCGAGTTGCCCGGGGCTGGATCGCCGGCCAGACCTCGGCGAACGCAAACTGAGCCGAGATCGCCAGCGCGGAGACCCCCGCGTCGTCGAGCCGTTCCAGATAGGCCCGCTGCGGCGCTGCCTCCAGGGGATCGCCACGCCCATCGTCATGATCACCTCGGCGCCGAGCAGTCAGGGGGTGGGGTCTTCCAGCTCGCTCACATGGGCCCGGGAGACCGAACGCCGCAGGCCCGCCTCGCCGGCCGGCAGCCGCAGCCGCAGCTGCAGGGCGGGGAACGAGAGGAGCTCTTCGACGGTCAGTTTGTTGGCTGACCAGATCCACTGTATTTCTTTGTGGCCACACCAATTGCCGGATGGGCGCCGCCCGCCGCACTCGCCTGACCAGCCGATTCTGTGACGGAGCGTGCTCCGCCGGAGAACCTCGTGAAAGGACGCCGCCGCATGACCGATCCCCGGGGGCCCGTCGATTCCTCCCAGGTCCCGCGCTTCGCCGGCCCGGCCACCTTCGCGCGGCTGCCGCGCCTGGACGAGGTGGGGCAGGCGGAGGTGACCGTGGTGGGGGTGCCGTTTGACGCCGGCGTGTCCTATCGGCCCGGGGCCCGCTTCGGCCCCTCGGCCGTACGCGAGGCCAGCCGGCTGCTGCGGCCCTACCATCCGGGTCTAGACGTGTCACCGTTCGCCGCGCTGCAGGTGGCCGACGCCGGGGACATCTCCTGCAATCCGTTCGACATCGCCGAGGCGATCGAGACGATCGAGGGGGCGGCGGCGGAACTGCAGGCGGACGGCGCGCGGCTGGTCACGATCGGCGGCGACCACACGATCGCGCTGCCGCTGCTCCGGGCTGTCTCGAAGAGGCACGGCCCGGTCGCGGTGCTCCACTTCGACGCCCACCTCGACACCTGGGACACCTATTTCGGTGCGGAGTACACCCACGGCACGCCGTTCCGCCGGGCGGTGGAGGAGGGCATCGTCGACACCGAGGCGCTCTGCCATGTGGGCACCCGGGGACCCCTGTACGGAAAGAAGGACCTGGCGGAGGACCGCCGTCTCGGGTTCGGCATCCTGACCTCGAGCGATGTGATGCGCCGTGGCGTGGACGAGGTCGTGGACGCGCTCCGGCAGCGGGTGGGCGACCGCCCGCTGTACGTCTCGGTCGACATCGACGTGCTCGATCCGGCGCACGCCCCCGGAACCGGGACCCCGGAGGCCGGCGGCCTGGCGAGCCGGGAACTGCTGGAGATCCT
This sequence comes from Streptosporangiaceae bacterium, assembly GCA_025964695.1. GTDB lineage: Bacteria > Actinomycetota > Actinomycetes > Streptosporangiales > Streptosporangiaceae > Actinomadura_E. Next base: position 4,743 of record JAOPYK010000218.1, on the reverse strand, counting down.
GCGCGGCCTCGCCGGAGCCAACCTGGTCGGCGCCGACGTGGTCGAGGTCGCCCCCGCCTACGACCACGCCGAGATCACTTCCATCGCCGCCTCCCACGTCGCCTACGACCTGGTGAGCCTCCTCGCCCTGAAGGAGAAGTCATGTACATGAGCATCTCTCCCCCTCGGCGGGGAGCGCCACGGCCGGATGATGACGGTCCATCCTTGCTGCGTGCGATCAGTACCAGGAGGCATTCGGTTACCTGGTCACCGAGATCCTTGAGCCGATCGCGACGAACGCCGAGTACATGGGTGAGCGATTCGACAAGAAACTCCGCGATTTCGCCTCTCATGGCATCGAACTGCGTCCTCGATCTCGCGGCTGTTCATCAACGCGTTCGAGCAGGACCTGGACGAGTTCGCGATGGATATGCTCGGTGTACACGGAGTCCTCGGCCGCAAGGATCCGCACGCCGTTCAGCGCGGCCGGTGGGTGTGGGGCTTCCTGCGGACCCGGGCGTCGACGATGGGAGCGGGCACATCCGAGATCCAGCGCAACACGATCGCCGAGCAGATCCTCGCTCTGCCCCGCGATCCTGGGATGCCGCCCCGGTGAACCCGACTCGACAGGTCGACGGATCGGTGCCGACCGTGCTCGACCTGCTGGGGCTGGAAGAACTGGACCGCGACCTCTACCGGGCCACCACGGTGCTGGACGAGCCTTTCCCGCTCTACGGCGGCCAGGTTGCCGCCCAGGCGCTGCTGGCCGCGGGACGCACGGTCCCCCCGGACCGGGTCCCGCACTCGCTGCACGGCTACTACCTGCGCGGTGGCGACGCGGGCCGTCCGACCATCTTCCGGGTCGACCGCGACCGGGACGGCAGGTCATTCTCGGCCCGGCGGGTCGTCGCGGTGCAGGGCGGCGAGGTCATCTTCAACATGTCCGCCTCCTTCCAGGCGCCCGGACCGGGACTGGACCGGCAGGCGCACCCGGTCCCCGAGGTGCCGGCGCCCGAGGAACTCGACCGGAGCACGATGCCGCGGCTGCTGTCGATGGAGAGCCGGGCGACGCCGCAGCCCTACCCCGGCGTGGAGTGGCCCACCCGCTTCTGGTCGCGGTGCGTGGCGGACCTGCCCGACGACGATCTCATGCACGCCTGTGTGCTGACCTACCTGTCCGACATCTCCAGCGGGCTCGTGGCCATGCACGAGGGTTCCGCGCATTCCGGCGCGAGCCTCGACCACGCGGTGTGGTTCCACCGCCGGGCGAGGCTCGACGACTGGGTGCTGATGGACCTGGTCCCGCACACGGTCGCGGCCGGTCGGGGCTGGTACACAGGAACGGTCCACGACAGGGGCGGTGCGCTCGTCGCCAGCCTCACCCAGGAGGCGCTGTTCAGGTCGGACCGATGACCCGCTCCAGGCAGTTCACCGGCCGGCTCTGTGGAGCGGGCCGTACGCCGGCTCAGCCGCCGTGCTCCTCGCGGACGCGCCGGCGCAGGAGCTTGCCGGTGGGCAGCCTCGGCAGCTCGCCCTGCGCGATCTCGCTGAGATGCACCCGTCCTCCGTCCGGTGCGCCGATATGGGGGGTGCCGATATGGGTTGCCGATATGGGGTGTCGATATGCGGTGGCGCTAACGCGCCATGGTGGAGGTCTCGGCCGAGGCGTCCACGCGCACGAGGCGGTGGGTGATCAGCCACCGGTCGCCGACCGGGACCAGGACGTCCCGGTAGCGGCCCCAGTGGTCGGGACCGTTCGCCGTCATCACCAGGAAGTACGACGATGTGCGGGCCAGTTGCGGAGTGATCTCGTCGAACCGCAGGTTGGTGACAAAGTGCCGGACGATCCCGGGCCGGCCGTCCGCGAGTGCGGCCGAGGCGTGCTCGACCACGCCGGTCAGCATCGTGATGATGCCGGCCCGGCCTGTCGCGGTCTCCTGGCCCTTGATCTCGAGCACGCCGTCCTCGGTGAAGCACTCGGCCAGCTGTTCGACCCGCCCCCGGTCCCCGGAGTGCGTGTACGCCGCCACCGTGTCCCGGATCCGCTCCCGCGCGATCAGCTCCCAGTTCTCCAACACGTGCCACCTTCCGGGTGATCGCGCATCCGCCGATTCTGGCGCGCGCATAGTCAAGTTAATTCAGTACACTCTGTTGAGCGTGACCATTGTGACAGGGTCGGATACTTCAGCATGATTGTTAATACCCCGGCTCACGCGTCCGCGACGAGACGTCCGTCCGCCAGCACCGACCGGACGAGGGCGGCGTCCGGTGCCGCCAGCGCGGCGGCGAGCGGGACTTGCAGCAGTACGAGGTCGGCGGCCGCTCCGGCGCGCACCTGCCGGGCCGGCCCGCCGGGGTCCTCCGGTGGCGCCAGGTAGCCGACGAGGGCCTGCCCGGGACTGAGGCGCTCGCCGGGGCCGGCCACCTGGCCCGCCGGGGTGCGGCGGTGCACGGCCGCCGCGATCACCGCCCAGGGGTCGAGGGGTCCGTAAGGGGCGTCGCTGGACAGTGCGAGGGGAACCCCGGCCGCGATGAGGCTGGCGCACCGGTACAGGTCGGTGTGCTCGCTGCCGGGCACGTCCCGGAGGTAGTCGTCGCCCCGGTGCGCCAGGAAGCCGGGCTGGGTGACCACCCGCAACCGCCGCCGGGCGAGGTCGGGGACGACCTCCGCGGGGACCAGGGCGGCGTGCTCGATCCGGTCCCCGGGCAGGGTCCCGGCGTCTTCCAGGGCGGCGAGAAGGATGAGCAGCGCTTCGCGGGTGACGCAGTGCGCCGCAATCGCACGGCCGGTGGCGTGCACGGCGCGGATCCGGCCGGTCAGGTCGTCCAGGGAGGGCAGCGCCGAATCGGCAAGCACGATCTTGTAGGGGCCGATGCCGAGCCGGGGAACCTCGCCGGGCGGCTCGGTGCCCAGTGGTGCGCCGAGCAGGTGTACCCGGTGTGGCAGCGCGCCGCCGCGCAGGGCGTCGGTGATCGCCTCGACGGTGCCGGCGTCCAGGTCGGGGGTGGCGTCGGAGACGGCGGTGATGCCCAGCCGGGCGAGGTCGGTGCCGATCGCGGCGAGATCGGGCGGCGGCGCCGGTGGCAGGCGCGCGCGCAGCCAGGCGTCGGCGCGCCACAGGCGTCCGGTGGGGGTCCCGTCGCCGGTCCGTTCAATGCCGGGGTGGTCGGCCGAGGCCAGCCCCACGGCGAACGCGGCGGCGGTGTTGAGCATCCACAGCGCGCCGCTGCGGTGCTGGACGCGCACCGGACGGTCCGGGCACATCCGGTCGAGTGCGGTGGCGTCCAGATCCCCGGCGACGGTCTCGATGTAGCCGACCCCGCGGATCCAGCCGTGCCCGTCCGGCCTGGCGGCGGCGAGCGCGGCGACGAGACCCGCCCGGTCGGTCACCGTGGGCGGGCCGCAGCGGACGGAGCGTGCTTCGGCGCAGAGAGCGTACAGATGAAGGTGGTGGTCACAGAGCCCGGGAAGCAGAGCGCCGCCACGGCAGTCGTGCTCGGCCTCACCGGTCCGGCGGGTCAGGGAGCCGGCGATCTCGGTGACGAGGCCGCCGGAGATCCGGACATCGGCGCGGGTGCGGCCGGCGAGCTCGGCGTCCCGCAGCAGCAGGCCCATCATGGCACCGCGATCCGCAGTTCCCGCAGCACCTGCGCGGTGTGCTCGCCGCTGCCGGCCGCCCGCCCGCCGATCTGCCGCCGCTGCGGTCCGGCGACGGGAACGGGACCGTCCGGGGTGTCGACGATCCAGCGTCCTTGCTGTCGGCGGGCGGCCGGGGAGCTCTGGCGAGTCTCGGTGGCGGGGTCCAGTGTCGCGGCGACCACGTCGGACATCGCGACGTCCCAGAGCACGCCGGTGCCGTTGGCGGGTGCGGTCATGGCGAGGATCGCGGCGGTGAGCCCGGTGAGAGGGTCGGCGATCGCGTCGCCGCAGAACACCGGTGTGCCATCGCCGTCGTGGGCGACCAGCCCGCTCGCGGCTGCCACGTCGTCGCCGAACCCGATCCGGTCCGCCGCGCGCCCGTACGCGGTGATCGACACCCACACGGTCCCGGCCGCGGCGACGCCCTCGGCGTCGAGTCCCCAGCGGGCCAGCGCCCGTGGCCGGGACGCCTCGATGACGATGTCGGCCGCCCGCACCAGGGCCGCCAGCGCGTACCGGCCCGCCGAGGTACCGGGATCGAGTACGACCGAGCGGTGACCGGCGTGCAGCAGCCGGTAGAACTCGTGATCACCGCGGCGGGCGCCGTCCGGGCGGTGCGGGGTCTCGACCTTGACGACCCGGGCACCGGCCAGGCCGAGCAGGTGCGCGCAGAGCGGACCGGCCCACAGTGCACTGAAGTCGACCACCAGCAGTCCGTCCACCGCCCGGGTCGCCGACGGCGCCGGCAGTGCCGGGGGAGTGGCCGGGGGGCGCACCGGCCCGGCCGCGACTCCCAGTAGTCCGGCGCGTTCGGCGAGATCGGCGCCGGTGTGCTCACGCAGCCAGCCGGTGACCGCCGGCCATGGATCGTTACCGAGGTCACCGCCGACGAGCGCGCCGAGTAGAGCCGGGTCGTCGGGCCGGGCGCAGGAGACGGCGGCCCAGCCGTCGGCTGTGGGCAGCAGCCGGCAGGCTCCCCCCGCCGACACCGCTCCCTGCCGCCGGTGGCCGGTGAACGCGGCACGTTCCGAGAGCAGCCGGGCTCCGTCCAGCACGACCGGGTGCGGGCGGCCGGAGGTCAGCGCGGCGAGCCGGGCCGAGAGTTCCCCGGCGACGGCGGCCGC
>JAOPYK010000209.1 GCA_025964695.1 Streptosporangiaceae bacterium | reverse complement strand
CACCTCTTTGTCGCGGTCGCCCATCGGCAACAGCCGCAGCGCGGCGAAGGCGTTCGACATGGTCAGGTAGGCAAGTCGCAACAGCACGATCGAGCATCATCCCGCAGCGACCGTCACGCCCGCGAAGGACCACCAGCATCCACAGGCGTACAACACCGCCGACCCGCGGACACCCGCCCCCACCAGGCCGGACGAGGTTTTCGGCAAGCGCAGCGTCACCAGATGGGCGTGTTGAGCCCGGTGGCCGACTCGCTCTTGATTCCGGACACCCACATCGGGCGGGCAACGGTATCGAGGGTGGCGGTCGCCCACCACGTGCAGACCATGGGCGCTCGCGGGATCGCATGCATGAACTCACGGGATCGCTATCTGCTGGGGTTCCGCCGCGATCTCCTGACCGCCGCCGTGCGTGGGGTGGACCGGTTCCTGTTCGTCTATGGCGACAAGCCGACCGCGGGCGGGCGGGCGCACCAGTGAGTTGACTGTGCGCGCCATGATCGAAGAAGCGCGTGGTGCGGCGCAGGACCCGGCGTTCGAAGGGTATCGGCCCTTCCAGGTCGGCGCCAGCTCGGGCCTGCGTCCGGTTCCAGCGTGGAAGAACGCAGGATTTCGTCTTCGTCCAGGTCAACTACTCGGTCGAGAATCTGCTGCGGTGGCGCGAGAGCGTTGTCGTGCAGGTTCCCGTCTATGCGGGGGGTGATGGTGCTGGCCAGTGCGGGCATGGCCCGCAACCTGGCAGCGGCCATCCCGGACATCGCCATCCCCGACCAGTTGGTCGAGGACGTTGAACGGGACCGCGACGCCGGGGTGGCCGCGGCGGGCCAGCAAGTCCTGGCCATCCGCCACAGCGGTGCTTTCGAGGGCGTTCATCTGGTACCAGTCAGTCGATACCGGGAGGTTGCGGCGCGTCCGGAACGCGAACTGCGAATTCCCCTCGTTCGCCCCTACCTCCCTTGTACCGCTCCAAAACTCGGCGCAGGGTGTGCCATCGCAGGTCTCGGCGAGAGGGACCGGGGCCCGTTCTATCGCTGTTGGCGCCGCTGGGCGTTGGTGAGCAGCTCGCGTTGCCGGCGCCAGTCCGCGACCGTGGTCGCGTGGTCGGGTTCATCGGTGCGGAAGGTGATGCCGCTGGTGACGGGCATGCCGGCGTGCACGTCGGCCTGGACGTTGGTCACGGCCAGTTCGAAGCACTCCAGGGTCACCGTCTCCGGGACCGTCAGCCGGGTGGGTTCAGCTCGGATGTAGATCACTGATCCGGGGGAGACGGCGCCCAGGAGGGCGGTGCCGCCGCGGCCGAGGTTGTGCGCGGTGCGTGTGCCGGGCCACAACGCAACTCGAAGGGTCCGCTCGTCCCGTACGAGCAGCTCGCCGGCGCTGACCATGCAGATCCGCGGCGCTCCGCTGTCATCGGTGGTGACCAGCAGGAAGGCGGGCTGCTCCTGGCTGATGAGGGTTTCGTCGTCAAGGACGCGGACGAGTTCGTCCGGGAGGCGGTCTCCGAGCACCTCAGCCATCGTGATCGGCCCTTTCACACGTAGCGGTCCGTCCCCGACCGAGGCCCGGGGTGTTTCCGGTTCTCAGCGGCGCCGCGGCGGGACGGTCGGGATGGCGGAGATCTCGGGAATCTCCGTCGGGTTGATCTTGAACTGCCGCGGGTACGTCAGCGGATCCGTCACCACGCGGGGCTCAGTCGAGCGCCAGCTGTAAATGCAGATGTTGCAGATGTACATGGTCCAGCGGCCGGATACGGGCGAGGCCGCCAGCACCCGGACGTTGTCGCAGTCGCAGCGCGGGCAGATGCTGGAGTTCACACTGGTCTCGTTCATTTGAGCAGTCCCTTGATGATGTTCTCCCAGCCGGTGGTGCCCTCGGGGTTGCCCACCACCTGGGCGTAGTGACCTCGATTTTCGGGCGCGATGGGAGTCGTGGCGTCGAGCACGATCTTGTGTGTGATGCCGGCCGGGTCGGAGCTGGGGTCCAGCGCGAGCACGGAGGCGTTGGGGACGGTGACGGTGTCGTGCAGGGGGTGGTAGTGGACCGACAGCGCCCACATCACCTGGGCGAGGTTGAAGGGGTCGACGTCGTCGTCGACCAGGATGATCACCTTGCAGTAGGCCAGGCCGTGCGGCACGGTCATCGCCCGCAGGCCGACGGCCTTGGCGAATCCGCCGAAGCGTTGCTTGACGGAGATGATGCCCAGCAGGCCCTGGGTGTACATGGCGTTGACCGCCGTGACCTCGGGGAACTCCGCCTTCAGCTGCCGGTACAGCAGCGCGCTGGTATTCAGCGCGAGCGTGTAGTCCATCTCGGTCCACGGCATGCCGATGTAGAGGTGCTCGAAGATCGGGTTGCGGCGGTGCATGACCCGGTGGAGCTTGATCACGGGCTGCCGGTGGGCACCGGAGTAGTGGCCGGTGAACTCGCCGAACGGCCCCTCGATCTCGCGCTCACCGGCGATGATCTCGCCCTCGATGACGACCTCGGAGCCCCACGGCACGTCGAGTCCGGTGACCGGCGCCTTGGTGATGCGGTATGGGGCGCCCTGGATCGCGGCCGCCATCTCGTATTCGGACTGGTCGTAGGCGAGCGGCATGCCGGCCACGGTGGTGATCACCGGCTCGTTGCCGAGGGCGATCGCGACAGGCAGGTTCTCGCCCCGTTCCTCGGCCCGCTGCAGATGCAGGCCGATGTCGTGCGCCGCCAGCGGCTGGATGCCGAGCCGGTCCTTGTCCTTGACCTGGATCCGGTAGATGCCGACGTTCTGCTTGCCGAAGTTATCCGGATCGTCGGGGTCCCGGCTGATGACGCACGCCTTGTCGATATAGCAGCCGACGTCGTAGGTGTTCAGCCGGAACAGCGGCAGGATCTTGAACAGGTCGATGCCCTCGCTGAGGGCCACCTCCTGCCACGGTGCGTCGTCGCGCCGCTCGATCGGACCGGGGAAGGCGTCCCAGCGGTCGGCGAACCGGAAGAACTGGTCCTTGACCGAGGTGTCCTTGTCCAGGCCCAGCATGAGTGCGTGGTTGGGCCAGGAGCCGACGACGTTGAGCGCCGCACGGGCCTTGCCCGGCTCATAGCCGTTGATGTTGTCGAACACCAGCGCCGGACCGCGGTCCGTGAGGTTCGAGGTGGCGGCGGCCGCCGCACTCATGTCGGGTTCGGGGTTGACGGGTTCGGAGTAGGTGAGGAGCTGACCGTTGCGGTCGAGTGTCGCGAGGAACTCTCGTAAATCGGCATAGGCCATGATGAATTTCTTCTTTCAGTCGGGTGATTCGAAGGGGGAGGGCTACCCGCCGTCTTGGCGTCCGGGTGAGGCAGCCGGCCTTTCAGATCGCGGCGGCCACGGTGTCGTCCACCGGCGCCTGGTCGGCGTCAATGGTCGCCATGCGCTGTCCGCGGGACGGGGTCACGGCCCGTCGATGCTCGCTCTGCCGTATTCCGGCCCAGCGGCGGACCGTGGGCAGGTCCAGCCCGAACTGGTCGAGGGTGCGTCCGACGATGTGCTCGACGATATCGACGATGGTCGAAGGGTGGTTGTAAAAGGCCGGTGAGGGGGGCAGCACCGTCGCCCCCATCTGCGAGAGCGCGAGGAGGTTCTCCAGGTGGATCGTTGACAGCGGCATTTCGCGGGCCAGCAGCACCAGCCGGCGGCGCTCCTTGAGCGTCACGTCCGCAGCGCGGCTGATGAGGTTGTCCGCGTAGCCGGAGCGGATGCCCGCGACCGTCTTCATGCTGCACGGCACGATGACCATGCCGTCTGTGCGGAACGAACCGCTGGAGATCGCCGCGCCCTGATCGTCGGGGGAGTAGCTGACGCTCGCCAGGTCGGTGACCTCACGCACGGTGTAGGGAGTCTCTTCGGCGATGGTGGCCCGAGCCCAGCGGCTCACCACCAGGTGGGTCTCCACGTCCAGCTCACGCAGGGCGCTCAGCAGGCGTACTCCGATGATCGCACCGGTGGCCCCTGTCATGCCAACGACGAGTCGCACGGCAACCTCCCAAAAGTGAGTGGCACAACTAGGACGTGTACGTCCTAGTTCTCCCCCAACATACTCCGTACACGTCCTAAAGCAAATCGGGGAGCCGAGAGGCGCTGCCACGGGTCATGGGGCCGCTGTGTGCTCGCGGCGAGCCGGCGTCCCGCTGCCGTCCCACTGGTAGCGGTCGGTGCGCGCCAGCCCCAGCAACTGCAGCACTCGCTCGACCAGTTCATCCTGCAGCTCGCCCAGTGTCTCCGGGACGTTGTAGTACGTCGGTATCATCGGGTACACGATGGCGCCGGCCTCGGTGACCGCCACCATATTGCGCAGGTGGGCCAGGTTCAGCGGTGTCTCACGCAGGCAGAGCACCAGTCGGCGTCGTTCTTTCAGTGCCACGTCGGCGGCTCGCTCGATCAAGTCCAACGCCAGCCCCTGTGCGATACGCCCGAGCACGCCGACCGCGCACGGCAGGATCACCATCGCGTCATAGGGGTAGCTGCCGCTGGTCACCGGACCGGACAGGTCGGCCGGATCGAGCAGCAGCACTTTCGCCGACGTGGCACCCAGCGCCCGTGCCACCGACTCGGGGTCCTCCTGGGTGCCGAACTCCAGTGCCGCGAGCTTGCGCCCGTTGGCCGACACCAGTAAATCCACGTGCGCGACCCGGTCATCGTCCTGCAACGCGGCGAGGAGCCGCTTGGCCGCGCCCGTGCCTCCAGCGCCAGTGACCGCCACCGTGATTCTCCGCTTTTCGGGCATGAGTTGGCTCCCTCGCGAGCTCAGGACCTCGAAGGAGGTCGACCGCAAGACTTCCCGCCCGCGATACCGCGAAAACCTCTGCCGCGCCGCCGGCCAGCCTCTGACCAGTGGGAACTCACAGCCGGCCGGCGCTACTGCACCCCCGCGCGGGTGCCGCCATGACGCACGCCTGTCGTGTCCCCCGGCGGCTCACCTCGGCCGCTCGGCCTCCAGCACGCGGTCCACGAGCCGGGCGAACTCCGCGCGCTCGTCCGCCGTCAGCGCCGCCAGCAACTGTTCGTCGACCTCGGCGGCGAACGGTGCCGTACGGATCACCATCTGCCGCCCTTCGAGAGTGAGTTCCAGCAGCTTGCGTCGCGCGTCGGCCGTATCGCGGCCGATGACGAGCAGACCGCGGCCACGCAGCCGTTCGACGATGGGAGCCGCGGTGGACTTGTCCAGACCCGCGTGCTGCCCCAGGGTGCGCTGGTCCATGCTCCCGTGCACGTACAGGGTGCCCAGGACGGTGAACTGTGGGCCGGTGAGGTCGCAGGGCACGGTCTCCTGCCACATCCGCGTCCGCAGTTGGAACAGGCGCCGGATGATGTGTCCTGCACCGCTCGTCCCCTGCCGTACGAGCGCCCAGACCTCTCCCTCGTCGACACCGGCGGCCGGGCTGGAGCCGACGGCTCCGGGCATGTCGTCAGTACCGGTCATCTGATGCCTACAGCGTGGATACCCCGCCGTTCAGGGCGGGGAGGAACGCGGCACTGTGGCTGCACAGGAGCTCCTGTTCTGTCGGTGGCGGTCGATAGTGTGTTCGCATGCTCCGGTACCGCCTTGAGCCCTCGCCTGCCGGAGAGGCTGCGCTGCTGGAGCACTGCGGGCACGCCCGATTCGTATGGGACCTGGCCGTGGAGCAGGGCCAGCGCTGGAGGCCGGGGCGCAAGAGCGCACCGGGGTAGGTGGCGCAGGCCCGCCAGCTCACTGAGGCCCGTGAGGCGTTCGGATGGTTGCGCGGCGGGAGCCAGACAGTTCAGCAGCAGGCGTTGCGCGACCACGCGCAAGCCATGACGAATTTCTTCGCCGGCACCCACCGCAAGCCGACGTGGCGTAAGGCCGGGGTTCATGAGAGGTTTCGGATCGTGGGGCAGCGCGGGCAGCAGTGGGAGGTGCGGCGTGTCTCCCGGAAGGTGGGGCAGGTGCGGATCCCGAAGGTGGGGTGGGTGGCGTTCCGGTGGTCGCGGGGGGTGCCCGAGGGTGTGAAGTCCTACCGGGTGACGCGTGACCGGGCCGGGCGTTGGCATGTGGCGTTCGCGGCGATCCCGGACCCGATCCCCGCACCCGGCACCGGTGAGGTCGTCGGCGTGGACCGTGGGGTGGTGGTGTCGGCTGCCCTGTCCACGGGTGACCTGCTGAACGTCGCGGGTTTGACCGGCCGGGAGGCGCAGCGGCTGCTGCGGTTGCAGCGGCGGCTGGCCAGGGCGCAGCGTGGGTCGAACCGGAGTAAGCGCGTCAAGGCCGCGGTCGCGAAACTGAAAGCCCGCGAATGCGATCGGCGTAAGGACTGGGTGGAGCAGACCACCGCAAGGCCGGCCCGCCGCTACGACGTCATCGGTGGCCAGGCGCTGCCGGTGGCCGCGATGACCCGGTCCGCGAAAGGCACCCTCGAGCAGCCGAACAGAAACGTCGCGGCCAAGGCGGGGCGCAACCGGGGCATCCTCGCCAACGCGAGGGGCGGCCTGGTCGGGCGGCTGGAGCACAAAGCACCCGGACGGGTCGTCAAGATCAACCCGCGTCACACGAGTCAGCGTTGTTGGGAGTGCGGGCACACCGCCGAGGAGAACCGCAAGAGCCAAGCGGTTTTCCTGTGCGTCGCCTGCGGACACACCGACAACGCCGACGTGAACGCGGCCCGCAACATCACAGATGCACCGCCCCAGGGCTTTGGGGTGCCAGCGCGGGAAGCCCTCCAGCCATCGGCCGGGGCCACGAACCGCGAACCTCAACTCATCACCTCCTAACCGGGGCTCAATGGGTTGAAATCCCCCCGCCTTCAGGCAGGGGAGGATGTCAAAGGGGTGCTCCTTCATGTGCTCCGGGCGTGCACGGAGTATAAAGTGCACGTTGCCACGCCGAGACCAAGGTCACTGCCGGGGGCCATCCCGCGACAGAACCACTTCGGTACAGATCGCGCCCGTGCCTACCTCTGCGTGGCCGAAGCCCTCCGGTAGTCGCCGGTCCACCCGTCCGCAGGAGGGCTGAGATGACCTGCGGCCACGAGCGGATTGGTCTCCTGATCAAACCTCGTGGCCGCTGGCCTTTCGAGTTACAGGCTGCGTAGCGCCGGGGCCACCCGCTGGGCGAGTAGTTCCATCGTCCGCTCGTCCGCCGGGGGTCGACCCATCATGAGGAAGTCGCCGACTCCAAGAGGAACGAAAGGTGCCAGGCGCTCGATGAGTTCGTCCGGTGGGCCGACCAGGAAGCTCTGGCGCAACTGGTCGGGATCGGCCCGCAGGGCCTGGACCCGGTGCCGTAGGTTGTCCTGCGCTTCGGCCTCGTCGTCGCCCAGTACGGCGGCGAACACCAGC
>JAOPYK010000179.1 GCA_025964695.1 Streptosporangiaceae bacterium | reverse complement strand
TTCCACTACGTGGTCTTCGGCACGGTGGTGTTCGCGATGTTCGCGGGCTTCTACTTCTGGTGGCCCAAGATGACCGGGAAGATGCTCAACGACCGGCTCGGAAAGATCCATTTCTGGATGCTGTTCCTGGGCTTTCACGGCACCTTCCTGGTCCAGCACTGGCTGGGGGCGGACGGAATGCCGCGCCGGTACGCGGATTACTCGCGTCAGTTCGCCGGCCTCAACGCCTTCTCCTCCATCTCGTCGTTTGTGCTGGGCGCCTCGACGTTGGTGTTCTTCTACAACGTCTACATCACCACGAAGAAGGGCAAGAAGGTCGAAGTGGACGACCCATGGGGTTACGGCGCTTCATTGGAGTGGGCGACGTCCTGCCCTCCCCCGCGGCACAACTTCGCCTTCATCCCGCGGATCCGCTCGGAGCGGCCCGCCTTCGACCTGCACCATCCCCATGCCGCCGGCCGGGTCGAGCTGCCGAACGAATCGGCCGCCACGGGCGACCTGTGAGCCGGACCGGCGTCGGCCGGAACGTGCGCGCCCGCGCCGTGGCCGCCGGCACGGGCCGCCCGGTCAGCCGTCCGGCGGTCTGGCCGCCCACCCGGGAAGAGCAAGATCGGATTCAGCCGATCGCCTGTCTGAAGGCATCCACGTGCTCCGCGGCAACCTCGCCCCGGACGGCGCCGTGATCAAGCATTCCGCCGCCGAGCCGAGGTTCCTGCGGCATACCGGGCGGGCGGGCGGTCGTCTTCGACGGCTACCGCGATCCGATGAGCCGGATCAACGACGAATCATTGGACATCACCGCCGACTCGGTCCTGCGAGCAGGGGACGGCGGCCCGCCTGTCCTATACCGAGAGCAGAACGGTCACCATGTCGGCCCCCTGACTCCCCATGATCTACTCCCCGTGACCGTTGCCGTCCCGGGAGGTTGCCTTGGGGTCTTCCCCGGTAGGTCCACTAGATGGGCACGCACTGGGTCGGGCCACACGGCATCGACGTCGAGGCGATCGTGCTCGATGATCGTGACCGCCTGCGAGTCCGCAAATACCGGGCGGTGGTCGGCTACGCCCGTGACCTCGATCAGCTCACCCGGATGCTCGAACTGTACGGGGTGGGCGTCGAGGAACTGGTGGAGATCGACGACGCAGGTGAGGACCACCCCGGGTAACCGGCCGGCCCGCGGCTCTAGGTGTAGGCCTGTGCGGCGAGCAGCTTCTCCATCGTGTCGAAGAAGACCCTCGACCGGCAGGCCAGCCCGACCGTCACGGACCTGATGCACGCCTACGGCGACCGCTTTCCCGCGCTGGCGGCGATCGCCGCGTCCGCCACGGGCGCCCGGCGGGACAACGGATGGGAGTTCGGCCTGCAGCGCATCCTCGACGGCCTCGAGATCCTCATCGCGAAACGGCGGTCCCCTTGCTGATCTGCGCCCGCCCCCACGGTCGGGGCATCGGCTTAGGGTGCGCCGTCGGCCAGAGGTTTCCCGGGACATGACCGCTGGTCCAGCGGCCGCGCGGGATCATCGGCGTGCGCCACGAAATAGCGGCCTGTGCTAGACATAGGCCTCAACCAAGGGAGCGCACGTGAATGAGCTCAGCCTCGGAGTCATGTCGCGGTCTCGCAAGGAGAACGAGTGGCGGCTGCCGATCCACCCCCTGCACCTGGAGCGGATCGATGCCGATCTGCGGGGCCGCATCCATCTCGAACAGGGCTACGGTGAGCGCTTCGGCGTGCTGGACGAGCAGCTGGCGCCGTACGTGGCCGGGCTGCTTCCACGCGAGCGGCTCCTCGCGGAGTGCGAGGTCATCCTGCTCGCCAAACCGCTCGCGGCGGACGTCGCGGAACTGCGCCCGGGACAGGTGCTGTGGGGCTGGCCGCACTGCGTCCAGGACGAGCGCATCACCCAGCTGGCCATCGACCGGCGGCTGACGATGATCGCCTTCGAGGCGATGAACCACTGGACCCCGGACGGCGCGTTCAGCCTGCACGTCTTTCACAAGAACAACGAGCTGGCCGGTTACTGCTCGGTGCTGCAGGCCCTGGAGCTGAGCGGGATGACCGGCGACTACGGCCGCCGGCTGCGGGCGGCCGTCATCAGCTTCGGCGCGACCGCCCGGGGAGCGGTGACGGCCCTCAAGGCGCATGGGGTCAACGACGTCGACATCCTCACCCATCGCGGCATCAGCGCGGTCGCCTCGCCCATCCACTCGGCGCGCATGGTGCGTTTCGAGAACGACGCCGACGACCCGAGCCTCAGCCAGGTGGTCTCCCGCGGCGGCCGGGAACCGCTGGCCACCTTTCTTTCCGGGTACGACATCATCGTCAACTGCGTGCTCCAGGACCCGGATGCGCCGCTGATGTTCCTTACCGAGAAGGATCTGGACGTCTTCATCCCGGGCAGCCTGATCATCGACGTCTCCTGCGACGAGGGGATGGGCTTCAGCTGGGCGCGGCCCACCTCGTTCATCGAGCCGATGTTCGAGGTGGGGGGCAAGGTCCACTACTACGGCGTCGACCACAGCCCGTCCTATCTGTGGAACTCAGCCACCTGGGAGATCAGCGAGGCTCTGCTGCCGTACCTGCGGCGGGTGCTCGCCGGCCCCGCCGCCTGGGACGCCGACCAGACCATCCAGCGAGCCATCGAGATCCGCGACGGCGTCATCCAGAACCCCGGCATCCTGTCCTTCCAGCACCGTTCACCGCTCTACCCGCATCCGCCGGTGGACGCCCTTCCCTGACCAGCCGCCGGCGGCTGGTCAGGGTGAGCGACGCTCCACCCGTCAACCGCGGTCAACGCGAGGTGACCGTGGGTCCGGGATCAGCTCATCGCCTTGCGGATGGCGTCACGGGTGCGGTCCACGACCGCGGCCATGGGGCCCAGCGCCAGGTTCTTGGTGGGAGATTCCACTCCCGGGTGCGGGTGAGTGGGGGCGATCGCCTCGGCGGCCTTCACCGCGGCGACCATGCCCTTCAGCTGTTCTGGACTGCTCTTGGCGGCGAGCTCGGGGAACTCCTGCTTCTCCTCGTGCTCGGCGTGGGCCAGCACCGCCTTCTGGAACCGCATGAACACAGGAGTGAACTCCACCGAGTCGGTGCCGAGCTTCTCCAGTTCCGCCAGCGTGTGCTTGGCCTGGTTCTCCTCCTTCAGGATGGACTCGGTCACCCGCGTGCCGTTGTTGATGGTGCGCCGGGCGTACGGATGCACGATCTCCTCCTCGGCCGTCTCGTGCACCGCCAGCAGGTGCCGCAATCGGTCGAAGGCCTCGGCGCGCGGCTTGCCGGTGCTCTTCTCCACCTTGGTGAGCAGCCGGTTGATCTCCTGGTGCTGGCGCAACAGCAGATCCACCACGGTGTCTTGCTTGGTCATCGATCCATCCTCCTCAGGTGTACTCCTGCCCCGTTGTCGGAATCGTTGGTGCTACCCCTGCGGCGGGCTTCAACCCGGATCGGCGCGACGAGCCGTCGAGACCCCGGTCACAGCCGGGCGGGCGTGCCACGGCGGCAGCGGGCCCGGGACAGGCGACCCGGTACGAGAACGTCACGTCCGCGCAGGTGGCGCCCTTTCTCTCTATGCCCTCGGGCCCCCGCGGCCAACCGAACCGGGCGCTTTGCCCGGTTCGGACATCCGGTCCGGCGGGGCCGGCGGGGCCGGCGGCGAACGTGCGGCACGGCTATCCGGGTTCGGCGGGGTCGGCGGCCTCCTCGAGCCGGTGCCGGGCTTCGTCGGCGCGATGACGGGCCTCGGCCGCCGACCGTGCGGCGTTGTCGTGCTCCCGCCGCACCACCCGCAGGTGCCGGCCGGCCGCCTCCCGCCGCCGCCGGAGTGCGTCGAGCTCACCCCGCAGCCGTTCCTCGGCCTGCGTGATGCCGTCCAGTTCCTGCTGGCCCGTGTCCAGCTGCCCCGCCCACTCGGCCTGTGTGTCCTGGAGAGAGGCCGCCGCCTGCGCCGCTTCCTCGGCCTCCACCTGGAGCCGCCGCAACCGTATCCTGGGATCTTCGGCACGCTTGCGGCGCGCCGCGGGCCCGGGAGGCGGCGCCTGCCCTGGAGCCGGCCGGCCGGGCGCGGCGAAACCAACATGGCTGCGGGGCCGGGTCAGCCGCCCGGCACGGACCTCCTCGGCCACCTCCGGATCGACCATGGCCGCCTGCAGGGTCTCCTCGACCTCCCGGCGAGCGGGCTCCCGCAACGAGTGACCGGCGCGCTCGGCCAGCTCCCGCACCGCACGGGCCGCCTTGGCCACGGCGCTGTTACGATGCCGCTCCCATTCGGCGAGCCCGGTGCCCGCCGACCAGGCGCCGCGCAGGCCGGAGCCGACCTTCAGCAGCGAGTCCATCTGGTCGGCGGCCTGACGGGCCAGCAGGTTCACCGCCCACGCGGACACGGTGGGCCGGCGCAGGGCGGCGATCCGCCGGGCGAGTCCGGTGTCCCGGCCGGCCCGCGCCGCGCCGGCCAAGCGATCCCGCGTCGCGACGAACTCCTCGGGTGAGACGCCGTACAGCTCGTCGGCGGCCTGATCGAAATCCACCCACGATCCGTATCACGCCCACCCGGGAACGCCTATGGGTGACTCTACGTAAGCGGCCGGATTCGAGTCGAGACCAGCGGGTATGATCTAGATGTGCGGCAAGCGTGAGGTGGAACGCCGCGGGCTCACCGGCCGGGTCCAAACATGCGCGGCCCCGGACAGAGGGCGGCCCTGCTCCGCCGGATCCCGGCCCCGGCACCACCGCGACGCCATCCGGCCGGCTCAGCGTCAACCGCCCCGATCGGGAGGTGCGCCGGCCCGCCGGGCGGAGGGATAGAACGCCGGAGGCAGGGTATGGCGGCGACCCCATACCGGCGGTGACCTCACGATCCGCCGCCGGTGCCGCCACATCGCTGAGGGGGAGAATCATGGACTTCGCGGTCGACCATCGTCTCCACGGAAAGCTCACCATCGTCACCGTGAGCGGCGAACTGGACGTGTTCACCAGCCCAAGACTGCGGGAAACCCTCGTGGACGTCGTCGAGGACGGCGCACTGCACCTCATCGTGGATCTCAGCGGCGTCGAGTTCCTCGACTCCACCGGCCTCGGCGTCCTGGTCGGCATCCACCACCGCCTCCAGGCCCACGACGGCACCATCACCCTCGTCAGCGCCGGCGACCGCCTCAGCCGCGTCTTCCACGTCACCCGCCTCGACAAACTCTTCGAAATCCACCCCTCCCTGGACGAGGCCCTCCAGGCCCAGCCGGAGCACCCGCCCACGGCGGACCGGTCCGGCAAGGAGTGAAGGTCCGTGCGGCGCTCACCCGGTGCTGAGCCGGTTCAGCCGCCCATCAGCAGTGCCATCAGGGCGACTCCCGCCGCGAGCCACGCGACGTAGTCGCCGACGTGACCCGAATGGGCTGATCTCAGCCGGCCCAGTACGGGCTGTACGGCGGCCGGTGCCGCCCGCCCCCAGACTCCGAGTGCCGCCACCGCGCCCGCGGCGACACCGGTGACGAGGCCGAGGGAGATGCCGGTACCGGTCCACAGTGCGGGCCCCGCACCGTCGGCGCCGCGGCTGAAGGACGCCGCCGCGTCGGCCACGGCCCGGCCGAGCCCGGGGACCAGCGCGAGGGCCAGGGCGCCCAGTAGCAGCACGACCGGCGGGCCCGTCATCGTCCACGGCAGAGCGCCGAGCCGGCCGCGGGTCTCGGCGTTCTCGGAGTCCACCTGCGCATGGGCGGCGGGCCTGCCCGCGCCACGGAAGACGTGCAGCCAGACGCGCAGCACCGCGCCACCGGTGAGCGCGGAGGCCAGCACCCCCAGCGGCGTCACCCACCACCAGCCCCGGCCCTCGGCGGTGTGCTCGATGAGCGCCTTGCCCGCCCAGGTGCCGAACGGCGGCAGCCCCGCCAGCCCCAGGCCGCCGAGCAGGAACACCAGCCCGCCGATCGGCGTCGCCCGGCCCCGCCCGTGCAGTTCGGTCTCGTCGACCGTCTCGTAGTGGTTGAGCAGGCCCCCCGCACCCAGGAACAGCGCGCCCTTCACCCCGGCATGGCCGATCAGGTAGATGGCGACACCGGCCAGCGCGTCCCGGCGCAGCACCGCCACGCCGACCAGCAGCAGCCCGACGTGGCTGATGGTGGAATAGGCGAGCAGCCGTTTGATGTGGCGCTGCTGCAGGCACATGACCGCGCCCAGCAGGGCCGTCGCCGCGCCGAAGACGGCGAGCACGCGGCCCACCGCGGGGCCGGCGACCGGTCCGGCGAAGGTCGTCCAGTACAGCCGCGCGACCGCGTATACGCCGAGTTCCACCATGACGCCGGAGAACAGGACGCAGACGGGGGTGGGGGCCACGGCGTGCGCGTCGGCCAGCCAGAAGTGGAAGGGCACCGCGGCGG
The DNA here is from genome assembly GCA_025964695.1 of Streptosporangiaceae bacterium. Classification (GTDB taxonomy): domain Bacteria; phylum Actinomycetota; class Actinomycetes; order Streptosporangiales; family Streptosporangiaceae; genus Actinomadura_E. The sequence goes on along the minus strand of JAOPYK010000179.1, from coordinate 33,829 downwards.
CCTTGACCAGGAAGCCGGTGGCCACGAGCGTGAATCCGGCGATCACCACGATGTGCGGGACCGCGGCCAGATGCGCGCCGATCGCGGCGAATCCCAGCTCTCCGGTGGAGGCGTACAGCAGGGTGACCCCGGTGAGCGTGAGGTAGGCGCCGACCGAGTTGACGATGCCGAAGTTCAGCGCGCCATGGACCGTCTGGGGCTCCTCGGACTTGTAGCCGGTCAGGATGCATGCGGCCACGCTCATCAGCTCGAAGAACACGAAGGCGTCGAACAGGTCGCCGGTGAGGGTGAACGCGCACATCGCCCCCACGAACAACAGCATCAGCGCGTGGAAGATGGCCTGCACCTCGGCGAAATACCGCCACGAGAAGACGAGGGCCGCCAGCGCCAGGACCGTGACCAGCAGAGCGAGGCCGACCCCGAAGGAGTCGGCCGTCAGCGGGATCCCGACGCCCTCACCGGCGCGGGGACGCCAACCGCCCATCCACACGACCACGGTGTGCGTCGATCGCGGCAGCACCCATGCCAGCAGCCCGGCGGCCGCCAGCACGGCCGCCATCGCCAGCGCGTCCATGGCCAGCCTGGTCAGCCGGCGGCCGAGGGCCGTCAGCAGAGCCGCGACTAGCATCGGTGTCCCGATGGCCAGCTGCAGTGCGAGTCCCGGGCTCACGATTCCAGCGACCTGAGCTCGTCGGGGTCGACCGTGCCCCGCCGTCTCGCCACCAGGACCGCGAGTGCCAGCAGCAACGCCGTGACGGTGGCGCCGACAACGATGTCGGTGAGCGTCATCGCCTGGACGACCGGGTCCACCACCTTGGCACGAGGGTTCTGCGGGATGTCGGAGAACACCGGTGCCGTGGCCCCCCGCCGGAAGCCGACGCTCAACAGCAGGAGATAGGTAGCCGACTGGGTCACCGACAGGCAGACGACCGCGTGGACGAGGTTCCGGCTGGTCACGATCCCGTAGATGCCGACCAGCAGGATCCAGCCGGCCGCTAGGTAGGGCAGATGGCTCACGACGCACTCCGTACGACCAGGGCCTGTTCGAAGAACTTGGCCAGCACCAGCACGACGGCGCAGCCGACCTCCAGGCCGACCGCCGCGTTCATCGGGGTGACCTGACCGGCGAAGCCGAGCCCGAGCACCACGAAGGCCCCCGCCGCCAGAGCTTCGGCGCCCTCGAACAGCGGAAGCGGACGAACGCGCGCCAGGGCCGGGTAGTCCCCCGCCAGATACACCAGATGGATCGCAGAGCCGAGGACGACCCCTCCCTGAAAGCCGCCGCCCGGGGACAGATAGCCGTGCGCCACGATGTAGATCCCGGTGACCACGCCCACGGGGAGCAGGACATAGCCGGTGAGCCGCAGGAGGTCGAAGATCTCCGCGGGCCCGTAGTGCCGCGCGCTCTCCTCGGACTCGCGCGACGTGGTCCGCAGCAGCAGGACCGCTCCCAGCGCGGCGGCCAGCAGGATGAGCTCCTCACCGACCGTGTCGAGCGCCCGCTGGTCGAAGTTGATGGAGGACACGATGTTGGGGGTGTGCCGGGCCAGCCCGGCCGAAACGGCCCGGGCGCCATACGGATGGAGGTCGCCGCCGAACCCCGGCAGGCGTACGGCTGCCAGCACGAACAGCACGCCGACGCCGATGCCGCCCACCCAGAAGACGACCATGCGCAGAGGACGGCTCACCGGCGTCGCTCCTCACGGTCGTCCGGGCCGAGGACCCGGGCGATGGCGGTGATCGCCAGCACCACCAGGAGGGGCACGATGACGGTGCCCACCCCGATCTGCGACATGGCCACATCCGGTGCCTGCAGCACCACGAACGCGATCCCCATCGCGATGCCGTAACCGGACAGCACGATCGCCTGCCGCACCGGGTCACGGGTCAGCACCACTGCGGTCGCCATCACCACGACCAGGATCATCGCGCCGGCGACGAGCAGCTCACGCATCGTCGCTCCGCGCCCTGTCCGACACCTGGACCGCGGCCCGCGCGGTGGCGACGACGACGGCGGGCCCGGTACCGAACAGCAGCACACCGATGACCAGCAGCTTGAGGACGTCATGCGCGGAACTCCACACCCCGTGGGTCAGCATCAGTCCCGCGATGATCAGTGGAGTGGCCAGTGACGTGACCGCCCCGGCGAAATGCAGCCGCGCGAACACGTCGTTGGCGAACAGCAGCCGCAGCGCCGCGACCGCGAGGACCACGACCCCGGCCCAGATCAACAGCAGGTTCAAAGTGTCCTTCCCAGGAACCGGGCGTAGACCAGGCCGCCCGCCGCCGACAGCAGCGCCAGCATGAGCGCCACATCCAGATATGCGGGCCGCCGGTAGACGGCCGCGAGCAGCACCAGTGTCAGCGTCGCGGCCGGCCCCGCCAGAACCAGCCCGGTCAGCCGGTCGATCGGCGACCCGCGCAACGTGGCCACCAGGCTGGGAGCCACCCCGGCCACCAGCAGCACCAGCGCGGCGGCGATCATTGATGCTCCCCGATGAGGGCCCGTTCCAGCCGATCGGGGCCGGTAGCGATGCGGTGCACGGTGACCGTGCCGTGCTCGGTGTCCGCTCCGACGACGTACGTGCCGGGAGAGGCGGAGAGCACCAGCGCGGCCGGTCCGCCGCGGGCCGGTACCTCGGCGAAGGTCCCGGAGACGCGGGGCCGCGCCAGCCGGGCCGCGTCGGTCACGATCTGGACGGGCAGCAGACCCAGCGCGGACAAGGGGACCGCCTGCGATCCGCGCCCGGCGCGGGGAAGCAACGCCCGCCTGGCGGCCACGGCGACGCCCGCTCCGGCGGCCGCGGCCACGGTGCCCACGACCAATTCGGTCAACGACGCCTTGGAGATCAGTGACAGATAGCCGCCGAACAGCACGATCCACCAGGTCAGCGGTTCGGTCCAGCGCGGCATCTCAGCTCACCCCAGCCAGTCCTCGCCGCCGCGCCACCTGCGCGAACGGATCGATCCCGAGATCATCTTGGGTCATAGGGAAGCATTACCCGATCGCCGGATCCATGGCCGGAGATCCACAGCCCTTCGAAACCCGCCTGCTCGGCCAGCTTGGCCTGACGGACCATCGCATCCGGCGAGTGCTCCTCAGATGACAGGAAGTACCCGAAACGCACCATTGGCTCTTCGTCCTCCGATTCGCGTTCTTGACGACTCGCCCTACCACCCGGCGACGCCGCAAACGGCCCCCGGCCCGCCGGGCACCGTGCCGGCGCCCGGCCGTCCCCCCGCGGGACGGCCGGGCGGATCCGGGACTACCAGCGGTACCAGCGGCCCCTGCCGGTGCCCTCACCCATACGCAGCACGAACCCGAGCAGCCATACGACCAGGACGATCACAGCGATCCACCACAGGGCATGGGCGGCGAAACCGAGCCCGCCCAAAAGGAGCGCCAGCAACAAGACCGCAAGGATGAGCGCCATAGCGGCTCAACCCCCTTTCCGTGATTGATTGACGTCCTAAGCCTTATTCCCGTATACCGCCGTTTATTCGCTCACAACCGCCGGCGGCTTCACCGGCCCCACGCCCGGAGGGGGGTCTGACCTGGCCTGATCGGACGGCCGGTCGCCACCGCGTGGTCTTCGCGCGCCCTCTTCCTGGCCGCATATACCTGTCCACGGACCGCACAGGAGCGTTCGACTCCGAGCATGCGGACGGCGTTGCCGCGAAGCGGGCGGCCGAGCCAGTGACCGCAGAGCCACGGGTTTCGGTCCGGTGAACGGGGAAGGCGCGCTCGTGCGCCACACCGAGCCGCACGCGACCGGGCGAGCTGAGCCCGTATTCGTTGTCGACCCGGGGCCGCCGGGAAACCGGCGACCCCGGGGCCGCGGGACGGCCGGATTTCCATTCGACGCGCGCGGCCAGATAGCGCCCCAATGGGCCGATGGCGGGATCTATGCTGTGCTTCGACCCCATACGGGTTCGTCGCCCTGAGGCGATATCAGCAGAAGAGAAGAGGTGGCGTGCGGTGGTGCAATGGGAAAGCCCACAGGAGGATCGGGCGGCCCGCTTTGACAGCAGCCGACCGCATATCGCTCGGATGTATGACTACTGGCTGGGCGGTAAGAACTATTATCCCGCCGACCAGGAGGCGGCCGAGAAGGTCATCGCGGCTCTTCCCGAGACCAGGGCGAGTGTGCGCGCCAACCGGGCGTTCCTGCATCGCGCCGTGCATCAACTGGCTGCGGACGCGGGCATCCGCCAGTTCCTCGACATCGGGACCGGTCTGCCGTCCACCGGCAACACCCATGAGGTCGCCCAGAGCGCCGCCCCCGAGTCACGGATCGTCTACGTCGACAACGACCCGATCGTGCTGGTCCACGCGGAGGCGCTGCTGGCGAGCGACCCGCGGGGCGCCACCGACTACATCGAGGCCGACGTGCGCGACCCCGCCACGATCTTGGACAGGGCGAGGGCGACGCTGGACTTCGACCGGCCCATCGCCCTCATGCTGGTCGCGATCCTGCACTGTGTCCCCGAGCGGGACGACCCCCTGGCGATCGTCACGACCCTCAAGGACGCACTCCCCTCCGGCAGCTACCTCGTACTCTCGCACCCGGCCCTCGACGCGGGCGACATGGCGGAGGTACAGCAGCGCCAGAACCAGACGATGCCCGCGGACGCCCAGGTCACCTACCGCAGCCGGGAGCAGGTCTCCCGGTTCTTCGGCGACTGGGAACTCCTGGAGCCGGGCGTCGTCTCCACCACCCAATGGCGGCCCGGCACAGGGGTCTCCCCCCGGCCGATGCCCCTGTGGGCCGGTGTCGCCCGCAAGCCCTGATCGCCGCGGCCAGCGAATCGCCGCGCACCGCGCGACGGCCTGTTCGCGGGGTCAGCGCCAGGACGGAGGAGCATGAGCCGTTCCTACGTGGTGACCGGCGGCGGCCGCGGCATCGGCAGGGCGGTGGTCGAGCGGCTCCTCGGCGACACCGGCCACGGCGGTCGTGCGGGCAGAGCGGGGTCCCGGCGGTGGCCCAGGTACGGTTGCGCGCACGCGGCGGCGACCATGGCCGATCCGCACAGCGTTCCGCTGAGCCGCCTGGCCCGGCCTCCGGTGAGGCACTCGGCGAACTCGGCGCCGAGGGCGGCGAGCCCGATCAGGTTGCCGGTCAGGTACACGGGCAGGTCGCCGAGCCGGCGGCGGCGCAGGATGGCCCGGCGATCCGCCGGACGCCAGCCGGCCGTCGCACCGGCGCGGCCGCCGCCCCGCACCGCCCCTGCCGCCCCGGCCGCCGGGGGGATGAGAACCTTGGGCCATGGAATCGGTGACCGGATCCGGCAGGCTCCGCACGCGGCCGGAACTGATGGCGGCCTACGGCCTGGGGCTCAGCACGCTGGAGAAGTGGTACCGGGAGCGGGCCGCCAACGGGCACCCCGAGGCCGCCGGGACGGTCGGCCGCCGGCTCGCCTGGGACGCCGTGGCCTGGGACCGCTGGTACACCGCGCGGCGACCCGCCTCACCTGTGCAGCCCGGCCTCCTCACCCGCGACGAACTCGCCGCCGAGCACGGGCTGAGCCGCCACGCGCTGAAGAGTCTGTGGGCCGAGCGCGCGGTCAACGGCCATCCCGAGCCCGCCCATCGGGTGGGCAAGGCGCTGTACTGGGACGCCGGGCTGTGGGCGGCCTGGTACGAGGAGCACCGGGCCGCCGAGCCCGCAGAGCCCGGCGACCTCCTCACGCCGGCCGAGGTGGCCCGCGTTCTCGGGCTCGCCCAGAGCAGCGTGGCGGTCTACGTCAAACGCCCACCGGCGGGCTGGCCGGACCCGGCCGAGGAGGAGAGCCTGGCCGGAGGGCGGGTCCGGCGCCGCTACCGCCGGAGCGACATCCTCGCCTACGCCCGCCGCCGCGACCGGGCCGGCGAGAACGCCGGCGAGAACCGGGCGGCCCGGTGAGGGGCCCGCTCAGTCCCGGCCACCCGCCGACGGGTACGGGACCGTGAGACCGCTCGCCCGGCGTGACCCGCTGCCACCGGCGCTCATCCTGCTGACCATGCTGAGCGGCTTCATCGACGCGGTCAGTTACCTGGGCCTGGGACACGTGTTCACCGCGAACATGACCGGCAACGTCGCCATCGTCGGCTTCGCGGCCGCCGGAGCCCCCGGCTTCTCCGTGAGCGCGTCCGTGACCTCACTGGCCGCCTTCCTCATCGGCGCCGTCATCGCCGGACGGTTCAACGCCACCCTCTCGTCCCGGCGGCCCCAGGTTCTGACCGCGCTGAGCGCCGAGGCGGTGCTGCTCGTCATCGCCGCCGTGGCCGCCTCGGTCGTGCACGTGTCCGGGACGGGCGGCCGCCATCTGGTGATCGCACTCGTCGCCCTGGCGATGGGGCTTCGCAACGCCACCGTGCGCAGCCTGGCGGTCCCAGATCTGACCACGACCGTCCTCACCCGGACCCTCACCGGGCTTGCCGCCGACTCCAGCCTGGCCGGCGGCACCAACCCCAGAGCCGCGCGCCGGGCCGCCGCCGTGCTGTCCATGGTGCTGGGCGCGTTCCTCGGAGCCCTGCTGCTGCGGCATGCCGGCCTCGCGTGGCCACTGCTGGTCACCGCCGTCCTCGTCGCGGGGACCGCGGCCGGCTTCGCGCTCCATCCCGGTTCCCGGCGATCCGGCGGCGGGAACGACCGGCCACCCCGCGACCGCCCGGGCACCGCCCGCTAGCGGCGGCGGTTCACGCGACCGTGCCGCCGTGTATCCGCACCAGCGCGAGGAAGGCGCTGAGGTTGGGCACGGAGGACACCTCCGCGCTCGACCAGCGCCGGCGCTTGACACGCGACCGTACGATGACCTGCCCGGTGGCCACCTTCACCTCCTGAAGGTCCTCCCAGGGCAGCCACTTACGGGCGCTGCTCCTGAACAGGCCCGCGTTGCGCAGACCCGCGGACTCGACTTTGTACGAGCCGAACTGGACCGGATGGCCCAGCTCCAGGATCGCCTGCATCCGTGGCAGCTGGACGGCGGTGATCAGGGGATCGGCGAGGTTCCCGAAGTTCTCGACACCGAACGTCTGCAGCCTCGTGGTCACCCCCATGACGCGGACCGTGCGGTCATCGAGCAACTCGAACTCGTAGGTGTACGTCGTGCTCCTGTACACGCCGTTCACGGTCTTCCTGACGATCCGCTGGGTGAAGCGCTGGACCTCGTCCCATCGAAAACGGTCGATCCGCTCCTTGCTGTGATGACTGAGGACACAGCCGTGGTCGAAGACATGAACGACGGTGAACTTCTGGAACATGCTGGCGTCGGCCAGCGTCATCCAGAAGACCTCGATCGGCTTTCCCATGGCGTTCTCGTCGGCGACCCTGGAGACCTGCGATGGCGGTTGCTGCGACTCGGCCATGATTGCTTCCACTCCATGATCGAAATGCGAGGGGCATGTTCCGACCATTCCTGTGAGCCCGCGGGCGGCTGCGTGCTGCGGACCGTACGCTCGCCGAGCGGCTTTGCGTATCGCTGGAGACCTTACACATATCCGCTTTCCGGCACGCCGGATAATTCCACCCGGAGTGGCCGAATGGATTATCGCGCTCCCGCGGCGATTCAGTCGACGTCGACCCAGTTGAGGGTGCGCTCGACGGCCTTCTTCCAGCCGGCGTAACCGTGGTCGCGCTGCTCCTGGGTCCATTCCGGCTGCCAGCGCTGGTGCTCGTGCCAGTTCCGCTTGAGGTCGTCGACCGACTTCCAGAATCCGACGGCGAGGCCGGCCGCGTAGGCCGCGCCCAGTGCCGTCGTCTCGGCCACGACGGGCTTGGACACCGAGACGCCGAGGATGTCGGCCTGCATCTGCATGCACAGCTGGTTGGCGGTCACGCCGCCGTCCACCCGCAGCACGTCGAGGGTGACCCCGGAGTCCTGCCGCATCGCTTCGACGACGTCACGCGTCTGGTAGCAGATCGATTCCAGGGTGGCCCGGGCGAGGTGGGCATTGGTGTTGTAACGGGACAGCCCGACGATGGCCCCGCGGGCGTCGGATCTCCAGTACGGCGCGAAGAGACCGGAGAATGCGGGGACGAAGTAGATGCCGCCGTTGTCCTCGACCTGGCGGGCGAGCGACTCGCTCTGCGCGGCTCCGGAGATGATCCCGAGCTGGTCGCGCAGCCACTGTACGGCCGAGCCGGTGACCGCGATCGAGCCTTCGAGCGCGTACACCGGCCGGGCACCGCCGAACTGGTAGCAGACGGTGGTGAGCAGCCCGCTCTTGGACCGCACCAGCTCCTCGCCGGTGTTGAGGAGCAGGAAGTTGCCGGTGCCGTAGGTGTTCTTCGCCTCGCCGACGCCGAAGCAGACCTGGCCCACCGTCGCGGCCTGCTGGTCTCCGAGGTCGCCCGACAGGGGGACCTCGCCGCGCAGCGGCCCGGTGGACCGGGTGAGCCCGTACAGCTGCGGGTCGGACGACGGCCGGATCTCGGGCAGCATCCGCCGGGGGATGCCGAAGAACGACAGTAGCTCGTCGTCCCAGCCGAGCGTCTCCAGGTCCATGAGCATCGTGCGGCTGGCGTTGGTGGGGTCGGTGACGTGCACACCGCCGTCGGCACCCCCGGTGAGGTTCCACAGCAACCAGGTGTCGGTGTTGCCGAAGATGGCCTCCCCGGCCTCGGCCGCCTCGCGGACTCCCTCGACGTTCTCCAGGATCCACTGGATCTTGCCGCCGGAGAAGTAGGTCGCCGGGGGCAGCCCGGCCCTGGCACGGATGATGTCTCCTTTGCCGTCCCGCTCGAGCGCCGAGGCGATGCGATCGGTACGGGTGTCCTGCCAGACGATCGCGTTGTAGTACGGCCGCCCGGTGACCCGGTTCCAGACCACCGCCGTCTCACGCTGGTTGGTGATGCCGAGCGCGGTGAGGTCGGCGGCGCGCAGGTCGGCCTTTCTCAGGCCCGTCTCGATGACGGCGCGGGTACGTTCCCAGATCTCGGTCGGATCGTGCTCGACCCACCCCGGCCGCGGCATGATCTGCCCGTGCTCGAGCTGGTGCCGGGCCACCTCGTTGCCCCCGTGGTCGAAGACCATGAAGCGGGTGCTGGTGGTGCCCTGGTCGATCGCTCCGACGAAATCAGCCATGACGGGAATCCCTTCTGTGTGGTCGAGCCCTCAGGCGGTCTTGAACTCGGCCGTGGTCGGTGGCGGAGCGGGTTTCGAAGCCGCCTTCTCGGTGGTCGGAACCGTCCCGGGTTGTGGTTCTTCTCCGGACGGCAGGAATCTGTCGATCATCGCCTGATAAAGCCCCGCGCCGATGACACCGCCGATGAGCGGGCCCACGATCGGGACCCAGAAATAGAGTTCGCCGTACTGGTCTCGCCACGCGGAATGGTAGCCGGTGAGATAGGAGGCGAGGCGCGGCCCGAAGTCACGCGCCGGGTTGATGGCGTAGCCGGCGTCCGTGCCCCAGGCCATGCCGATCGCCACGATGAGCAGCCCGATCACCACCGGGTCGAGGTTGGCGCCCGGTGCGGTGTTGCGCAGATCGGTGATGGCCAGGATGAGGAACAGCAGGATCGCCGTGCCGATCACCTGGTCGCGCAGCCCGCCCCACTCGTGCACTGGCAGTGTCCCGTTGCCGGGCAGCGTCGAGAAGACCCCCTGGGTCTTGGTCGTGTGCCCAGGGTCGACCTTGGTGAGGACCTCGTTGTAGTTCCACCGGACCAGCAGGGCGGCGACGAAGGCACCGGCGATCTGGGCCACTGAGTACGGCAGCACCTTGCGCCACGAGAAGCCCTTGAAGAAGGCGAGGGCGAGCGTGACAGCCGGATTGAGATGCGCGCCGCTCAGGCGCGCCGCCGTGTAGATGCCGAGCGTGACGCCCAGGCCCCATCCCCAGGCGATGCTGTCGTGGCCGCCGAGCCCGCCTGCCACGACCTGCGCCACGACACCCACTCCGAAGAGAATCAGGATCATCGTCCCCGCGAACTCCGCGACCAGCTCACCGGCCACTACCGGAAACTTCACCCGTCCCGTCATTTCCCCTCCTCGACGGCGACGCACGGCCGGGTGTCCCCGCGACACCCCCTGTGATCCGCGCGACACCCCTGTGAAGAGTGTGTCACCGGACGGTTACGCCGCGACAACAGCCCGTCGTGGGGTCGAGGGCACGGCCACTGGACGGGACCACCGGCGGCGGCTGCCAGCGGCCGGTCACAGGTCGGCGAGGGCCCGGCGGAGGATGCCGGGGGTGGCGCTGGCGGGCTCGGCCTCCATGCACAACCGCTCCATCACCGCCAGATACGGATCGACGTCTTCGCGTTTGTCGAGGTACAGGGCGCTGGTGAGCTGCTCGAGGTAGACGACGTCGGGGAGCTCGGGCTCGGCGAACCGCAGGATGCTGAACGGACCGCCGGCGGCCGCGTGGCCGCCCAGGCGGAAGGGCATGACGTGCAGGATGACATTGGGCAGCGTGGAGACCTCGAGGAGGCGCTCGAGCTGTTCGCGCATCGTCTGGGTGCCACCCAGCGGCCGCTGGATCACGGCCTCGTCGATCACCGCCCACAGCTGCGGGGCGTCCTCGCGGGTGAGGAGCCGCTGACGGGCCATCCGCAGGGCCACCCGCCGCTCGATCTCGTCGTCCGGCGCGTCGGGGTGCCCGAGCACGGTCACCGCCCGGGTGTAGCTCTCGGTCTGCAGCAGGCCCGGCACGAACTGGACCTCGTAGGAACGGATCCGCGACGCCGCCTCTTCGAGCCCGATGTAGACCTCGAACCAGCTCGGCAGCACGTTGGAGTACCTGTGCCACCACCCGGGCTCATTGGCCTGGCGAGCCAGCGACAGCAGCCCCATGCGCTCCTGGTCTTCGCTCACCCCGTAGAGCGTCAGCAGATCGGCCACATCGCGTTCCTTGAACCCCACCCGGCCCCGCTCCAGCCGGCTGATCTTGGAGCCGGAGGCCCGGATGGCGTACCCGGCGTCGTCCCGGCTGATGTGGTTGTCCTCCCGCAGCCGCCGCAGCTGGGACCCGAGCAGGATCTTCAGCACCGTGGGGCCACCATGCGGGACAGCGAACCTACTGGGAACCGGAGAATCCCCGTGCGGCTGGGTCATGACCATGAAGACAAGCTCCTCGAACGGCTGAACCGTCAAGTATTCCACTGCCGCACGTCACTGCATAGTTACCAGAAGGCAGCCAAATCCCCATTAAGCCCACCGTTAAATGATCCTCGATCTTCGCCACGGCGCTGACCAGCATGGGAGCGGCCGCCCTCTTCGGAGAAACAATCATGGTTTTCGGGCGGCCCCGCCCACACTCCATGCCTTTTCGGGCAACTGGGCGGCGAGCGGGTTGTCCGGGCGCCATTCGCGAACGTAGACGAGCCCGGGCTCGACCAGTTTCAGCCCATCGAAGAAAGGCAGCACCTCCTCACGCGTACGGGAGGCGTTCTCGTCCCGGTTGAGGATCTGCCGGTAGATGTCGACGATCGGCTCGACCGCGTCGGGACGCGTGTCGAACACGACGTGGGTGAGGGCCAGGTAGCTCCCGGAGGGCATGGCGTCCCGCAGCCGGGCGACGCTCCCCAGCGGGTCGTCCTCGTACGGGATGAACTGGAGCGCACCGAAGATCAGGACGGCCAGGGGCCGGTCGAAGCCGATCAGCTCCCGCAGCACGGGATCGGCGATCAGCTCATCGGGATGCAGAACGTCGCCCTGGACGACCCGGGTGAGCGGGTCCCTGCCCAGGATGGCGCGGGCGTGGGAGAGCACGACCGGATCGTCGTCGACGTACACCACGCGAGCGTCGGGGCGGACCGACCGGGCCACCTCGTGCGTGTTGCTCTGGGTGGGAAGCCCTGAGCGAACGTTGATGAACTGGGTGATCCCCTGCTCGGCGAGGTAACGCACCATCCGGACCTGGAAGGCCTGACTCGCCTGGGCGATCGCCAGGACCTCCGGTGCGACGGCGAGCACTTCCTCGGCGGCCTTGCGGTCGGCGGCGAAGTTGTCCTTGCCGCCCAAGAAGTAGTCGGTCATCCGGGCAAGGTTGGGCGCGGTGGTATCGAGATCTGCCGGGCGCCTGGCCTCGTCGGTCACGTCTCAGCTCCTGTGTCAGGGTAGAAAGACGCTATCCCCGGATAGAGGATCCCTAACATTCGCCCTCGGTACAACGGCTCTCCGCCGCCGCAGGACCGGCTCAGGCGCGCTCGCTCCGGCACCGGGGGACCCCTGGTGCGGTGCGCCGGGCGGATGAAACGCGAAGGTCTACAATCCCGGGCCGGGGCGGCCGTGGCGGCGGGGCTCCGCGAGGCGGTTTTCCACGGCGAGTACGTCCCCGGACAGCGCCTGGTCGAGGCCGAGCTGTGCGAGGCCTACCAGGCGAGCCGTTCGGTGATACGGGCGGCGCTACAGGAGCCGTCCGGCGAGGGCCTGGTGGAGATCTGGCGCCATCGCGGTGCGCGGGTCCTCGGATCGGTCATCCGGGGGCCGACACCAACCGGTCCGGACCAGTTCGTCGTCCGGACCGGGTCCGCGCGCGGGCTCACGCGGAGGTCTCGGTGCGATCCCCTCCCCACAGGGTGTGGAACGCGCCGTCCCGGTCGGTCCTGCGGTAGGTGTGGGCTCCGAAGAAATCACGCAGCCCCTGGGTGAGTGCCGCCGGCAGCCGGTCCGCCCGCAGCCCGTCGTAGTAGGCCAGCGCGGACGAGAAGCCGGGTGCCGGGATGCCGAGCCTGGCGGCGGTGGCCACCACGCGGCGCCAGGCGTCCTGTGCGGCCCCGATGCTCTCGGCGAAGTGGTCGTCGGTCAGGAGGGTCGGCGTCGCCGGGTCGGCGTCGTAGGCGGCCCGGATGCGATCGAGGAACCGGGCCCGGATGATGCAGCCGCCGCGCCAGATCGTGGCCATCGCCCCGGGATCGATGTTCCAGTCGTACTCCGCGCTGCCGGCCTGGATCTGGTGGAAGCCCTGCGCGTAGGCGACGATCTTCGAGGCGTACAGCGCCTGCTCCACGTCGTCGGCGAACCCGGCGGTGTCCTGCAGCGGTGCCCGCTTCGGTCCCGGGAGCCCGTGGGCGGCCCGCCGCAGCCCGGCGTGCCCGGACAGCGACCGGGCGAAGACCGCCTCGGCGATGCCGCTTACCGGCACCCCCAGATCCAGCGCCGTCTGCACGGTCCAGCGGCCGGTGCCCTTCTGCTCCGCCTGATCCTGCACCACATCGACGAACGGCTTGCCGGTGGCGGCGTCGGTGTGCGCCAGGACCTCGGCGGTGATCTCGATCAGATAGGACCCGAGGCGGCCGGTGTTCCAGGTCCGGAAGACCTCGGCGATCTCGGCCGGGGACAGGCCCGCCGCGTGCCGGAGCAGGTCGTAGGCCTCACCGATGAGCTGCATGTCGGCGTACTCGATGCCGTTGTGCACCATCTTGACGAAGTGCCCGGCGCCGTCCGGGCCGACGTGGGTGCAGCAGGGCACGCCGTCGACCTTGGCGGCGATGTCCTCCAGTAGCGGGCCCAGCGCCTCGTACGACTCCGCGGAACCGCCCGGCATGATGCTCGGCCCGTGCAGCGCCCCCTCCTCGCCTCCCGAGATCCCGCTGCCGACCAAGTGCAGGCCGCGTTCCCGCAGCGCGGCCTCCCGCCGCCGGGTGTCGGCGAAGTGCGCGTTGCCGCCGTCGACGATCATGTCGCCGGGTTCCAGCAGCGGGGCGAACTCGTCGATCACCGCGTCGGTGGGAGGTCCCGCCTTGACCATGATCACCATCCGGCGCGGGCGCTCCAGCGACGCGACGAACTGTTCCGGTGTCTCGGCCGGCAGGAAGGTCCCCTCATGGCCGAACTCCTCCACGAGATCCTTGGTCTTGGCCGCCGTCCGGTTGTGCACGGCGACCGGATGGCCGTGCCGGGCCAGGTTCCTGGCCAGGTTGCGGCCCATCACCGCCAGGCCGGTAACGCCGATCTCTGCTTGCGTCATTGCGATCAGTCCCCTCGGTTGAAGGCCGTACCCACGGTACGCGCGGCCGTGACGCATCGTTCGGCCGGTAGCCGGGATCACCGTCCGCTGACTTGGCCGAACGTTGACCGCATACGTGGAGATCCCTCTCTGACCTGCGAGGATGGATCTCTTCGATCACGGGTAGTGACCTCCCGTGACCATGCGGGCTCCGCGGTGAGCGAGCGGGATCCGACGGCGGCCGAGGGGGATGATGTGGGCATCGGGGAGACTCTGGCCGCGGCGCGCCGCGCCGCCGGCCTGACGGTGACGGATATCAGCGCGAAGACCAAGATCCGTGAGCCGATCATCGAGGCGATGGAGCAGGACGACTACGCCTTGTGCGGCGGCGACTTCTACGTCCGGGCCCAGCTGCGCAGCATCGCCAAGGCCATCGGGATCGATTCCGCCCCATTGGTCAGCTCCTTCGACGAGTCGCACGGCTGGTCCACGGGCGGGCCCCCCTCCCGATCGCCGAGCCCCTCGTCCCGGTTGCAGGACCGGCTGACGGCACTGGCCCGGCGGTACCGGGCCCCGTGGGCCGTGGCCGCGGCGATCCCGCTGGTCGCCATCATCGGATACGCGGTGTTCGCACTCATCAGCGGCGCGCACGGACGCCCGCACCCTGTGCCGGTCAAGAGCTCGCCGCACCGCACGCCGGCGGCGGCCCCCGTGCACCGGGCCGCGGCCCCACAGCCGAACGTCGAGGTCCGTGTGGACGCCAAGCGGACCAGCCAGGTGATCGTGCACGACGCCGCCGGGAAGCTGCTGTTCAACGGAAAGGTGCACGCCCGCAGCCACCAGGCCTGGAGTGGCCCGCAGCGTCTGACGGTGACGCTCCACGATGCCGGGGCCACCCAGCTGACCGTCAACGGCAAGCGTCTGGGTCGGCCCGGCCGGCCCGGTCAGTTGCTGCGGCTGAGCTTCGGGCCCGGAGATCCGAGGAAGGCCAAGCCCGTCAAGGTCCCCGAGCAGGTCACCCACTGAGCCCCGGCGGCCCCCTCTCACCGGCCGCGCCCGATCCCGTGCCGAGGTGACGCCCCGGCCTCTAGGCTGGCGGCCGTGCTCTCTCACGGTGGACCGGCCGTCCTGCTCTGCGCCGTGCTGGCCGGCACCGTGGCGGCCTGCGCCCCGGCCGGCTCCGCAGCGGAACCGGCCGTACCGCCGACCGTGATGGCGGTCCTGAGCGCCTCCACCCAGGCCACTACCGCCACGGCCGCCACCACCCCGGCGGCGCAGACGCGCGACGCGTCCGCCGAGGCACGGCAGCTCATGATGATCCATGACATCACCGCCGTCTTCGAGAACGACAGCGTGGTACCGCAGTACGGCTACATCAAGGACCAGCACGACGGCTGTGGCTTCACCGCGGGCTGGATCGGGTTCTGCACCAAGTACGGCGACCTGCTCGACGCGGTGAAGGCCTACAACACCGCCGTCCCCGGCAACGTCCTCACCAGGTACACCGCGGTCCTGCGGCGGCTCGCCGACGCCCGGACGGACCGGACCGGGGATCTGGGCGCGGGTTTCACCGCCGACTGGAGACGGGCCGCCCTGGACCCCGCCTTCCGCCGGATCCAGCTCGCGGTGGGTCACGACGCGTACCTCGGGCCCGCCCGCGGGGTCGCCCGGCGCGAGGGCGTCACGACCCCGCTGGGGCTGGAGACCCTCTTCGACACCGCGCTCATGATGGGGCCCGGGCCCGCCGCCTGTGACGGGCTGCTGAAGATCGCGTCCGAGACCCACCGGGCGATGAAGGGCGGTCCGGCCACCGGTGTGCCCGAAGCGGCGTGGGTCCGCCGGTTCAACACCATCCGGATCCGCCACCTCGAGCATCCCTGCACGCCCGGCCGCCAAGCGGACTGGCCCCGGGCGGTCGGCCGGCCACAGGCGCTGCAGGCGCTCGCCGACCAGGGAAACTGGCAGCTCATCCCGCCCGTCCGCATCGGCGGGAGCCACGCCCTGACCATCACCACACCCACCGACTGAGCCGGTGGTCGCGTGGGCGGGGAACGGCTCGGACGTCAGTCGACCCGGAAGGCGAACAGGGTGGTGTCGTCGGCGTTCCGGTCATGGCCCATCTGGGCCAGCACGGCTTCCAGCACCTGGTCCGGTTCGGCGGCCGAACTCTCGAAGATCTGCTCCAGCCGGCCGATCCGCTCATCGAGGTCGTCGCCCCGGCGTTCGATCAGCCCGTCGGTGTAGAGCAGGACCAGATCGCCGCTGCGCAGCTGGGTGGTCATCGTCGAGTAGCACACCTCGGGGAAGCAGCCCAGCACCGGATCGGGGACGATGTCCATCCGGGCCGCGTGCCCGTCCCTGAGCAGAATGGGGGGCGGGTGTCCCGCGCAGGTCCATTCCATCAGCTGCGTGCCGGGGTCGTAGTGGGCCAGCAGCGCCGTGCCGATGGTCGCCGGTTCCAGGTCGCTCACCAGCTCGTTGAGCCAGCAGGAGAGCTGGGCGGTGTCCTCGCAGGTGTAGGCGAGACCCAGCAGGCCCATGCGCATCCGGGCCATGGCGGCGGTGGCCGCCAGCCCGTGCCCCGCGGCGTCCCCGATCGCGAGCAGCGCACGGCCGTCCTGCAGGGCCCTGGTCGCGTACCAGTCGCCGCCGATGCGGGCCGGGCTCTCCGCGGCCAGGCTCCGGATGGCCACCTGCAGGCCCGGCACGGTGACCAGTTCATGATCGGGAGGAAGGATGGCCCGCCGCAGGGTGAGGGTCACCTGGCGCTCGCGCACCGTCTCGCTCTGCTGCCGCAGGAACTCCTTGCGGGTCTCGGCCAGAGCCTCCTCGATATAGCGCCGGCGGGTGATGTCCTGGGAGACGACGCTGACGGCGACCGGCCGGCCGGAGTCGTCCAGCACCGGCTCGGCGAAGAGCAACAGGTGGCGGTTCTCCCCCGCCGCGGTCATGATCCGATGCTCCAGCTCGATCGGCTCGCGGCGGCTGAACAATGTGTGCAGGGTGTCCTCCATCAGCGGCAGGTCCTCCGCCAGGACGATCTTCGGTAGCTCGTCCACCGGCACCGGGCCCTCCTGCGGCGTACGGCCGTAGTTGGCGAGCATCTGCGGCGACCACGTCTGCTCGTCGCCGACCAGGTCCCACTCGCCGAAGCCCACTTGGGCCAGCCGCTCGGCCCGGTCGAGCCGGCGCCGGACGCGGTCCTCCTCGTCGTGGTAACGCCAGGTGACGCAGACGCCGGTGGGCACCCGTACGCAGCGCGCGCTGAGCCGGCCCGAGCGTGCGACGCCGTTCTGCGCGGTGGAGAACTGGAACGGCCCGCGGGCGTACGGTTCGCCGGACTCCAGCACCTTGACGTAGGACTCGAACAGCCCGTTCAGCGCCGTGCCCGGATCGACCCGCAATAGCCGGCAGCCGACCAGTTCCTCGGCGCCCCGGCCGAAGAGGTCCTTTGCCCGTTCGTTGAGCGCCGCGTTGAGAAAGTCGACCACCCGTCCCTCGGCGTCGCGGACCGGGACGAGCAGGCTCGCGCAGTCCTGTGACGCGTCGAGTATCGCTCGCGCCACCGGATCCTCGGGGGTTCCGGCGAGGAGTTCCGCGTCCCCGACGGCGTCCTCCACGGCCAGCCGCCGCAGCACGTCCTCCAGCTCGGCGGAGCGGTCCCGCCCCAACCTGGGCGCGGTGTCCACGACCAGCGCCCCGACGGCCTCCTCCTCCTCATCACCGCCCGGTACTTGCCGGCCGCCGATGACCAGCGCCGCCGTTTCCGTGAGCTCCAGGTCGAGATCCCTGGCCAGCCAGATCAGGTGTTGCAGCGCCTCCCCCACGTGGCACCGCAACCGCTCCGCGAGCACCACCCTCGCCTGGGCGACCACCGCCCGATCTCGCATGGTGGCTCGCAGATCCAGCAGTTCCGGCGCCGAAAGCCCGCCACCGGCCCCCGGCCCCGTACCCATCGCCTCAGTAGAACTCATCCCACCCCCGGGAAGCTCAGCTCGATGCGGAGAGAATGACCTTGCGGTAACCTCATCCCACATCAATGCAATATAGGGCAAAATGAGAACCCGTGCGCCTCGGACTGTCACTATTCGGACAATTCTAAGTAATATCCTAAATTTACCCCCCAGACGGGTAAATAAATGGTCATTCGTCGGAGAGTTCCTCCGCGTACTTGGCCGAGCCGAGCACGACCGACCCGAGAGGGTCGTCCACCAGATGGGTCGGGATGCCGATCTCCGAGCGCAGGAGATCCTCCAGGCCGTCCAGCAGCGCGCCGCCTCCGGTGAGCGCCATCCCCTGGTCCATCAGATCCCCCGACACCTCCGGCGGGCACTCCGAGAGCGTCTTCTTGACCAGATCCACGATCGCGCTGATGGGCTCGGCGATCGCCGCACAGATCTCCGCCTGCGAGATGGAAACGATCCTCGGCAGGCCGGTCATCGCATGACGGCCCCTGAGCGAGGTGGACCGCTCCTTGGCGGTGGGGTAGGCGGATCCGGCCGCGATCTTGGTTTCTTCGGCCGCCCCCAGGCCCACCACCAGGCCGTATTCCCGGCGCGCGAAGGAGACGATGGCCTGGTCCAGGTCGTCGCCGCCTATCTGCAGCGCGTGGGCCACCACGATGCCGCCCATTGAGATGATCGCGGCGTCGGTGGTGCCTCCGCCGACATTGACCACCATCATGCCCTCGGCCTCGGACTCGGCGCCGACCAGCCCCATGCCGATCGCCGCCGCCATCGGGGACTCGATGATGTGAACGCGCCGGGCGCCGGCCAGGTGGGTGGCCTCCTGGACCGCGCGCCGCTGCACCGCCGTGATGCCGCTCGGCACCGCCACGACGACATGGCGCTTGATGAAGTTCGGCGGCCTGTTGGCGACCCTGAGGAAATGGCGCATCATGCGGGTCGCGATCTCGAAATCCGTGATCACCCCACCCCGTACGGGGTGGACCATGGTGATCGTCTCAGGAACACGGCCGATCATCTGCTTGGCCGCGGCACCCACCGCGATGATCCGGCCTGATCTGCTGTTGATTGCCACGACGGACGGTTCCTTCAGCACCAGCCCACGGTTCCGTACATGAATGGACGTGTTCGTGGTACCGAGATCGACCGCGGTATCACACCTCAAGAATGCCAGCTTGCTGCCCATGAGAGACCAGCCTTCTGCCAGACGAGCGACCCCAGTGGAGTACCGGCGTCATAACACCACATACCCGGCCGGTTAATCGGTCAGCGTTCGCCGCCCGTCAAGAACGGCAAAAGAGCGGCGGCGTGGGCCGTACAAAAGTGGGCCGTACAGGAGTGAGGCCGGACCGCGCGGGGGCGCGGTCCGGCCGACGGCCGCTCAGCCGGCGGCGTATTCGGGGTATCCGTAGCCGACGACGTGGGACGTGGGGCGGATCTTCTTGGCCACGGCGTCACCGGTGGTGTTTCCCTCGACGGTGCTGATGGTGCCGTTGCCGTTGTCCTTGACGACCAGGCCGACATGGTCGATACCGTCGGTCCCGCCGCCGTTCCAGGCGAAGAACACCACGGCGCCCGGCGTCGGCTTCTCGCCCCAGCGATGGGTCTTCTGGAACCACTTGGCGTGCGCCACCGTGTAGGCGTCGCGGCCCATGTGCTTGACACCGGCCTGCGCACCGACCCAGGAGACGAACATGTCGCACCAGGCGGCGCCGTTGTAGTCCTTGACGCTCCCGCCGTCTCGGCGGGCGAGATGCTGCGCGTCCGGCGTGGACGTGAACCACTGATGGAATTTGGTCTGGCCGGACTGGTCGGCCTTGATGCCGACCTGCTTCTCGGCCAGGCTGATCACCGCACCGGCCGTTGCCAGGTGGGCGGCCGAGGCGGCCGCGCCGCCGTTCGCGACGGAGTGTGCCCCGGTCCGGGCGGACGAGGCGGTGGGAGCCGCCGAGACGGCGGCGGAACCGGCCGCGATGGTGCCGACTGCGACGGCACCCACCACGACACCCGAGGTGACACGGCTCCTGAGAGCGGCGGCACGGCTGGTGAGGGACGAGAAGAACTGCGAGTACGTGCTGGTCACTGAACGTGACTCCTCTTCTTCCAGGTCGCCTACCGGGTTAGCTGACGGATTCGGGCATGGAAGTAGCCCTACGACGCGCGAAGCGCCGATTCACCCCTGAGAACGTGGGTTCCCGGTTCCGCGGAGCGCGGATTCGGCGGAAGACGGCCGCGATACGGGCAGCCGGCCTTCGATGGACATGTATGGGAGCGCGGATCCTTGTCACGCGCGCGTCGCGGCCCCTTGAGGCGGGACACGGACGAACGATGGTGCGGAGTCGAACCGACCATCAGGGCGAGGCATGGGGCGCATCGCCATAACCAGACATAACGGTATCAAACATCCAGCTAAAAGCAAATCGGGCGCAAAGGTGACCGCCCCAGCGTCATGCTCTCCCCTCGCAGGTATGGATGGCGTCACGGTGCGGTCACCCGGCTGTGCACCATCCGCGATCATGGATGGGGCCCGACAAGGGCCGAAACACCCCTGCCCAGGTCTTGTCAGGCCCCTCCGGAGCCGTGTCCACTGGAGGCTCCCGGATCAGCGCCGCGCCTGTCGTCCGGAGGCCTCGCGGGAACGGAGACATGCGTGCCGGATGAACCCAGCGAAGAAATGACCGAGCTCAGCTTCTGGGACGCGCTCGACGAACCGGAGCGGGACGCGCTGCGCGAGGCGGGCCGGGAGCGGGAGTTCCGCCCGCACGACGAACCACTGTGCTTCGAGGGGGACGCCTCCTCGACCAACGTGGTGATCATCCTGTCCGGCTGGGCGAAGGTCACCTCCCCGACTCCGTCGGGGCGCCAGGTCGTCTTCGCCGTGCGGGGCCCGGGCGATGTGGTGGGGGAGATCTCCGCGTTGTTCCGCAGGCCCCGCACGGCGACCGTGGAGGCACTGGACGAGATCAGGGCGCTCACGGTGCCCGCCTCCCGGTTCACCACCCTGCTGGACGAGCATCCGCGCTGCTGGTGGCCGCTGACCGCCACGATCGTCGGCCGCATGGACGAGCTCGGCAATCGCCTGCGCTGGCACGCGGAGGCCGACGGCAAGCGGCGCCTGGCCCATCTGCTCGTCTATCTGGCTGAAACGTCCCTGCGCTATCAGAAGCGGGGACCGGAGGGCATCGAGATCCTGCCCCGGCTCTCGCACACCGAGCTGGGCAGCTGGGTGGACGCCTCGCGGGAGACCGCGGCGCGGGGATTCCACGAGCTGCGCAGGCGGGGCCTGGTCACGACGGGATGGAAGAGGATCACCGTGCTCGATCTCCAGGGCGTCCGCGACTACGCCGCCGGACCGGCCCAGGGCTGAGGAGCGGGCGTCAGCCGGCCGGGCGAAGCAGCCCGGCGTACAGGTCCCGGGTGCGGCGGGCGATCTCCGTCCAGGAGAAGTGCTCGACGGCACGACGGCGCCCGGCCAGGCCCATGGCGGCCCGGTCCGGATCGGCGAGCACGGCGTTGACCCGGTCGGCCAGGTCGGCGGCGAACCGGGCGGGATCCAGCGGGGTGCCGTCGGCGGCCTGCTCGACCGGCACCAGCAGACCCGTCCGCCCGTCGGCGACCACCTCGGGGATGCCGCCGGTGGCCGTGGCCACGACCGGCGCCGCACAGGCCATCGCCTCCAGGTTGACGATTCCCATCGGCTCGTATATCGAGGGGCAGACGAACACCGTGGCGTGGCTGAGGACCTGCACGAGCTGTTGGCGCGGCAGCATCTCCTTCAGCCACACCACTCCGCCGCGTTCCGCGCGCAGCCGCTGGACCGACGCCTCCACCTCGGCGGCGATCTCGGGGGTGTCCGGGGCACCGGCGCACAGGACAAGCTGCGCGGCCGGATCGAAGGACAGTGCCGCCCGCAGCAGATGGGGCAGCCCCTTCTGCCGGGTGATGCGCCCGACGAACACCACGGACGGGCGGTCCGGATCGATGCCCAGCGCGGCGAGCCGCCCGGTTCCCGGGTCGGGGGCGTACGCGTCGGTGTCCACGCCGTTGTGGATCACGCTGATCCGGCCCGGGTCGATCTCCGGGTAGGCGCTCAGCACGTCGCGCCGCATCCCCTCGGAGACGGCGACCACGGCGTCGGCGGACAGGACGGCGGTGCGCTCGGCAAAGGACGAGAGCGCGTAGCCACCGCCGAGTTGCTCGGCCTTCCACGGCCGCAGCGGCTCCAGGCTGTGCGTGGTCAGCACGTGCGGAACCCCGAACAGGAGCTTGGCGAGATGGCCGGCGAGGTTGGCATACCAGGTGTGGCTGTGCACGAGGTCCGCGCCCGCGCAGCCGGCCGCGATCTCCAGGTCGACGCCGAGCGACTGGAGGGCGGCGTTGGCCCCGGCCAGCCCTCCCGGGACCTGGTAGGCCTCGACGCCGGGCAGGTCACGGTCGGCGCCGAAGCAGCGCACCCGTACCTCGCAGAGTTCGCGCAACTCCCGGGCGAGGTACTCGACGTGCACCCCCGCGCCCCCGTAGACCTCCGGCGGATACTCACGGGTGAGGAGATCGACGCGCATGCTGCGAATCCTAGCCCGGTGCCTCCCATTTAAGACTGTTTGTAGATCGGGAACAGGGATACCCTCGCGCTATGAGCACGCCCAAGATCCTGGCAATGGTGCTGGCGGGCGGTGAAGGCAAGCGGCTCATGCCGCTCACCGCCGACCGGGCGAAGCCGGCAGTGCCGTTCGGCGGCATGTACCGGCTGATCGACTTCGTTCTGTCCAACCTGGCCAACAGCGGTTATCTCAAGGTCGTCGTCCTCACCCAGTACAAGAGCCACAGCCTGGACCGGCATGTCTCCCGTACCTGGCGGATGTCGACGCTGCTCGGCAACTACGTGACGCCGGTGCCCGCCCAGCAGCGGCTCGGCCCCCGCTGGTTCCTGGGGTCGGCGGACGCCATCCTGCAGAACCTCAACCTGATCGAGGACGAGCGCCCCGATCACGTCATCGTGTTCGGCGCCGATCACATCTACCGGATGGATCCGCGGCAGATGGTCGACCAGCACATCGAGTCCGGCGCGGCCGTCACGGTGGCCGCGATCCGCCAGCCACTGGAGCTCGCGAACCAGTTCGGGGTCATCGACGCGGCGGCCGACGGGGTCACCATGCTGGCCTTCCGGGAGAAGCCGGCGGACGCGCAGGGTCTCTCCGACGCCCCCGACCAGGTCTACGCCTCCATGGGCAATTACGTCTTCGAGACCCAGGCGCTCATCGACGCGGTGAAGAAGGACACCCGGGACCCGTCGAGCAAGCACGACATGGGCGGCAACATCGTGCCGATCCAGGTCGAGGCAGGCCAGGCCCAGGTGTACGACTTCGCCCGCAACCGGGTGCCCGGGTCCACCGAGCGCGACCGCGGTTACTGGCGCGACGTTGGAACCCTCGACGCCTACTACGACGCCCATATGGACCTGATCTCGGTCCACCCGGTGTTCGACCTCTACAACCGGCAGTGGCCCATCTACACCGGTCACGACCCGCTGCCACCCGCGAAATTCGTTTTCAACGAGGACGGCCGGCGCGGTCAGGCGATCGACTCCATGGTCTCGCCGGGGGTCATCGTCTCCGGCGGCATGACGGAGCGGTCGGTGCTGTCGCCCGGGGTCGTCCTGGACGCCGGCTCCCAGGTGTGCGACTCGGTGCTGCTCAACGACGTACGGATCGGGAAGGGCGCGATGGTGCGCAAGGCCATCATCGACAAGAACGTCTACATCCCCGACGGCGCCCGGATCGGCCTCGATCCCGAACACGACCGGGCCCGGTTCACGGTGACGGACGAGGGGGTCGTCGTGGTCGGAAAGAACCAGATCGTCGAGGGCTGAGGACCGAGACCGGGCGTGCCTCAGCCGCGGGCCAGCGCGGCGTCCACCAGGGTGCGGGCCTCCCGCTGGACCTCGGCGAGGTGCTCCGGCCCATGGAACGACTCGGCGTAGATCTTGTAGACGTCCTCGGTGCCGGAGGGCCGCGCGGCGAACCAGGCGTTCTCCGTGGACACCTTGAGGCCGCCGAGCGGGGCGCCGTTGCCGGGCGCGCCGGTGAGCACCGCGGTGATCGGCTCCCCGGCGAGCGAGTCCGCGGTGACCTGGTCGGCGGACAGCTGGGCCAGCACCGCCTTCTCCTCCCGGGTCGCGGGGGCGTCCACCCGGGCGTACGCCGGCTCGCCGTACTGGGCGGTCAGGTCGGCGTAGAGCTCACTGGGCGACCGGCCGGTGACCGCGATGATCTCCGCGGCCAGGAGCGCCATGATGAGCCCGTCCTTGTCCGTCGTCCAGACCGAGCCGTCGCGACGCAGGAAGGAAGCGCCCGCGCTCTCCTCACCGCCGAACCCGAGGGATCCGTCGAGCAGCCCCGGCACGAACCACTTGAACCCGACCGGGACCTCGAACAGGGCCCGGCCCAGGCCGCCCGCGACCTTGTCGATCATGCTACTGCTGACCAGGGTCTTGCCGATCCCCGCGTGGCCCGGCCAGCCGGGCCGGTGGCCGTACAGGTACGAGATCGCCACGGCGAGATAATGGTTGGGGTTCATGAGCCCGGCGTCGGGCGTGACGATGCCATGCCGGTCCGCGTCCGCGTCGTTGCCGGTCGAAACCGGGTACGCGTTCCGGCCGGCGATCAGCGAGGCCATGGCATACGGCGAGGAGCAGTCCATCCGGATCTTGCCGTCCCAGTCCAGCGTCATGAACCGCCAGGTCGGGTCGGTGTCCGGGTTCACCACGGTCAGGTCCAGCCGGTGCCGTTCGGCGATCTCTCCCCAGTAGGCGACGCTGGCGCCGCCCAGCGGGTCCGCTCCGATCCGCACACCGGCGCCGCGGATCGCGTCCAGGTCCAGCACCGACCCGAGGTCGTCCACGTAGGCGGCGAGGAAGTCGTACCGGCCGGTGGTGTCGGCCGACAGTGCCCTGTCGTAGGGGATCCGGCGGACCTCCTTCAGCCCTCCGGCGATCAGCGCGTTCGCCCGGTCCTGGATCCAGGAGGTGGCGTCGCTGCCCGCCGGGCCGCCGTTCGGCGGGTTGTACTTGAAGCCGCCGTCCGAGGGCGGGTTGTGCGAGGGCGTCACCACGACGCCGTCGGCCAGTCCGGCGTCCTGGCCCCGGTTGTGGCTCAGGATGGCGTGCGAGACCGCGGGGGTCGGCGTGTAGCCGTCCCGGGAGTCGATCAGCACCGTCACCCCGTTGGCCGCGAAGACCTCCAGCGCGGAGACCTTCGCGGGCTCCGACAGCGCGTGCGGGTCCGCGCCCAGGAACAGCGGCCCGTCCACACCCTGACCGGCGCGGTACTCCACGATGGCCTGGCTGGTGGCCAGGATGTGGTCCTCGTTGAAGGCCGTGTTGAGCGACGAGCCGCGGTGACCGGAGGTTCCGAAGGCCACCCGCTGCCCCGGGTGGGCCGGGTCGGGATGCAGCGCGTAGTACGCGGTGACCAGACGTGCCACATCCACGAGGTCGGCCGGCTGTGCGGGCTGTCCGGCACGCTCATGCACCATGGAGAGCTCTCCTAAGGGTCGTTCGGAACTGCGACAAGTCTGACGCATGGCGACCGGCCGTCCGACTGGACTCGCAGGTGCCGCGGTCACTCCCGTCCTATCCCAGGCACACGGCGTCTACCACGAATGCGACGGTTCTCTGCGCCGAGTCGCAGGCGTCAGTCCATCTCCACCATGGCCTGCGAGAACTGGGCCGCGTACAGCCGCTGGTAGGCGCCATTCGCCGCCAGGAGTTCGCCGTGCGTCCCCTGTTCGACGATCTGGCCGGACTCCATCACCAGGATGAGGTCGGCGTCGCGGATGGTGGACAGACGGTGGGCGATGACGAAGCTGGTCCTGCCCTCGCGCAGTGAGTTCATCGCCCGCTGGATCAGGACTTCGGTGCGGGTGTCGACCGAGCTGGTCGCCTCGTCCAGGATGAGGATCGCGGGTTCGGCGAGGAAGGCCCGGGCGATGGTGATCAGTTGCTTCTCACCCGCGCTGACATTGGACCCCTCCTCGTCGAGGACGGTGTCGTAGCCGTCGGGCAGGGTGCGCACGAAGTGATCGACATGGGTGGCCCGCGCCGCCTCGATGATCCGCTCGTGGCTCGCCTCCGTCGCCCCATAGGCGATGTTGTCGGCGATCGTGCCGCCGAACAGCCAGGCGTCCTGCAGCACCATGCCGGTCTTGGCCCGCAGGTCCTCGCGGGTCATCGAGGCGATGTCCACCCCGTCGAGGGTGATGCGTCCCCCGGTGACGTCGTAGAAGCGCATCAGCAGGTTGACCAGGGTGGTCTTGCCTGCCCCGGTCGGGCCGACGATGGCCACCGTCTGGCCCGGCTCGACGGTCAGGGACAGGCCATCGATGACCGGGGTGTCGGGGGCGTACCGGAAGGAGACCCCCTGAAACTCCACCCGGCCGCGCACCTGCTCCGGTCGCGCCGGCGTCTCCGGATCGGGGTCCTGCTCCCGGGCGTCGAGCAGCGCGAAGACGCGCTCGGCCGAGGCCACGCCGGACTGCAGCAGGTTGGCCATGCTCGCCACCTGGGTGAGCGGCTGGCTGAACTGCCGGGAGTACTGGATGAACGCCTGGACGTCACCGAGCGAGAGCGCCCCGGAGGCGACCCGCAGCGCGCCGACGACCGCGACGAGCACGTAGTTCAGGTTGCCGATGAACATCATCACCGGCTGGATCAGGCCGGAGATGAACTGCGCCCGGAAGCTGGAGACGAACAGGGCGTCGTTGTGCTCCTTGAAGGTCGCGGCGGCCTGCTGCTGCCGGCCGAAGACCTTGACCAGTGAGTGACCGCTGTACATCTCCTCGATGTGCCCGTTCAGCCGGCCCGTCGTGGACCACTGCTGGACGAACTGCGGCTTGGCGCGCTTGCCGATCTGGGCCGCGACCACCATGGAGACCGGTACGGTCACCAGCGCGATCACGGCGAGCAGCGGAGAGATCACGAACATCATGCCCAGCACGCCGACGATCATCAGCAGCGAAGTCAGCATCTGGCTGAGGGTCTGCTGCAGCGTCTGGGCGAGGTTGTCGATGTCATTGGTGACCCGGCTGAGGACCTCACCTCGTGGCTGGCCGTCGAAGTAGCTCAGCGGCAGCCGGGAGAGCTTGGCCTGGGCCTGCTCGCGCAGCCGGAACATCGACCGCTGCACCATGGTGGTGGTCAGCCGGCCCTGCAGATAGCTCAGGACCGACGCGGCGACGTAGATCAGCACCGCGATGATCAGGACCCCGCCGACCTGCCCGAAGTCGATGCCGTGTCCGGGCACCAGGTGCATCGAGTCGAGCATGTCCGCGCGGGTGCCGTGGCCCTGCTGGCGCAGCCGGGCGACCGCCTCGGCCTTGGTCGTCCCCGCCGGGAGCTGGCGGCCGACGACCCCCGCGAAGATCAGGTCGGTGGCCTGGCCCAGGATCCTCGGGCCGAGGACCGTCAGCGCTACGCTCGCGACGGCCAGGGCCAGGGTGAGCACGATGAGCGGCCGCTCGGGCCGCAGCGTCCGCAGCAGCCGGCGGCTCGACCCCCGGAAGTCCAGGGACTTCTCCACCGACGGCCCGTTCATGAAGGCGGCGGGTCCCCTGCCGACGGGGGCACCGGCCGCTGGACCGGGCCCCCGGCCGGGCGTGGGGCGCTCGCCGGTGCCGTTGTGGGCGGGGGTGCTCATGCGGCCTCCTGCTCGGTGAGCTGGGAGAGCACGATCTCCCGGTAGGTCTCACTGGTCTTCATCAGCTCGCCGTGCGTGCCCTCGGCGACGGCCCGGCCCTGGTCCAGGACGACGATGCGGTCCGCGTCGCGGATGGTGCTGACCCGCTGGGCGACGATGACCACGGTGGCATCTGCCGTCTCGCGGGCCAGCGCGGCCCGCAGCGCCGCGTCGGTGGCGTAGTCGAGTGCGGAGAAGGAGTCGTCGAACAGGTAGATCTCGGGCCGGTGCACCAGCGCACGGGCGATCGCCAGGCGCTGGCGCTGGCCGCCCGAGACGTTGGTGCCACCCTGGGCGATCTTCGTGTCCAGGCCGTCGGGCATCTTCTCGACGAAGTCACGGGCCTGCGCGGTCTCCAGCGCCTGCCAGAGCTCCTCCTCGGTGGCGTCGGGCTTGCCGTAGCGCAGGTTGGAGGCGATGGTCCCGGAGAACAGGTACGGCTTCTGCGGGATGAAGCCGACCGCCTCCGACAGCACGACGGCGTCGAGGTCGCGCACGTCGATCCCATCGACCAGCACGGTGCCGCCGGTTGCGTCGAAGAGGCGGGGGACGAGGTTGAGCAGCGTCGTCTTGCCGCTGCCGGTGCTCCCGATGACCGCCGTCGTCTCACCCGGCCTGGCGACCAGGTCGATGCCGCGCAGCACGGGCTCCTCCGCGCCGGGGTAGCGGAACTCCACACCGCGCAGTTCCAGCAGGCCGTGCACGTCCGTGGCCCGCACGGGAACGGCCGGCGGCACGACACTGGAGTCGGTGTCCAGCACCTCCTGGATGCGCTCCGCGCAGACCTCGGCGCGCGGCACCATCATGAACATGAAGGTCGCCATCATCACGGACATGAGGATCTGCATCAGGTAGCTGAGGAAGGCCGTCAGCGCTCCGACCTGCATGGAGCCGCCGTCGATCCGGTGGCCGCCGAACCACAGGACGGCGACGCTGGAGACGTTGACCACTAGCATCACCACCGGGAACATCAGCGCCATGAGGCGGCCGACGCCGACCGAGACCTCCAGCAGCTCGGTGTTGGCCACGGCGAAGCGGTCCCGCTCACGGCCGTCACGGACGAAGGCCCGGATGACCCGGACACCGGTGATCTGCTCGCGGAGCACCTGGTTGATCCGGTCGAGGCGCTCCTGCACGAGCCGGAACAACGGCCGCATCCGGTAGATGATGATGCCGATGATCACGGCCAGCACCGGCACGATGACCAGTAGCAGCGAGGACAGCGGAACGTCCTGGTTGAGGGCCATCAGGATGCCGCCGACGCACATGATCGGGGCCGCCACCATCATGGTGAAGGTCATCAGTACCAGCATCTGGACCTGCTGGACGTCGTTGGTGGTCCGGGTGATCAGCGAGGACGTGCCGAACCGGCCGACCTCGCGGGCCGAGTACGCCTGGACCCGGTCGAACAGCGACGCGCGCACATCGCGGCCGAGCGCCATCGCGGTGCGAGCGCCGAAGTAGACGGCGCAGGTCGCGCAGGCGAGCTGCGCCAGCGCCACGGCCAGCATGACGCCGCCGAGCCGCAGGATGTAGCCGGTGTCGCCGGTGACCACACCGTTGTCGATGATGTCGGCGTTGAGGGTGGGCAGGTAGAGCATGGCGAGGGTCTGCACCAGTTGCAGCAGCACGATCAGCGCCATGGGCTTGCGGTAGGGGCGCAGATGCACGCGCAGCAATCGAATCAGCACACGGACACTTCCAGAGACGGGGACGATCGGAGGGGGCTCCGCCCCGAGCCGCCGGACACCACGACACGGTGGCAGCGCCGTCGCGGCTCCGGCGGTGGCCGGACGACTCGCAGGATTCCCCGGAGACCAGTATCCACGATCAGACAATGAACCGGTCAAAGGCCGGTAATCCAGGATGTTGCTTGTGCGACAGCACGGTGAGGGCACCCCGGTCAGGCACCCCCATGACCTGGGGCACCGGCGTCCATGTCGGCCGGGCGGGATTCGGCCCGCTCAGCCGCGGAAGGGCCCGCGGCGGATTCCGCCGGGACATCGGTCAGAGCGGCTGCCGAAGGCTCCGCGGAAGAACCCGGAGCGGGTTCGGCGGGATGGGACGGGGAGGGGACGGAAGCGGTGCGGTGCAGGGCCCGGAAGGCCAGCCCGGCCAGGAGCCCCCAGAACGCCGCGCCGATGCCGAAGGGGGCGATTCCGGAGGCGGTGACGACCAGCGTGATGATCGCCGCGTCGCGCTGGCCCGGATCCGCCACGGCCGCCTGGACGGCGGAGCCGAGCGCGCCGAGCAGCGCCAGGCCCGCGACGGCCTCGACGAGCAGCGGCGGCGAGGAGGCGATGAGCGACACGGCGAGGCCCGCGGACAGGCCGAGACCGAGGTAGCAGGCCCCGGCGGTGACCGAGGCGATCCATCGCCTGGCGCGATCGGGGTGCGCGTCGGGTCCGGCCACCAGGGCCGCGGTGATGGCGGCCAGGTTGACGGCGTGCGCGCCGAACGGTGCGCCGATCATCGTCGCCGTCCCGGTGCTCGCCAGGATCGGGCGGAGCCTCGGCCGGTAGCCGTAGCCGGCCAGCACGCTCATGCCGGGCACGTTCTGCGAGGCCATCGTGACGATGAACAGCGGGACGGCGATGCCGATGAAGGCCCCTACCGAGAAGGCCGGCGCCTGCACGGTGAGGACGGGCCAGAACCGCGACCCGTGGGCCGTCCAGGGCCCGCTGAGGGTCATCGAGGCGATGCTGACCGCCAGCGCGGCCGGCACGGCCCATCGGCGGCTCAGCCGGTTGAGCACCACCCAGGTGACCACGACGGGCACCGCCTGCGCGGGGAACCGGACGACGGCCTGGACGGGCGCCAGGCACAGCGGCAGCAGCACCCCGGCGAGCATCCCGCTGGCCAGCGGGACGGGGATCGCGGCCAGCCATCGCCCGAGCAGGCCGGAAAACCCGGCGAGCACGATCAGCAGGCCAGTGACCAGGAAGGCGCCGAGCGCCTCGCGGTATCCGCCGCCGTGACGCCCCGCGGACACCAGCAGGGCGGCGCCCGGGGTGGACCACGCGATGCTCACCGGCATCCGGTACCGCAGGCCGAGGCCGATCGCCGTGATCCCCATCGTCACGCACAGCACCAGCAGGCCGGAAGCCGCCTGGTCCTGGCTCGCACCGACCGCACGCAGCCCTGCCAGCACGACCGCGAAGGAGCTCGCGAAGCCCACGATGGCCGTGACCACGCCGGCCAGGACCGGCTGCACCGTCCCCGGCGACCGCCGTCCGTCCATGATCAAGCCTCCATTGTTCCGTAAACGGAACACCAAGCCTGCCACAATCGTTCCACATACGGAACGCAAGCGGGACAATGACCCCATGCAGCAGCGGGCCACCTTCGCCGCCGAGGTCGGGCGGCGCATCCAGCGACTGCGGCAGGCTCGCGGCCTGTCGCTGTCGGAGCTGGCCCACCGGGCGGCGGTCGGCAAGGCGACCCTGTCCGGGCTGGAGGCCGGGACCCGCAACCCGACGCTGGAGACGCTGTACGCGATCACGGCTCAGCTGGAGGTGCCGCTCGCCACGGTCCTCACCGACCCGGGCACCCCGGCCTCCGAGGCCGAGGCCGTACACGGCGCGGCGGTCTCGGCGGTCCTCCTGGAGAGCTTCGCCGACGAGACGGTCACCACCGAGCTCTACCGGTTGCGCATCAGGCCAGGCCGGGTTCAGGTCTCCCCCGCGCACCCGCGGGGGACCGTGGAGTACCTCACCGTCTTCGCCGGGACCGCCCGCGTCGGCCCGGTCGACGGCCCGGTCGTGGCCGGGGCCGGCGACCACGTCAGCTGGGCCGCCGACGTGCCCCACCTCTACGCCGCCGAGGACGGCACCGACGTGCACGCCGGCCTGCTCATCCGGTGCACCGTCGCGGTCCCGCCGGCCGACCCCGCGTGAGCCGCTGCGCCTGGGCCCCGTTGCCGTCAGGCTCGCACCGAGGTTACGGCCGGACCGTTCCACACACGGATCTCCCTTGTAACGCCGGGGGAATACCAGCGAAACACCGGCCCGGATCATCGGAATCGTGCCCCCTCACGGATCGGCCCCTTACGGCCGCTACCTGCCCATCGAAGAACACGCCATCGTCGGTGACCTCCGGACCGTCGCGCTCGTGGGCACGGACGGGACCATCGACTGGTACTGCCCGGCCCGCTTTGACGCCCCGTCCTTGTTCGCCTCACTGCTCGACGGGCGCAAGGGCGGTTTCTTCTCGCTGTCCTGCCGGACGACAAGCCGCCCAAAACAGCTCTATCTACCCGACACGAACATCCTGATGACGCGCTTCCTGACGGCTGAGGCGGTCGGCGAGGTCATCGACTTCATGGTCCCCGAGACCAGCGGCGTGGCCCTCCCCCGCGACCTGCTGGTCCGGCAGGCCCGGGCCGTACGGGGGCGTGCGACGTTCGAGCTGAACTGCTATCCGGCCTTCGACTATGCCCGGGTGCCGCACACCGTCGAGGTCGTCGACGGCGTGGGAGCGGTCTTCGAATCGAGTGCCGGGCGCTGTGTGCTGCGCTCCAGCGTGCCGCTGACCAACGACGGCGACGGGGTCAAGGCGACGTTCACCCTCGAGGAGGGCGAGACCGTCGACGTGATCCTGGAGTGGAACGGCGAGGTGCATCCGCTGGTACAGGGAGAGGCCGACCAGCTTTTCCTGCAGACCTCCGACTTCTGGCAGCGCTGGGTCGGCCAGTCCCGGTACCGCGGGCGGTGGCGCGAGATGGTGCAGCGCTCCGCGCTCGCCCTCAAGCTGCTGGTCTACCACCCCACCGGCGCGCTGGTGGCCGCCCCGACCACCTCCCTGCCCGAGCACGTCGGCGGCGTCCGCAACTGGGACTACCGCTACAGCTGGCTGCGGGACTCGGCGTTCACCGTCTACTCCCTGATGACCCTGGGCTTCCTCGACGAGGCCTCGGCCTTCATGGAGTGGATCCAGCGCCGCTGCGAGTCCGCGACGTTGGAACGTGACATCATGATCATGTACGCGGTCGACGGCAGCGACAAGATCCCCGAACAGATGCTCGACCACCTCGACGGCTACCGCGGATCACGGCCGGTGCGCATCGGCAACAACGCGGTCGGCCAGCGCCAGATCGACGTCTACGGCGAGCTCATGGACGCGGTCTACCTCTACAACCGCGAGGTCCCGATCTCCTACGACCTGTGGGCCGGGCTGTCCAAGCGGCTCGACTGGCTCGCCGACCACTGGGAGGAGCCGGACGAGGGGGTCTGGGAGGTGCGCGGCCGGCGCCAGCGCTTCACGTATTCGACCCTCATGACGTGGGTGGCCTTCGAGCGCGCCGGCCGGCTGGCCCGCGACCGCGGACTGCCCGCTCCCATCAACAAGTGGCAGCGGCTCGCGGGCCGTGCGTACCGTTTCGTCCAGCAGCAGTGCTGGGACCCCGACCTCGGCGCCTACGTCATGCACCCGGGCAGCAAGCACCTCGACGCCTCGGTACTGTGCATGCCGCTGGTGAAGTTCTCCGGCCCCACCGATCCGCGGTTCCTGATGACGCTGGACAAGATCGGCGAGGAGCTGGTCTCCGACAGCCTCGTCCACCGGTACGCGATCACCGGCCACGACGGGCTCAGCGGCGCCGAGGGGACCTTCAACCTCTGCTCGTTCTGGTACGTCGACGCGCTCACCCAGGCCGGCCGGGTCAAGGAGGCCCGGATGGTCTTCGAGAAGATGCTCACCTACGCCAACCACGTCGGGCTCTACGCCGAGGAGATCGGCCCGTCCGGCGAGGCGCTGGGCAACTTCCCGCAAGCCTTCACCCATCTGGCGCTGATCAGCGCCGCGGTCAACCTCGACCGCGCCCTCGACGCCGGCTGAGCCGGCCGGGACGGCGCGGACGGCCGAGCCGGGTCAGACGGCCCTGCCGCGCTGACGGCGGTACCAGCGGACGAGGGCCAGCGTCGAGCCGTCGGTATCGCCACCGGGCGGCTGCTCGTCGACCAGTGACGGGGTGAGCTCGTTGGCCATCTTCTTGCCCAGCTCCACCCCCCACTGGTCGAAGGAGTCGATGCCCCAGATGACGCCCTCGACGAACGCGATGTGCTCGTAGAGCGCCACGAGCTGCCCCAGCACCCCTGGGGTGAGCTTGCGCGCCAGGAGCGTCGAGGTGGGACGGTTCCCCGGCATGACCTTGTGCGGGACGATGTTCTCCGGGACGCCCTCCGCCTCGATCTCCTGGGCCGTACGGCCGAAGGCGAGCACCGCGGTCTGGGCGAGCAGGTTGGCCACCAGCAGGTCGTGCA
>JAOPYK010000020.1 GCA_025964695.1 Streptosporangiaceae bacterium | reverse complement strand
GCCTGATCGGCGTACTGTGTCCGCAAGGGCTGCCCGGGGTCCGGTGGGACGTCGGAGATGACCCGTCCCCAGGATCAAGATCCGATCCAGGAGCTCGCGGCGTAGCGTCCCCACCAAGCGCTCACAGATCGCGTTCGCCCTGGGCGCTCGCGGCGGGGCGCAGATGACCCGTACGTCCTCGGCGTGGAAGACGGCGTCGAACACCTGCGTGTACTTGGCGTCCCTGTCGCGGATCACGAACCTCAACGCCTCCATCCCGGCGCCCAGATCCATGGCCAGGTTGCGGGCCTGCCGCGCCACCCACGGACCTGTCGGATTCGCCGTCACCCCGGCGATATACAGCCGCCTGGTTCCATGCTCGATGAACACCAGGACATAGAGGCGTTGCAACAGCACAGTATCGACGTGCAGGAAATCACAGGCGATGATCCGGTGGGCCTGGGCGGACAGAAACTCACCCCAGGTCGGGCCGTCCCGCCTAGGAGCGGGATCGATGCCGGCCTTCTTCAAGATCTCCCACACTGTCGAATAAGCGATCTTGTGACCCAGCCGGGCCAGTTCGCCCTGGATCCGCCGGTGACCCCACCCAGGATTCTGCCCTGGCCATCGCAACCACCAACCTTGTCATCGATGCCCTGGTCCGCGGCCGTCCCGCACGCGCATGGGATGAGTAGGCCCACTTACGGGCGACCAACCGGCGGTGCCACCGCAACAAGGCGTCCGGGGTAACACCGAACACCTGAGCCCAACGGCGCCTGGGAATCAACCGGGCCAGCGCGGCCAGCCACATCCGGTCAGCGGGCTCGTACCGCACCCGTTTGACCTGGCGGCGCAGCACCGCGTTCTCATGGCGAAGAACGAGCAGCTCCGCGTCCTTGGACACATCACCGCGAACCAGCACCGTCATCGCAGCCAGAACCAACCTGATGGTCATGTAAGCCAGCGTGAGAGGCACTCCGCGAGGGTCTCAACTATGGCAGCCGCCAGCAGGCGAATCTCCAGGTCAAAGGCCCCGGCTGAGTTTTGGAGCGGCACAAGGCGACGGTCGATGCCTACGACGAGTACGAACAGCTCTCGGGCTTCCACGTCATGATCAGCGACAACTTGGCGGTGCCGTTCCAAACGACGGTCCTGGGTGTCGAGGTGACGGTCAAGAAGATCGACCTGGTGCCTGGCAGCGGGATCGTGGCGATCTGCGCGCACGGGCGGTATCGGCAGTCGCATCTCCACTCTTTGGTGTTGGGTCAGTGGACGAACTGGATCTCGGGGTAGGCGGGGGAGGGTGCGTTGAGCAGGAGGCTGGGCTGGTGTTCGAGGTACTGGCCGAAGAAGGCCTCGATGTAGGTGCGTTGCACGGTGATGGAGCGGGTGGGGTCGAGAGTACCGACGAGCTGGGCGAGGTCGGCGGAGGAGAAGCCGAGGAGTGGGGCGGCCTGGGGATAGATGGCTTCGGCGTCGGTGAAGGACAGGTGTTCGGAGTCGGTGAGGCGGAGCCAGCGCTTCCAGCCGGTGGAGTGGGCCAGGAAGGTCTCCCAGGTCGGGTCGTCACCGAGGTCCTGAGCGCTGAGCAGGAGGAAGGGACGGTGCAGGCCCGAGGTGGCGACGGGGCCGTAGAGAGTGCCGTCCATGTCGAGGCCGGCCTTGATGCGTGGGTCGTCGCGCATGGCGGTGGCCGCGGTGGCGCCTCCGTCGGAGTGGCCGAACATGCCGATCCGGGACAGGTCGAGGGCGCCCTTGAGGCCGGTAGGCAGGGGCGTGTGCTCGACGCTGGGGTTACCGCCGTGGTGGATGTCGGTGAGTTCGTTGATGACGAAGCTCGCGTCGGCGGCTCGCAGGTCGATGAGCTCGGTGCGGAACGCGTCGGAGATCTGGGTGGGCAGGGTGCTGAGGGCGAGAGTGCCGTCGGGGAACTCGACCTCGCCCGCGTCGTGGGTGGGATCGATGGTGACGACGATGTAGCCGTCGCTGGCGAGCTGTTCTACCTGGGCGGTGCCGAACTCACGGTCCTCGCCGGATCCTGGCGAGTAGAGGACGACCGGGTGTGGGCCGCCGCGGCGGTCGACGGGTGCGTCGACATGGCCGACGGTGGCGGGCAGGGTGACGGCGTCGGGGGAGGTGCCCAGGCCGGCCTCGAGGTGGGTGGCGGCGGCGGCCGGCGTGTAGGGCGCCGTCGGGTAGCCGTGAGTGTGGGCGGCCGGGTACCAGATCGAGATCATCAGCTGGCGTGGCTGGTGGCCGGGCACCAGCGGGTCGGTGCGGGTCGGGTCCACCAGGTGCAGGGCGACGGTGCCGACCTGGTCCTTGCCGGTGGGCGCGGGCAGGGTCAGCGCAAGGGGCGCGGTGCCGCTCGCGGGAGTCGGTGTGGCGGACGGTACTGACCTGGAAACCGTCTCGGACGGTACTGCCCGGGGAGCGGCGGAAGCGGGGGCGGCGGCCAGTACGGCGGCCACGGTGGCGGCGGCCAGCGGCACAATGAACCTTGATCGTCTTGGCATACGCTTCGTGTTCATGTTTTCGATCTTGCCGAACCGGGAGATCGCCCAACCATCCGGAATGACCCTGACTGACCCCTGACCCCCGACCCTGAGGAACCAGGCTGTGGTGCCGGCAGCCCATCCCGGATGCCGCTGCCGCGTCATCGCAGCATCGGAAGGTCACACAGCTGGGTGAGGGAGCTGATCGAGGGCCTATTGAAGTCGCCGACGCCGCCGAAGGTCGCCTGGTCCAGGCCCTGGCCCAGGACCTGGATCGCGGTTAAATCTGAAGCTAAGAGGAGCGGCGCGCCAGCTCAACGAGCGGACGCACCGGAGGTAACCTCGGTGATCTAGCTAACCCTGACGTGGTGAACGCCCCCCACGGGATAGGCGGGGGCATGCGCAAATGGTTGCGATCCCCCCACGGACATGAACCCCCATCTGGGCCAGATGATCACACTACGTCGAACCGGCCAACTATGGTGATCATGCAGCCATTGGCATGACCCCGGTCGCGCACGGGTCTGTCTGGTCCCCCGTTGAGGGTTCGAACCCGTGCAGTGCTCGGTGGAGACAACGGGCAGTCAGGTATCACCAACCTGACGTACGTCGACTCCGAGGTGGCATGGGGCTGATCCACCCCCCAACCTGCAGCGTGCGCGCCGGATCCTCACCACGGCCGGCCTGGCAGAGG
>JAOPYK010000174.1 GCA_025964695.1 Streptosporangiaceae bacterium | reverse complement strand
TGCGGCCCGGTCGTGCTCGGCCTGGACGGCGCGGGCGGCCGCGGTCTGCTCGGCGGTGCGGCGATGGCGTGCGTAGCGCCCGAAGAACCACACAGTGGTGAAGGCGGTCACGGTCACCAGCACCAGGGGTCCATCGAAGTACGGTGCGCGCAGCACCGTGAGTAGCCCCAGCGCGGCATAGGTGAACGCCAGAGCGGCCAGTGCCACGGCCCGGGGCCGCCAGGCCGAAACCGTGTACAGCGCGATTATGACGCAGGGCGGCAACGCACCCGGATTCCAGCGGAGAGCGGCGATCGTGGTGGTCGCGGCCAGCATGACCACCAGGGTCGCCGCCGGCCACCGCCTCCGCACGGTCAGCGGCAGGCTCGCGGCCACGGCCAGCAGCACCAGCCAGGCGTTGGGAGCGGGCCAGTGATAGGCATCGGTCGGGTCCGGACTCAGCACGCTGCTGACCGCCGCCGCGGTGATCGCCAGACCGAGCAGGAGGTCCAGCAGCAGGCCGGGCAACACCGGCCGAAGCAGTGACGGGCTCACAGGTGCGGGGCCCGTGCCCTCGGCCCAGGAGGGGGGCGTGTTCCTCAGCACCCCGAGCATGCGGCGCAGGTCGTCGAGCGCCGAGCGGCTGGCCTGCTCGATCTCGCCGAGCGCTGGGGCGGCCTTCGCCGGTTGGACGGTGATGAGGTGGCGGGCGACGGCCGCCTGCACCGCGATACCGGACAGGGTGTGGGAGATGACGTCGTGAAGTTCCTGGGCGATCCACAGCCGCTCGGCGAAACTCGCCTGTTCAGCGGCGGCGGCGCGGCTTCCTTCGGCCTCGATCGTCCTGGCCAGCGCCGCATGCTGGGCATGCCGCCAGCGCCGGACGAAGAATCCGAGCGACCAGGCCACCACGAAGACCGGCATCGTGGGCAGGGACTCCCGGCTGTAGGAAGGCGGGGCGCGCAGCACCGTGACAACGGCGATGCTCGCGTAGACCAGGACCAGGCAGCTCACCGAGATCCGAAGGGGCCGCCACGCCGCCACCGCGTACAGGGCGAACAGCACGCAGACCGCGGCCGGATCCGGCTCCCACCCGTACCAGGCGAGTGTGGTGTCGGCGGCCAGCGCCGACAGCAGTACGGCGACCGGCCAGCGACGGCGCACTGCCAACGGCAGCCCTGCGACCAGCGCGACCGGCACCAGCCAGGCACTGGGCTGCCGGAAGCCGACGGTCGGTTGCGGCGTCAGCAGGCTGGCGATCGTCACAGCCGTGAGCGCCATGGCGAGCGCCACATCCAGCAGCCGGTCTCGGTGCTGCCACGTGCCGGGCTGCGACATCACCGGGTCTGCCGTCGCGTCCACGATCGCAGCGTACGGCGACGACGACGCCCGCGATACCGCCCGCAGGCGGAAGCCGACCTTCCCCCCAGGGGAGGACCCGCCCGCGCATTCCCCCCGCCGGCGGAACGGGCAAATCAGCCCGTGGGGCGCTGTGGTCCAGCGCTTGATACCGCACGCTGACAGGCAACCCCAGCATGACTCGGAGGAACCATGTCCAGCGCCACCACCACCCAGCCCCAAACAGCCGAGAGCGCCCCAGCCTCACAGGTCGCCGTCATCGCGGGCGCCCTGATCGGCGCCATCGGCGCCGCCGCGTTCTTCTCCAGCATCCCCCTGCTGAACGACCTCAGCAACCGCGAGACGCTGCTCCAGCCGCTGACCATCACCACCAACATCATGATGGCCGTCGGCTTCTCCATCGTGGCACTGGCCCTGCCCAGCTTCGCCACCCACCTACGGCTGCCCCGCTGGGCGATACTGACCAGCGCCGCCGGATGCGTGGCCCTGGCCGCCGTCGCCTGGGCCATGGGCACCATCGCCCCCGCCCTCGCCCACATGCTCACCGACGCCCAGTGGGACCAAGGACCCGGCGTGCTCGGCACCCTCGCGTTCCTGCCCAAGGGCCTGCTCTGCGCGGTGGGCTTCACGGCGATGGCCATCACCGGCTGGCGACGCAAAGTCGCCTCCCGAGGCGCCTGCGCCCTGCTCGCCCTCGCCGCGCTGATCGCCCTCGTCACCTCACCGCTCCCCCAGATGCCAACCGCGCTCCTGGGCGGCCTCGCCCTGGCCTGGTTCGCCCGCTCCGCCCACCCAACCCCCGAGCCCAACACTCCCTGACCTCCGCAACTTTCGCGCCAGCGCTCACAGCGCTACTCGCCACCATCACGCCCCGCTCGCTCGCCCGTGTCCCGGGTGCTGCGCCCGGTCATCCCAGCGAGAGGAGAGGGGCTTGAAGAACATGCCAGCGAAGAGTCCCGTTGAGCCGCTCGACGTGGGCTGCTTAAGCGGGACGGGTCGTTCTGTTGCGGGCAGCCAGAGCCGGCAACGCATCTCGGCTTACTTCAAGAGACAAGGACACACTTCATGCTCGCCCTACGCGCGGCCCGCCTCTTCGACGGCGACAACGCATCCCTGATCAGCGACGCGACCGTGCTCATCGCCGGCGGCCGGATTACCGCCGTCCACACCGGTGCCATCACCCCTGACGGGGCCGAGGTGGTCGAACTCGGCGACGTGACGCTGCTGCCCGGACTCATCGACGCACACCTGCACCTGGCCTTCGACGCAAGCCCCGACCCGGTCGCCCGCCTCACCACAGCAAGCGACGACGAGCTCCTCGCCGGGATGCGGCAGGCAGCCCGCACCGCCCTCGCAGCCGGCATCACCACCGTGCGGGACCTCGGCGACCGCGGCTACCTGGCCGTACGGCTTCGCGAGGAACTCGCCACCGACCCGACCGCCGGACCGCAGATCCTCACCGCCGGCCCGCCGATCACCACCACCGGCGGCCACTGCTGGTATCTCGGCGGGCAAGCCGACAGCATCCAGGACATCCAGGCCGCGGTACGCGCCCACGCCGAACACGGCGTCGACGTCATCAAAATCATGGCCAGCGGCGGAGAACTGACCCCCGGCACCCACTCACACAAGCCGCAATACAGCCCCGCGGAACTACGCGCCGCAGTCGACGAAGCACACCGGCTCGGCCTGCCCGTCGCCGTCCACGCCCACGCCCCGGACGCCATCGCCAACGCGGTGGCGGCCAGGGTCGACTCCATCGAACACTGCAGCTTCATGACCACCGACGGCATCGACGACCGGCCCGACCTCATCGAAGCGATCGCCACCGCAGGCATCACAGTGTCACTCACCCTCGGCATCCGGCCCGGCACGGTACCGCCACCGCGCCTCGCCGCCCGCCTCGCCGCGCTCAGCGCCCTGTCCCAGAGAATGCGGCTCGCGGGCATACCCCTGATCTGCACATCAGACGCCGGGATCGGACCAGGCAAACCACACGACATCCTGCCGCACGGCGTCCCGATGATGGTGAACCGGGTCGGCTGCTCCACCGTCGACGCCCTCCGCGCGGTCACCTCGCTGCCCGCCCGGCTATGCCGCGTGGACGACCGTAAGGGCCGGCTCGCGCCCGGCTTCGACGCCGACATCCTCGCCGTCGTCGGCAACCCCCTCACCGACCCCGCAGCACTACTCGACGTCCAAGCCGTCTACCGCAACGGCCACCGCGCACACTGACCCCGTGCGGCGATCCGGGACAAGGGCCACCCAGCTCGACGGACTTTACCGGCTCGGTCCACGCCTCCGGTTCCGGCGGACGGGCATCGGCCCGGTCACAGCAGCAGGCTCAGATCCGGCGCGGCGGGGCGCAGCGGCCGCCAGCCGGCCGGGTCGAGTTTGGCGAGCTCAGCCTCGACGTCCACGGTGATCACGCCGAAGAAATTGACGTTCTCGCTGTGCACAGGGGAGATGTGAGCCAGGATCTCATCGGGCACCGACCGGCCCTTGGCCTGCAGATCCTGGACGGCCAGCTGGTAATACTCTCTCGTCCAGCAGGTATCCGGGGCAAACGGGTGAACGGCAGGTGTTCGTGCAGGTAGAACACTTGCGGTCGCGTCCGTGAGAGTGCGCCCCGTCACCCCGGTGAGGGACAGAGGTTGTCCAGGACATCGGCGGCCAGCTGGTCCGCGTCGTCGATCGCGGTGGTGAGCTCGTCCGGGGTGGCGCCGAGTGCGCCGAACAGGGCGTGGGCGCGTGCGGAGAAGTTGGCCGGAGCGTTCGGGAGCTGCCCTGCCGCCTGGACGGCTCCTTTCTCGTTGAGCACCCAGCACCCGGCCTGGGCGTGCAGTGCGTGCACGAGGAGTCCCACCACGCGGAATAGGCAGCCGGCGATGTAGGAGGCGTCGCCCCGGGTCACGCCTTTGCGGGCGATGGACAAGGTGAACGGCACTTCCCATCGCGCGTTGGCGACCAGCGACTCACGTAGCGGCTGCGGGTATGAGGTCTGGATCTGCTCCTGCAAGGCGGCCAGTTCACCGGTGGGGTCTGCGAGGATGCGTCCGAGGGCTACCTCACCAGCGTAGGCGTGCGAGTAGACCCCGAGCGGGTGGCCTGCCTGGGTGCCTACTTCGAAGTGCCCGGCCTGGCACTGCTGCCAGATCCGGTGCACGCGGTCCAAGTCGCGGTAGATCCAGTCGATGTGTGTCCCCTCGACGGTCAGCCAGCCACCGCCGTCGACCCAGGGACCCCACCCGCCCGGCTCAGTCACCTCGACCGCGCCGCCGGTCAGCTCGGTGGCGAGCAGGCGCAGGGCGGCGGTGTCCAGCGGAGGGCGGTAGTAGAGGCCAAGATCGAAGTCGGAGTCAGGCCTATGCGTGCCGCGTGCCCGGCTGCCGCCGAGGCAGACTGCGACGACGCCGCCGACGCCGGCCAGCCGGTTCGCGATCTTCATTACTTGGTCCACTGGGTGGAGTTTGCCGAACGGGACCGGTCCTGGCGACTGGATTACAGGTGACGGCTCGCGCCAGGGCCGAGGCGGCGCCGCAGCTCAAGGTTCTCGCCTTGGGCGGCTTCCAGGGCCTGCTTGAGCGCGGTCACCTCGTCGCGGTGACGGTGTTTGAGGTCGGCGAGTTGGGCGGTGAGGGTGCGGACCACGCTGCTGGGCTGGTCGGGGTCGATCTCCTTGGGGTGGGATGGCGGCGGCGTTCCTCGCTGCTGGCTGCGGAGTTGCTCGATCCGGCGGCGGAGATCGGTGTTGCGGTAGAGGAAATCGAGTGAGACGCCCGCGGTCTGGGCCAGGCCGCGGAAGGTAATGGGGTCGCCTCGCCGGATCATGTCGCGGAGGCCTTGCTCGGCGCGGGTCTTGGCGGCTGCGCTCTTGGCCGCGGCGGCGGCGCGGAGGTTGTCGGGGTTGCCTCGGTTCACGATCGCGGTTCCTGTTCGCGGGTGATGGCGTCGGTGCGGGCGTTGCCCTTGTCGCAGGCTTGCCGGGGCGGCAGCAGGCACCACCCGTTGGGCAGGATCCGGTCGGTGCGTTTGTCCAGCTCCAGCATGTCGTAGAGATCGCGCGGGTCGACTTGTAGGTCACGGCCGTCGGCGGTGAGCGCCTGTACAGCCGGCTCACCGCCCGCGGCGTCCCCGGCCTGCGGATCTGCCACGGCGACGGCCGATCCCTAGTATCCCTGCAATGCGGCTTCACCATCTGGGCCGAGAACCCGGGCGTCTTCCGATGGCAGGACCCCAACGGCACCTACCAGTACCAGCCTTACCTCGACCTGATCGACATCACCGAAACCGCCATACAACGCCAAGTCCAAGCAGCCCTACACCCCTGACTCACCACCGCCCGATTCCAGGACCAAGCGCTCCGCAGACGTCCTCTTCTGCCGATGAGAGTGCGCTTTACGGTCGCTGTTGCAGCGGCTGGCCGCGGACGAAACTGCCCTGACATCCCAAGAACATCCGGCGGCTGCGGGAGTTAGGAACGGTGCTTTGTCGATTGCGGATGACACCAACGCCTCCCGCCGGACCGGCGGCACCGGGCACGCCAGGCCGCTGCACCCCGGCGCCTCTCCGCGCACATCCCCCATCCTAGATTTGACTCAGTCCAATCTAGGAATAGTGTGGATGTCGTGGGCGGGCAGGCCACCACAGGGCTCACCGCCCGGTATCTGCCCGCGCCCGCCAGCCACCCGGCCGGCGACGCGGTAAGAGATCGGCGGTCCCGACCCCATCGCGTTAGGAACACGTCATGGCAGACCACACGGCCACGCCCGCTCCACAGCCCGACGAGCGCCCGGTCCTCACCAACCGGCAAGGGCACTCCGTCCACGACGACCAGAACCAGCGCACGATCGGCTCCCGAGGGCCGGCCACCCTCGAGAACTACCAGTTCATCGAGAAGATCGCCCACTTCGACCGCGAGCGCGTCCCCGAGAGGGTCGTGCACGCCCGAGGCGCCGCGGCCTTCGGCTACTTCGAGACCTACGGCACCGTCGGGGACGAGCCGATCGCCCGCTACACGCGCGCCAAGCTGTTCCAGGAGGCCGGCAAGCGCACGGAGGTCGCCGTGCGGTTCTCCACCGTGGCGGGCGGCCGCGACTCCGCGGAGGTGGCCCGTGACCCCCGCGGTTTCGCGGTGAAGTTCTACACCGAGGACGGTAACTGGGCGGTCGGCAACAACCTCGGCGTCTTCTTCATCCGCGACGCCATCAAGTTCCCCGACGTCATCCACCGGTCTACCGCCCCTAGCCGGCCAGACCCTCACGGACCAGGAACTCACGCGAGCCGCCAACCTCGGCCAGAACGGCCCTCGCGACGTCTCGGGCCTCGACATGACGCACTGCGTACCCAACGAGAACCGGGTCATCTGACCCGTGAGCGTGGCCGCTGACCGGTCCTCTACCGGATCGAGCTGCGGGGCGCGCGCCACAGAGT
Organism: Streptosporangiaceae bacterium; assembly: GCA_025964695.1. GTDB lineage: Bacteria > Actinomycetota > Actinomycetes > Streptosporangiales > Streptosporangiaceae > Actinomadura_E. Next base: position 25,077 of record JAOPYK010000174.1, on the reverse strand, counting down.
CGGCCGCAGGAGGCCTCTCCTCCTGTGGCCGGCGGAGTTCACGGCTTATGGGAGGTGAGCGCCTCACCTCTGGGAGGTCAGATGCCGAACTGGAACCGATCATCGCTTCGAGCCCGTACGACATCGGCGACCGCCGCCGTCGCGGCACTGGTGTGCATCGGGTTCAGCGTGCTCTTCCTGATGTTCGCGGGCAGCAAGGAGACCGATGATGCCCAGGCTCGGGCCACCGCGGGCTGGGCACGAGTACTGCCCATCAGCAGGCATCTCCCGGCCGTGCTGCCGGACGGCAACGACGGGCCGATCCAGGTCCTGGACACCCGCAACCGGGTGGTCGCGGCGACCCCGAAACTCGTCGGCAAGCCGCCGATGGCCATCTTCCCTCCGACCCCCCCTGACAGGGACGTGCGTACCCAACGGACGCTGTGCCCCCCGGCCGGGCTGAAGGGCTGCATGACCATCGTCTCAATCAAGATCTATACTCACCCGGAAGGGGTCTGGCTGATCGACGTGGCGATTCCGGTGGTCCCCTGGTACGGCAGCTCGACCATGCTGCTCCTGGCGATCGGCGTGTCTGTGCTGATCACCACGATGATGGCGGTCGGGGTTTTCCGCGCGGTCGGCAAGACCCTGGCTCCGGTGGACGCCATCCGCACGGAACTGGCGGAGATCACCGCCACCGGCCTGGACCGCCGGGTCCCGGTGCCCGGCAACCAGGCCGAGTTCAAGTTTCTGGCCGAAACCGCGAACGGCACCCTGGACCGCCTCGAAGGCGCCTACCAGCAGCTACGGCGCTTCACCTCGGACGCCTCGCACGACCTGCGGAGCCCGATCACCGCCATGCGGACCCAGGTGGAGGAGGCGCTGATGCATCCCGACGACACCGACTGGCCGCAAACAACGACCGCGGTGCTGGCCGGAATAGAACGACTGCAGGCGATCGTCACCGACTTGCTCACCCTCGACCGGATGGACGCCAACGCCCCCCTTACCCGCGAACCGACCGATCTGGCCCAGCTGGTCAGCGCCGAACTGGACCGCCGCACCCCCTGCAAGCAGATCGTCAGGGATCTCCGCCCCAACGTCGTCATCACCTGTGACCGGCTGCGGATCACCCGGCTGCTGGCCAACCTGCTCGACAACGCCGAACGCCACGCCACCTCACAGATCACCGTCACCTTGCGAGCCGACACCGTACGCGCCGACGGATCCACCGCGACCCTGGAGGTCATCGACGACGGCGCCGGAATCGCCGCCGAACACCGCGAGAAGGTCTTCGACCGCTTCACCCGGCTGGACGCCTCACGCAACCGCGACGCCGGAGGAACCGGGCTGGGGCTGCCGATCGCACGCCAGATCGCCCAAGCACACCAGGGCACCCTGACCATCCAGGACAGCGAACGCGGAGCACGCTTCGTACTCCGCCTCCCCGTGTGCGATCCCGCTCCAGGTCACTGACCCACGCTCAGCTCCCGAGAGTTCGTGGATGACATCGCGTACGTAGTCATCGCTGACCTGCATCAACGTGGTGATGTTCTGAACCGACTGACCGTTCCTATTCAGTGAGCAGGACACACTCCCGCTCACTGAATAGGAACGGTTCGACCTGGTCGAGCCGGGCCTGGTCCACCTGCCGCTGTAGCGCCCCGACGTGGAGGTCTCCCAGGACGTGTGCTGTCCCGGGTGCCCTTCTACGCCGGCGTCGGCGGGCTGGCACCGCCGGCTCCTGACGAACACCTCCGGGCCCGTACGGGGAACCGCCCGGAGATCGTCAGGCTGGACGGGACGGCTGTCCGGGCTGCCCGGGGAGGTGAGCGAGGAGCGTTTCCGCCGCCCGCCACGACCGTACGACGTGGACCTCGGCGTCACCGGCGTGCTCGGCGATGAGCTCCCGGACCCGGGGTGCCATGGACCGGCGGTAGTTCCACACGTACCGGACGAACTCCCAGGTGATGCGGTCGTACACGCCGGTCTGCGGGTTCTGCCGGCCGGCGCTGCCCCGTACGAGGCCGCGCAGCCGTCTGCGGGTGATGCCCCACAGGCAGACCGCCGGAGGCAGATCGAGGAAGACCACGCAATCGGCGCGTCCCAGCCGGATGGGGAGGGTGGCGGCGTAGTTGCCCTCGATCACCCAGTGGGGCAAGGCGACGAGCTCGTGCTGGAGCGCGGCGAACCGGTCGCCTGCCAGCGGCTTCCAATCGCGGTCGTAGTAGAGGGCGTCCAGGTGGACGACCGGGGAGCCGAGCAGGCCGCCGAGCCGCCGGGCGAAGGTGGTCTTGCCGCTGCCTCCGCAGCCGACGATCACCGTCCTGTGCATGAGAGACGACGCTATCCAGGGAGCGGGGCCGGCCGGGGGGGACCCGAGCGACATGGTGTTCACCTGCTTTCCTTCGCGACGGGCGTCAGCCGGAGGTGGCCGCGGCGCGAGCCCCCTGGATCGCCTTGGTCAGCGCCCGCGGGACGGGGCCGGCGATCTCGCCCAGCTCGATGATTCGCTGCTTGTTCGCCCGCCGCAGCGCACGCGGCAGCACCACCTTCAGCTCGCCCGCGGCGGCCAGCGCCACCAGCGCGGCGTCCCTGGGGTCCAGCCGGGCCACCGGCTGCCCGCCCCGCAACGCCGACGACACCGTGGCGGCCAGCCGTTTCACCACCCGTGTGTCCCGCACGGTCACCGAGGTGGTCGGGAAGAGGCCCAGCACCCGGCGCGGCTCCAGCCGGAGCCATCCGTCGGCGGCGAGCTGGTCGCGGACGCCCCGGGGCGCCTGCCGGGCGCCCTTGTCGACCCAATGCCGCCAGGACCGGCGGCGTGACCCCGCGACCTGCCGCAGTACGGCCTCGAGCAGCGGATCCGGGAGCGGGGCGGAGTTCGCGGCGCGCGGCTTGCCGCCCTCGTCGGTGAGGTGACCGGCCAGCAGCAGGTCGGCGAGCGCGCCGGCGCGCATGATGAAGCCGAGCTCCGAGCGGCCCGTCATGCGCCCGCGCCGTGTGTCGTAGGCCAGGAGGTAGAGCGTCTTCGATTCTCTGTAGTTGGCTATGGTTTTCAGACATTCCGGACAGGTGTGGCTGGTCCACGTGTGGTTCCGTAGGTCCCGAGGGGGAGTACGGGGGTGGCGTGGGCGCGGTGGAAACCGGTCCGGTGTTGAGAATCGCGTGCAAGACCTGTGCGAACCGGGTGGTTCGTCTGGGGTGCTTGTCCCTCCGGACGCTGTCCACGCCCCTGAGCCGGGGTGGGGGAGGGAACCAGACGCCGGTCGGGCATCTGGCGGGAAGTGTTGTTAGGGCGGGTCAGGCGTTTAGGCGTCGGCCCGCTTTTCTGCTTGCGGGGGATGTGATCGGGGCGGGTGTAGGTGTCGCGGTCGGTGGCTCGGGCGCGGCGGGCTGCCCGGGTCGGCTTTTTGGGGCGGCGGGAGCGCGCCACGTTGCCCTCCACCGCTGTCAGGGTGGTGCAGTTCCCGGTCTTCCGGTCGGTCCGCACGTGCTTTTGGGAGAGGAGGCCGCGGGAGACGATCCGCTCGGCTGCGGCCCAGTCCCGATCGGCGGACAGGCCACAGGTGCAGATCGACCATTTCCAGCCGGACGTCGGCCGGTCGGGAGCGGGCGTGTGCTTCAACGCCCGGGCGCCGTTCTTGCAGCGGGGGCAGAACTTGCTGGTGCCACGTGCGGGGATGGTGACGACCGCGATGCGCGCTTTGCGCGCGAGGTGCCGGATCGCGTCGACGACGGTCCCCCGGACGTGGCCGGACAGGCGGGCGTTGCCCTTGCGCCGTCCCCGGGTCTCCAGCGTGACGAGGTCTTCCAGATAGATCACGGTCGCGCCCAGGGCCTGGGCCTGGTCGACGGCCCAGCGGGCGGCGGACCAGGCGAGGGCGTCGTTCAAGTGCCGGATACGGGTGCACACGTGGGTGTGTTCACGATCGATGCGTGCGTGCAGGGCCAGGAGGTGGTTCCATCGGGCATCGGCCGGGGTGATCCCTGCCAGGAGGGTGGCGTACTGCGTCCGCTTCGCGGCCAGGTTCTCGCGGTGCCCGCGCAGGCGGTGCAACTTGGCGGAGATCGCGGTCGCGTCGTAGCGCAGCATCCGCCCATCCGAGACCACCCGGCCGTTCACCAGGTGCCCGGCGCTACCGGTGAGGAGCGTGTTGAGACCCCAGTCGTATCCGACCGCCACCATGTGCCCGGTCGCGGGTGCGACAGGCACTTCCACGGCGAAGGGCAGATCGACACGGACCCGCCCGGCCGGAACCCGCAGCGTCGGGGTGCACAGTTGGGCGTGGGCGGGGACGTTCGGGGGGAGCGTGAACTCCAGGACGTGCCACGCCCAGTCCCGGCTGGAGGCCGGGGACTCGACAAGGGGGAGCTGGACGCGCAGCACGGCCGACCCGTCCCCGGCGCGGTCGATAGTGACGAGCTGTTTGTCGGCCGCCGCGAGCAGCACCTGAGGTGCGTTCCTCGGGGGTTCTTCCAGGTCCGGGAGGTCCTTGGGGAGTCTCCCGTGCGCCTTGAGGTGGTCGCGGACTTGCCGGGTCCGGTTACGGATCTCGGCGGCCATGACCCCGTCTGGGAGCGCCGCCCGCAGGTCCTTCCATTCGGTGCCGGTCCGCTTGCCCGGGTCGGCTGGCCACGTCGCGATGATCGCCGCCAGGATCGAGCGCCGGTATCCGGCGAGGCGGAGCGCGCGGGCGGCTTCTTCGTCGATGGCCCGGCGAACCCGGTCGGAGACGTATACGTCTTCGGGGGTCTGACTTGACCAGCCCAGGCGGCGGACCACCATCCAGCCCTTGGACGGGAGTCTGCGCCCATCCGCGCTCATCCCGGACGCGAGCGCGTTCAGGTCGGCCGTGTTCCAACGCTCGGCGACCACCTTGGCGGCAGCGTCGTGGACCAGGTTCAGGAGATGGCCGACGCGTCGCACCAGGACCGGCTCGGGGACGACCTCGCCGGTGGAGGCGAGCGCCGCCCGGTACGCCGTCGCGGTAGCGGTAGCGATCAGCTCGCTCACTCGACGTCTCCCGTCCCATCGTCGGTGCGGGCCACCGCGGTGTCCAGGAGCCGCTTGCGCGCCTCCCTCGACCGGATCCCGTACATGCGCCCGGCGAACGTCGCGATCAGGGACATGAAGTCAGCCAGGAGTTCTTCCATGCCACCGGCACTGCCCTTGGGGTGCAGGACTTCCACGGTGACGCCGTCCCGGGCGAGGAGCGCGGTGATCCACGCGACCCCGAACCGGGCCAGCCGGTCCTCATGGCTGACCCGTACCACGGTGAACTTTCCCGCGCTGGCGTCGGCTAGGAGCCTGCCCAGCCCGGGCCGGTTCTCCCGCAACCCGCTGGCCTTGTCCTTGTAGACCTTGGCGATCCCAGTCACGGACCCGCGACGCAACTCATCTTCCTGAGCGGCCAGAGACGTTTGTTGTCCGGCGGTTCCCGACACCCGCACGTAGGCGACCTCGACCCGCGCCCGGACCGGCGCACTCACCCCCAAGAACGCATCCAGCGCGGACTCCTCAAACCGGCGTTCCGGCTGAGATTTCCCCACCCACAAGAACGGGATCTGCCCCTGGTCGGCCCAGGTACGCAACGTCACCGGGGTCACCCCAAGACGCTTCGCCGCCGCCGCCAACCTCAACAGAGTCATGAATGGATCATACTAGAATTTATGGTTTTTATAGCGAAAACGGGCAACGGCTCATACCCTCCCGGGAAGGGACTCGGGGACGTCCATCAGATCATTCCTCTCCGTCAGGTCCAGTGGTGCTGCCGCGCTCGCTCCCGGCCGGCCGGCCGGGGCGGCGCATCCGCCCGGCGTCGTGCGGCATCCGCCCCGCGTCGCTGAGGGCGCGCCGGAGCAGGAACTCGATCTGGGCGTTGGTGCTGCGGAGCTCGTCCCCGGCCCAGCGCGTCAGCGCGTCGTGCACGGCGGGGTCGAGCCGCAGCAGGATCTTCTTGCGTTCGGAGGTCATCCGGGCGGCCTCGCCTAGTGGTAGAGCGAGCCCGTGTTGACGACGGGTTGGGCGTCCCGGTCCCCGCACAGCACCACGAGCAGGTTGCTGACCATGGCGGCCTTGCGCTCTTCGTCCAGGTCGACGACGTTGTTGTCGGCCAGCCGGGTCAGGGCGGACTCCACCATGCCGACCGCGCCGTCGACGATGCGCTGCCGGGCGGCCACCACCGCGCTGGCCTGCTGCCGCCGCAGCATGGCCTGGGCGATCTCCGGGGCGTACGACAGCCGGGTGATCCTGGACTCGATGATCTTCACCCCGGCGGCGGCGACGCGTACCCCGATCTCGGTGGACAGCTTCGCGGTGATCTCGTCAGCGTTGTCGCGAAGGGACAGGCCGTTGTCGTGGGAGTCGTAGGGATAGCTGCCGGCGATGTGCCGGACGGCGGTCTCGGTCTGGATGGCGACGAACTCCACGAAGTCGTCCACCTCGAAGACGGCCTTGGCGGTGTCCTCGACCTGCCACACCACGACGGCGGCCATCTCGATCGGGTTGCCGTCGAAATCGTTGACCTTGGCGACGTCGGTCTCGTGGTTGCGGATCCGGGTCGAGATCCGGCGCCGCGAGGTGAGGGGGTTGACCCAGCGCAGCCCGTCGGTCCGCACCGTGCCGATGTAGCGGCCGAGCAACTGCACCACGCGTGCCTCGCCGGGGGCCACCGCGATCAGCCCGCCGGCCACGAAGAGGGAGCCCAGGCTGAGCAGTGCTCCGAGCACGATCAGCGTCGCCCCCACGGCGCCGTCGCCACCCGAGGCGAGCCCGATGCCCACCACGGTGGCGGCGCCGCCGGCGAGCAGTCCCAGCACCGACAGGCCGAGCACCGGCCACCCGGGGGCGCCCCGCGCCACCCGCTCATAGACCTTGGGGTCCGGCATGTCGACCGTGACATCCAGTTCGTCCGTCATCGCTTCCTCCACTGCATCCACAGGCAAAATCATAGCATAGTGATATCACTTTTCCAGTGGGGGTCGCGGTGGCGGCCCGGTTTCCCGCCTCGCCGGGCGAACCCGGCCAGATACCCGGGCGTCTCATGTCAGGAGAGATGGGGCCGACACGGGGCGGGGTGGTTCATGGTGCATCTGGTGCGGGAGCTCCGGGACACCAGCACCGCGATCTGGGGAGGGGCTCACCGCAGCGGGGGCGAGCCCCTCGCCCCAGCCGTCCGATCGGTGCCGGGGCGGCGTTCGCGGCCGCCCGCCTGACCGAGCGTCGCCATCGGCGGGACCGCCCCGACGCCCCGATGAGGACGCCGCCGCTCACAGCGGCGTGAGGACCAGCGCGGCGTTGTGGCCGCCGAAGCCGATGGACGTGGACAGGGCGGGTGCGGGGGCGGTCTCCCGGGGCTGAGCGTGCACGATGTCCAGGCCCGCCACGTCCGGGTCCGGCGTGCCCCGGGCGGCGATGAAGTTGGCGATCGGCGGGACGAGCCCGTCGCGGCCGCACAGCAGGGCCAGGGCCGCCTCGAAGGCGCCACCCGCGCCGAGCAGGTAACCGGTCACGCCCTTGGTCGCGGTGATGGGCGGTGCCGGATGACCGAAACAGGCCCGGATCGCCGCGGCCTCGGCACGGTCGTTGACCATGGTGGAACTGCCGTGGGTGTTGACATGGCCCACCTCCGCCGGTGCCAGCCCGGCGTCGCCCAGGGCCGCCCGCATGCAGCGGGCCACCATGGCGCCGTCGTCGCGGGGCTTCACGATGTGGGCGGCATCGGTGGTGGCGGCGTACCCGGAGATCTCGCCGTAGATCGTGGCGCCGCGCCGGTCGGCGTCCTCCAGGCGTTCCAGCACGAGGAACGCGGCACCCTCGGCCATGACGAAACCGTCGCGCGCACCGTCGAAGGGCCGGCTGGCCTCCGCCGGGGCCTGGTTGCGGCGGGACAGTGCGCCGAGCCGGGCGAAGGCGGCCATGAAGAACGGCGTGAGCAGGGCGTCGACGCCGCCGGTGACGGCGCGGTCGATACGGCCGGCCCGGATCGCCAGCATGGCCTCACCGATGGCCGTCGCCCCGCTCGCGCAGGCCGCGTTGACCGTCAGGCACGGACCCTGCACCGCGTACCGGATGGCGATCCGCGCGGCCGTGGAGTTCGGCATGATCATGGGCACCGCGATGACCGGCACCCGGCTGAGGTCGCCGTCGTGCTGGTGCCCAGCGAGCGTCACCGTGGAGGCCAGGTTGACGCCACCGGTGCCGACGTAGACGCCGGACCGGTCCGGGTCGGTGCGGAAGTCCTGGCCGGAGTCGGCCACCGCGTCGGCGGCCGCGGCCACGCCGAGCTTGGTGGCCCGGTCCAGATGCCGGTTCTCGACCGTGCCGAAGTAGACGCCGGTGTCGAACTCCGGGACGGGGCAGCCGAACGTCACCGCCAGCCCGGCGTCCATCAGTTCGGGCAGATGCGTGGCCTGCGACTTGCCCGACAGGACCGTCGCGTAGGCCTCCTCGAGCGAGTTGCCCGCCGGGCTCTTGACGCCTATTCCGGTGACGACCACGCGTGGGCTGCCATCGTGTCTGCGGCCGACCGTCATCTAGCACCTCACGGGGACGGGGGACGGGGGGTGAGACAGGGTTCTTCGAGTGCGGGATCGGTGAACCTTATCCGGCGGTATTCGGCTTTTCTTGTCATTGTGCGAGCGAGATGAAGGCGACGGGGCTCACCCCGTCACAAGATCGTCCCGTCGCCGGGTATGCGGTGAGACCGGCGGAACACAGCCGCTGGTCCGGGCACGGGCCGCGCACGGGCAGGATGGAGGGGTGAGCCTCATCGATCAGCTGCCCAGAGAAGCGGACCCCGATTCCCTCTACGGAGCGTTCCAGGGGTGGGTGGAGGAGCGGGGGATCACCCTCTACCCGGCTCAGGAGGACGCGCTGATCGAGGTGGTCTCGGGGGCGAACGTCATCTTGAGCACCCCCACCGGCTCCGGCAAGAGCCTGGTCGCCGCCGGCGCGCACTTCGCCGCGCTGGGCCGGGACGAGTGCAGCTTCTACACCGCGCCCATCAAGGCCCTGGTGTCGGAGAAGTTCTTCGACCTGTGCGCGATGTTCGGCACCGAGAACGTCGGGATGATGACCGGCGACGCCAGCGTCAACCCGCTCGCCCCGATCATCTGCTGCACCGCCGAGGTGCTCGCCCAGATCGCGCTGCGCGACGGTGCGAACGCCGACATCGGCATGGTGGTGATGGACGAGTTCCACTTCTACGCCGAGCCCGAGCGCGGGTGGGCCTGGCAGATCCCGCTGCTGGAGCTGCCGCAGGCGCAGTTCCTGCTCATGTCGGCGACGCTCGGGGACGTCACCCGGTTCGAGAAGGACCTGACCCGCCGCAACGGCCGTCCGACCGCGGTGATCCGCTCCGTCGAACGGCCCGTGCCGCTGCTCTACGAGTACCGGACGACCCCGCTGCACGAGACGATCGAGGAACTGCTGTCCATCCAGAAGGCCCCGGTCTACGTCGTGCACTTCACGCAGGCGGCCGCGATCGAGCGCGCTCAGGCGCTGATGAGCATCAACGTCTGCACCAAGGCCGAGAAGGAGCAGATCGCCGAGCTGATCGGCAATTTCCGCTTCACCACGAAGTTCGGCCGCAACCTGTCCCGGTTCGTCCGGCACGGCATCGGCGTGCACCACGCCGGGATGCTGCCCAAGTACCGGCGGCTGGTGGAGCGCCTCGCCCAGGCCGGGCTGCTCAAGGTGATCTGCGGCACCGACACGCTCGGCGTCGGGGTCAACGTGCCGATCCGTACGGTGGTGTTCACCGCGCTCAGCAAGTACGACGGGACCCGGGTCCGGCGGTTGCGCGCCCGGGAGTTCCATCAGATCGCCGGCCGGGCGGGCCGGGCGGGTTTCGACACCGTGGGCTTTGTGGTCGCGCAGGCCCCCGAGCATGTCGTGGAGAACGAGAAGGCGCTGGCCAAGGCCGGTGACGACCCCAAGAAGCGGCGGAAGGTCCAGCGGAAGAAGGCTCCCGAGGGCTTCGTGACCTGGGACGAGGAGACTTTCACCCGGCTGCAGACCGCCGAGCCCGAGCCGCTGAGATCCCGGTTCCTGGTGAGCCACGCCATGCTGCTGTCGATCATCGGCCGGCCGGGCAACGCCTTCCAGGCGATGAAGAAGCTGCTCACCGACAACCACGAGGAGCGCACCGCCCAGCGCCGGCACATCCATCAGGCCATCGCCATCTACCGGTCGCTGCTGGCCGGGGGAGTGGTGGAACTGCTCGAGGAGCCGGACGCGGAGGGCCGCTACGCCCGGATCACCATCGACCTGCAGTCCGACTTCGCGCTCAACCAGCCGCTGTCGACCTTCGCGCTGGCCGCCTTCGAGCTGCTCGATCCCGCGTCCCCCTCCTACGCCCTGGACGTGCTGACGGTGGTGGAGTCGACGCTCGACGACCCGCGCCAGATCCTCGCGGCCCAGCAGAACAAGGCGCGCGGCGAGGCCATCGCCGAGATGAAGGCCGAGGGCATCGAGTACGAGGAGCGCATGGAGCTCATCCAGGACGTGACCTACCCCAAGCCGCAGGAGGACCTGCTGTACGGGGCGTACGAGATCTACCGCCGGGGCCATCCGTGGGTCGGCGACCACGAGCTGCGGCCCAAGTCGGTGGCGCGCGACCTGTTCGAGCGGGCCATGACCTTCGTCGAGTACATCGGGTTCTATGAGCTGGCCAGGACCGAGGGGCTGGTGCTTCGCTACCTGTCCAGCGCCTACAAGGCCCTCCAGCAGACCGTGCCCGAATCCATCAAGACCGACGAGCTGATCGACCTCATCGAATGGCTGGGGGAGCTGGTCCGCCAGGTCGACTCCAGCCTGCTGGACGAGTGGGAGCAGCTCACCAACCCGGCCGACGAGGTCGACGACGTCCTGGAGGAGCGGCGCACCGACGTCACCGCCAATCCCCGGGCGTTCCGGGTGCTGGTGCGCAACGCGATGTTCCGCCGGGTCGAGATGGCGGCCCTCGGCCGCTACGGCGACCTGGGCGAGCTCGACCCGGAGCTGGGCCGGGACGGCTGGGCGGAGGCCATGGAGGCGTACTACGCCGACCACGACGAACTGATGACCGGCCCGGACGCCCGGGGACCCAAGCTGCTGCTGATCGAGGAAGGGACCGGTCTGTGGCGGATCCGGCAGATCTTCGACGATCCCGCGGACGACCATGACTGGGGGATCAGCGCCGAGGTCGATCTCGCCGCCTCCGACGAGGCGGGCGAGGCCGTCGTCCGGGTCACCTCCGTCGACCGGATGTAGCCAGATCATTCCTTCTGGCCTTCTAGGCTGACATCGTGCGATACATCATCATCGGTGCCGGAGGGGTGGGCGGCACCATCGGCGCCCGGTTGTTCGAGAGCGGGCACGAGGTCGTCCTGGTGGCGCGAGGTGCCCACCATGCGGCGCTCACCGCGGACGGCCTGCGCTTCGCCACCCCGGACGGCACGCGGACGCTGCGCATCCCGGTGGCAGACCGCCCCGAGTCGCTCGAACTGCGGACGGGCGACGTCCTGGTGCTGGCGGTGAAGACGCAGGACACCCTCGCCGCGCTGGAGGCCTGGCGGGACCGGCCGGTGGCCGGCGGGGGCACGGCGGCCGGTGAACTGCCGCTCGTCTGCGCGCAGAACGGCGTGGAGAGCGAGCGGCTCGCGGCGCGCCGGTTCCGGCACGTGTACGGGATGTGCGTCTGGCTGCCGGCCTCCCACCTGGAGCCCGGAGCGATCGAGGCGGCGGGCGCACCGCTGTCGGGGATACTGCATCTGGGCCGCTACCCGTCCGGTACCGACGAGACGGCCGAGCGCGTCAGCACGGACCTGGACAAGAGCGTCTTCCTGGCTCCGGTCAGCGCGGACGTCATGCGCTGGAAGTACGGGAAGCTGCTGGGCAACCTCGGGAACGCCGTGGAGGCACTGTGCGGTCCCGGCGACGAGGCCGCCGGGCTGCACGGGCGCGCCCGGGACGAAGGCGCGAAGGTGCTCGCCGCGGCGGGGATCGGCTACGCGAGCGCCGAGGAGGCGGCCGAGCGCAGAGGCGAGCTCGTCCAGCTGGAACCGGTCGGCGGCGTACGGCGCGGCGGCGGATCCTCCTGGCAGAGCCTCACCCGCGGGACGGGCTCGATCGAGGCCGACTATCTCAACGGGGAGATCGTGATGCTCGGCCGGCGTCACGGGGTGCCGGCTCCCGTCAACGAGGTGCTGCAGCGGGAGGCCAACCGGTTCGCCAGGCTGCGGCGCGCCCCGGGCGGCATGACGCCCACGCAGCTGCTTGCCCTCATCGACGGCTGAACCGCCGCCGTCACGCCCAGCGCCCCCAGCCGCGATGACGGTGGCCTTCCGCAGGACGACGACGGCCTCGAGCCGGCCTTCCCGGGCTACGACGTCGGCCTTTGAGCTACGACGGCCTCACACCGGCTTCCCCCGGGTCGTGACTCGGCCTTGCGGGCTAGTGGGTGCAGGGCTGGGCGGAGACGGTCCGTTCCGCGGCGGGCGTCTGGCCGTAGACGCCTCCGCCCATGGTGTGACCGCGAGCGCCCTTGCTGAGCTCACGGCCGTGCCGGTCCAGCTTCAGCGCGTCCGCGCCGACCTTGGCCAGGGCGTTCGCGCAGAGCTGCTCGACCTTGGTCAGCATCAGGTCCTCCTTGGACTCGCCCCCCACGGCGCCGACCCGGACGTTGCCCACTCCGGGCGCGTAGTACTTGCGCTGGTGCCCGTCCGCGGGGGCCAGCGGCCCCCACTCGTCGGTGACGAGCACGTTGGCGTAGTCACCGGCGGGTACCTTCGTGCGCTGCCCGGTGGCGAAGACCTTCGCGCAGTCGAAGAACTTGATGGCGGGTACCCGTCCCTGCCGGTAGCCGGGGGAGCCCGGCACTGCCGTGGCCGGAACGCCGATGCCCGGCTCCGCGCCCCCCATGCCCGCGATCCAGACGTTGGGGGCTCCGGTGAACCGCCCCTGGGGGTCGTACTCCTCGGGGTACTCGCCCAGGTTCCACACCGCCCCGGAGCGGTCCTGGGCGTTGAAGAACAGCTCACCTTCCTCCAGCACTCCGTCGTTGTAGTCCTGGTCCCAGATCACCAGGGCGCGCACACCGTCGACCACCTTGGTCAGGTCGGTCACGGTGGTCACAATGCGATGGTGATGGCTGCCGTCCTCGTCGCGGACCTGGCCCTCCAGGGTGAACCGCGCCCCCGGCCGCAGCGGGAACCACTGGTTGTCGATGTGCGGGATCGCCGGGAACGCGGCGGAGTCGAAGCGGGGAACGGGCCCGCACGCGTCCGTGGCGGCCGCCTGGGCGCTCCGCGCCGGGGTACCGGCCGGCACGGCCGGCTGGGTGCGGCCGCACCCGATCGCCAGCAGTAGAGGGGCCATGGCCAGGGCGGTGAGACGTCTGCCGGACGAGTGATCGGACACCGAGGCTCTCCCGTGTCGAGGGGTCAGTCGGGTACGGAGGCGGGCTCGGCGCCGCGGCGCCGACGGCCGAAGCGCAGATACAGGGACGGCACGACGAACAGGTTGAGCAGGGTCGAGGTGAGCAGGCCGCCCAGGATGACGATGGCCAGCGGGTACTCGATCTCGTGGCCGGGTCGGTCGCCGAGCACCACCAGGGGGACCACGGCCAGCCCGGTGGCCAGCGAGGTCATCAGGATCGGGGAGAGCCGCTCGCGCGCACCACGCAGTATCAGCGCGGGGCCGAACGTCTCGCCTTCGTGCTCCTCCAGGTGCTGCCAGTGACTGACCAGCAGGATGCCGTTGCGCGCGGCGATGCCGAACACCGTGAAGAAGCCCACGAGTGAGCCGAGCTCGATGACGCCGCCGCCCAGGTAGGCGGCGAGGACGCCGCCGACCAGCGCCAGCGGCAGGGTGAGGAAGACCAGCGCCGTCGGCCGCCAGCTGCCGAACGAGGCATGCAGCAGCAGCAGGATCGCCAGGGCCGCCACGGCGGCGAGCTGGAACATGCGGGTCTGCGCCGCCTGCCGTTCCTTGTACTCCCCGAGCACCTCGGCGTGGTAGCCGCGGGGGAAGACGACGTCGTCGAGAGCGTCCTGGACGTCCTTGACCGTCGATCCCAGATCCCGCCCGCGGACGCCGGCGGCCACGTCGATCCGCCGTGAGTCGTTCTCCCGCTCGACGACGTTGGGAACCGGCCGCACGGCCACCCGCGCCACGTCGCCCAGGCGTACCGAGGTGCCGGACGGGGTGTCGATCGGCAGGTCGCTGATGGCCTGCACGCTGCCGCGGGTCGCCGGAGTGCTCCACACCACCACGTCGTAGGCCCGGCCGCCGCGGAAGATGTCACCGACCTCCTCGCCGGCCACCAGCGTGGCCGCCGCGCGGCGCACGTCCCCGGGTTTGAGCCCGTACTTCGCGGCCTTGGGCAGATCGACCTCCACCTCGATCTGCGGCTCGTCGACCTGCAGATCCACGTGGGCGTCGATGATGCCGCCGACACCGTCGAGTTTGTGCAGCACCTCGGCGGCCTTGCCGCGGATCATGTTCAGGTCGGGGCCGTAGATCCGGACGACGATGGGTTCCTTCGCCCCGGTGAGGACCTCCTCGATCCGCTCGTTCAGATACGTCATCACGTCGCGGTAGATCCCCGGATAGCCGGCGACGACCTCGTGGATCCTCTTCAGGGTCTTGTCGTAGTCGGCCTTGGCGTCGATGCTGATCCAGTTCTCGCCGAAGTTCACCCCGGCGATCTCCTCGCCCAGGAACGCCTGCCCGATGTGGGAGCCGAAGCTGCGGACGCCCGGAATGCCCCGCAGCTCCCTGCTCAGCTGGATCGTGATGCGCTCCATCTCCTGCACGGAGGTGCCGGGTTTGGTGATCCAGTGCATGAGGAAGTCCCGCTCCTTGAACGAGGGGAACAGCGACTGACCCAGGAAGGGGAGCGTCAGCAGGGCGGCGAGCGTCAGCGCGGCGAAGACCGAGTAGGCCTTGCGCGGCCGGGCGACGATGCGCGCCAGCACCGCGACGTAACCGCCCTGCAGCCGGCGGACCACCGGAGACTCGCGGCGCTCGACCGGGACCTTGCGCAGCAGGATGAGGCACAGCGCGGGCGTCACCGTCAGCGCCACCGCCATCGACGCGAGGATCGCCAGGGTGTAGGACACCGCGAGCGGGCGGAAGAACGAGCCGGTCAGCCCGGACAGCAGGAACACCGGCACCGCGGCGGCGACGATGATCAGCGTGGCGTAGACGATCGGGCTGCGGACCTCGAGCGACGCCTCCAAGATGACCGAGGCCGCCGAGGTCCCCGCGTCCTCGGCGCGCCGTTGGCGCAGCCGTCTCAGGATGTTCTCCACATCGATGATCGCGTCATCGACCACGGCGCCCAGCGCGATCACCAGCCCGGCCAGCGTCATGGTGTTGACCGTGGATCCACCCCAGTGCAGCACCAGCATCGCCGCCATCAGCGACAGGGGGATCGTCAGCAGGCTGATCAGCGCGACGCGCCATTCGAACAGGAACAGCAGGAGGATCACGGCGACCAGCAGGAAGCCGAGGAACAGCGCCTGCTCGAGGTTGTGGATCGAGGTCTCGATGAAGTTGGCCTGCCGGAAGATCTTGGTGTCGAACCGGATTCCCGGCAGACCGGGCTGCATCGACCGGATCGCCTCGTCCACGGCCTTCGTGATCTTGAGGGTGTCGCCCCACGGCAGCTTCTCGACCACGAGCAGAAGCCCGGTGCCGTCGTCGATGATGGCGTCTCCGGCGAGCTGCTGGTGGTCCTCCTTGACCGTCGCCACCCGGCCGAGGGGGACCGGTTCGCCCTTGCCGCCCTGGACCGTCACCTTGGCGAAGTCGGCCGGGGTCACGATCGGCAGGACGTGCCTGATGCCGAGCCGCTGACCGGCGGTCTCGACGGAGCCCCCGGTGCCGATCACGTTGCCGCTGGAGAACCTGAGCAGCCCGGAGTCCACCGAGTCGGCGGTGGCCTCCATGACGCTGTCCAGGGTGACGCCCTGCGCCCGCATCTTGTCCGGCTGCACCTGGACCGTCATCTGCTGCAGGCGCTCACCCCAGATGGCGACGTTGGCCACCCCCGGCACGCGCAGCAGGCGGGCCCTGATCGTCCAGTACGCCGTCATCGACATCGCGATCAGAGAGTTGTCCTGCGACGACATGCCGATCTTCATGACGCGGCTGGTCGCCGAGACGGGCGGCAGCATCACCGGCGGGCTCGCCCATGTGGGCAGGCTGTGCGAAATCGTCTGCAGCCGTTCCTGGACGAGCTGCCGCGCCTGCAGGACGTCGGTGCCCTGCTTGAAGATCAGCTCGATGGCGGAGAGCTGGGGGACGGACTTGGACCGCATGTCCTCCAGCCCCTTGACCCCGTTGAGCACCTGCTCGATCGGCACGGTGACCAGCGACTCCACATCAGAGGTGGACAGGCCCACGCACATGGTCTGGATGTCCACCCGGGGCGGGGCGAACTCGGGGAAGACGTCCACCCGCGTGTCGCGGATCTGTGACGCGCCGAGGACCATCATCGCCGCGGCAGCCACCACCACCAGGAACCGGAAGGTCAGGCTAGAACTCACGATCCATCGCATCAGCGATCCGCGGCCGGGAGTGGTCATTCGCCGTCGACCCCGTACTCCGCACCGAACAGCTCCGCCCCGCCGACGGTCACCACCGGTGTGCCGGCCGGCGGCCCGGCGACCAGAACCGCCCGGTCACCGCTGGCCCGGCCGAGGGTGACGCGCGCACGCACGAACGTCAGCGGGGCGGGGCTGGTGTAGGTCCAGATGTTGCCGTCCTTGTCGTACAGCACGGCCGACAAGGGGATGACCTTGGGTTGCAGGGGCACGGTCTGGATCCCCAGCCGCCGCACCGCCCCCGCCGTGAGGGTGAGCCGGTGCAGCGCCGTGCCCTGGACCGCCACCACGGTCACCGGCTGGTCCGCGGCCGGCGCCGGGGACTCCTTGTCGTCGCCGGACCCGCAGCCGGCCAGGCCGGTGCAGACGGCGATCAGTGCCGCGCTCGTCCAGCGGGCCGCTCGGCTTTTACGGTTGCGCATGTCGGCGCCTCCCCCGGAGGTAGAGAGCGGGCAGGACCAGCGTGCTGAGCAGCGTCGAGGTGACCAGCCCGCCGAGCACGACCACGGCCATCGGGTACAGCACCTCGGTCCCGGCGACGCCACCGGAGGAGTCGGTGAGGAACACCAGCGGCAGGAGCGCCACCGCCGTCGCCAGGGCGGTGACGACGATGGGGCCGGCCCTGTCCCGGGCGGCCGCCAGGACGACCTCGGAGCCCGGTGGCGCGCCGTCCTGGCCTTCGAGGCGCCGGCACTCGCGCAGCAGCGCGATCCCGTTGCGCGCCGCGATGCCCAGCACCGCGAAGAGGCCGATCAGCGCGCCGAGCGAGGTCACCCCGCCGACGAAGAAGGCGGTCAGGACTGCGCCCGCGCAGGCCAGCGGCAACGTCAGGAAGAGCAGGATCGCCGCCCGCCAGCTGCGGAAGGCCGCCTGCAGCAGGAAGAAGATCCCTACCAGTGCGGCGATCGCGAGGCCCAGCACGCGGCGATCATCGGCCTGCCGTTTCGCCGCGTCGCCGAGTACCTCGGCGTGGTACTCCAGCGGCATGCTCAGCGCCGCGAGCCGGCCCCGGACGTCGTTGGCCACCGAGCCGGGATCGCGCCCGCGCACCCCGGCGGTGACGTCGATGCTGCGTGAGGTGTCGTTGTGCCGGATGTCGGTGGGGAACGGCGCGATGCTCACCTTCGCGACGTCGCCCAGCCGTACCCGGCCGCCGCTGGGAGTGTCGATCAGGAGATCGCCGAGGTCGGCCGGGGTACGGCGTTTCTCCGGAGCGCTCCACACCACCACGTCGAAGATCTTCTGCTCCTCGTACAGGTTGCCGGCCGGCAGCCCGGAGAAGTAGGTGGCCGCGGCGCGCCGTACGTCGCCGGGCTTGATCCCGTAACGCTGGGCCGCCAGGAGGTCGACTTTGACCTCAAGGGTCGGCTCCTCGCCCAGGGCCTGCACCTTGGGGGCGGTGACACCGTGGACCGACGACAGCAGCCGGCTGACCTCCTGGGCCTTGGCCTGCAGCACGCCGAGGTCCTGGCCGTAGACCCGCACCACGAGATCGTCGTTCGTCCCGGCCTGGACCTCCTTCACGCGGTCCTGCGGATAGGACACCAGGTCGCTGCGGAGGCCGGGATAGCCGCTGAGCACCCGCCGGATCGCCGCCACCGTCCGCTTGTAGTCGGCGGACCGGGTGAGGTTGACCCACAGTTCCCCGGAGTTGACGTTGACCACCTGGTCGGAGGTGAGCGCGCGTCCCACATGGGACCCGGCGCCCCGTACCCCGGCCACGCCGCGCACCTCGTGGGTGGCCGCGGTGGTGATCCGGGCCATCTCCGCGAGCGATATACCGGGCGCGGCCTGCCAGTGGACCAGCAGGTCACGATCCTGGGGCGCGGGCAGCAACGACCGGCCGCCGGGCTGCGCCAGCGCCGCGAGCCCGGCCACGAGCAGCACCGCGACGGTGAGGTAGGCCCAGCGCGGCCGGCCGAGGTAGCCCGGCACGAACCGGTCGAAGACCCTGCTGCCGCGAGGCTCGGCCGGCTCGTCGCGCAAGAGCACGACGGCCAGCGCCGGTGTCACGGTGAGCGCGACCACCGACGCGGCCAGCACGGCCAGCGCGTACGACAGCACCAGTGGCCGGGAGAACGACCCGGCCACCCCGCCCAGGGCGAAGAACGGCAGCGCGGCGAGCAGGACGATCAGTGTGGCGTAGCCCGCGGAACCGCCTGCCGCCATCAGCGCGCCGCCGACGTCGGCTGACCCGCGCCGCCGGATCTCCGCCACGGAGGCCACGGTCTGGTCGATGACGATGGCCAGCGCGGCCGTCAGTCCCGCCAGGACCATCAGGTTGAAGGTCTCTCCGCGCAGGTAGAGCACATAGGCGGCGATGACCAGGGACAACGGGATCGTCACGGCGCCGACCAGCGCCACCCGCCAGGAGCGGAAGGCGATGCCCAGCAGGGCGATGACGAGCACCAGGGCGATGAGCGCCCAGATCCCCAGGTTGTGCAGCGCCGTCTGGACGAACGTCGCCGGGCGGTAGAGGTTGGTGTCCACGGTGACCCCGGACAGTCCCGGGCGCAGCGCGGTCAGCGCCTTCTCGATGGACCGGGTCACCTCGCGGGTGTCGGCGCCGGGGAACTTCTCGACCACCAGCATGAGACCGGGGCCGTTGTCGAGGACGGCGTCGCCGATGAGCGGCTGATGGTCCTCCACCACCCCGGCCACGTCACCGAGACGGAGCTTCTTCTTACCCGCGGTGCCCTCGACGGTCACCTCGGCCAGGCTCTTGGCGGTGGTGATCGGCAGGATGTGCTGGATCGCGAACCGCTGGGTGGAGGTCTCGATGAAGCCGCCCGTGCCGGGCGTGGAGGCCTCCACGAACGTCAGGGGCGAGACCCAGAGCGCGTTGCCCGTCGTGTCGATGACCTGGCTGAGGGAGACCCCGTTCTTGCGCAGCCGGTCCGCGTCGACCTGTACCTGCAACTGCCGGTCCCGCTGACCCCAGATGGCCACGTTCGCCACCCCCGGGACCCCCATCAGGCGCGGCTTGATCTTCCAGCGCGCCAGTACGGACAGGTCGATGAGCGAAAGGTCCTTCGCCGTCAGCCCCAGCATCATGACCCGGCTCGACGACGAGAGCGGCTGCAGCATCACCGGCGGGGTGCCCACGGCGGGAAGCCCGTTCGCCTGGGTGAGGCGCTCGTTGACGAGCTGCCGGGCCTTCAGCACGTCGGTGCCCGGCTCGAAGATCAGGTCGACGGAGGAGAGCCCGGGCACCGACTCGGACCTGATCTGGTCGAGCCAGGCCACGCCGTTGAGCAGGTCCTGCTCCATGGGAACCGTGATCAGCTGTTCCACCTCTGCCGCGGACAGCCCGAGCGCCTCGGTCCGGATCTGCACCTGCGGCGGTGTGAACTCGGGGAAGGCGTCCACCGGCGCGCTGCGCAATTGCGCGGCGCCCGCGACCAGCAGCACCACGGCCGCGCCGATCATCAGAGTTCTGAATTTGATGCTGAGGCCGACAATTCCGCGAATCAAGACCTGCCCCCGCCCCGTGAATTCACAGCACACCTGCCTATGGTTCGTCCGTCGTTCAGGGCATGGGACGCCGCCTCTGCTTCCTCGCGAGCAATCTGATGCGCCGCATCACTCCCTTGGCATTCCTCCCCGTGCCCGCCATTCGATCCCCATGCCACTTGAGTAACACGGGGTCGCCGGACTGCCAATACCCTGAGGAACGACTGATTCCAGATCGTCATGATGATCCCATTGAGGATGAGCCGTTTCCGCGGATCCCGCGTAGGGGCTCCTTGACAGCCCGGCGGATCTGAGCCTCGAACCGGCCGGTGCCGCGGACTGCCTGGCCGCGGGCTCGCGCGCCTGCGTGGGCCCCCGTGCCGGAGGCGGCGCCGGGGGCACGGGACGGGTCGGCCGAGCGACCTGTGAGCCTTTTCGGGCCGTCCACAGCCCGTGTCGTAGCATCGCCCGTTTCGTGTCCTCATATGGCAGTAACCGACTACCATGAGTGATCATCTCGCTACAAGGTGATGGTGCTCCTACTCTTCCGTGACCACCGGATGGCGCCCGGATGGCGTCTGTGTCATCTGACGCCGACCATTGGGCCGCCGCCGCAGCGGTCATCGAATGGCCGGAACGATGCGGCGGATCTGTGCCCGGAGGCGGGACCACGCTCATCGCGAGCGCACGGTAAGCGCATGGTAATGGTGAATGAAGCCGCAATTGATGCTGGCCGAGAGCGCTGGCCCTGATTCCGGGCGGCGCGGCCAGTGAGGTGAGCGGGGATTCCGGCGTGGCCTGGAGTCCGCGATGAGTCCGCGATCGGCCGAATGGCGCCCGGCGCCCGGCAGTGGTGGATCGCCGGCGTCCATCCTCCGGCCTCGCCGGACACCGTCACCCGGAAATCAGGGTCATCGGCCGACGGTGCATTACCACGAACCGGGGTTCCCGGTGACCACCACGCTACTTACTCTACGTACAGGAGTATACTACTTTGTGTGATTAGTCGCAGTCATGGCACGTGCCAGCCTAGTGACATCTGTCACAGAAACGGCTGGTTCGCAGGAAAACTTACCGGAATTGGTCTGGACCAAATGGCGAAGAGCTGCACTTTTGTTCAAGATGCAAAGATCCTGCAATCCGCAAGAGGAGCTACCTGTGTCCCAACTGATCCCCGGCCTCGACCAGGCCCCCACCAGTCACGCAGGGCTGATTGACTGGGTGCGGGGGATCGCCGAACTCACCCAGCCGGAGCAAATCGAGTGGTGCGACGGCTCGGACGAGGAGTGGCAGCGCCTGACAGGCCTCCTCGTTGAGCAGGGCACCTTTAAACGCCTCAACCCTGACAAGCGGCCCAACAGCTTCTACTGTGCCTCGGACCCGAGCGATGTGGCGCGGGTGGAGGACCGGACGTTCATCTGCTCCGAGAAGGAGGAGGACGCCGGCCCCACCAACAACTGGATCGCGCCCGCCGAGATGCGGGCCACCTTCGGTGAGCTGTTCAAGGGCAGCATGCGCGGCCGCACCATGTACGTGGTGCCGTTCTGCATGGGACCCCTGGGCGGCAACATCTCCCAGCTCGGCGTTGAGATCACCGACTCGCCGTACGTGGCCGTCTCAATGAAGATCATGACCCGGATGGGCGAGGGCGCGTTGCGGCTCATCGAGGAGCGCGGCGGCTTCGTCAAGGCCGTGCACAGCGTCGGTGCCCCGCTCGAGCCCGGTCAGGCCGACGTGGCATGGCCGTGCAACACCACCAAGTACATCTCGCACTTCCCCGAGACCCGGGAGATCTGGTCGTACGGCTCCGGCTACGGCGGCAACGCCCTGCTCGGCAAGAAGTGCTACGCGCTGCGGATCGCCTCGACCATGGCCCGCGACGAGGGCTGGCTGGCCGAGCACATGCTGATCCTCAAGCTGACCCCGCCTGCGGGCGAGACCCGCTACGTCGCCGCGGCCTTCCCCTCGGCCTGCGGCAAGACCAACCTTGCCATGCTCCAGCCGACGATCCCCGGCTGGAAGGTCGAGACGATCGGCGACGACATCGCCTGGATGCGCTTCGGCGAGGACGGGCGCCTCTACGCGATCAATCCCGAGGCCGGCTTTTTCGGCGTGGCCCCCGGCACCGGCGAATCGACCAACGCCAACGCGATCAGGACGCTGTGGGGCAACAGCATCTTCACCAACGTCGCCCTCACCGACGACGGCGACGTGTGGTGGGAGGGCCTCACCGACGAGGCGCCCGCACATCTGACCGACTGGAAGGGCAACGACTGGACGCCCTCCTCGGACACGCCCGCGGCCCACCCCAACGCCCGCTTCACCACACCGGCCGGGCAGTGCCCCACCATCGCGCCCGAGTGGGAGGACCCGGACGGCGTGCCGATCTCGGCGATCCTGTTCGGCGGGCGCCGGGCCACCGCCGTACCGCTGGTCACCGAGTCCTTCGACTGGGAGCAGGGAGTCTTCCTCGGCGCCAACGTGGCCTCCGAGAAGACCGCCGCGGCCGAGGGCACGGTCGGCGAACTGCGCCACGACCCCTTCGCCATGCTGCCGTTCTGCGGCTACAACATGGGCGACTACTTCGCCCACTGGCTGAAGCTGGGCAGGAACGCCGACCCGGAGCGGCTGCCCCGCATCTACTACGTCAACTGGTTCCGCAAGGACTCCGGCGGCAAGTTCCTGTGGCCGGGCTTCGGGGAGAACAGCCGGGTCCTCAAATGGATCGTCGAACGGCTCAACGGCAAGGCCGACGCGGTCAAGACCGCGATCGGCAACGTCCCGGCGCCCGGTTCCCTGGACACCGACGGCCTGGAGATCGACCCGCAGGACCTCGACCTGCTGCTGTCGGTCGACCTGGAGGTGTGGAAGCAGGAGGCGGCGCTCATCCCCGAGCACCTCGCCACCTTCGGCGACCACCTGCCCCGGGAGCTGTCCGACGAGTACGAGGCCCTGGTCGCACGGCTGGCCTGACCCGCTGACGACGACGTCCCGGCTCCCACCAGGCGCCGCGACGTCGTGTCGTCCAGACGGTGTCCCCCGGCGGGATTTCCCCGGCCGGATTTTCCCGGGCCGCCCGCGCCCCGTGTGGAGCCGCTTCAGACGGCCAGGAGGCTCTGCACCAGCTCCTGTGCGGTGCGGGCGCTGGACTGCGGGTTCTGTCCCGTGACCAGGTTGCCGTCGGTGACCACGTGCGGGGTCCAGGGCGGTGCGGTCTCCAGCTTCCCGCCGAGTTCATGCAGCCGCGACTCGAGCAGCCACGGCGCCTTGTCCGCCAGGCCGGCCTGGCGTTCCTCCTCGTCGCTGAAGGCGGTCATCCGGCGACCGGCGAACGGCCAGGACCCGTCGGGCCGCACCGATTGCACGTGAGCCGAGCCCGGTGCTGGTCTTGGTCAGGTCGAAATGCTCGGCCGGGACGCGCGCGGGCACCCGCCCGGCCAATGGAGGTGGTCCGTTAATGAGAGACCTTCCGCGGAACCATCCCGCCGGTCCGGGGACCGGCGGGATGGTCACGGTCGGCGGGGTCAGAAGGCCCCGGTTCCGTTCGGGGTGCCAAGACCGGTCGGGCCGTCCCAGCCGGTGCCGGCGGTGCACAGCTGCGACGGCGAGCAACTGCCGTTGCTGCCCGACATGACGTCGAACAGCGAGCCGCTGTGGGCGTACGGGTAGTTGTTGTCGATCGACGCCGCGTTTCCGGCCAGCCCGTACACGCCGGCGATGACCGGCGCCGCGACGCTGGTCCCGCCGAACACCAGCCAGCCACTCAGGCCCTGGTAGGAGGTGCTGTCATAGACCGCGACACCGGTGTTGGGGTCGGCGACCGCGGAGACGTCGGCCACCGCACGGCGCGAGCATCCGGTGTTGAACCCGGACTGCCCGGACAGCGCCGTGTTGTACGAGCTACAGCCGCTGCCCGCACCGCTCCACACGGTCTCGGTCCAGCCGCGCGTGGTGCCCGCGGTCTTCAGCGAGGTGCCGCCCACCGCGGTCACGTAGTGCGAGGACGCCGGGTACTGCACGCCGTACCCGCTGTCGCCTGAGCTGACGGTGATCGCAACACCGGGGTGATTGTAGTACGAGCCGTAGGTGGCGTCCGAGGTGTCGGAACCACCGTAACTGTTGCTGATGACTTTCGCGCCGAGCGCGACCGCCTCGTTCTCGGCGGCGCCGAGGTTGGCGAACGACGCACTGGTCGCCTCGACGAGGAGGATCTTGCAGTTCGGGCAGACCGCCGAGACCATGTCGAGGTCGAGCGAGATCTCCTGCGCCCAACCGCCGTTGGTCCGCGGGTATTTGGTACCGCCGGTCTGGTTCACCTTCCGGAAGCAGCCGTTGGCCGTGGTGCAGGCCGGCAGGCCGTACTGGCTGCGGTAGACGGTCAGGTCGGACTCTGCGGTCGGGTCGTCATAGGCGTCCACGATCGCCACGGTCTGCCCGGAGCCCGCCGTGGACGAGGGCAGCTTGTAGGCGCTCTGCAGGTCGGTGGGTCCAAACCCGGAGGGCGTCGCCGCTGCTGCCTTGACCTGCGCGGCACTCTGCGTGACGTCGGTCAGCACAAGCGCATGGCAGGACGCGGTGCCATGCGCGGCCGAACCGCAGACGTGGCGGAACGGATGGGACTTGGCCGCCGGCGCCGCCGAGGGGGTGGCTGCGGACGCCGGGAGCGACAGGGAGGACGCCGCGGCCAGGATCATGGTGACCATGAGTGTCCGTACGGGGGGTAGCCGCATTTCTGCTCCAGCTGGTAGGGGGTACTACGGCGACCCGAGAATCACACACTCGGCGAGGAAAGATGAAGACATATGGGACGGATAGTTGGTTTCCGTCGCTATATGCCAAATTTCATGGCAGCTGTTGTGCTGATGGTGGGTTTGGCGGGCCAGTGACTACCGGCTGCCGCAGAGCGAGTCCAAACGTGCCGCGCACGCACTGACCATCGGCTGCGACGGATACGCGTTGCTGGAGGGCGCCTACCGGGCCCAGATGTCACGGGACCGCGCACTCTCGTGCCAGACCTCCAACGCCTCCGGTGGCGAGCGCGGCCAGGCT
>JAOPYK010000017.1 GCA_025964695.1 Streptosporangiaceae bacterium | reverse complement strand
GGCCGCGGCTCCCGCCGCGGCCCCGGTGGCGCAGGCCGCCCAGGCCGCCCAGGTCGCCGGCCCGTCACCGGAGGCCGCGCAGTTGCGCGGCAAGACCGAGAAGATGTCGCGCATCCGGCAGACGATCGCCAAGCGGATGGTCGAGTCGCTGCAGGTCTCAGCGCAGCTCACCACCGTGGTCGAGGTCGACGTCACCAAGATCGCCCGGCTGCGTGATGCGGCCAAGAAGGACTTCCTCACCCGCGAGGGTGTCAAGCTGTCCTTCCTGCCGTTCTTCGCGAAAGCGGCCATCGAGGCGCTCAAGCAGCACCCCAAGCTCAACGCGGTCATCGACTCCCAGGCCAACGAGGTCACCTACCACGACGCCGAGCACCTCGGTATCGCGGTGGACGCCGAGAAGGGCCTGATGGTCCCGGTGATCAAGAACGCCGGGGACCTCAACCTGGCCGGGCTGGCACACAAGATCGCCGATCTGGCGGACCGTACCCGCGGTAACAAGGTGAGCCCGGACGAGCTCAGCGGGGGCACCTTCACGCTGACCAACACCGGCAGCCGCGGCGCGCTGTTCGACACGCCGATCCTCAATCAGCCGCAGGTCGGCATGCTGGGCACGGGCGCGGTCGTCCGCCGCCCGGTGGTCGTCGACGATCCCGACCTGGGAGAGGTCATCGCCATCCGGTCGATGGTCTACCTGGCGCTGAGCTACGACCACCGGCTGGTCGACGGCGCCGACGCCGCCCGTTTCCTCCAGACGGTCAAGCACCGGCTCGAGGAGGGCAAGTTCGAGGCCGAGCTCGGCGTGGGCTGACCTCCCGTCCGACGCCCTAACCCCCTCACCGCCGCACGAGTGGTGAGGGGGTTAGGGAGTGTTGTGCCAGGAGTGTGTTCTAGCGCATTGACGGTGACATGGCGTTCTCCGCACTCGGCACGACCTACCTCGTCTGCTATGCAATCTGGGACGACCCGGCCGGGACGAGGTGAACGGCCGTCGGCTCGCGAGACCATGCGGACGGTCGAACCTCTCGGGACCGGGCACTACGTCGCCGAGACGGATCTCCTGGCGAGTCCCTCCGGGCCGCGGGCTCGTACACGCCGGCCGATTGGGAGCGCCTGCGGGCGATCCGGGCGGCGCGTGACCCCAAGGGCGTCTTCGAGCCCTACCTGAGCCCGACCTGAGCCCTACCTGAGCCCGACACATCCATGCGCGGCCGCTCGGGCCCAGGAGGTCGGCATAGTCTGGCGAGATGAGGGTTGCGATCACCGGCGCGTCGGGGCTGATCGGCTCGGCGCTCAGCCGGCATCTCCGTGAAGACGGGCACGAGGTCATACGGATGGTCCGGCACGAGCCGCACGGGCCGGAGGAGGCCCGCTGGGACCCGCATGGAGCCGTCGACACGAAAGCGCTGGAAGGGCTGGACGCGGTGGTCCATCTCGCCGGCGCGGGGGTCGGGGATCATCGGTGGACCGAGTCGTACAAGGAGCGGATCCGCGACAGCCGGACAGCGGGCACCCGGACCCTGGCCGAGGCGCTGGCCGGGCTCGGCCGCCCGCCGCGGGTGCTGGTCTCCGGGTCGGCGGTCGGCTTCTACGGTGACACCGGCGACCGGGAGACCGACGAGTCCGGGGCTCAGGGGGCCGGGTTCCTGGCCGGGGTGGTCGGCGAGTGGGAGGCCGCGGCCGCGCCCGCCGCGGCCGCGGGCATCCGGGTCGTCCATCCGCGGACCGGGCTCGTGCTGGCCCGGCACGGCGGGCTGCTCGGCAAGGTGCTGCCGCTGTTCAAGCTCGGAGTGGGCGGTCCCCTCGGCAACGGCCGCCAGTGGATGAGCTGGATCTCGCTGCCGGACCAGGTGGCCGCGCTGCGTCTTCTGATCGACCGCGACGATCTCGAAGGCCCGGTGAACGTGACGGCTCCGCATCCGGTGACCAACGCCGACTACACCAAGGCGGTCGGGAAGGCGGTGCACCGGCCTGCCGTGCTGCCCGTACCATCGGTCGCGCTCAGGCTCGCGCTGGGGCAGTTCGCCGACGAGGGCGCCCTGGTCAGCCAGCGGGTCGTCCCCCGCAGACTGACGGAGGCCGGCTTCACCTTCGAGTACCCCGATGTCGACAGCGCCCTCGGCGGCGTTCTGCGGACCTAGGAAGCCTGGACCGAGGAAGCCGGCACCCGGAAAGCTAGGAAGCCACAAGAATCCCTAAAAGCGCCCGCTTTCACCGCTGCGTAGTCGTACGGTGACCAGAAATGAGCATCGAGCGGGAGTGAGCGCATGAGCACTGACGGACAGCCGCACATCCTGGCCATCGGCGGCGGCAGCTTCATCCCGGACGATCGTTACGGCCTGACGCCCAGCCCGCTGCTGCGGTACGCGGTCGACCTCACCGGCCAGGACCGCCCCCGGGTGTGCTTCCTGTCCACCGCGGTGGGCGACAGCACCGAGTACGTCGCCCGTTTCTATGCCGCGTTCTCCCAGCTGGACGCCGAGATCAGCCATCTGGCGCTGTTCCCGATGCCCAATGTCGCGGACGTGCGCGGCCATCTGCTCAACCAGGACCTGGTGTACGTCGGCGGCGGCAGTGTGGCCAACCTGCTGGCACTGTGGCGGCTGCACGGCCTCGACGACATCCTCCGCGAGGCGTGGGAGTCAGGGGTGGTGCTGTCCGGACAGAGCGCGGGCGCCCTGTGCTGGCACGCCGGCGGCAACACCGACTCCTTCGGGCCGCAGCTGCGGCCGCTGACCGACGGGCTCGGCTTCCTGCCCTACTCCTGCGGCGTGCACTACGACAGCGACGCCCAGCGCAGGCCGCTGCTCCAGCAGCTGATCGGCGAGGGCACCCTGCCAGAGGGGTACGCCGCCGACGAGGCGGTGGGCCTGCACTACGTCGGTACCGAGTTCGTCCAGGCGGTGTCCTACCGGAGGAGCGCCGGCGCGTACCGGATCGAGCCGGACGGATCGGGTGGCGCCAAGGAGACCCGCATCGAACCGCGTCTGCTGGCTTCGTCCTGACCCGCGTCCATCCGCCCCGGAATCCATCTGCCGCGAATCGGCGACGTACGGGAGGAACGGCCCCCCATGAGCACACGTAGGCTGTATCCGTGAAGGATCTGATCTTCGTTCATGCCGGGTTCGGCGAGCGCGCGGTTCCGTACCAGGAGGCCTGGGATCTGCAGCGGCGCACCCACGAGCAGCGGGTGGCCGGCGAGCTCGCCGACGTCTGCCTGCTGCTGGAGCATCCGGCGGTCTACACCGCCGGCAAGCGCACCGAGCCGATGGACCGCCCGTTCGGTGACCCCGGCGCGCCGATCATCGACGTCGACCGCGGCGGCAAGCTGACCTGGCATGGCCCGGGCATGCTCATGGGCTATCCGATCCTCAGGCTGCCCGATCCGATCGACGTCGTGGCCTACGTCCGGCTGATCGAGGAGATGCTCATCCGCACCTGCGCCGATCTCGGCGTGGCGGCCACCCGGGTCGAGGGGCGCAGCGGCGTCTGGGTGCGCGGCGCAGCGGCGACGTCATCGCTCACGGTGGCGGGCCTGCCGCAGGTGCCCGACCGCAAGGTCGCCTCGATCGGCATCCGGGTCTCCCGTGGCGTGACCATGCACGGGTTCCAGCTGAACTGCGACTGCGACCTGTCGTGGTTCGACAAGATCGTGGCGTGCGGGATCCGCGACGTCGAGGCCACCTCGCTCTCGCGTGAGCTGGGCAGGCCGGTCGGGGTCGCGGAAACCCTCCCGCTGGTGGAGCGGCACCTCGCCGAGGTCCTGGGTGCGACGGAGACGTTCCATCGCACCCTCGCACAGATCGCGGCGGCGGAGCCGGTCGAGGCGACGGGTCAGCCCATCACCTTGTAGATCGCTTGGCCGTCGTTGGCCGCGGCGACGAAGAACCGGGCCAGCGCGACGTAGGCCGGCCGCAGGAAGCGGTCCCGAGCCTCCTGCGGCGGCCGCTGGGCCCAGTCCGCGGCGCCCTGGACGCCCGCGGCCAGCATGCGCGGCAGGTCGTACCGGGCGGAGATCGCCTCGAACGGCGTGTGCGCCAGGTGCTCGGCGGCCGCCTTGGCGCGCTCCGCCGCCAGGAAGATGACGTCCAGGCCGAGCTCGGCCGTGCCGTCCTCGGTGAGCAGCCTGCCTCCGCAGACCACGTCGGCCTCGGGCGCCCGGCCGTCCCACGGATCACCCGTGATCAGGTAGTGCAGCCCCTGCCAGGCACCGCCGATGTCCATCATCTGATCGGGGGCGTGCCGACGGCGCCAGTCCGGCACACCGAACACCAGGCGCGCGATGCGGCCCGGGTCGGGCTCCCCCTCCATGGCCGGCGGCAATCTGAGGTAGGTCATTGCCACACTCACGGCTCTTCCTCCTGCGTACGGCTCCTGCACGGCAACCGGCTTGTGCACGGCGACCACGGCAACAGGGAGTCACCCTAGAGAGATCGCTAGCTACTCAGGGTGGAAACATGGGAATAGGACTACAACGGCATCCGGTTGTTACGCTCTCGCGACATTTGACCCTAGTCAGGCGAGTTTGCGGGCCTTCACCGCGGTGCCGTAGGCAAAGATCTCGGTACCGGCGTCACGCAGCTCGCTGGTCTCGAAACGCATCGCCAGAACGGCGTCGGCCCCCTCGGCCTCCGCCGCGACGATCAGCCGTTTGCGGGCCTCCAGCCTGCTGTCGCTCAGCTGGCCGGTCAGCCCGCGCGCCTCGCCGCCGAACAGGCCCCGCAGCCCCGCCTCGATCTGGGATCCCGCGGCACGCACGAAGACGGTCGTCCCGAACACGTCCCCGAGCACCTCGGTGATCTCGTAGCCGGGGAGGTCGTTCATGGTGCTGACGATCATGTGTCCACCTCGAGAGGGTTCTCCGGGGTAAGAAGGAGCGACTCTTCGACGTACCCTAGGGGAGTGACTGCGGTGACCCCAGCGGGGCGTAAGCTCCTGCGACTCGAAGTACGCAACAGCGAGACCCCGATCGAACGCAAGCCGCCGTGGATCAAAACCCGGCTGAAGATGGGGCCGCAGTACCGCGAGCTCACCGAGCTGGTGCGCGGTGAGGGCCTGCACACCGTGTGCCAGGAGGCCGGCTGCCCCAACATCTACGAATGCTGGGAGGACCGCGAGGCCACCTTCCTCATCGGCGGCGACCAGTGCACCCGGCGGTGCGACTTCTGCCAGATCGACACCGGCAAGCCCGCCGCCTACGACCGCGACGAGCCGCGCCGGGTGGCCGAGTCGGTGGCGAAGATGGGCCTGCGCTACGCGACGGTGACCGGGGTGGCCCGCGATGACCTGCCCGACGGCGGCGCGTGGCTGTACGCCGAGACCGTCCGCCGGATCCACGAATCGGTGCCGGGCTGCGGGGTGGAGCTGCTCATCCCCGACTTCGACGGGGTTCCCGCGCAGCTGGCCGAGGTGTTCGGCACGACACCGGAGGTGCTCGCGCACAACGTGGAGACCGTGCCGCGGATCTTCAAGCGGATCCGGCCCGGGTTCCGCTACGAGCGGTCTCTGGACGTCATCACCCAGGCCCGGACCGCCGGGCTGGTGACCAAGTCCAATCTGATCCTCGGCATGGGAGAGACCCGCGAGGAGATCTCGCAGGCGATGCAGGACCTGTACGGCGCCGGCTGCGAGCTGCTGACGATCACTCAGTATCTGCGGCCGAGCGTCCGGCACCACCCGGTCGAGCGCTGGGTCAAGCCCGAGGAGTTCGTGGAGCTTCAGGCCGAGGGTGAGGCGATCGGCTTCGCCGGGGTGATGTCGGGACCACTGGTGCGCTCCAGCTACCGGGCGGGACGGCTCTACCAGCAGGCCATGGCGGCCCGGGACACCGCCGCGGCCACCCGCTAGATCCGGCTTCGCAGGCCCGGCCGGGGCTCATCGCCCCGGTCACCGTCGGAGTCCACCCGGTCACGGATTGCTTTGTTTTCACGTCGCCGGGCGAATACTCGTATCCTTCGATCCATGCCAAACAAGCCCACCGACGGAGCCGCGCGTCCCGGTCGCATCAAGCAGATCGGCGCACTGGCCAAGGTCCTGCATCAGGCCAATCCCAAGGCCCTGCCGATCGTCTTCGGCGCCGCGATCGGCACTCTGATCGTCGTGGTGATCATTGGGCTGCTCATCGACCAGCTGCTCTTCCTGGTCCCGCTCGGGATCATGGGCGGGATCCTGGTCGGCATGATCGTGTTCGGCCAGATGGCCCAGCGCACCCAGTACAAGATGATCGCCGGTCAGCCGGGCGCTGCGGCCAGCGTGCTGGACAACATGCGCGGCGGCTGGACGGTCACCCCGGCGGTGTCCGGCAACCGGAGCCTCGACCTGGTGCATCGGGCGGTCGGCAGGCCGGGCGTGCTGCTGGTCTCCGAGGGACCCGCGAGCCGGGTCGCCCCGCTGCTGGGCGCGGAGAAGAAGCGCCTGGCCCGGGCCGCCGCGCAGGTGCCGATCTACGACATCCAGGTGGGCGACGAGGAGGGGCAGATCCCGATCGGGAAGCTGCAGCGGCACATCATGAAGCTGCCACGCAACCTCAACAAGGCCCAGGTCGGCGAGCTCAACGACCGGCTGCGGGCCCTGCCGGCCACGATGCAGATGCCCAAGGGCCCCATCCCCAAGGGCGCCCGGATGCCCAAGGGCCCCAAGCCCAAGACCCGCTGACCCCGCCGGCCCGGTGCCCGCTGGCCCGTCCTGCGGCGCCCGGGCGGCGCGCCGGGTGGCGCCCCGGGTGTGGTGACCAGGTGACGATCCCGAGGATCACCATCTGGTCCTCAGTTCCGGTCCTCGCCGGGGAAGGTCGGGTAGCCGTGGTAGGGCTTCACCCTGTCGACGTTGTCCCTGGCGGGGTGCAGGGTGCCCACCGGACCCTCGGCCATGGCGCGCAACACGTTCTCGGTGACCTTGTCGACGAACCTCTTGGCCGCGTCGTTGACGCCGTGCCCGCAGCGGGCGCCGCGCATCGCGCAGACCCATCGCATGGTCCCCACGGCGAAGACGCCCGCCCCGCTCGGCACGGTGTAGTACGCCGAGTCCGCGTAGCTGTCTGCGTTCCCGCAGCGCACCGGTGAGTGGGCGACCACCTCGATCGGCCGGGGCGTCTTCACGATCGGGTTGACCCGGTCGTACTCGGGGCCGACCATGCCGGGAAACCGCTGCCCCTTGCGGACCCCGGTGCCGGCCAGCAGCCAGTTGTCGGGGCGGTAGACGACATAGTCGGCCTCCACCGGATTGCACTCGTAGAAGACGCCGGTGAGGTCGCTCTCCGGCCGTGGTTTCCGGGCCAGCCGCCAGTCGATGGTGATCTCGGCAGGGTCTTTCGCGCCGATCGGGTCGTCGAGATCCTTGTAGCAGATCACCAGCCGGTTCTCGCCGAGCCTGGTGGCGCCGAACCTGATGTGCCGGTTGACCTCGTTGGCCCCGAGGAAGGCGACGTTGACGCCCGCGTCCCTGGACGTGGTCACCTGGTCGCGCATCGCCGTCGACCAGTACTCGTCGTGGCCGAGAACGGCGAGCGCCTTGGCGCCCCGCAGGAGCGACGGATCGGCGTGCAGGTCGTTGTCGGTCTCGTAGGCAAGCGGCAGCCCGAGCTTCTCCGCCAGCACGATGGCGGGCTGTTCGTAGGCCATGTACTTGACGGCGCCGTCGAGATCGTAGGGCCGGTCGAAGGCGACCGCCCTGGACCGGTTGCCGTAGCCGCCGATCCCGTCGTAGAGGCTGTAACCGCCCCACAGGTTGTACGCCTGCCAGGTGGTGGTCCCGTTCAGCACGACGACCTTCCCGGCCGTGCTCGCCGAACGTACGGTGATCGGGACGTACCGCTGGGCTCCGGAGTCGGAGCTGAGGCGGAGCAGATAGGACCCCTCGGGCCAGCCCTGGGTGGAGACGGTGGCGGAAGCCTTCCACGGCGCCGTCACCGTGCGGGTCACCGCCTCGATCCGGGGCGGAGCCTGCACGGTGCCGGTCAGGTGCTGCGACGCCCACACCTCACGGGCCTGGGTGCCGCCGTACCAGCCGGTGCGGAAGGCCTGGACGCGGTAGCCCTTGGCGGTGGTGGAGACGAACAGCTGGAAGGACTCCCCGGGCAGCACGCTGACGTGATCGGTGTAGCCCTCCATCTCGTGCTCCGCGCCGACCTTGTGAACCCGCCAGTCCGGGGTGCCGGGTTTGGCGTTCTCGGCCACGGTGGCCGCTCCGGGCGCCGCCGCCGGCGCCCCTGACGCGGCGGGCGGCCTGCGGGCGTGCAGTGCGGGCCCGGCGCCGCGCGTCATGCATCCGGTCACCAGGACTGCGGCCAGAACGAAGAAGGGAACGATGATCCCCCGAGGATTGCGCACGGGTCAGCATCCTTCCGTACGCCGTTCCGGGGTACCGCACCAAGGGGCATGCTTTACCGGACCGTGGTCCGCCCGGTCGCGCGGCGAGCGCAAGGCGCCTGGCCGGCACCGAGGCCCGGCCGATCATCTCGCCGCCACGAACCCGCAGGCCGGCGCTACCGCGCCACCGACGGCGTCGATGACGAAGTGGTTGGCCGTGCCCAGCATGACGATCACCGTGCACATCGCTCGAAGCGGGAGGCTCTTCGTCATGGGTCTTATCTTCGTCTGAGCGCCAGGGGGCTGAGATCGGCACTGAGAACGGTCTTCTCCTCAGCCCTGAGGAGTAGCGGCATCCTGCGCCGGCAGTACCAGCTCGACCGGAGTCTGCTCCTTGAGCGCCCGGCCGACGGTGCAGTAGCGGTCGTGCACCCGGTGGACGACCGAGGTGAAGACCTCGGCGGCCTGGTCGTCGCCGGCCGGGAGTTCCACCTCGTAGCTGATCGACACGGTGCCCAGCCTGGTGGGCTCGATCTTTTCGGCGTGGACCGTCGCCGCCAGGGAGGCCAGCCGGTGGCCGCGCTGGGCCGTCAGTGGCTCCACGGTCACCAGCTCACAGCCGCCGAGTGCGGCCAGGAGCAGTTCCACCGGTGAGAAGACGCCGTCGTCGTCCGACCCGCCGATGGCGACCTCGGCACCGCGATCGTTGCGGGCCACGAAGCCCCCGTCGTCCGTACGTTCGACCTTCACCGTGGCCATGGCCGCCTCCTTCGCCTTCATCGGGCCCCAACAGGCACGCCCCCCGGGTTCTTCCCGGATCCGTCGAGAGGTCGATCACGTCCGGCCCCGGACAGCCGAACGCCCCGCCGGCCCTGGGACGAACTCTGGCTGTGCCATTGCACGGCGTGGGATGGGCTCAAGGCTCACAGAGAGCGTCTGGGCCGCCGATGCGTCAGGTGACGAGCAGTCCGCCGTCGACCAACAGGTCTTGGGCGTTGACGCCGGTGTTGCGGAGAAGGAAGTCGGTGGCGTCGACGATCTCCGCCGTCGTCACGAGGCGTCCAATAGGGGTACGCGATATGTGGGGGTGGTCGGGTACGTCGCGCCACTTCGGGGTGTCTCCCACCACGCCCGGGTGGATCGCGTTGACGCGGTGGGGTGCGATCTCCACGGCCAGGGTTTTCACCAGGCCGGTGATACCTCCGTTGAAGGCGGTCACCATGGTGGAACCAGGGTAGGGGCGTTCCTTGGCCAGGCCGCCGAAGAGCACGACCGACGCGCCGGGGGTGAACCGGTCACGCAGGACTCGCACGGTCTCGGTGTAGCCCACCAGTTTGATGGTCACGGCCTTGATGGCCTCGTCGATATCGAAATCCGCGAGGGAGTTGACGGCCTGTCCGGTGGCGCTGATCACCAGGTTGTCGGCCTCGCGCACATCGGCGAGCGCGGCGGCGATCGTCTCCGGCCGCGACAGGTCAACGCCCAGGCCTCGGGTCGTGCCGCCGATTTCGGTGGCCACGGTGCCGGCGCGCGCCGTGCTGCGGCCGGTGATGATGACGTTGTCGCCGCGGTCGGCGAATCGCTGCGCTACGGCGCGGCCCAGTCCGCTGCTTCCTCCGACGAGGATCGAGGTAGTCATGATCGAGAGGCCCCCCTGTCTCCGATCTCATACCGCCCCCCCGGATCTCCCCCAAAAACGGAAGGAGCCTCCCCGGAACGCGGTCCCTTCCCACGCTACAGTCCCCTTGGTTCACAGCCGCTTCTGGCACCCCGACCACCTCGGGCACAGCGACCCCGGTCTCACGTCGCGGACGTACACGCCTCTCATGCCGTCGAATACCGACCGCATGCGAAGGGCCGTCGATCGTGCCCTCAATGGAGAGACGAACGACGGCCCTTCGGCGAACGATGTGCCCTGCTAGTGCCCTGGGCCATCATCTGATGGCTTCCGGCCCTGGTCAGAGCGATCGTTCATCACACGTCGAAGTAGAGTTCGAACTCGTGCGGGTGCGGGCGGAGCCGGATCGGGTCCAGTTCCTTCTCGCGCTTGTAGGAGATCCAGGTCTCGATCAGGTCCTCGGTGAAGACACCGCCCTCGACCAGGTAGCCGTGGTCGGCCTCGAGCGCGTTCAGGACGCCCTCGAGCGAACCCGGCACCTGCGGGATGTTGCGGGCCTCCTCCGGGGGAAGCTCGTAGAGGTCCTTGTCGACGGGCTCGGCCGGCTCGATCTTGTTCTTGATGCCGTCCAGCCCCGCCATCAGCTGGGCCGAGAATGCGAGGTAGGGGTTGCAGGATGGGTCCGGCACCCGGAACTCGATGCGCTTGGCCTTCGGGTTGGAGCCGGTGAGCGGGACCCGGATGCACGCCGAGCGGTTCCGCTGCGAGTACACCAGGTTGACCGGGGCCTCGTAGCCGGGCACCAGACGGTGGTAGGAGTTCACCGTCGGGTTGGTGAAGGCCAGCAGCGACGGGGCGTGCTTGAGCAGCCCGCCGATGTAGAAGCGGGCCATGTCAGAGAGCCCGGCGTAGCCGACCTCGTCGTAGAACAGCGGGGAGCCGTCCTTCCACAGCGACTGGTGGCAGTGCATGCCGGAGCCGTTGTCACCGAAGATGGGCTTCGGCATGAAGGTGACGGTCTTGCCGGCCGCGCGGGCGACGTTCTTGACGACGTACTTGTAGAGCATCAGGTTGTCGGCGGCCTTGAGCATGGAGTCGAAGCGGATGTCGATCTCCGCCTGGCCTGCCGTGCCGACCTCGTGGTGCTGCATCTCGACGTCGATGCCGACCCCGATGAGCCGCTCGACCATCTCCGACCGCAGGTCGGTGTAGTGGTCCATCGGCGCGACCGGGAAGTAGCCGCCCTTGTAGGGGGGCTTGGCGCCGAGGTTGCCGCCCGCCTCCTCGCGTCCGGTGTTCCAGGCGCCCTCGATCGAGTCGAGGAAGTAGTACCCGGCGTTCTGCTTCGTCTCGAACCGGACGTCGTCAAAGATGTAGAACTCGGCCTCGGGGCCGAAGTACACCGTGTCGGCGATGCCGGTGCTCTTGAGATAGTCCTGGGCCTTCTTCGCGACGTTGCGCGGGTCACGGCTGTACGGCTCGCCGGTCAGCGGGTCGTGCACGAAGAACGTGAGGTTCAGGGTCTTGTGCTGACGGAACGGGTCGACGACCGCGGTGGTGGGGTCCGGCAGCAGGAGCATGTCGGACTCGTGGATCTCCTGGAAGCCGCGGATCGAGGATCCGTCGAACATCAGGCCATCGGTGAAGACGCTGTCACCGAAGTTCTCCACCGGGAACGTGAAGTGCTGCACGGATCCGGGCAGGTCGACGAACCGGCAGTCGACGAACCGTACTCCTTCGCTCTCTATGTAGCTCAGGACCTCTCCGGCGCTACTGAACATCCATCCTCCTTGGGGCGCTTTTGGCTGCTGAAACGCTATGATCCGGCGGTTTCTCGGCCATGTCTCATGTGTTTCCGCTGTGTTACGTAGCTTGTGCTCGGGCCTGGTCCCGGCCGTGCCGGGTGGCGGCGGAGGCGCCGGGGACCCCTGTTGCCGTAGGGAAGCGTACGCTCCGGCATCGGCGAGCGGAGCGGTCCGGGGCGTCGGGATGTGAAGTGTCCCCCAGCGGTAGCGTGGGTGCATGAGCAAGCCGAAACAGCAGCAGACCCGGCGTGTCGGATCGGCCGGATCATGGCTCGGCGGCGCACGTTCCGCCGGAGTCGATCTCGGCTTCCCGGGTGAACGGCTCGGTCTTCCCCAGGACGGCCCGGGATCGGCCGCGAGCTACGGCCGCCGGCTCCTCGCGCTCTTCATCGACTGGGGCCTCGCCTGGCTGGCCGTCCTCTTCCTGGCCCGGGTGTTCGGATGGCATGTGGGCCGGGGCTCCCTCCTGCCCGTCGCGGTGTTCGCCGTGGAGGTCTGGCTGCTCACCGGGCTGCTGGGGCTCACCGCCGGCAAGCGGCTGCTCGGCCTGCGCGTGGTGCGCCTCGACGGGCGACCGGTCGGCCTCCTCTGGTCGCTGGTCCGAACCCTGCTGCTGATCCTGGTCATCCCTGCCCTGGTCTGGGACCGCGACTACCGTGGCCTGCACGACCGCGCCGCCGACACCGTGGTCATCAATGTCTGAACCCGGCCGGCCCGAGCAGCCGGCTTGCCGTGGAAGACCCGCTGCCGCGCCGCCGGTCCTAGGGAGTGATCCCGTAGAAGACGCGCTCGGCGACGGCCCGGGCGCGGCGGGCGTGACGGCGCCAGTCCTCGAGCAGGTCCCCCGACCCGGCGTAGCCGAGCACCCGGGTCACTGCGGTGCGTTCCCGCAGATGGTCGGTGGGTAGCAGATCGGACGCCCGGCCGCGCACCAGCATGAGGACCCCGCGGATGCGGGTGGCCAGCTGCCAGGCGTCCCTGAGGGCCGCCTCGTCGGCGGCCGTGAGCAGGCCCGCCTCGACGGCGGCCTCGAGCGCGGCGAGAGTACGGGTCGTACGCAGACCGGGCACCTCGTGGGCGTGCTGCAGCTGCAGCAGCTGGACGACCCATTCGACGTCGGACAGGCCGCCCGGCCCGAGCTTGAGATGCACCCTCCGGTCGACGCCTCTGGGCAGCCGCTCGGCCTCCATGCGGGCCTTCAGCCGGCGGATGGCCAGGAGCGTCTTCTCGTCGATGCCGTCCTCGGGCCACCGCACCGGGTCGACGATGGCGCGGAACCGCTCGCGCAGCTCCGGGTCACCGATGAGCGGGTCGGCGCGCAGCAGGGCCTGGCTCTCCCACGGGGCCGACCACCGCTTGTAGTAGGCGGCGTAGGAGGCCAGGGTCCGCACCAGCGGTCCCGACCTGCCCTCGGGCCGCAGGTTGGGGTCGATGACCAGCGCGGGGTCCGGGGCGGGGAGCGCGAGCAGCCGCCGCAGCTCCTCCGCGACCGAGTGCGCGGCCGCGCCGGCCTCGTGCTCGTCGAAGCCGGGCAACGGGTCGTGCACGAACATGACGTCGGCGTCGCTGCCGTAGCCCAGTTCATGACCACCGAACCGGCCCATGGCGACGATCCCCATCCGGGTGCCCAGCGGACCGCGCCGCTCCATCTCGATCTTGTTGATGGCGGTCTGCAAGGCGGCCTCGAGGGTCACCGCCGTGATATCGGTCAGCGCCTCCCCGATCGTGCGGACGTCGGCGAGGCCGAGCAGATCGGCGACGCCGATGCGGAACAGCTCCCGGCGGCGCAGGCCGCGCACGGCCACGACCGCGTCCTCGGCCGATTCGACCGCGGACTTGTCGGGCCGTTCGTCGCCCTGGCCGTCGGCCCGGCGCTGAACCGCGGCGCGCGCCTCGGCCATCAGCGCGTCGTACGGCCGGGGGGTCAGCTCCGCGGCGCTGCCGAGCATGGCCACGGCCTCCGGGGCACGCAGCAGCAGGTCGGTGAGGTAGCGGCTGGAGGCCAGCAGCCGGGCCATCCGCTCGGCGACCGTGACCTCGTCGCGGAGCAGCCGCAGGTACCACGGGGTGGTGCCGAGTGCGTCGCTGACCTGGCGGAAGCCGAGCAGCCCGGCATCGGGGTCGGGGGCGTCGGCGAACCAGCCGAGCATGACCGGCAGCAGGGTCCGCTGGATCGCGGCCCGCCGGGTGACGCCGCTGGTCAGCGCCTCGATGTGCCGGAGCGCCCCGGCGGGGTCGTTGAAGCCGAGCGCGGTGAGCCGGGCCCTGGCGGCCTCCGGCGTGAGCCGGGTCTCCTCTCCGGGTAGCCGGGCCACGGCGAGCAGCAGCGGCCGGTAGAACAGCTTCTCGTGGATCCGGCGCACCCCGCGGGCGTGCCGGCGCCACAGTGCGGTGAACTCCCCCACCGGGTCGGTCCGGAGCCCGAGGGCACGGCCGAGCCTGCGCAGTCCCGCCTCGTCGTCGGGGATCAGATGGGTACGGCGCAGCCGGTACAGCTGGACGAGGTGCTCGACGCGGCGCAGGAACCGGTAGGCAGAGGCCAGCGCGGCCGCGTCGTCCCGCCCGACGTAGCCTCCCTGAGAGAGTGCTGTGAGGGCTTCCATGGTCGTCGAGCTGCGGATGCTCTCGTCGGCCCGGCCGTGCACGAGCTGGAGCAGTTGTACGGCGAACTCGACGTCGCGCAGCCCGCCCGGCCCCAGCTTGAGCTGCCGCTCGGCCTGATCGGGGTCGATGTGCGCTTCCACCCGGCGGCGCATCGCCTGGACATCGGCGACGAAGCCCTCCCCGGCGGCGGCCTTCCAGACCATCGGCATGAGCGCGTCCAGGTACGCCTGGCCGAGCTCCGGGTCGCCCGCGACCGGCCGGGCCTTGAGCAGCGCCTGGAACTCCCAGGTCTTGGCCCAGCGCTCGTAGTAGGCGCGGTGACTGGCGAGGGTGCGTACCAGCGGCCCCGACTTGCCCTCGGGCCGTAGCGCGGCGTCCACCTCCCACAGGGAGCCCTCGTGGGTGCTGGCCGAGCAGGCCCGCATCACTCCGGACGCCAGCCGGGCCGCCGCCCGGAGGGCGACGTCCTCCGGGTGGCCCCGCTCTGGCTCGGCCACGAAGATGACGTCGACGTCGCTGACGTAGTTGAGCTCACTGCCGCCGCATTTGCCCATCCCGATGATCGCGAGCCGGCAGGCGTCGGCCTCCGGCGTTTCCGCCCGGGAGATGGCCAGCCCCGTCTCGAGCGCCGCCGCGGCCAGGTCTGCGAGCTCGGCCGCCACCTCTCCGATCCCGGCCACCCCGGTCAGATCCCGGCCGGCCAGATGCAGCAGCCGGCGGCGGTACTCGACCCTCAGCGCGACGTGGGCGTCGAGCCCGGTGAGTCCGGCGTGGGGCACGGGGTCGTCGGGGTCGGCGCCCACCGCCTCGAGCAGCCCGGCGCGGAGCGCGCCCACGCCGGGGGGTACCACCCCAGCCGCCCCGTGCAGCACTTTCCAGTGCCCGGGATGCCTGGCCAGATGGTCACCGAGCGCGGCGCTCACCCCGAGCACGGTCAGCAGCCGCTCCTGGGTGCCGGCGTCGTCGTCGAGTGCGTTGAGCAGGTCGGTGGGGTCCTGCAGCCGCTCCAGCAGGGCGACGAGTCCGCTGAGCGCGAGATCCGGGTCGGCGGTGGCGCCCAGGGCGTCGATCAGGGTGTCCCCGATGTCGGCTTCGGAATCGGCCAGCAATCGCTCGGCTCTGGTGGCGTCGGTGAAGCCCAGCCGGGCCAGGCGACCGGTGAGGGAAGGACGGCGATGGGGACTCCAGGGCGCGCTCACGGCCCCACCGTAACCGGACAACACGGCCTCGGAAGGCAAACCGATCCCAACAAAGGTCTCCCTGGCAAGGAAAACCCAGGATCGTTCCAACGAGCCCGGAGTTTCGCGATCAAGAACGCCGGTAATATCCGAATCCGAATGATCCTCCACGGTGTGGAAGATGACGGATCCGGCGGTGCCTGACCGTGAGAAGGCTCAGAGCACGGCGATGAGGCGCTTGCGCTCGTACTCCGTCACCTGCCGGCGGTAGTCCTCCCACTCGGCCCGCTTGTTGCGCAGGAAGAAGTCGAAGACGTGCTCACCGAGCACCTCGGCCATCAGCTCACTGCGCTCCATGACCTGGATGGCGTCATCGAGGCTCTGCGGCAGCGGCTCGATGCCGAGCACCCCGCGCTCGGCGGGGCTGAGCGCCCACACGTCGTCCTCGGCGCCCGGGGGCAGTTCATACCCCTCTTCGATGCCCTTGAGGCCGGCTCCGAGGATCGCGGCGAACGCCAGATAGGGGTTGCAGGCGGTGTCCACCGAGCGGAACTCCACGCGGGTCGCGTGGCCCTTCTGCGGCTTGTACATCGGGACCCGGATGAGCGCCGAACGGTTGTTGTGGCCCCAGCAGATGTAGGACGGGGCCTCTCCCCCGGCGCCCGCCGAGGCACCGACCCCGCCCCAGAGCCGCTTGTAGGAGTTGACCCACTGGTTGCAGACCGCGGTGATCTCCGCCGAGTGCCTGAGCAGCCCGGCGATGAAGGCACGGCCGACCTTGGACAGCTGGAATTCGGCGCCCGGCTCGTAGAAGGCGTTGCGGTCGCCCTCGAACAGCGACATGTGCGTGTGCATGCCGGAGCCCGGGAAGTCGGTGAACGGCTTGGGCATGAACGAGGCGAAGACGCCCTGCTCGAGCGCCACTTCCTTCATGACCAGGCGGAAGGTCATGATGTTGTCGGCGGTGGTGAGGGCGTCGGCATAGCGCAGGTCGATCTCCTGCTGGCCCGGCGCGCCTTCGTGGTGGCTGTACTCCACCGAGATGCCCATCGACTCCAGCATCGTGATCGCGTTACGCCGGAAGTCGTGCGCGGTGCTGTGTGGAGTGTGATCGAAGTAACCACCCTGGTCGACCGGGATCGGCTCCCTGCCGTCCTCCGGGCGCTCCTTCAGCAGGAAGAACTCCACCTCGGGGTGGGTGTAGAAGGTGAAACCCAGGTCGGCGGCCTTGCCCAGCGCGCGCTTGAGCACATACCGGGGGTCGGCGAAGCTCGGGGTCCCGTCCGGCATGAGGATGTCGCAGAACATCCGGGCCACCCCGGGCGACTCCGCGCGCCACGGCAGCACCTGGAACGTCGCCGGGTCCGGCTTGGCGAGCATGTCCGCCTCGTAGACGCGGGCGAAGCCCTGGATCGCCGAGCCGTCGAAGCCGATGCCCTCGGCGAAGGCCCCCTCAAG
This sequence comes from Streptosporangiaceae bacterium, assembly GCA_025964695.1. Classification (GTDB taxonomy): domain Bacteria; phylum Actinomycetota; class Actinomycetes; order Streptosporangiales; family Streptosporangiaceae; genus Actinomadura_E. The sequence continues at coordinate 64,209 of JAOPYK010000017.1, read as the reverse complement.
CTCGGCCGGGGCGACCGCCACCGACTTCAGGAAGCCGAGCACGTCGGTGAACCACAACCGGATGAAGCGAATGTCCCGCTCCTCCAGCGTCCGGAGCACGAACTCCTGCTGACGGTCCAAAGCCACATCCCCCTCGATGCTCGATCGACGTTTCCGCCGGTGGTAGACACGCCTGGATTACTGCCAGTCTGCCTTGGTCCTGTTTCCACAACGTTACAGACGCATCCGTGCGTCCGATGCCCGTGAAAGCGACGTTCAACCTGGAAACAGGTCCGAACCGCGCATCTAACAGGCTACCGGCACAGTAGTGACCACGATCCTCGCGCCTTACCACCGGGAGAGCAACCCGGCGATCCCGAGACTCCGGAAACACCTCATCCGGCCCCCGCGGTGAGGGCGTCACCGGAGGCGGTACGGACGTAGAGCACCCGGCGGCCGACCCGGTGGCCCACGACCAGCCCGCAGGCGCGCAGCGCGCTCAGATGCCGGCTGACGGCACCCGGGGGTGACCTCCAGCCGGCGGGCCAGCCCGGTGGTGGCGGCGGGCGAGCCCAGCGCGACGAGCAGCGCGGCCCGCTTGCGGCCCAGCCCTCTGGCTGACGTGCGCGGGCCCGTGCGCCGCCGCGGCCGGCGGCCGGCTCCTCCTAGCCTCGGCCGTATGCCGCCGCAGCGCCTGACCGATCATCCGCCGGGAGCGCTGAAGATCATGGTCCGTCCTTGGCGCGGCGATCACGGCCCGTCACGGCACGGATCGTTAGCGTGGAGGAGTGGATGCCACGCTCCTTCTCCCGCTCACGGACCGAGCCGCGTCCTTCGCCCAGCCCTGCCGGCTCCATCCCGCCGTCTGGTCCATCACCGAGAACGCCGACGGCTGGGCGCGGCGGCGCGGGCTGGTCACCGGCGACCCGGACGGCTCTCCCCTCGGCCGGTCCCGGTTCGGGCGGATGGCGGCCCGCATGTTCCCCGACGCCGACGAGGCCCGGGTGACGCTGTTCACCCAGTGGCTGATCTGGTTGTTCGCCTTCGACGACGCGCGGGACGAGAGCCCGCTGGGCGGATCCGCCACCGCGGTGGACACGCTGTACTCCCACCTGTTCATGTCGCTGCGACGCGGCCATGCCCGGCCGGGCTCAGGCCCGCTGGAGATCGCCCTCACCGAGCTGTGGCAGGCGACCTCACCCGTGACCAGCCGGTCGTGGCGCGGCCGTTTCCTGAGTCACCTGGAGGAGCACCGCAGCGCGTGCGGTGAGGAGGCGGTGAACCGCCGCACCGGTCAGATCCCGTCCCCCGACCGGTACCCGGCGCTGCGCCGCCGGACCAGTGGCACGTTCATGTTCGATCTCGTCGAAGCCGTTCTCGGCGTCGAACTGGCCGCGGGCGTCATCCTCTCCCCCGCGTGGCAGAACCTGCTCCAGGGCACCACCGATCTGATCGCTTGGTGCAACGACGTCGCCTCCTACACCCGGGAGGAGTCGTGCGGAGGGACGCACAACTACGTGGCCGTCTTCGCGCACGCCTTCGACCTGACCCCGGAGCAGACCGGCACCTGGGTCGTCGACCGCATCGTCGAGCGGGCCTCCGAAGTGCAGGCCGCAGCCCGTCAGCTACCGGCGACCTTCGCCCGGCTCGGGCTCGACCCGGCGTCCGCGCGGCAGACCGGTGAGATCACCGAGGTGTTCCTGGCCGCCCCGCGCGCCCACCTGGAGTGGCTGCTGGAGTCGGGCCGCTACCACGCCCACGACGAGTTCGTCCCGCGCCAGTCCAGCCCGGCGCCCGGCGCGGCGCTGCCGGCGCTCCCGGACGTCAGTGATGGCCGGCGACTCCAGGCGCCCTAGCTCCAGGCGCCCTTGGCCAGCAGGTCCTTCAGGTTCGGCGTGTTCCACTCGTCGACGATCAGGGTCTGCGACCCGGCCAGATACCAGTCCCGCTCGGTGTAGGAGACGCCGGTCTTCTTGTCCGGCTCGCCGACGTTCGGGCCGCGGGTGTAGCAGGGGATGCTCCACTCCCGGTACTCCGCCTTCTGCGCGCCGACCGCGGCCGTTCCCTGTCCGACCAGGCGGGCGCCGAGGCTCTTGTCGGCCCCCCGGAGCCGGGGATCGGCCGGACAGTCGTAGCCCTCGTCCTGGACGTACTGCCCGGCGTACGGCTCGTCCAGCCGGTACGGCTGGATCGGCAGGCCGTCGTTCTCGTCCGGCAGCACGTGCGATGCGCCGAGCAGTTGGAACCCCTTGCACGCGCTCTGCCGCCCCGGGGGGTCCGGGCAGGTGCCGGTGACCACTACCCGGAAGCTGTCCGGGGATTCGGTGCGCTTGACCTGCCAGCCGGTCGGGGCCGCGATCGAGAGCCTCCCGATCGCCAGGCCCTTCCCGCCACCGGCGCCGCCGGAGCCCTTCGGGTCCTTGCCGCCGTCGCAGGCCGTCGCGGAGAACAGCAGACCGCCGGCGGCCAGCCCGGCGGTGAGGGTACGCGTCACCCGGATTTTCCACACGGTCAGCGATCTTCCCGGACATATCCGGCTCTAGCAAGGCGAACGGCGTCATATCCCTAACGCCTGCGATCGGGCCCTTGGCGGACCGGCACACGGGCACCGGTCTCCGATTGCCTACGCTAGGGGCGTGGCACAGCTCCGAATCGCACTCGCACAAGTGAATCCGACGGTCGGCGACCTAGGCGGGAACGCCGATCTCATCGTCTTCTGGACCAGGCGGGCCGCCGAGGCCGGCGCGCATCTGGTGGCCTTCCCGGAGATGATGCTGACCGGTTATCCGGTGGAGGACCTCGCCCTGCGCTCGTCGTTCGTCGAGGCCTCGCAGCGCACCTTGGAAGCGACCGCCCGCCGGCTGCGCGACGAGGGGCTCGGCGATCTCCCCGTGGTGGTCGGATACCTGGATCGCCGTACGGTCAGCCTGGTCAGGCTGGGACAGCCCGCCGGAGCGCCGCTCAACGCCCTGGCCTGGCTGTACCAGGGCGAGGTCGTCACGCGCTCGGCCAAGCACCATCTGCCCAACTATGGGGTCTTCGATGAGTTCCGCTACTTCGTGCGGGGCGACCGGCTGCCGGTCGTCCGGTTGCACGGCGTCGACGTCGCCACGGTGATCTGCGAGGACCTGTGGCAGGACGGCGGTCCGGTGGGCGTCGCCCGGTCGGCCCACGCCGGGCTGCTGCTGGTGATCAACGGCTCGCCGTACGAGCGGAGCAAGGACGACGTGCGGCTGGAGCTGTGCGCCCGGCGGGCTCTGGAGGCGGGCTGCGCCCTGGCCTACGTCAACATGGTCGGCGGCCAGGACGAACTCGTCTTCGACGGCGACTCGCTCGTCGTCACCAAGGACGGCGACCTGCTCGCCCGGTCGCCGCAGTTCGAGGAGCACCTGCTCGTCACCGACCTGGTCCTGCCGCCCGCCCATCCGTCGCTGCGCGGCGGTGAGTTCCCGGTGGACGCCCAGGACGGCACCACCGTCACCGTGGACCGGCGGGTGCTCTCCGAGGACCCGCTCCCGGCGTACGAGCCGTCGCCGCCCGAGGTCGCGCCCGCGCCGGACGACCACGGCGAGGTCTACACCGCGCTGGTCCTCGGCGTGCGCGACTACGTCCGCAAGAACGGCTTCCGTTCGGTGATCCTCGGGCTGTCGGGCGGGGTCGACTCGGCGCTCGTCGCCACCATCGCCGCCGACGCCATCGGACCCGACAACGTGCACGTGGTGCTGATGCCGAGCCGCTACTCCAGCGATCACTCGGTCACCGACGCGGAGGACCTGGTCAAGCGGCAGGGCCTGCACGGCCGTACGGTGCCCATCGGCGGCATCGTCGAGGCCTACGAGTCCGAGCTCGAGCTGTCCGGGCTGGCGGCCGAGAACCTGCAGGCACGGGTGCGCGGCAACATCCTGATGGGGCTGTCGAACCAGCATGGTCATCTGGTGCTGACGACGGGCAACAAGAGTGAGATCGCGACCGGCTACTCAACGCTGTACGGCGACTCCGCGGGCGGCTTCGCGCCGATCAAGGATCTGACCAAGACGCTGGTGTGGGCGCTGTGCCGGTGGCGCAACACCCAGGCCGGGGCGGACGGCCCCTTCCTGCACGGGTTCGCCACCCAGCCCATCCCGCAGAACATCATCGACAAGCCGCCCTCCGCGGAGTTGCGCCCGGGCCAGCTCGACACCGACTCGCTGCCGGACTACACCGTGCTGGACGCGCTGCTCGACGACTACGTGGAGCGGGATCTGGGACACGACGCCCTGATCGCCGCCGGCCACGACCCGGCTCTCGTCGAACGCGTGATCCGCCTCGTCGATCGCGCGGAATTCAAGCGCCGCCAGTACCCGCCCGGTCCGAAGATCACGCAGAAGAACTTCGGGCGCGACCGCCGGCTGCCCATCACCAGCCGCTGGCGCGAGCCCGCCGCCGATGAGGGACCACGCTCACCGGTCTAGCGGTGGTGGAGCTCGCCGGGCCACAGCCCGGCGGGCTGGGCCGGGCTGGGGTCGACGCCGGGGATGTGCTGTTCGCACCAGACGACCTTGCCGGTGGCGGTCCGCCGGGTGCCCCAGCGCTGCGCGAACTGGCTGATCACCAGCAGGCCGCGGCCGGTCTCCTCGTCGTCGGCCGCGTGGCGGCGCAGGGGCAGCGCCGCGGACCGGTCCATTACCTCACAGATCAGCGTGCGCTCCTTGAGCAGCCGCAGGTCGATCGGACCGGGCGCGTAGCGCAGCGCATTGGTGATCAGCTCGGAGGCGAGCAGCTCGGTCGAGTAGGACAGCTCCTCCAGGCCCCACTTGCCCAGCTGGGTCCGGACGTGGCCGCGGGCCCGGCGGACGGCCGCCGGGTCGGCCGGCAGCGACCACGACACCCGCAAATCCTCCGGCAGCCGGCGCAACCGCGCGATCAGGACCGCGATGTCGTCGCGGTGCTCGTCGTCGTACACGCCGGCGAGGGTCGCCTTGCAGAGATCCTCCATCGGCCGGGTGTGCGCCTCGGCGTCGAAGACACCGCGCAGCCGGGCCAGACCGTCATCGATGTCACGGCCTCGGCTCTCCACCAGCCCGTCGGTGTAAATGACGAAGAGGCTGCCGTCCTCGACGGTGAACTCCCGGCTCTCGATCGTCGCGCCGCCCTCGACGCCGAGCGGCGGCGCGGGCGGGATCTCGAGGAGCTCGTTGGAGCCGTCGGGGTGGGCCAGCAGAGGCGGCAGGTGCCCGGCGGAGGCGATCTCGATGTTGCCGGTGGTCGCGTCGTAGACGGCGTACACACAGGTGGCGAAGTGCGGTTCCTGCTCGCCGAGCTCGACCATCAGCTCATGCATCACGTGCAGCGCCTGGGCCGGCGGCAGCTCGAGGTTGGCGAGCGTGTGGAGTGCCGTGCGCAGCCGGCCCATGGTCACCGCGGCCTTGACACCGTGACCGGCCACGTCGCCGACGATGAGGGCGACCCGGGCGCCGGGCAGGGCGATCGACTCGTACCAGTCGCCGCCCACCTCGACGAGCTTGCTGCCGGGCAGATAGCGGTGCCGTACCTCGACGGTGGACGGCGCGGACAGGCTGATCGGCAGCAGGCTGCGCTGCAGGGTCAGCGCGGTGGCACGCTCCAGGCTGAACCGCCGGGCGTTGTCGAGCACGATCGCGGCGCGGGCGGCGAACTCCATGCCGATCTCGACGTCGTAGGCGTCGAAGCGGCGGAAACCCGGGATCCGCGTGCAGACCAGGATGCCCAGGAGGGTGTCCTTGGAGATGACCGGCAGCAGCACCAACGAGGCGCCGCTCAGCAGCTCGGCCACCGGCTTGCGGCGCCACTTCCGGGCGATCTTGCGGGCCGCCTCGTCGTCGATCACCGGCAGGTGCACCGGCTTGGCGGTGTCGAGGCACTTCCGGTAGGGGGTGTCCTTGGGATAGACGAGCACCTCGCCGACCGGGAAGGTGGACGACCACATCGGATTGCCGTCGTCGCTGGCCAGCGCCAGCCGGCGCAGCACCGCCGCGCCGTCGGTCGCCTCGCCGTGCACCTCGTCTGCGGCGACCAGGCTCTCGAGCACGACCAGAGTCGCGGTCGTGCAGAAGTGCGGCACGATGACGTCGATGAGCGCCTTGGCGGTCTGATCGAGGTCGAGGGTGGTGCCGAACCTGGTCAGCGGATCGTCCATCAGGGACCGGCGCATCAGCGCGGGGTCCTGGAATCGCTCGCTCGACTGCAACGCGACTCCGATGAAGATCAGCGCGGCCAGATGAGGCCCTGCGACGACCATCGGCTGTGCGGTGACGACCGCGTCGGTCACCGAGTCGTCGGCCCGTTTGAGCGGCAGCACCGCCCTGCGCTCCTGCCCCGAGCGTACGGCCTCCAGCAGTGCGTCGAGCTGCTCCTTGGCATCATCAATGATCTCGCCGAGGTGGAGACCGAGAACGTCACCCGGTTCCCTGCCGAGAACACTCTGCACATTCTGCCCACATTGGACAATCTGCCCCGAATTATTGATGCCGAGCACGAGTGTTCTCGACGCCGAATCGGTGGTGGGCGCCTCGCCCTTTCGCGCCATCACGGATTTCACCTGTCGCGCTCCTGACAGCCGGCCCTCGTACCACTCCCAGCCCAAGTATGGGGCATGGGAGCGTTCCGAGACGGAAGATCAGATCTATGGGTTCCGTTGGTTCCGATCAGGTCGTACCGCCTGTCGACGGCAACAACGATGTGCACACCTTCACCGCGGCCGCGACCTTGGGATCCTCCGTCCGGAGGACGAAAGGCCGGTTCGCCGCGGGCAGTGGCGCGCCGTGCTTTTTCATGCAGGTACGGAACTTCTCCACGGCAGACAGGACACCGCCGTTCAATCCGCCGGGCAGATAGGCCCCGCACTTTCGTACCGCGATCTGCTGCCGCGGCGACAGCGCCGGCTGCTTGACGGCCGACAACGGTATGCCCTCCTGCTGGAGGCAGACGGCGAACCTCGAATGGGCGTTCAGCACCGGACTGGACAGGCCACCGCCGCCGGTCCCGGTCCCGCCCTTGGCCTGCGGCACGGCGGCCTGCCCCGGCGCCGTGCCGGACGGCGCCGCCGATGACACGGCCGGGCTCACCGCACCGGCGGCCTTCGTCCCGCCGGCGCCACCGCCTCCACCGCCGCATCCAGCGGCGAGCAGCGGCGCGGCGGCCAGGACGAGAACGCCCGCCAGCCTCACCCTGTGCTTCACCGATATGCCCCTTCGCCCGGTCCCCCATGTACCAGCAAGAGGGCCGGAGCCTATCCGAACAAGGGTCCCCACGGACAGCGCAACGGACAGACCGGCGGCCAGAACAGCGGGCGGGGCAGCGGCACAGGGTGCGGACGAAGGCTCACGTGCCGCGCAGCACGACCCGGAAGAGTGCTCCCTCCCCCGGCGCGGTCTCGAGCTCGACCGACCCGCCATGCGCGTGCACCAGAGCGGCGACGATGGACAGGCCCAGCCCGCTGCCGCCGTGCGCGCGGCTGCGGGACCGCTCGGCCCGGTAGAAGCGCTCGAAGACCCGCTCGGCCTGGGCGGCCGGAAGTCCCGGTCCTTCGTCCGCCACCTCGAGCACCACCCGCCTGTCACCGTCCGGCGCCCCGTGATCGGCGATGCCGACGCCGACCCGGATGGGCGTTCCTGACGGGGTGTGGGTCAGAGCGTTCCCGATGAGATTGGTGATCACCTGGCGGAGCCGTACCTCGTCACCGATCACGGTCACCGGCGTGTCGGAGCCGTCCAGCCGGACCAGGTCGATCTCCCGGTCCGGGGCGAGCGCCTGCGCGTCCAGGACCGCGCCGGCCGCCAGGCTGAGCAGGTCGACCGGGCTCTCCTCCAGCGGCCGCTGCTGATCCATCCGCGCGAGCAGCAGCAGATCCTCCACCAGCAGTCCCATCCGGGAGGCCTCCTCCTCGATCCGGCGCAGCACCTTGGCCGCCTCCGGATCGGCGGCCTCACCGCGCCCGCGTGCCTCCTGCCGGTACAGCTCGGCGAACCCGCGGATCGAGGTCAGCGGGGTACGCAGCTCGTGGCTGGCGTCGGCGACGAAGCGGCGCATGCGATCCTCGGAACGCAGGGCGGAGGCGGCCGAGGACTCCCGGTCCCGGAACGCGGACTCGATCTGCGCCAGCATGCCGTTGAGGGCGCCACCGAGCCGGGCGACCTCGGCGGGGGCGGCCCGGTCCGGGACGCGGCTGGCCAGGTCCCCTGCCGCGATCGCCTCCGCGGTGTCCTCGATCTCCACCAGGGGGCGCAGGCTCACCCGGACCAGGACGTACCCGGCCCCAGCCAGGAAGGCGAGCACCACCGCGCCCACGCCGGCGTCGATGAGCGTCAGCCGGGCGACGGTGTTGTCGGCCTCGCCGAGGCTCAGCGCCGCCACCCGGCTACGGCCGTTGGCCTCGGACCGTGCGACCACCCGCCATCGGCCGTTGCGGCCGTTGACGGAACCCACCGTGAACGGGTGGCCGTTACGCTTGGCCACCGCGTCGGCGGAGAGCACGGGCAGCGCCGGCAGATCTTCGGTGAGCGGGTCGGCCAGGCGGTCGGCGATGGTGCCGTCGGGGTTGAGAATCACGCTGTAGTAGAGACCGGTGAAGCGGCGCATGCGCTGCTGGTCCGGCGGGCGTGCGGCCGCCGCCGGCGGCGCGCCCTGCTGCGGGACACGCGTGTGCGTGGCGAACTGCAGCTGCTGGTCCACCTTGTCGGTCAGGTAGCCGCGCAGCATGCGGATGCCGACCAGCCCGGTGACCACCAGTGCCACCGCCACCAGGAGCAGCGTCCCGGCCACCAGCCTGGCCCACAGCGGGGCCCGTACCAGGCGGGTGCGCAGCGGGACCCGCCGCACGCCGTCCCGCCGGTTCCGCATGCTGATCAGCCGTCCCGTGGCGCGCGCAGCATGTAGCCCACCCCGCGCAGGGTGTGGATCAGACGCGGCTCGCTCTGGTCGACCTTGCGGCGCAGGTACGAGACGTACGACTCGACGACGTTGCTGTCTCCGCCGAAGTCGTACTCCCACACGTGGTCGAGAATCTGCGGCTTGGACAGCACCCGGCCGACGTTGGACATCAGGAAGTGCAACAGGCGGAACTCGGTCGGTGACAGATGTACCGGCTCACCGGCCCGCCGGACCTCGTGGCTGTCCTCGTCCAGTTCCAGGTCTGCGACCTGGAGCCGGCCCACCTGCCCGCCGTCACCGCGGGTCCGCCGCAACACGGCGCGGATGCGGGCCAGCACCTCCTCCAGGCTGAACGGCTTGGTGACATAGTCGTCCCCGCCGAGTGTCAGCCCTGTCACCTTGTCACCGGTGCCGTCCCGCGCGGTGAGGAAGACCACCGGCAGCGGCCGTGCGCCCGAGCGCAACCGCCTGATGACGTCGAACCCGTCCATGTCGGGCAGCATCACGTCGAGCACGACGAGGTCCGGGCGGCAGCGCTCGGCGACCTGCACCGCCTCCCGGCCGTCTGATGCGGTGAGCACCTCGAACCCGGCATAGCGCAGGCTCGCCGACAGCAGCTCCCGGATGTTCGGCTCGTCGTCGACGATCAGCAGCCGCGCTTCCGCCGCGCCATCCGCAGATGCCGCGGCGTCCTGCCCGCTCATAGTGTTCAGTTTCCTCCCCGTCCGCCGCCGGCGGATCCTCCGGAGAGGCCCCCCGCCTGGTTGATGCTCGTCGCCTTCACGGTGCCGTCCTTGCCGGGCGCGCCTTGGACCATCACCGTTGAACCGGGCGCGAGATCCTTGACCGTGCCGTTCTTGGAGACGCGGATCTTGGTCGAGCCATCCGTCGCCACCTGGACCACGCCGCCCGACGTGGTCTGCACGTAAATCGTCTTGCCGTCGACCAGCTTCACGGTACCGAACGTCGCGGCTCCTCCGGTTCCGCCCGGGGCGGCCGGCCCGCCGGCGCCCGGGCCTCCCGGCAGGGCACCCGCCTGACCGCCCTGCTGCCGGCCGAACCCACCGGCCCGCTGGCCCGCGCCGAATCCACCGGCAGCCGCGGGCAGTCCGGCCCCCCCGGGGCCGCCGTTGCCCTTACTCCCCCACTGCTTGTCCGCCTGCACACCGCCCGCGAACCCGGCCACCAGCAGCACTCCCGCGCCGAGGTAGGCCGTGGCGCCGGGCAGCGTGCGCCGCGGCGGCCGGGCCGCCAGCTCCCTGTCCAGGTCGCCTTCGAAGGGCGAGGTCTGCAAGAGCTCCTCCGCCGACATCGGCTCCGGCTCCTCCGGCGTACGCCGCCTGGTCCCCACGCTGGTCTCCCTTTGTCCGGTACGGCTCGTACGGTCACCCATGACGGAGCGCCTCGTTTCTCGGAACCCGTTCACTCATGACGGAGCGCCTCGATCGGGCGCAGCTTGGCGGCGCGATTGGCAGGGTAGCTGCCGAAGAACAGGCCGATCGCGATCGAGACCGCCAGGGCCAGCGCGATCGAGGACGGCACGATCACGGGTACGACCCCGACGATGGTGAACTGGCTGCCGATCACCCCGGCGGCGACGCCGAGGACGCCGCCGACCAGGCTCAGCACGGTGGCCTCGGCGATGAACTGGCCGAGGATCGCGCTTTTCGGTGCGCCGATGGCCTTGCGGATGCCGATCTCCCGGGTCCGCTCGGTGACGGTCACCAGCATGATGTTGGTGATCCCGATCCCGCCCACCAGCAGACTGATCGCCGCCACCGCGCCCAGCAGCACGGTGAAGGTCTGGCTGGAGGAGGCCACCGTCGACTGCAGGCTCGCCTGGTTGAGGATCTGGAAGTCCGCCGACACCGAGCCGCCGATGCCGTGCCGCTGGTTCAGGATCGCCGTGACCTCGGACTGCGCCGAGTCGACCGTTTTCGCGCTCTTGGCCTGTACCACGATCTGGTTGAGTCCGGCGAAGCCGGTGAGGCTCTGCTGCACCGCCGACAGCGGCGCGATGGCCACGTCGTCCGGGTCCTGGAAGCCGGAGCCGCCCTGGGTCTTCAGCACGCCCGTCACCGTGAAAGGCACCCCGCCGACGCTGATCTGCTTGCCGAGCGGATCCACGGTGCCGAACAGGTCCGTGGCGACAGTGGAACCGATGACGACGACCTTGCGGGCGTTGGTGACATCGTCGGCGGAGAACGCCGCCCCCTTGTCTACGACCTTGTTGGCCGCCTCGAAATAGCCGGGGTAGGTGCCCACGAACTGCGCGATCGAGTGACTCGACCCCTCGTACGTGGCGGTCGACGACGACGCGTTCACCACCGGGGAGGCGCTCTTGACCGAGGGTGCGCCGGAGGGATCGGTGAGAGCCCTGGCGTCTGCCACGGTCAGGTCGGGCCCCTGGGTGCGCGGCCCGGTGTTCTGCTGCTGGCCGCCTGCGCCGAATCCGCCGAAGAACCCGCCGCCACCGCCACCGCCACCGCCGCGGCCGCCACCGGCCGTGGATTTCATGACCGTCAGCGAGTTGGACCCGAGCCGCTGGATGTTCTTCTGGATGGCAAGCGACGAGCCGTTGCCCACTGCCACCAGAAGGATCACCGCGCCGACCCCGATCAGGATTCCCAGCGTGGTCAGGCCGCTGCGCAGCTTGTTGGCGCCGAGCCCGCGCAGCGCGAACCTCAGGATCTCGAGATAGCTCATCGGGTGGCCTCCCCCAGCATGGACAGGCGGGGCGGCGGCCCGTCCACGGGAGCCTGCCGCCGGTCCTCGACGATCTCGCCGTCGACCAGCCGGATCACCCGCTTGGCATGAGTCGCGACGTCGTCCTCGTGTGTGATCACTGCGATGGTGCGTCCGTTCAGGCTGAGCCGGTCCAGGATGCCGAGCACGTCCTGGGTGGACTTGGTGTCGAGGTTGCCGGTCGGTTCGTCGGCGAGCAACAGCGAAGGAGCGGTCACCAGAGCCCGGGCCACGGCGACCCGCTGCTGCTGACCACCCGACAACTCATTCGGCTCATGACCGACCCGATCGGCCAGACCCACCTGATCCAAGGCCGCCAGCGCGCGCCGACGCCGCTGCGCCCCCTTCACCCCGCCATACGCCAACGGCAACTCCACATTGGCCAGCGCCGTCATCCGCGGAATCAAATTGAACGACTGAAAAATGAACCCGATCTTGCGATTCCGCAAAACCGACAACCGCCGCTCCTCCAGCGACCCCACATCCGTACCGTCCAGCAGATAACGCCCCGCACTCGGCACGTCCAGACAGCCCAGGATGTTCATCAGCGTCGACTTGCCCGACCCCGACGCCCCCATGATCGCCACATAGTCGCTCCGCTGCACGGTGATGGAGACCCCGCGCAGGGCGTGCACGGCCGTCTCGCCCTCCCCGTACACCTTGGTGACTTGCCGTACGTCCAGGACCGGGTCGCCCTGCGGGGGCCTCATCCGCGTCCACCGCCGCCCGTGCGAGCGCCGCCGCCGCCGAGGCCGCCTCCGCCCAGGCCGCCACCGCCCGGGAACCTGCCGCCGGGCAGCTGTGCGCCGCCGATCCCGGTGCCGGTGGACAGCACCACACGCTCGCCCGCGTTCAGCCCCGACTTGATCTCGGTGCCCTGGTCGCCCTTGACACCGATCTGGACCGGCGTGACCACCTGTTTGCCGTTCCGCACGACGGTGACGCTGCTCTGGCCGCCGGCGGTGCGGACTGCCGCCGTAGGCACGTACAGGACGTCGGCGGCCTTGGACACGATCACCTGGACACTGGTGGTCTGACCGAGCCGGATACCGGCCGGCCTGCTGGTCAGCGAGATGGTGACGCCGTACTGCACCACGTTGCTGGTGGTGGTCGAGGACATGTCGATCGCGGTGACCTTGCCCGCGGCGGCCACGCCGGTCAGCGCGTCGAAGGAGACGGTCGCGGCCTGCCCGATCTTGAGCTTGGTGGTGTCGGCCTCGGTGAAGTTCGCCGTGACCGCCAGCCTGCCCGTGTCGGACACCGTGATGAAGCCGCCCGACGATGACCCGGTCGACGATCCACTGGAGGATCCCGACGTGCCCGCGCCCGCGGCTCCGCTGTTTCCTCCGCTCCCTCCGCTCCCTCCACTTCCGCCGCTTCCGCCGCTTCCGGAGCTCGAGGCGGCCGACGCACCCGACGTTCCGCTCCCGGAGGAGCCACCGGAGCCGCCGGACGAGCCGCCCACAGTGCCGTTGACGGCCGTGACGGTGCCGGCGAAGGGCGCCTTGAGCACCGTACCGTCGAGCTCCCGCAGCGCCGCGTCGTAGGAGTTCTTGGCCGAGACGTAGCTGGAGTAGGTCTGAGCGGTCGAGGTACTGCCGGCCGCGGCGTCCAGGGCGGCCTTGGTCACCGTCACGTTCTCCCGCGCGGAGGTGTCGTCGAGCTTGGCCAGCACCTCACCCTTGACGACTTTGTCGCCCGTCTGGACCTCGATACTCCTGACCGTGCCAGAGGTAGCGAAGCTCAGGTCCTGGGTCTTGGCGCTCGCGACCGAGCCCGAGGCCGACACCGACGACAACACGGTTCCGCGGGCCACCGCGCCGGTCTGCGCCGCCGCCGTACCGGCATTGCCGTCGGCCGCGAGCGAAATGTAACCGTAGGCCGCGCCGCCGACGAGCAGCACCACCAGCGTGCCGTTCACCAGGGCGGTCCTGCGATGGAGGGAGAATTTCACGGATCGCAGCATTCACGGCCCGGCTTGGGTGAACTTGGGCTGTCCCTGAAAGTTGCCTGTGAGTCCGGGTTCCACAGGAAACTCCCAGGTCGGCTTCAGCCGTCTGTGACGTGCCATGGGCATGGTGATGCCTCATGAATTCGCGCGCGTTCCCGATCCGCCGGCCGCCGGGAGGCCCCAGAACCGCGCTCGTCGCCCTCGGGGCCCTGGTCATCGTGGGCGGCTCGCTGATGGCGGTCGGGGGTGACGTACCGGCCCGGATCTCCTACGTGAGCGTCCGCCAGGGCAATGTCACCGCCACGGTCAGCGCGGCCGGCAACGTACAGAGCGCGAAGATCCGCGAGGTGGGCTTCGGTACCTCCGGGACGGTCACCAAGGTCGGCGTCATGACCGGGCAGATGGTGAAGGCCGGGCGCATCCTCGCCCGGCTGGACGCCACCCAGGCCCAGGAGCAGGTGAACGCCGCCGTGGCGGCACTGGCGGCCGCCAACGATGCCTATGCCAAGGCCGGCACGGCCAGCGCGTCGCCGTCGGCCTGCTCTGCCGGTAAGGGCTCCGGGGCCGCGGCGGCCACCCAATCGCCGCGGCCGTCGGGAGGGCCGTCCAAGCCCACCACCAAACCCACCACCAAACCGACCGCCAAGCCCACTGCCAATCCCACTGTCTCGGTCACCGCGACGCCCCGGCCCACGGCGCAGCCCACGCCGGCGCCGCGGCCGACGGCCACCCCACGGCCGACCACGTCCGCCGCTCCGGCCGGATCCGGCAAGGGCGGCGCGTCCGCCTGCGGGACGGGCGGCGGCGCGTCACAGACCCCGCAGTCCGGCGGCCAGGGCGGCGCGGGAGGCGGCGGCGTCCAGAGCGCCCCGACCACCAAGGCACAGGCCGAGGCCCAGGTGGTCAAGTCCCAGGTGACTCTTGACCAGGCCAGGCGTGCCCTGGCCGGGACCGTCATCACGGCTCCCATCGACGGCACCGTGCTGACGGTGGCGGGCACGGTGGGCAGCCAGGTGAGCGGACCGGGCGCGAGCGGCTTCGTCACCATCGGCGACCTGAACGAGCTGCAGGTCCAGGCGAAGTTCTCGCAGACCGAGGTGGCCGAGCTGAAGATCGGGCAGGCCGCCACGATCACCCTCGCCACCCGGTCGGGCCAGTCGTACGACGGCAGTGTCACCCATATCGACCCCGCCGCCACGACCACCGGCACTCTGGTGCAGTACGGCGTGATGATCGCCTTCGACCAGGTGCCGAAGGGGCTGCTGCTGGGCCAGACCGCGACGGTCCAGGTCACCGTGCGTGAATCGGACGGCACGCTGTACGTCCCGGCCGCGGCCGTCGGCCCCGGCTCAAACGGGTCCGCCACCGTCCGGGTCGAGCACGGCACGGCCACCAGCACCCGTGCGGTGCAGATCGGCGTACGCGGCGACCAGTACGTCGAGATCCGCTCCGGCCTCGTCGCCGGCGACCGCGTGCTGCTCCCCCACTGACGAGTGGGCTGACGAGTGGGTTGGCAAGTGCATCGCCCACGACCGCGATGTCAACGCGGCGATCAACATCAAGACCGAGGGACGCAAGGTCGCCGCCGGGCAGGCGGAAACCCTGGACGCCCGTGGAGCGGAGGTAAGACCGGGACTCGTTCCGGCACCGCGCGGTGAAGCGGGAACCCACTCGGAGCCGCACATGCGGCAGACGGGAATCTCCGGCCTTTAGGGCGGAGAGGACGTCAATTGGGCGAGAAGCCGCGCAGCGCGGTTTCCACCACTTTCAGGGCGAAGTCCCCGGGCAGCGTCTCGTCCAGAGCGAGGCCGCGCAACTGCAGGGTCATGGCACCGATGATGATCGCCAGCGCGACCTCGATGTCCAGATCACCGCGGAACTCTCCGCTGGCGACGCCGCGGCTGAGCACTTCCCGGAAGATCTGGCGACGTGGTTCGAGGACGTCCCGCTGGAACTTCCGGACGAGGTCGGGATGCTTGGCCGCCCCGCCGAGGATGTGCCAGGCGCAGTCGAAACGCCGGTCACCGGGCGGCCTGATGGCCTCGGTCAGCGTGATCAGATCGTCCCGCGCCGTCACGCCGGCCAGCGGCGGGACAGGCTCCTTGAGGGTGGCGAGGGCGTCGACGATGAGCGCCTCCTTGTTGGCCCACCGCCGGTAGATCGTGGTCTTGCCGACCCCCGCCCGGGCGGCCACGGCCTCGATGGTCAGGCCGGCGACGCCCGCCTCCTCGATGAGAAGGTCGAGCGTCGCCTCGATGATCGCCCTCTCGGCGCGCTCGCTCCGCGGCCGGCCGGGCGGCCGCGGAGCAAAACGGTCAGTCGTCTCGGTCATCGGTACTCAACTTCTCATACATCCGCGGTTTCCCGCTGCCGTGCCGCCGCGGCATCCGCCGCGTCGGCCTTGGCGCGTCCCGGCATCCACTTGAGGACGACCAGCACGCCCATCAGCGTGATGACGGCGGAGATCCCCGAGGCCACGTGCATGCCGTCGACGAAGGCGGTGTGCCCGAAGTCGACCAGCCGGTCCGCGGGCAGGTGCAGCTTGTCCGCGATGCCCGTGGTCGCTCCGATGGAGTCGCCCGCCACCTTGGGCAGCCCGGTCAGGTGCGGGGTCATCTCGTCACGGTAGATGGAGGAGACCACCGAACCGAGGACGGCGACGCCGAGCGCGACCGCCACCTGGCGGGAGACGTTGGTCAGGGCCGAGCCCGACCCCGCCTCCTCGCGCGGGAGCACGGACATGACGGCGTTGGTGGCCGGCGGCATGACGTTGGCCATCCCCGCGCCCTGCAGGAAGAAGCCCACCTCGAGCACCCAGATCGGTGAGTCCACGGTCAGGAACTGATAGCTGATGATCGCGAGGAGCACCACGATCAGGCCCGTGGTCGTGGTCGCCTTGGCGCCGAACCGCTGAACCATGCCGGCACTGCGCGGCGAGAAGATCAGTTGCGCGGCGGCGAACGGCAGGGTGAGCAGACCGGCCTGGAGCGGGCTGTAGTCGCGGACGCTCTGCAGGTAGATCGACACGAAGAAGAACACTCCGGCCATGCCGAAGAAGACCAGCGTGATCGCACCGACCGACGCCGACAGACGCGGGTCCCTGAAGAGCTTCACGTTCAGCGCCGGGTGCGCGATGCGGGACTCGTACCAGATGAACAGCGCCAGCACGAGAACACCGCCGACGATGGGGCCGAGCACACTCGGCGCCGTCCAGGTGGCCTTGTTGCCGCCCTCGATGATGCCGTAGGTCACCAGCACCAGGCCGGCGATGGACAGCAGCACGCCAAGCGAGTCGATCTTGGCCGGGCTCGGATTGCGCGACTCGGGGACCATCAGCACGATCCCCGTGACGCCCGCGATGATGATCGGCACGTTGATCAGGAAGACCGAGCCCCACCAGAAGTGGTCGAGCAGCAGACCTCCGGTCACCGGGCCGATGGCGATGCCGATGCCGACGGCACCCGCCCAGAGCCCGATGGCCTTGCCGCGCTCGCGCGGTTCGAAGACGTTGGAGATGATGGACAAGGTCTGCGGCATGATCGCCGCGCCGCCCAGCCCCATGGCCGCGCGGGCCCAGATGAGCTGGTCGGGGCTGGTCGCGTAGGACGAGACGAGCGAGGACAGGCCGAACAGCAGCATGCCGATGATGAGCATGCGCTTGCGGCCGATGCGGTCGCCGATGACGCCGAAGGTGAACAGCAGGCCGGCGAAAACGAGTGTGTAGGAGTTGATCGCCCATTCGAGCTGGCTCTGGGTCGCGCCGAGGCCTTCCTTCGGGTCGGCGATGGTCTTGAGGGCGACGTTAAGGACCGTGTTGTCCAGAACGACGACGAGCAGGCTGACGACCAGGACGCCGAGGATGTACCAGCGCCGGTTGTGCACGCCGGATCCCGACCCCTGGGATGACGGCTGCGGGTCCATTTTTCTCCTTCGAAGCACGGTAGAGCTCTAACGATACGTTCGCGTTTCGTAAACAGCCAAAGCGTATGAGGCATTCCTTAGATACGCAACCGTATCGTTTCGTAACTGGAGACCACGCGGCGGAGGCCACACGGATCTGGAATTCCAGGGGGTACCGCATCCGTTTTGTCCGTGGGATCATCGATTCCGTCCGGGTACGCCACCGTGGCGCCTCGAGACTGTGGAGGTCGACGTGTCTTTCACCAACCCTGCCCAGCCGACCACTCTCTACGGCGGCCAGAGCGGGCGACGGGTCACCGTACGCGACATCGCCGCCGCGAAGGAGCGGCGCGAGAAGTGGCCGATGCTCACCGCGTACGACGCCCTGACCGCACGAGTCTTCGACGAGGCCGGCATCCCGGTCCTGCTCGTCGGCGACTCCGCCGCGATGGTCGTGTACGGCTACGACTCGACGATCCCGGTCACCGTCGACGATCTGATCCCGCTGACCGCCGCGGTCGTCCGCGGTTCCCAGCGCGCCATGGTCGTCGCCGATCTGCCGTTCGGCTCATACCAGACCGGGGTCGGCGACGCCCTCACCACCGCCTCCCGCTTCCTCAAGGAGGCCGGCGCGCACGCGGTCAAACTCGAGGGCGGCCGCCGGGTGCTCCCGCAGGCCGAGGCCATGGTCGCGGCCGGCATCCTGGTGATGGGCCACCTCGGTCTGACCCCGCAGTCGGTCAACGTGTTCGGCGGCTACCGGGTACAGGGCCGCGGCGAGTCCGGTGAGCAGCTGATGTCCGACGCCAAGGCGCTCGAGGCGGCCGGCGCCTTCGCCGTGGTCCTCGAGTGCGTGCCCGAGGACCTCGCCGCGCGGGTCACCGCGGCGCTGTCCATCCCGACCATCGGCATCGGCGCCGGTGCCGAGTGCGACGCCCAGGTGCTGGTCTGGCAGGACATGGCCGGGCTGAGCCCGCGGACGGCCAAGTTCGTGAAGACCTACGCCGACGTGGCGGGCATCCTGACCGGTGCCGCCAAGTCGTTCGCCGACGAGGTCGTGGGCGGCGCCTTCCCCGCCCCCGAGCACGCCTACCACTGATCCCGCCGCTGATCCTGGCCGGCGCGCCGGGATCAGCGCAGGGAAAGCGGCCTCGCGGGACGTCTCGCCCCGGTGATGGTGCGGCAGAGGCCGTACCGTCATCGGGGCGCACGAGATCAGGCGGCGGACTCCTCCACCGGTTTGGGAGCGGGGTCGGCCTTGATCTCGTCGTGCAGCGTCTTGACCGCGGCCTCGACCACGTCGGCGCCGGCGACGTTCATCAGCAGCAGGCCGAGGTTGAGCGCCTTCTGCGTGTCGCTCATCTTGCTGCCGGCCAGCGCGTCCACGGCTGTGCGCAGGTCCCGCTGGTCCTCGGCCGAAACGTTCTGCAGCAGCGCCAGGCAGAGGGTGGGCAGCGCCAGCCGCGATCTGGCGAAGGAGACGTGCGTCATGATCGATCGCGCCTTGGCGGACCGGTTCTGGGCCACCATGCGATCGACCCCGCGGTCCGCCGCGGCCAGCAGCGCGGTCAGCAGGGTGCTCGGGCCCACGGCCACGTCCTGGTCGTGGATGCGCACGGTGAACAGCGCGCTGCGGAACAGCGCCATCGACCCGAAGCCGGCCACCATCACCTGGACGGCGCCGCGCGCGCCAGGGGTGGAGGCGGAGGCGCCGAAGTCCCACTCGAAGATGTGGATGAGCAGCAGCGCGGTCGCCCCGGCACCGGCGTTGATCAGGACGTACGCCCAGGTGCTGATCACCCGGGCCAGCGAGGCGGGCCGATCGCGATAGCGGGAGATGAGCTCGGCGGCGCCGACCAGTCCGCCCAGCGCGGCGACGATGAGATAGGGGCCCAGGGAACTCATCCGTCAGTCGCCGGACTCGCGTTCGGTCAGTTCCACGGTTTCCCGGACACCGGTCTGCCGGACCCGGATCAGCCCCCTGGTCGTCAGGACGCGGACGGTCTCGGCGACGTCCAGCAGCCCCATGTCGAGACGTTGCGCCACCTGCTCGATCGGCAGCGCTCCCCGGTCGGAGCCGAGGAGGTTCAGCATCCGGCGGCCGGGCTCGGAGAGCCCGGCGTCGGCGTCGGTGTCCTCCGGCCCGTGTCCGTGGCCCTCCGTGAGGTATGCGGGGGTCCGCTGACCGCCGGAGCGGTCATCGGAGGGATCGAGGAAGTTGCTCCACGGATCGGCGGAACTGGGCTGGCGCACTGTGGGCCCCTGTCGGAGAGGTCACCCCGTACGGGGCATACCACTCAGATGGTAGAGCGCCGTGCCCGGTTCCGCAGGGGCCCCGCGCTACTCGGTGCGGACCCTGATCCGTACCGGCCGTACCCTCGGGCGGGTCAGATGTCGGTGACGCGGAAGCCCGCGTGTGCCTTGTAGCGGCGGTTGATGGAGATGAGGTTGGCGGTCAGCGCCTCGACCTGGTGGGCGTTGCGGAGCCGGCCCGCGTAAACGCCACGCATCCCGGGGATCCGCCCCGCCAGCGCCTGGACCAGGTCGGTGGCCTCGCGCTCGTCGCCGAGGACGAGCACGTCCAGGTTGACCTCTTCGATCGAGGGATCGAGCAACAGCACCGCGGACACGTGGTGGAACGCGGCGACGACCCGGCTCTCGGTGAGCACGGCGGCCGCCTGCTGTGCGGCGCTGCCCTCCTCGACGGGGAGGGCGAAGGAACCCTGCTTGTCGAAGCCGATCGGGTTGACGCAGTCGATGACGATCTTCCCGGTGAGCTCGGTGCGCAACGACTCGAGAGTCGCCTTGTGGCCGTCCCAGGGCACCGCGACGATCACGACGTCGGCTTCCGCCGCGACGGCGTCGTTCTCCGCGCCGCGCGGGGCCGCGCCGTCCCCGGACCCCAGGGAGTCCTTGATCTCGTCGGCGGCCTGCTGGGCCCGGCCGGCGTTGCGCGAACCGATGATCACCTGGTGACCGGCCAGCGCGAACCGCCTGGCCAGGCCCTTGCCCTGGTCTCCGGTGCCACCCAGGATGCCGATCGACAGACCGCTCACGTCCGGCAGGTCGTAGGGGCTCTTGTGCTGTTGCGTCATATCCCGATCCTGCCAGGACGATCTGAGCGGAGCTCCACTGACCTGCCGAACCTGGCCAATCACCGTCAGTACCGTCTTCCTTACGGCACCATGAAGGGCGTGGACGCCGACCAAGTCGCGCTGTTGCGCGAGGTCCTCTCCGCCACCGGATGGCTGGAGCGGACCCACCAGTTCGCCCGCGCGCTGCGCACCTCCACCCGTGATCCGGGTGGGCTGCTGCTGCTCGGCACCCCCGAGGAAGAGCCCTGGCACCTGGCCGCCCATCTCGACGACGAGAGCCGGTACCACGCGATTCCGCAGCTGATGCCCACGCTGGTCCGCTGGGAGCCGCCGCCGGACGCGCCCGCGCATCTGCGGGTCGGCCTGGACCGGCTGGCCGAGGCACGGCGCGGCGAGACCCTGTTCGTGGTCGCCGAGGACGAGTCGGCCCCGGTCCCGCTGCTGGAGCGGGTCGACGACGCGCGCCGGACCGGCGCGGTGATCCTCACCCTCGACGGCGGCGACCGTGAACTGACGGGCCTGGCCCACGAGTCGCTGACGGTCCCGCGGCGCGACGCGCTGATCTCCTTCGACGGCGCCCAGCATCTGGTCAGCGCCGCGGCCGGGACACCGCTCGGCGGGCGGTACGGTGCCGGGGGGACGGCGCGCCGCCCGTCACTGCGCGACCGGCTGGCCAAGATCCTCGACCTGGTCAGTGGCGCCGTCCCCGACTGACCCGGCTCAGTCGTCGTCCTGGCGCCGCCAGGCCTCGTTGCGCTGCCGCGCGAGTTCCAGGGCACCCGCCGCGGCCTGCTCCGAGTCGTACGGGCCCATCCGGTCCTTGTTCGGGCATCCGGGCCCGTGCTCCACCCGCTGGTGCGTGAGACAGAACCACCACCGGTCATCCTCGTCAGGCATGAGACCTCCCGATCTTGACTACGTGTCGACATCGTCCCCAGATTCGGGCAACTACACTCAGGACGTATGACGACGCTACTTCGGCCTGGCCGCGTTTCACCCCTGCGCAAGGTCCCGGCGGCCATCCCACGGCCGGAGTACGTCGGGAAGAAGACGCCCCGGACCGGTGAGCCCGACGTCAAGACCCCCGAGATCATCGAGAAGATGCGGGTGGCCGGGAAGATAGCCGGTCAGGCCCTGGACGAGGTCGGGCGGAACGTACGGCCCGGCATCACGACCGACGAGCTGGACCGGATCGGGCACGAGTTCATGCTCGATCACGGGGCCTACCCGTCGACCCTCGGCTACCGCGGCTTCCCCAAGTCGCTGTGCACCTCGATCAACGAGGTCATCTGCCATGGGATCCCGGACGACACGGTGCTGCGCGACGGTGACATCGTCAATGTCGACATCACCGCCTTCATCGACGGCGTGCACGGCGACACGGACGCGACCTACCTCGTCGGAGACGTCGACGAGGAGTCCCGGCTGCTGGTCGAGCGGACCAGGGAGGCGATGATGCGCGGCATCCGCGCCGCCGCCCCCGGCCGGGCGATCAACGTGATCGGCCGGGTCATCGAGTCCTATGCCCGGCGGTTCGGGTACGGTGTCGTCCGCGACTTCACCGGCCACGGGATCGGCACCACGTTCCACTCCGGGCTGATCATCCCGCACTTCGACGACCCGAACGCCACGGCGCTCATCCAGCCGGGCATGACGTTCACTATCGAGCCGATGCTCACCCTGGGCACGATCGACTACGAGATCTGGAAGGACGGCTGGACCGTCCTCACCAAGGATCGCAAGCGCACCGCCCAGTTCGAGCACACCATTCTGGTGACCGAAGGCGGCCAAGAGATCCTCACCCAGCCCTGACGCTCGCGGGTAGGTGGTGGTCAGGGAACTCCCCCGGGTGGAGGAAGCGCCAATGAACTCCCCATCGACTCCGCCCGCTCCGCGGGAGGGCCGGCCGATCCCCTACGAGCCCCGGGTGCCCTCGGACACCATGCCCCCCGGGCGAGCCGCGATCAGTGTCTCCTGGGCGGCGCTGCCCTTCCTCACCCTGGGCTGGGCCACCCCGTTCACCTTCGCCGCCGCGGCCCTGTGGCGGCGCACCCCGCACATCGTCACCGCCGCGCTGGCCTACGCCGGGGTGTTCGCCCTGCAGATCGTCGTGCTGCCGGACATCGGCCACGACCCCCGGTCGCGCAACGTGTTCGGTGCGTGCGTGCTCGTGCAGGCGCTGGTGGCGTGCGCGCACGCGTTCATCATCCGGCGCCGCGTGTTCGACCCCTCCGGAAGCGAGGGCATGGGCAGCAACGAGGCCGCCATCGAATGGGTACGCCGGCAGCGCCTGCTCCGCCAGAAGGCCCGGGCACTGGCGCAGCGGGATCCGGGCCTGGCGCGCGAACTCCGCATCGGCCGCCCCGACCTGCACCGCCGCTACGACGATGGTGGGCTGGTCGACGTCAACCACGCCCCCGCCTCGTCGCTGGAGACCCTGCCCGGGATCACCCGGGAGCTCGCGGCCCGCATCGAGCGGATCCGGTCCGAGGTCGGCGGCTTCACCTCGGCGGAGGAGCTCTCCGCGGTAGCGGCGCTGCCCCCGGCGCTCACCACCGACCTCGCCGAATTCGGCCTCTTCCTCTCCTGACCCGGTTCAGTACGCGACAGTCGCTCCGCGTCGGACGCGTCGCCCAACGTCCCCGACTGGGCCGAGCGGAACGTGCGGGCGGTCATGTCCGCGCGTGCACGCCACGACGCGGCCGCCTCCGCTCCGATGGACGGTCCAACGACGCCCTGAGGTGAACCGGCGCGGCGACTCGGCGAAAGACCATGATCGGGTTACAGTCCCGCCGTGTCGACTAAAACGGGGAATGCCACATGATGGGGCACACACATGCGCTGACCGGGGCTGCGGCATGGCTGGCCGTCGTCCCGCTGGTCACCGACCACGCGCTGCTCGGCGAATACGCCGTCGCGCTCAGCCCTGCCCAGATGGCGGCGGGCGCGCTCGTCTGTGCCGGGGCGGCGATGCTGCCCGACATCGATCATCACGACGGCGGCATCGCGAACACCTATGGTTTCCTCACGCGGTGGCTGTGCATGCTCGTCGGCAAGATCTCCGGGGGGCACCGGCACGCGACCCATTCGCTGGCCTTCGCCGTCGGGGCGGGCTTCGCCACGGACGTGATGGCCACGCACGCCTTCAACCCGCGCTACGGAGGCCAGCCGCTGCCCGGCGTGGTGGCGGCCTGGTGGGTGATGCTGTTCCTGGTGGTCGGGCTGGGCCTGCGAGGGATCGGCATCGGTTTCAAGGACAGCGACCATCTCACGGGCCTGCTCAACGCCGTGCTCGCCGCCGGGCTGGTCTACCTCATGCGCCACCTGGACATGCGCTTCGTGGGCTACGCGGTCACGCTGGGCTGCCTGGCGCATGTGGCCGGGGACTGCCTTACGCCCAGGGGCTGTCCGGTGTTCTGGCCCGCGCAGTGGCGGATCGGCGTGCCGGTCGTCCCGCGCACCAACGGAACCGTCGAACGCTGGGTGGTGACCCCGGTGCTCACCCTGTGCGTCGTCGTCCTCGCGATCCGCTCGGCGCTCGGGGACACGGCGGTCAACTGGATGAAGACCTGACAGGGGCCCCGGGTAAAGGCCCTGCCAAGATCGCGAGCTGTATCGCCTGCACCGCCGTTTTCCCCGGGAAACAGGGAAGACCGTGTCCGGGAGGTACTACTCGTGCGCAGAGCATCAGGGTTACGCACCGGCGTGGTGGCGCTGGCCGTCCTCACGCCGCTCTCCGGTTGCGGTGGCCCCACTGCGAAGGTCAGGAACGTGAAGGCGACCGCCTCTCCGTCGTCGACCGTCTCGGGCGGAGGTGTCGCCGACCAGATCCAGACCCGGTACGAACAGGTGGTGCAGACCGTGCTGCCGTCGGTCGTGCAGATCACCACGGATCTGGGCGAGGGCTCCGGCGTGGTCTACGACAACCAGGGTCATATCGTGACCAATGCCCACGTGGTCGCGGGCGCGCACCGCTTCGAGGTGACCCAGTCCAGTGGCGGCAAGCCCCTGAAGGGCACCCTCGTCGGGGCGTTCAACGCCGACGATCTGGCGGTCATCAAGGTCACCGGCGGGTCGCTGCACGCCGCCAGGTTCGGCGACTCGGGCCCGCTCAAGGTCGGTCAGATCGTCATGGCGATGGGCAACCCGCTCGGTCTGTCGGGCAGTGTCACCCAGGGCATCGTCTCGGCCCTCGGCCGCACGGTCACCTCCAAGGCGGAAGGCCCGTTCCCGGGCGCGACGGTCGCCGACGCCATCCAGACCAGCGCGGCCATCAATCCCGGCAACAGCGGCGGCGCCCTGGTGACCCTGACCGGTGACGTCATCGGCATCCCGTCCGCCGCGGCCATCGATCCGGAACTCGGTGGCGCCGCGCAGGGAATCGGCTTCGCGATCCCGAGCCGTACGGTGAACCGCATCGCGCCGCAGCTCATCAAGAGCGGGAAGGTGACCAGCTCCGGGCGGGCCGCACTCGGGGTGATGATCCGGGCGATCGTCGACGACACCGGGCGGCCCACCGGAGTGGGCGTCGTCCGGGTCGCCAAGGGCGGCCCCGCCGACAAGGCGGGCATCCAGCCCGGGGACACCATCACCGCGGTCAACGGCACGCCCACCCCCAGCCCGTCGGCGCTGGCCGAAGTGCTGGCGCGCCTCCAGCCGGGCGCGACCGTCAAGGTCGACATCCTGCGCCCCGACGGCGCGAAGAAGAGCGTCCAGGTGACGCTCGGCCAGCTGCCGAACTCGTGATCAGGAGCCGGCTGTGACCTCCCGGAGGCGGCGGCGTACCTCCGGGTCGTAGGCGTCGGGGTGCGCCTTGGACTCCGTCGTGCCGTCGTAGAACCGGCCGGTCACCGGCTCCGGCGCGTCGACCAGCGCCAGCACCGCGTCACCGCCCTCCTCGACGGTGGACCACGGCGTGATCCCGGCTGCGCGCACCATGGCGGTGTCCATGTAGGTGGCCGGATGAACGCAGGAGACCCCGATCCGGTCCTCTCGGAGCTCCTCGGCGAGATCGAGGCTCCAGGCGGCCATGGCGAGCTTGCTCCGGCAGTACGCCAGCGGCCCGGTGTACCGGTGCTCCATGGTCAGGTCGCCGAAGTCGATCGAGTCCTGGCCGAGCGAGCCCTCGTTGACGATCCGGGATGGTGCCGCCTTGCGGAGCAGCGGCAGCAGCAGCCGCGTGAGCAGCGCCGGGGCCAGGTAGTTCACGGCGAACCGAAGTTCATGACCGTCCCGGCTCAGCTCCCGCGCCGCGCCGCGCGAGCCGGACCCGGCTCCGGCGTTGTTGACCAGCACGTCCAGCCGATCGTGGCCGGCCGCCACCCGCGCCGCCAGCGACCGTACGTCGCCGAGCGAGGCCAGGTCGGCGACATAGGGCACGGCACGGGCGCCGAGCTCGTCGGCCAGCAGGTGCAGCTTCTCCGGGTTCCGGCCGTGGATGAGTACGGTGTCGCCGCGTGCGACGAGCTTCGTGGCGAGGTAACGGCCGACGCCGGCGGTGGATCCGGTGATGAGAACGGTGCGCATGAGCCCATACTGCGCGACGTTCCGCGTCCGCTTCCAGCCGGGCCGGCTATCCGGGGACGATGAAACCCGACTCGTAGGCGAAGATGACCGCCTGGGTGCGGTCCCGCGCCTGCATCTTGGCGAGCAGGTTGCCCACGTGGGTCTTCACGGTCTGCGGGCTCACGAACAGCCCTTCGCCGATCTCGGCGTTGGACAGGCCCTTGGCCATCAGCCGCAGCACCTCCCCCTCCCGCTCGGTGAGCTGGGCGTGCCACCGGGCGCCGTTCCGCCCCGCCGGGACGTGGCGCGCCGCCAGCGTACGGATCGCGGCGGGGAACAGCAGGGTGTCACCGTGGGCCACCATCTGGATCGCTTGCACGATCTCCTCGGGGCGGGCCCGCTTGAGCAGGAATCCGCTGGCTCCGGCGCGCAGCGCGTCGTAGACGTAGTCGTCGTTCTCGAAGGTGGTGACCACCAGGATCTTGGGAGGCTCGGTGAAGCCCTCCAGGATCTGGCGGGTGGCCTGGATGCCGTCCACCGAGGGCATCCGTACGTCCATCAGCACGACCTCCGGACGCAGCCGGGCGACCTCCGCGACCGCCGAGGCGCCGTCGCCGGCCTCTCCGACCACGGTCAGGTCGGGCTCGGTGTCGATGATGGCGCGCAACCCCGCCCGGATGAGCTGCTCGTCGTCCACGATCAGCACGGTGGTGCTCACTGGCCTGCCCTTCGAAGTGGAATCGTGACCGAGATCCGCCAGTGGCCGTCGCCGGGCCCGGCGGTCATCTGACCTCGCAGCACGGTAACGCGCTCGCGGATGCCGGGCAGGCCCCTGCCCCCACCGCGCCGGTCATCGCCCCGCGCGCCCAGCGGGTTGATCATCTCGACCTCCAGGCGCTCGCTCAGCACCGCGAGCCGGAGCGTGACCGGCACCTTGCCCGCGTGCCGCAGCGTGTTGGTGAGGCCCTCCTGGACGATGCGGAACGCCTCGCGGGACACGGCCGCCGGGAGCTGCGCCGGCTCCCCCTCCACCTGGGCGTCGATCTCCACCCCGGCCATTCGGGTGGTCCGCAGCAGGCCGTCCAGATCCTTGAGCGTTCGCTGGGGCGCCGTGCCCGCGGGCTCCTCACGGAGCAGGCCGAGCACGTGGTCGAGATCCTCCAGTGCGTGCCGCGCCGACTCCTCGATCGCGGCCAGCGCCTGGCGGACGAACGCCGGATCGGCGTCCAGTACCCGTGCGGCGGCACCGGCCTGCACCGTGACGATGCTGAGCGCGTGCCCCACGGAGTCGTGCAGCTCGCGGGCGAGCCGGTTGCGCTCGGCCAGAGTGGTGGCGCGCCGCTCCGCCTCCGCCAGCCGGTCCGCCGAGGACGGCCCGAGCAGGACGGGCGCCAGCCGGGTCGACAGTGCCCCCACGCCGGCGATGGAGTATCCGAAGGCCACCAGCAGCACCAGACCCGAGGCGGGCAGCCAACTCGCCGTCCAGCCGGGGCGGACGGAGAAGAAGAGCAGCCTGGTGCTGTGCTCGCGGAACGGCACCGTGAACAGCCCGACCACCCCGGCGGGCAGGCCCAGGCTGAGCACACCCATCACGCCGCCCGCCAGCAAATGGCCGGTGAACCAGCCGGAGGTCCACAGCCGTGCCCGCCAGGGGCGGCCGTCCCCGATGGTCTCGGGAGCCCCCAGCAGTTCCCTGGCGGCGGTCCCCTCCATGGGGCGGACGGCGGGCACCAGCCCGGTCACCACGATCGGCACGACCAGCGCGACCACGGTGATCCCGGCGTAGATCAGCGAGTCGCCGTGCCCGCCGGCCAGCAGCGAGCCGACCACCATCGAGGCGATCAGATAGGGGGTGAGCAGTGCCGCACCCAGGATCAGATAGACCCACCGGCGCCAGGTGGCGAGGGCGATCAATGGACGCAGCAGCCGCAACACACCCCGATCCTGGCAGAAACCCACACGCCGCCGGCTCCCCCGCAGGACCGGATCACGCTCCCCCACACGGGGGAACACCTGACAGGGGAGTCCCGGCCCGGGCAGAACCCGCACACCCGCAGGGCCGGATCACGTTCCCCACACGGGGAGACACCTGACACGCCCCGATCCGGTTCCGGTTCCGCGCGGGACCGCATCACGCCTCCCCCTGCCGCGAAACGGCTATTCGCCGGCCCGCTGAGAGCGTCGGTCCAGCGAGGAGAGGTAGGCGTTGTAGTCCGACAGCTCGTCATCCTCCTTGTTGGCGACGGCCCGGTCGGCCTTGCGGTCGAGGCGGACCGACAGCCGCTGCTCGTCCATGAACCACTGGAACACGATGGCCAGCAGCACGATGAAGGTGGGAATCTCGCCGAAGGCCCAGGCGATGGAGCCGCCGGTGTGCAGATCGGAGGCGAGAGACGCGCCCCAGGGCCGGTGCAGGGAGGTGTACCAGTTGTTCGCGAGATCGTTCATGTTCATCAGCGCGACGCCGAAGAACGCGTGGAAGGGCATGGTGACGAACAGCACCAGCAGCTTCCCGATGTAGGGGACCTTGTGCGGGGCGGGATCGACCCCGATGAGCACCCAGTAGAACAGCCCGCCTGCCAGCAGGAAATGCGTCAACATCGCGATGTGCCCGAGATGGGCGCGCATCGCCATCTCGAACAGCGGGCTGAAGTACAGCACGTACGTGCTCGCCACGAAGATGACCGTCGCCACGATGGGATGGCCGAGCACTTTGACGACCCGGCTGTGCAGGAAGACCATCAGCCACTCGCGCGGTCCCCGGTCTCCCTTGATCGCAGCGGGCTTGAGCGCCCGCAGCGCCAGCGTCACCGGGGCTCCGAGCACCAGGAAGATCGGGGTGAGCATCGCCAGCACCATGTGCTGGGCCATGTGCACGCTGAACAGGACCGGCGAGTAGGTCGCAACACCGCTCATCGTCACGATCACGATGGTGAGCAGCCCGATGAACCAGGCGGCGACGCGGCCGTACGACCAGGAGTCCCCGCGGCGGCGCAGCCGCAGCACCCCGGCCAGGTAGGCCCCGCCCAGGACGAGCACCAGCACCACGAAGAACAGGTCGAAACGCCACAGGGTCAGCAGCCGGCCGACCGTGATCGCCGGTGGCAGGTCATAGCCCAGCAGGCCCTTCACCGCGCTCTCCGGCGAGCCGGTCACGGGAGGCGCGGTGCGGGCCAGCGCCACGGCGACGCCCATCGTGCCCGCCATCACCGCCGCCTCGACGGAGGCCAGCCGGGCGAAGGCGCGCGGCCGGCGCGCGGCCACCGCCGGAAGCGTACGGGTGCGGTGCATCCAGCCCAGCCAGCCGAGGAAGGCGAACGCGGCGGTCTTGACCAGGATGAGCCGGCCGTAGTCGCTGGTGATCAGCTCGGTGGGGTCGGGCAGCCGAGTGACCGCGTTGGCGAACCCGCTGATCCCGACCGCGATGTAGCACCACAGCGCCAGCCGGCTGAACCGCTCAGCGGCGATGCCGAGTCGCTCGCCACCGGTCAGGGCATGCCAGCCCAGCACGGCCAGCCCGCCGATCCACGGCACGACCGCCGCCAGGTGCAGGGCGAGGCCCACGACCGCCACCGAATGGTTGGGCGAGGCGGCCGAGTGCCCGGTGAGCGGGGGTGGCAGTAGCGCGATGACGGCCAGCACCAGCAGGGCCAGTGCCGCACCTGGGGTGGCGGTGGTCCTGGTCAGCAGAGCGATCACCACCGAGATCAGGACCACGAGCATCAGCGCGGTGCCCTGGGGCAGCTGACCGACGTAGCTGCTCAGCTCGCTGCCGCCGACGACCTGCCCGACCGGCTCGCCGAGGATGTCGGAGACGGTGAGGATCAGGGTTATCGCGGCGGCGGTGGCCCAACCGGCCGCCAGCCACGACGCCGCCCGCACATAGCGGACGGCGACCGGATCGAGACCACCCTTGTCCGACGGGATCAGCACGGACGCCATGAGCAGCGCGCCCACGGTGAGCGCCGCGCCCGTGTCCAGCGCGAGCCGGGCCACCGGCAGGCCCCACCGGGTGAGGGTGCCCGCGTCGCCCAGTCCGGGAATGACCTTCTCCGTTACCGCTCCACCGGCCACCGCCGCGATCACAAGTGCGGTGAGCCCCACGACCGCGGCGACCGCTGCCGCGATCGCCGCGGGCCGGTGGGCGGCGGCGCCAGGTCGGGTCACGGTCTATTCTCCATCGGCCAGAGCGGCGCTCTTCTTCTTGCGGAGCAGGACGACGCCCAGCCCGATCCCGATGCCGGCGAGCAGCCCTGCACCCACCAGGAACCACTTGGCGGAGCCCCCGGAGGAGGCCAGCTGCCGGCCGTTCTCACCGTCGCCCTGGTTGGATCCGGGGGCGCCGGTGCCCGTGTTGCGCTCGACGGCCGCGCCGCCCGCCGCCGTGCCCTGGCCGTCCGGCCCCTGGACGCCAGCGTCCGGCCCGGTCGCGGCCGCGCCGGTGATCGAGAACGGCAGGGACTCCTCGACCGGGTGGCCGTCGGCGGAAACGACACGGTAGTCGACGGTGTAGGCGCCGGCTGGCAGCCCCGCGGCCACCTGCTGGGTCACCGTCGCACCCTGTACCTGCGCGGCACCGGTCTGGTGCGTGCCGCCCTTGGCGTCGCGGACCTGCACCTGGGCCCGGGTGACGTGCTCGCTGAACACCAGCCTCACCTCGGTCGGTGCGGTGACCTTGGCGTCCCTCGCGGGCGTGCTGCTGAGCAGCTTGGTATGGGCGGAGGCCGGGGTGGTGAAGAGCGCGCCGAACGCGACGACGATCGCGGCGATCAGTGCCAGGCGGCCCATGTGGTTACGCGGAGTCATAGTCATATTAGGGATCAAGTCGGGGGCGAGGACGTCACAGATGCCCGCAGCGTGGATGCTCCGTCCTTCGTGGCGGGAAGGAGACGCGGCGCCGTGCCGCACGGAGCTGCTGTTGTGTCGATGGCGTCGGCAGAGTAGCAGCGGCGGCGATGACCGAGCTGCCGTACGAGACCGCCCCAGGGCAGGGGGTCGTCGCTGTGCGGGGAGGCCTGCCGCCGGGCAGGGCCGTGGACCGCGAATCTCAGCTCATCGCCTCCTGACCGGGCCCGGGTGGGTGGGAATCCCCGCCTTCAGGCGAAGACGAGGACGTCAATAACCATAGTGACCCTCCGAAGTGATCCGCGCCCAGGTCATCGGACAGCTGTCACACTCCGGACAGCACATGCTCACGGCCGTGCGCGGCGAACTCCGCACGGAGCCCGGCGACCAGGCCCGGGGTGAGCGGCCGGTAGGCCGGCTCGCGGCCGGGACGCCACCACACCTGGTCGGCGCACTCCCAGCGCTCCGCCCGCAGGGGGCGTTTGTCGACCTTGTTCGTCGAAGTCAGCGGCATGGCGGCGATCACGCGCACGAACCGGGGCGCCCACTTCGTGCCGAGATCCGCCTGGGCCCCGAGGAACTCCGCGAAGGCGCCGGGGTCGAACTGGCCGCCGATCTCCAGGGCCGCCATCACCTGGTCACCCGTACGGGGATCAGGCACGGGGTACACCGCGCACATGACGACCGGCGTCCAGCGGGACAGGATCCGCTCCACCGGGGCGGCCGCGAAGTTCTCACTGTCCACCCGGAGCCAGTCACTGTCGCGCCCGGCGAAGTAGAAGTAGCCGGACTCGTCGCGGTACCCCAGATCGCCGCTCCAGTAGACCCGGTCGGCCCCCGGCCCCGAAGCCTGCGCTCCGGAGGCCGCCGGGAACCGGGGCCGGATCCGCTGGGCCTCGGCTTCGAGGTTGTTGTAGTAGCCCTCGAACGCGGTCACCACGTTGAGGCCGACGATCTCACCGACCGCCTCCCCGGGGTTGAGCAGCCCGCCGGCCTCGTCGAACCGGGCCCGGGGGCATTCGGCTCCGGTGTCCGCGGCCAGGATCGCCACCTCCGTGCCGGAGTGGGGCAGGCCCAGGGCGTCGGGCGGGCAGCCGGGGGTCCTGTGGATGGCGATAGCCCCCTCACTGGAACCGTAGCCATCCATGACCCGGCAGCCGAAGCGGGCGCCGAAGCGGGCCATGTCCTGGGCGGACGCCTCGGTGCCGAACGCGGTGTGCAGGGTGTTCACGGCGTCCCCGGCCTGTTCGGGGCCGGCGAGGATGTACGCGAGCGCCCGGCCGACGTAGTTGAAGTAGGTCACCCCGTAGCGGCGGACGTCGGGCAGGAACCCGGAGGCGGAGAAGCGCCGCCGCAGGACCACCGTCGCCCCCACGCCCACCGCCATGGCCAGATTCGCCATGATCGCGTTGCCGTGGAAGAGCGGCATCGCGACGTAGGTCACCGACTCTCTGGTGATGCCGAACAGATCGCCCCGGCCGGCGATCGCGGCGAGCCGCCCCTGGCTGCAAGCCACCGCCTTGGGCGCCCCGGTCGATCCCGAGGTGAACAGCAGCAGCAACCGATCGCCCGCCATGATCCGGGCACCGAACGCGGGGTCGGCAAGGGGACCAGAGCCGACAAGACCAGTGGATGCGGGATCAACGCGGGCAAGATCAGGGCCTGCCGGATCAACGCAGGCCGGATCCAGGCAGGCCGGATCAAGGCGGGCGAGATCTAGGCGGGCGGGGGTGGCCGGCAGGGCTGGGTACGGGTCGGAGCCGGTCAGCAACAGGTGGTCGGCGGGCACGCCGGTGTCGAGGTCCCTGAGCAGGGCGGCGTGCTCGGCGTCGGTGACGATTAGATCGCAGTCGGTGTGCCTGATGTCGGCGGCCAACTCGGCGCCGCGCCGGGTCGGGTTGATGCCGACGAGGGTCGCCCCGGCCAGCGTGGCGGCCCCGATCCAGAAGACGTATTCGGGGACGTTGTCCAGCAGCACGCCGATGTGCAAGGGCCTTCCGGCGGGCCGCCGTCCCCGCGCCGCCCCGCCGACGGCGAGGGCGGCCCTGGTCTTGGCGGCCTCGACGACCTCGGCCCAGCTGTAGCGCTCGTCCTCGAACAGCAGCCCGGGGTGGTCGTCATCGGCCCGCGCCAGCAGCAATCGCGCGAAAGTGTCCTGCCCGCTCTCCACGCCGACCGAGCCTCGCACCAAGCGTGCGCTTGGTCAAGACCTGCTCTCGTCCCAGTAACGCGTGAGGCACCGTTCAGCAGTCACAGCCGCAGTCACAGCAACCACCGTCACAGCACTCGCCGCACTCGCAACACTCGCAGCAGTCACAGCAACCGCCGTCGCAGTTCCGGCTGCACCAGCAGCGGTCTCCGCACGACCGGCCGTTGTGCGGGCTCCAGGGCGGCTGCCACGTCCCGCAGGTACAGAAGATCGCCGAGCCCGCGAGGCAGAGCAGCCCGGCTCCCGGGCGCTTGGGCCCGAACGGCCCCTGCGGCGGCAGACCCGGGTACTGCGGCGGATGGTGCCCAGGCGGATGTTGCCCGGGGTAGGGCGGCGGCGGACCGTACGGCCCCGGCGCCCCGGGACCCTGGGGGTAGCCGGCGAACACGTGGTCCACCGACCGGTGCACCTCGCGCTCCAGCAGCGCCGCCACCAGCCGGCGGTCCTCGAAGTCCACGTCGGCGAGGGCCAGCCGCAGCCCGTGCACCGCGGCGTCGCAGTGCCGGCGGGCCTCCGCGAGATCGGTGCCGGTGGCGAGCAGCGGGTTGTACGCGCCTGTGGCACGGTCCGCCGCGAGGTCCTCCACGGCGTCGATGAGATGGGCGAGCCGCCCGAAGAACCGGCCTGCCTCGGCAAGCGGCTCACGGTTGGCCGGCCGGCCCGCGAGGACGGCGGTGTGCGCGAACGCCGCGGCGACCGCGGTCTCGGTCGGCTCGGTGAGGTCCAGCAGGGCGAGCCCGGAGGTCGACTCGAGCAGTGTCTGGCGGTCGACGGCGTCGCGCAGGACCGCGGGGTCGAATCCCAGCGCAACACTGGTGCGGGCGCCCGCCTCGTCCCACCGGTTCGCCACCCGGCCCGCGGTCGAGGCCACCAGGCGGCGAGCGTAGGCGCCGTCCCGGTCCGCCACATGGTCCCGGGTCTTTCCCGCCGCCAGCAGCAGCGAGACCGCCGCGGCCAGCCGGGCGCCCTCGGCCTTGGCGTCGACCACCTCGGCGGTGCGCATGCCGCGCAGTGCGCACGGACCGGCCTTGCGGTGCGGTGACCGCTCCTGGCTCTGCGCCTCGACCAGCACGGACACCAGCAGCCCGTCATAGTTGGTGACCAGCCGAGAGGCCTGCCCGTGCTCGGTCCGCAGCGTCAGGCACAGTCCGCACAGATGCGCCATCCACTCCTTGAACAGCGAAGCGCACATGCCGTGCCGGCAAGGCCGAACAAGTCCGAACATCCCCGTACAACTCCCATCCCCAGCCCCGGCGCATTATTCACCGACGCAGGTGGAGTTGTCGTCGTTCCCACGACCTTCGGGACACCGGTCCCGGTGGCCCGGGACCGTCAGAGACCCACGCAGGTCAGCGCCCGGCGGTAGGCCGCGAGCCGCTGCCCTTCGACCCCGCCGGCCTGGCCGGTCTCCCCGAGCAGCTCCGCGAGGTCGAACCAGGCCTGGGCCGCGTCGCGGGACGACTCCATCGCCTCCAGATGGGTCGCCGCCTGGGTGAGCGCGTCGACCGCCTCGGCGCGCCGGTCCAGGCGTACGTAGGCCTCGCCCAGCACGGTCAGAGCCCACGCCGCGGCCCGGCGCGGGGCCTCCCCGAGCATCGCGATCGCCTCACCGGCCAGCTCCACGGCCTCACCGGGCCGGCCCAGCGCCGTTTCGGCGCGGGCCAGCTCGGTGAGGCACCAGGCCATGTCGATCTCTCCGGCGGAGCTGGCGGCGATGTCGTCCCGGGTCCGCAGCAGCAGCTGACGGGCGCGTTCCGCCTCGCCGGGCCGGGCGCGCAGCAGCAGGCTGGCGTAGGCCAGCCGGAGCCTGCTGAGGTTGCGGGGATCGTCGTCCTCCCCCAGCAGGAGCAGGGCACGCTCGGCGAGCACCAGTCCCTCGTCGTACTCACCGCGGATCTCCGCGACGTAGGCGGCCTCCCAGTAGGCGGCCATCCGCGCCTTCGGGCTGCCGATCCGCTCGGCCCGATCGATCAGCTGGCCGGCCAGCTGGCGGGCGCGGACCAGGTCCCCGCGCTCGATGAAGGCCGCCAGCAGGGTGGCGCCTAGGTGCACGGACGCGTCGGTGGACTCCGAGCCGGAGGCGGTCAGGCGGCGCAGCGCGTCCTCGGCCACCTGCACGCTCTCGCTGAGGTCCCCGCGCTCCCGCAGGCAGCGGCTCAGCGCCACGTGCACTCTGGCCCAGTGCTCCCGCTCGATCTCGAGCGAGGCGGCCGCGGTCAGCTTCCGCAGCTCGACGATGGCCTCCTCGAGATCGCCGGCCGCCTCCATCGCCAGCGCGTGTCCCCAGCGGGCCTCGTGCAGGAGTTCCGGCAGGGCCGCCGCGTCCGAACTCTCCAGTACCTCGGCGAAACGGGCGCGGGCTTCGGTGGCGGCCCCGTTCTGCAGGGCGATCTCGGCGTAGTCCAGGGTCACCCGCAGCTCGTCGGCGATGTCCTCGCTGACCCCGCTGAGCAGGTAGATCGGCGAGCAGTCGAGCTTGCCGGCCAGCATTTCGATCACGCTCGGCGCGGGCACCCGCTTGTCGCTTTCGATCAAGGAGATATAGCTGTCGGACAGCTCCGGGAAGGCGAGCTGGGCCTGGCTGACCCCTTTTCGGATGCGCAACGACCGGATGCGCTGCCCCAGGCTCTCTTGACCGCTCACCGTGACTCCTTGTAACTATTCAACTACCAGAGGTCCGTATGGGAAGGAACCGCATATGTCTAACTTGAAGCGGATCGCCGCTCTCATCACCTTCATCGCCACCGCCTTCACCGTCATCACGCCCACCGCCGACGCCTTGGTGGCCAACGACGGTCCGCGGGTTCACTGCTGCTAGGACGGCGCGCTACCAGCTCAGGTGGCACGCAGAGCCAGGAAGAGGTCGACGCGATTCTCCAGTGTGCCAAGATCCCGCCCGGTGAGTTCCTCGATTCGCCGGATTCGATAGCGAAGCGTGTTCACATGGACATGCAGCTCCGCCGCGCAGCGATTCCACGATCCGGAGCAGTCGAGGAACGTCTCGAGGGTGTGCACGAGGTCGGAGTGGTGCTCGGTGTCGTAGCCGTACAGCGGCGCCAGCAGCCGCTCCCGGAACGACCGCCGCACCGCCTCGGGCACGGTGGCCAGCAGCAGCACGTGGGAATGGATCTCGTCGCTGGTGACCACCTCGGCGCGGCCTGGGCGCAGGGCCGCCAGCCTTCGGGTATGGCGGGCCTCGTCCACCACGCCGCCGAGCCCGCCCGGACCCTGGGCGGTCCCGCTGACCCCGATGGTGAGCCGCTCGCGGGTGAGCGCCGAGGCCAGCTTGCCGGCCGCCTCGCGCAGCCTGGCGACCAGGGCAGGCACCCCGTCCCGGGGGACGGGGACGAGGCCGACCGCCTCCGCGCCGAGGGCGCCGACCGCACCCTCGCCCAGCATCTCCTCCAACACCGCGCAGCCGACCTCGCCGGGATGCGCGACGTCGCTGACCGAAGCGGACACCGCGACGTACGGGACGGTGAGCGACAGGCCGCAAGTCCGCATCCGGGCCGTCACCTCGGCGGGATCGCTGCGGGCGGCGAGCTCGACCAGTTCGGCGACGAGCCGGCGTTCGACCCGCCGGCCCTCCTCGATCCGGGCGCGTTCCAGAGCGGCCAGGGCCGCCAGCTCGTAGGCGGTCTCCCGGACCTCTTCCGCGCACTCGACCAGTTCGCCCTCGCTGACCAGGAACCAGCTGGCGATCCGGTGCCCCGCCCGGGTGTTGATCGGCAGCAGGGTGAACGCCCCCGAGTCCATCCGTACGACGTGCGGCAGCCGCTCCGCGGCCAGGAACTCGGCGGCCAGCGCCCGAGCCTGCCCCCTGCTCAGCTCCGGCCCAGCCCGCGCTCCCACCACGACGCGGCCCGTCGGCGACAGCACCCAGCAGCCGTGGCCCAGGTCCTGCCTGGTGACGGTGAAGACGGACTCCAGGCCGGCGCCCTCCGCCACCGAGGAGATCAGCCGCCGATGCCGGCCGAGCACGCTCGCCAGACCCGCCGCGCGCTCCGCGGTGAGCCTGCGGGTGACCACTTCGCTGACCGTACCGAAGGACACGTCCGCCGGAATCTCGATCAGCGGGAGTCCCTGGCGATGGCAGGCGGCGACGATGTCGGGCGGTACGTGCCCGTGCACCGCCAGGCCGACGCCCAGCGCGGACGCCCCGGCGTCGACCAGTGTGGCCACGAAGCCGTCGGGATCCTCCCGCCCCTTGTGCCACATCAGCCCGGTCAGTACGAGCTCGTTGCCGCTCAGATAGCGGCCGGACTCCACGATCTCGGTCGTGTACACCCACCGGATCGGCCGGTCGAGGGCCTCGGAACCGCCGCGCAACATGAGGCGCAGCTCACTTATGTCCAACAACTCCCGCAATCGCACGGTTTCTAGGGTAACCAGGCTCTTTGTAGGAATCTCCAAAAGCCCCGGTCTGAGGTACTCACCGTTGATGGCGTCCGCCGGTAGAGACCGTCACCCCCGCTTTGATCTACTGGGGCGATGACCGGAACGTCGCGGGCACTGAAGTGGCTCAACGCCCTGCCCGCCCACCAGGCGGAGCACGAGCTGCGCTCGTGCTGTGCTTCGGCGGCCTGGGCGGAGGCGGTCGCCGCGGCCCGCCCGTTCACCGACCCCGGCGCGCTGGCCGCCGCGGCGGCCGCGGCTTTCGAGGCCCTGCGGTGGCGCGACGTCGAGGAGGCCCTCAGCGCCCACCCGAGGATCGGCGACCGGCCCGAGGGCGCCGGGCGGGAATCGGCCTGGTCGCGCGCCGAGCAGTCCGGGGTCGGCGACGCGGACGGGGAAGTGGTGGCGGCGCTGCGCGCGGGGAACATCGCCTATGAGCAGCGGTTCGGCCGGGTCTTCCTCATCTGCGCCAGTGGCCGTTCCGCCGGCGAGATGCTCGACGCCCTGCGCGTGCGGCTCGGCAACGACGAGGAGACCGAACGGCGCACCGTCCGCGCCGAGCTCGCCAAGATCGTCCAACTCCGTCTGACCAAGCTGTTGGAACGCCCATGACGCTCAGCACACATGTCCTCGACACCGGCAGGGGCCGGCCGGCCGCCGGGGTGCCGATCCGGCTGGACCGCTACGACGGCGGTACCTGGCGGCCGATCGTGGAGGCCGAGACCGACGGCGACGGGCGGCTGAGCGGCCTCCTGCCCGCCGATTCGGAGCACGAGGCGGCGGGCACCTACCGGCTGCGATTCGGCACCGGCCCCTACTTCGCCGCGACCGGCACGGAGACGTTCTATCCGGAGGTGAGCGTCGTCTTCATGATCACGGA
The DNA here is from genome assembly GCA_025964695.1 of Streptosporangiaceae bacterium. Taxonomy (GTDB): domain Bacteria; phylum Actinomycetota; class Actinomycetes; order Streptosporangiales; family Streptosporangiaceae; genus Actinomadura_E. Next base: position 25,819 of record JAOPYK010000017.1, on the reverse strand, counting down.
CCCGGCCGAGCACCACCATGTGCCCTTGCTGATCAGCCCGTACGGCTACACGACCTACAGGGGGAGCTGAGTGATTACCGAGGGAGCACCGTGACGATAGTGCTGGGCGCCAACCAGTACGGCAAGGCCGAGACCCGCGTCGTACGAGTGAACCGGGACGGCGACACCCACGAGATCCGGGACCTCAACGTCGGCGTGACGCTGGCCGGGGATCTGGACGAGGTCTACCTGTCCGGGGACAACTCGGCCGCGCTGCCGACCGACTCGCAGAAGAACACCGTGTACGCCTTCGCGCGCAAGCACGGCATCGCCTCCCCAGAGGAGTTCGCGCTGCTGCTGGCCCGGCATTTCGTGTCCTCGCAGCCGGCGATCCACCGGGCCCGGCTGAGCGTCGAGGAGTACGCCTGGGACCGCGTCCCGGTGACCGGCCACTCCTTCGTCCGGCGCGGCCAGGAGATCCGGACGGCTCGGGTCACCCATACCGGGGCCGGGACGCACGTGGTGTCCGGGCTGCGCGAGCTGGTGGTGCTGAACTCGGCCGGCTCGGAGTTCTGGGGCTACGCCACCGACGAGTACACCACCCTCCGGGAGACCCGGGACCGGATCCTTGCCACCGCCGTCACCGCGGAGTGGAGACACGGCGACGACACCGGCACCGCCTGGGACGCGTCCTTCGCCGCGGTGCGCGGGCTGCTGATCGAGACGTTCGCCGCCACGCATAGCCTGTCACTGCAGCAGACGCTGCACACGATGGGCCGCCGGGTGCTGGAGGAGCACCCCGCGATCTGCGAGATCAGGTTCGTCATGCCCAACAAACACCACTTCGTGGTCGATCTGGAGCCCTTCGGGCTGGACAATCCGAATGAGGTGTTCTTCGCCGCGGACCGCCCGTACGGCCTGATCGAAGGCACCGTGCTCCGCGACGACGTACAGCCCGCCAACCAGGCATGGTGGTGACGGTGACCAGCAGCCCACCGCCCCAAAGCACGTGCCGGCCACGCGAGCACAGCGAGCGCCATGAACACGTGAGCGCCTGCCAACCGCTCGAGCGCAGCGAGCGCCCTAGACACCTGAGGCCATGCACATGCACTTCCTGAGACCGGTCACCTGGGCGGAGGCACTGGCCGCGAAGGCCGAGCGGCCCGGCGCCCGGCCCATCGCGGGTGGCACCGACGTGATGGTGGAGATGAACTTCGGCCGGCCTCGCCCCGAGGCGCTGCTCGACCTGACCGCGATCCCCGAGCTGTCGGGGTGGGATCGCGACGGCGGGGCCGTACGGCTCGGCGCCGGCGTACCGTACACCCAGATCATCGAGGAGCTGGGCGAGGTCCTGCCGGGCCTGGCCATGGCCTCCCGTACGGTCGGCTCGCCGCAGATCCGTAATCGGGGCACGGTCGGCGGCAATCTCGGCTCGGCCTCACCCGCCGGGGACGCCCATCCGCCGCTGCTGGCGACCGGGGCCACCGTCGAGGTGGAGTCGGTCCGGGGCGCACGCGCGATACCGATCGGCGAGTTCTTCCGGATCCCGGCGAGCCCGTCCGGGGCCGCGCCCCCCGGGACGCCGCGCAGGAGGAGCACTCTGGAGCCGGATGAGCTGATCCGCGCGGTCCGGGTGCCGGTGGCCGCGGGACCACAGCAGTTCTCCAAGATCGGTACCCGGAACGCCATGGTGATCGCGGTGTGCTCGTTCTCACTGGCGCTGAACCCCGCGGAGCGGCGGGCGGGCACCGGGATCGGCTCGGCGGCTCCGACTCCGGTACGCGCCCGGGAGGCCGAGGAGCTGCTGGCTCGTGACCTGGACTGGGACGGCCCGCTCGACGAGGAGGTGGCCGTCCGGTTCGGTGAGCTGGTCGCGGCCGCCGCGAGCCCCATCGATGACGTGCGGGGTACGGCGGCGTACCGCCGTCACGCTCTCTCGGTGCTGGCCCGCCGCACGCTGAACTGGACCTGGAGGGAACTGCGATGCGCGTGAGCTTCACCGTCAACGGCCGGCCCCAGGCCGCCGACGACGTGTGGGAGGGCGAATCCCTGCTGTTCGTGCTCCGCGACCGGTGCGGGCTGCCCGGTTCGAAGAACGCCTGTGAGCAGGGCGAATGCGGGTCCTGCACGGTCTATCTGGACGGCGTGCCGGTGTGCGCCTGCCTGGTGGCGGCCGGGCAGGCCGAGGGCCGCGACGTACGGACCGTCGAGGGCCTCGGCAATGAGGGCGGCCTCGACCCGGTGCAGGAGGCGTTCGTGGACGCCGGTGCCGTACAGTGCGGGTTCTGCACCCCGGGACTGCTGGTGCAGACCCATGACCTGCTGGAACGCACCATCGGTGCGGGATGCGACGCCCCCGGCGACCCGGAGATCCGGGAGGCGCTGGCCGGGAACCTGTGCCGGTGCACCGGCTACGAGAAGATCCTCGATGCCGTCCGGCTGGCCGCGGCGCGGAAGGCGGCCGCCAACGGTCGTGATCGCGCGGGCGGCGGCACGGACCATGAGATCGCGCAGGAGAGCGGGGGCGGCGTCGGATGAAGACCGTGATCGAGAACTGCGCGATCGTGACGGTGTCAGGTGAGGAGTACACCTCCGGGCACCTGGTGATCGAGGGGGACCGGATCCTGTCGGTGGGGCCCGCGAACGCCCTGATGCCCCCGGGCGAACGGTTCGACTACATCGACGCCTCCGGCTGCCTGGCGACACCCGGGCTGGTCAACACCCACCATCATCTCTACCAGTGGGCCACCCAGGGCATGGCCTCGGACGGAACCCTCTTCGAGTGGCTCACCGAGCTCTATCCGATCTGGGCCCGAATGGACGCCGAGGTGGTGCGCGGCGCGGCGGGCGCCGGGCTGGGCTGGCTGGCGCTGTCCGGCTGCACGACCAGCAGTGACCACCACTACGTCTTCCCCGCCGGGAGAGGTGACCTGTTCGAGGCGGAGATCGAGGCGGCCCGTGAGGTGGGGGTGCGGTTCCACCCGTGCCGCGGTTCGATGGACCGGGGCCGTTCGCACGGCGGGCTGCCCCCCGACGAGGTGGTCGAGGAGACCGAGGCGGCCCTGATCGCCACCGAGGAGGCCATCGGCCGGTGGCACGACCCGTCTCCGGGTTCGATGCTGCAGGTGGCGGTTGCCCCATGCTCGCCGTTCTCGGTGACCGAGGAGCTCATGACCGAGGCGGCCGCACTCGCCCGGCGCACGGGCGTACGGCTGCACACGCACCTCGCGGAGACTCTCGACGAGGAGGAGCACTGCCTCGAGCAGTTCGGGTGCACCCCGGTCGACTACATGGAGAAGCTCGGCTGGCTCGGCGACGACGTCTGGTTCGCGCACTGCGTGCACCTGCACGACCGCGACATCAGCCGGCTCGCCGCGCATGGCACCGGGGTCGCGCACTGCCCCACCTCCAACGCCCGGATCGGCGCGGGCATCGCCCGGGTCTCGGCGCTGCTGGCGGCCGGCGCCCCGGTGGGGCTCGGCGTGGACGGCGCGGCCTCCAGTGAGCTGACCCCGCTGGCGGGAGAGCTGCGGCAGGCCATGCTGTTCCAGCGCGCGGCGGGCGGACCGAAGGCGCTGACCGCCCGGCAGGCCCTGGAGCTCGGCACGCTGGGTGGTGCCCGCTGCCTCGGGCGGCAGGACGAGATCGGCACCTTGGAACCCGGGAAGCTCGCCGACATCGCGCTCTGGCGCGTCGACGGCGTACGGGCCGCCATCGACGACCCGCTGGTGGCGCTGGTGCACGGCCCCACTCCCCCGCTCGCGCGGCTGCTGGTCGGCGGCCGCATCGTCGTCGAGGACGGCACCCTCCGGACGGCCTCACAGGAGGCCCTCGGCGCGGCCGGGGCCGCCGCCCATCGCACGATCATGGAGGCCTCGTGAAGCCCCTTTGCGCCTCTTTCGCCTCGCCCGAAGGCCTCATCCCCGCGAACGCGCCGGGCCTCGACCCACGCGAAGGGAGGGAGCGGCGTTTCCTGCCCGGCCTCAAGGCTGCAGTATCCATGCCGCAAACCTGATGACCGACATCCAGATCGGCGCGCCCGTCCGGGGCGGGATCGGCGACAGCCTGCCCAGGCCGGACGGCATACTCAAGGTGACCGGGGAGTTCGCCTACTCCTCGGATCTGTGGATGGACGGGATGCTGCACGGCGCCACGCTGCGCAGCCCGCATCCGCGGGCCCGGATTCTCGGCGTGGACATCACCGAGGCACTGAAGCTGCCCGGGGTGCACGCGGTGCTCACGCACGAGGACGTACCCGGCGAGAAGACGTACGGGCTCGATCGCCGGGACCAGCCGGTGCTCGCCATCGGCGAGGTGCGCTACCAGGGCGAGCCCGTGGCCATCGTGGCTGCCGACCATCCGGAGACAGCGCGCCGCGCGTGCGACCGGATCCGGGTCGACTACGAGGTCCTCGAGCCGATCGTCGACGCCCGTCGTGCCGCGCTGGATCCGGACTGCGCCGCGGTGCACCCCGGCGGCAACGTCGTGCGGCACCAGCCGATGCGCGTCGGGGACGCCGCCGGGGCGCGGGCCGAGGTCGTCGTGACCGGTGAATACGAGGTCGGTATGCAGGACCAGGCCTTCCTCGGGCCGGAGTCGGGGCTGGCGGTCCCCGCGGAGGACGGCGGAGTCGACCTCTACGTCGCCACCCAGTGGCTGCACGCCGACCAAGAGCAGATCGCCCCGTGCCTGGGGCTGCCGCCCGGCAAGGTACGGCTGACCCTGGCCGGGGTCGGCGGCGCCTTCGGTGCCCGCGAGGACCTGTCCATGCAGGTCCACGCGTGCCTGCTCGCCCTGCACACGGGCAAGCCGGTGAGAATCGTCTACGGCCGGGAGGAGTCGTTCTTCGGCCACGTGCACCGGCATCCGGCGTTGATGCGCTACGAGCACGGTGCCGACCGCGACGGCAGGCTCGTCTATGTGAAGGCCGAGATCATCCTGGACGGCGGAGCGTACGCCTCCACCACCCCGGCGGTGACCGGCAACGCCGCCTCGCTGGGCGTCGGGCCGTACGAGGTGCCCAACATCGCGCTGGACGCGTACGGCGTCTACACCAACAACCCGCCCTGCGGCGCGATGCGCGGCTTCGGTGCCGTCCAGGCCTGCTTCGCGTACGAGTCGCAGATGGACAGGCTGGCGGAGGCCTGCGGGCTGGACCCGGTCGAGGTACGGATCCGTAACGCGATCAGCGAAGGCTCGCCGATCGCCACCGGGCAGATCGTGGACATGCCGGCGCCGCTGGCGGATCTGCTGAAGCGGGCCGGTGCGTTCCCGATGCCCGCGGCCACCGATACCGGTGACATCCGGAACCTGCCCGGTGGCGCCGCCAACACCACCCATGGCGAGGGGGTCGTCCGGGGGGTCGGCTACGGCATCGGGATCAAGAACATCTGCTTCTCCGAGGGGTTCGACGACCACTCCACGGCCCGGGTCCGGCTGGAGATCATCGGCGGGGAGCCCTCGGTGCTGGTGCACACCGCCGCCGCCGAGGTCGGCCAGGGCCTGGTCACGGTGCAAGAACAGATCGCCCGGACCGAGCTGGGGGTGCGGACGGTGACCGTCGCGCCCGCGGACACCGGCGTCGGCTCGGCCGGCTCCTCCAGCGCCTCGCGCCAGTCGTACATGACCGGCGGGGCGGTCAAGACCGCCTGTGCGGCGGTCCGGGACCGGGTCCGCGAACTCGCTGAGAAGCGGCTGGGCCGCTCCCTGGACGCGATCACCCTCGTGGACGGCGAGGTGGTGTCCGCGTCGGAGGGGGCCGTCGCCGGCCTGGCCGAGCTCCTGGGCGACACGGCAGTCGAGGAGACCCGAGAGTTCCGCCACCGCCCGACCTTGCCGATGGACCCGCTGACCGGGCGGGGCGACGCCCATGTCCAGTTCGCCTTCTGCGTGCACCGCGCCGTCGTGGACGTGGACGTGGAGCTGGGGCTGGTCAAAGTGGTGGAGCTGGCCGCCGTGCAGGACGTGGGGAAGATCCTCAACCCGCTGGCGCTGGAGGGGCAGATCCACGGCGGCACCGCCCAGGGTCTCGGGCTGGCGCTGATGGAGGAGATCCAGGTCTCCGGCGGGATCATCCGCAATCCGTCGTTCACCGACTACCTGATTCCCACCATTCTCGACATGCCGCCGATGAAACTGGAGGTCCTCGAGCACGCCGATCCCTTCGCGCCGTACGGGCTGCGCGGGGCGGGAGAACCGCCGACCCTCTCCTCGACGCCGGCGATCGTCGCGGCCGTCCGGGCGGCGTCCGGCAAGGCCCTTACCCGGATACCGGTTCGCCCGGAACACATCACGGGCAGCTAACCTGTGGCTCGCCCAGACGGACCAAGCGAGGGCGCGCCGGGGGAACAGCTCCACACTCGGTCATGCGATCTGATCGCGGGGAGAAGGCGTGCCATGCCCTTTGATCGGAGCACAGATGACGCACGTGGAGCGGCCCAGCGGTGAGCACGAGACGCCGGGGCGCCGCGGCACGCTGGACCGGTTCTTCGAGCTGACGGAGCGCCGGACCACCCTCGCCCGAGAGGTGCGCGGCGGCGTCACCACCTTCGTGGCGATGGCGTACATCATCCTGCTGAACCCGATCATCCTGGGCGGCGCCAAGGACGTCACCGGCGCGGGCCTGTCCATCCCGCAGCTCACCACGATGACAGCCCTGTCGGCGGCCGTCGCCACCGTCCTGATGGGGCTGGTCGGCAACGTCCCGCTGGCGCTGGCCGCGGGGCTCGGGATCAACGCCGTGGTCGCGTTCCAGGCCGCCCCGCACATGACCTGGCCGCAGGCCATGGGCCTGGTGGTCCTCGAGGGCGCGGTCATCGTCGTGCTGGCCCTCACCGGGCTGCGCGAACGCATCATGAACGCCATCCCGTTGCCGCTCAAGCACGCCATCGCGGTCGGCATCGGCTGTTTCATCGCGCTGATCGGCCTGGTCGACGCGGGATTCGTGGGGGCGGCCACGGGGACGCCGCTCACCCTCGGCAGGAACGGCCATCTGGAGGGCTGGCCGGTCCTGGTGTTCGTTCTCGGCCTGCTGCTGATGATCGTGCTGTATACCCGGGGCGTCCCGGGCGCGATCCTCATCAGCATCGCGGCGGCCGGTCTGCTGGCCGTCATCGTGAACGCGACCGCCACCATCCCGGACAAGGCCTGGGGCACCGTCGTTCCCAAGGCACCGCACAAGCTGTTCTCCGCCCCCGACTTCGCGCTGCTCGGCAAGGTCGACCTGTTCGGCGGTTTCGGCCGCGCGGGCGTCGTCACCGCGCTGGTCGTGCTGTTCACGCTCGTGCTCTCCGGCTTCTTCGACGCGATGGGCACCATCCTCGGCATCTGCGACGAGGCCGGGCTGATCGGGGAGGACGGCAAGGTGCCGAGGCTCGGCCGCATCCTGGCCGTCGACGGCGTCTCGGCCGCCATCGGCGGCATTACCAGTTCCTCGGCCAACACGGTGTTCGTGGAGTCGGCGGCCGGCGTCGGTGAGGGAGCCCGTACCGGCCTGGCGAACATCGTCACCGGGCTGCTGTTCACCGGCAGCCTGTTCCTGACCCCCCTCGCCTCCGTGGTCCCCGCCCAGGCCGCAGCGCCCGCACTGGTGGTGGTCGGCGCCCTGATGATGACCCAGGTAGCGAAGATCGACTGGTCCGACCTCGCGATCGCCATCCCGGCGTTCCTCACCATCGTGCTGATGCCGTTCAGCTATTCGATCACCAACGGGATCGGGAGTGGATTGATCGCCTACGCGGCGATCAAAGCAGGCCAGGGCAAATGGCGTGACATCCACCTCGCGCTCTGGCCCGTGGTCATCCTCTTCACCGCCTACTTCGCCATCTCCCCGATCGAGAGACTGCTGGGCGTCTGAGACCGTCACCGCAGGCACGGCTCTTCTCCGGAGCCAAAAGCGGTATGTCCCGAATCGGGGCGAAACCAGGGCTGACCTCTCCTGCGTCTGGGGCGGATCCTGTCTCGGGGACGGAGAGGTCAGGTCGTCGGGGTGCCGCGGCCCTCGAATGTCAGGGGCTCAACAGGCCGACCGGGTTGCCGTCGGGATCGGTGAACACGGCCATCCGTCCCATTCCGGGCAGGGTTTGCGGGTCCAGCGTCCGGCTGCCACAGCTTCACCGTCGCGCCGTTCGGCCGGCCCGGCGGCCTGCCGACAGGCTGTGACGCTTGGGCTGCATCCATTTCGAGGCGTCGTTCACCTTGGGACGACCATCAGCGTGACCCCACCGTGCGGCCCCGAGCGGCGGGACGGGCGATGAGATCACGCATGACCTGGCGAGCCGCTGGGCATGGCGGGGAGCATGCGTGTACTCGTTACGGGGGCGACGGGTTACATCGGCGGCAGGCTGGTGCCGAGACTGCTGGAGGCCGGGGCCGAGGTGCGCTGCCTCGCGCGGAACCCCGCGAAGCTGGACGGTGCGGCGTGGCGGGGGCTGGTCGAGGTGGCCGAGGCCGACCTCTTCGACGGCACCGGACTGACCCGGGCGCTGTCGGGCGTGGACGTGGCCTACTACCTCGTGCACGCCATCGACACCGGGGCCGACTTCGCGGCCCGTGACCGGGAGATGGCCCATCGGTTCGCCGCGGCGGCGCGGGAGGCCGGGGTCCGCCGGATCGTCTATCTCGGCGGCCTGGGCGATGCGGGGAACGCCCGGCTGTCGGCCCATCTGACCTCCCGGGCGGAGGTGGGCAGGATCCTGCGCCAGGACGGGGTGCCAACGGTGGCGCTGCGGGCCGCTGTCATCATCGGGACGGGTTCGGTGTCGTTCGAGATGCTGCGGTATCTCACCGAACGGCTGCCCGTGATGGTGACCCCGTCCTGGGTGCGGACCCAGATCCAGCCGGTCGCCATCGACGACGTGCTGCACTACCTCACGGAGGCGGCGAGCCTGCCCGCCGGCATCGACCGTGACTTCGACATCGGCGGCCCCGACATCATCGACTACCAGGACATGATGCAGCGCTACGCGGCCGCCGCCGGGCTGATCCGCCGGCTGGTCCTCCCGGTGCCGCTGCTCAGCCCCCGGCTGTCCAGCCTCTGGGTGGGCCTGATCACACCGGTTCCCGGCGCGATGGCCCGGCCGCTGGTCGACTCGTTGCGCAACGAGGTCGTCTGCCGGGACCACGACATCGCGGAGCTGGTCCCCGACCCGCCCACCGGCCTGCTCGGCATCGACGAGGCACTACGACGGGCCCTGTCCCCGCAGGCGCCCGCCTCCGATGTCCTGTCCACCGACCCCCGGTGGGCCGGTGGGGCCGAGCATTCCACCGAGAGCCGGGCCACGGTCGACGTGACGCCGGAGCGGGCCTGGCAGGTGGCGGCGACGCTGGGCGGGGACGCGGGCCGGGCCCGGTCCGGAGCGGGACGGACGGGCGGTCTCCTGGGCAGGCTCTTCGGCACCAGGCGCCCGCAGCGGGGACCGGCGGGCGCCGCCGAGCCTCGGGCCGGGGACATGCGGGGCATCTGGCGGATCGAGCAGGTCCAGGCCGGCCGGTCATTGAGGTTGCGGGCGGAGACGAGAATGCCCGGGGAGGCTCATCTGGAACTGCGGGTGGAGTACACCGACCCACCGGTTCTGGTTCAGCGGCTGGTGTTCCGGCCACGCGGGCTGGCCGGGGAGGCCTACTGGCATCTGGCCCGCGTGATGCACACGCTGCTCTTCGACCGTCTCCTGCGCTCCGTGGCAGGGCGGGAGCACCGCCTCCCAACCCTCACCAGATGATCCCTTCTACGGTCGGCCAGGCGGCCGGACGTACGGCCAAGCGGGCAGCCGGCCGGGTGGCCGGCGGGGCCACCGCCCGGGGTCTGGCCTGCGGGCTCGCCGGTACCTCGGCGATGACCCTCACGGCCGCGCTCTACGCCCGGTTGCGCGGCGAGACCGATCGCATCCTCGACTACGACACCAGCGAGCACGTCGCGATCGCCGCGGCCACCGTGCTGCGTGTGCATCCGCGCAGCGACACGGGTGAGCGTGCCCTGTTCCATCTCGTGCACTGGGGCTACGGCTCGGCGGTCGGCATCGCCTACCAGGCGATCCGGCATGCCGTGCCCAGCCGTCCGGCGGCGGCCTCGGTCTTCTTCACCGGCTGCCAGACCATGGCCTTCGTGCTGTTCCCGCTCCTGGGCCGGACTCCGCCACCGTGGCGATGGCGGCGGGACGTGATCGCCATCAGCCTCCTTCAGCACGCGGTCTACGCCGCCACGGTGGATCTCACCGACCGGGCGCTCGGCCCGGAGGTCCGGGACCCGGGGTCGGGTTCGTCACTTGCGGGCCCGGCCGGCCCTGATTCCGCGGGGCGCCCGCGTAGAGTGACCACGCAGGCAGGTCAGGGCCTGCGTGGAGCCTCGCGTTGTCCTGGATGCGGAGCGGCGTGACGGTTCCCAGGTCCGGATCTCCTGCGATGTCACCTGCATCGGGCCGCCTGGCAGGTGTCAAATGGTGGCGATGAGGTTAGGCAGAAGCAACAATTCGACCCCCCGCGCGAAAGGTGATCACTTCGGTGTCCTCCCCTGGAGTGCCTCCCGACGGACACGTCCTCCTGTGCCCCGACAAGTTCAAGGGCTCCCTGACCGCTCCGGAGGTCGCCCAGCACCTCGCCGCCGGGCTGCGGCGCTCGCGGCCGGAGGTGCGGGTGGTGCTCATGCCCGTGGCCGACGGTGGTGAGGGCACCGTCGAGGCGGCGGTGTCGGCCGGGTGGAAACGCGTCGAGTTGGAGGTTTGCGGTCCCACCGGCAGGCCGGTCATGGCGTCCCTGGCGCTGGCCGAGGGCACCGCGGTCGTCGAGCTGGCCGAGGCGTCCGGGTTGCGCCGGCTGCCCGGCGGGCGGTTGCACCCGCTGGGCGCCACCAGTCTCGGCACTGGACAGCTCATCGCCGAGGCGGTACGGCTCGGCGCCCGGCGCATCGTGCTCGGCCTGGGCGGCAGTGCCTGCACCGACGGCGGGGCGGGCATCGTCCAGGCGCTCGGGGGGCGGCTGCTCGACGCCACCGGCAAGTCGCTGCCGCCCGGAGGCGCCGCGCTGCGCCACCTGCACGCCCTTGATCTGCGGGGCCTGATGGATCTGTCCACGGTGGAGGTGATCGTGGCAAGTGACGTGGACAATCCGCTGCTCGGCCGGGATGGTGCCGCCGCGGTGTACGGCCCGCAGAAGGGGGCCGCCCGTGAGGAGGTCCGGATCCTGGAGGCGGGCCTGCGGCGCTGGGCCGATCTGGCCGAGGCGGCCGCCCGCCGGGCGGTCCGCGACAGTGCCGGGGCGGGGGCCGCGGGCGGAGCGGGATTCGCCGCCCTGGCGTTCCTCGGCGCCCACGTCGAGCCGGGCATCTCCTACCTGCTCGAGCTGCTCGGTTTCGCCGAGAAGGCGCAGGGTGCGCGGCTGGTCATCACCGGTGAGGGTTCGCTGGACACCCAGACGCTGCGCGGCAAGGCGCCCGCGGGGGTGGCCCGCGCCGCGGCCCGCGCCGGCGTGCCGGTGGTCGCGGTCGCCGGCCGGCGCGCACTGACCGGTGAGCAGCTACGCCGCACCCGTATCCAGGCGGCCTATACCCTGACCGACATCGAGCCCGATGTGGAGCGTTGCATGCGGCACGCCGGACCGCTCCTCGAACAGCTCACCGTGGCCATCTCCGACGAGTGGCTGCCGCGCTAGTCCCCTGGAGGTAGTGGGTGTTCGATCTGGTCCTGCGGTCCCGGCGTGCCGTCGTCCCCGATGGCGAGCGGCCCCTCGCGGTGTGCGTGCGAGACGGCCGGATCGCCGCGCTGGAACCGTACGGCGCGGTCCTCGAGGCCGCCGACGACGTGGACCTGGGCGGGGTCGCCCTGCTGCCGGGGCTGGTGGACTGCCACGTGCACGTCAACGAGCCTGGCCGCACCGAGTGGGAGGGCTATGCGACGGCGACCCGGGCGGCGGCCGCCGGCGGGGTCACCACGATCATTGACATGCCGCTGAACGCCATTCCCCCGACGGTCGACGTCGGCGCGCTGGAGCTCAAACGCGGAGCGGCGGCCGGGCGGTGCTCGGTCGACACCGGCTTCTGGGGCGGCGCGGTCCCGGCCGGTCTGGGGTCGCTGCGCGACCTCCACGAGGCCGGGGTGTTCGGTTTCAAGTGCTTCACCTCCCCTTCGGGAGTGGACGAGTTCCCCGCGCTGTCCTTTCCCGAGGTCGTCGCGGCGATGACGGAGATCGCAGCCTTCGACGGCCTGCTGATCGTGCACGCGGAGGACCCGGAGTCGCTGACCGAACCGGCGTCCGGCGACGTCGGCGCCTTCCTCGCCTCCCGGCCGCCCCAGGCCGAGCTGGGGGCGATCTCCCGGTTGATCGCGGGGGCGCGGGAGACCGGCTGCCGGGTGCACGTCGTGCATCTGTCCACCGGCCGGGCGCTGCCGGCGCTGGCCGCCGCGCAGGCCGACGGGGTGCGCGTCACCGCCGAGACCTGCCCGCACTACCTGACGCTGTCCGCGGAGGAGGTGCCCGATTCGGCCGCGACGGCGTACAAATGCTGCCCGCCGATCCGGGAGGGGGCGAACCGGGACGCGCTCTGGCAGGGGCTCGCGGACGGGGTGCTCGGCTGCGTGGTCTCCGACCACTCGCCGTGCACGCCGGAGCTGAAGAAGGGCGACTTCGCCGAGGCCTGGGGCGGGATCTCCTCGGTCCAGCTCGGGCTGCCCGTCGTCTGGACGGCCGCCCGCATCCGGGGCTTCGCGCTGAGCGATGTGGTCCGCTGGATGGCGTACGGCCCGGCCTCGCTGGTGGGACTCGGGCGCAAGGGCCGGCTGGAGGTCGGGTACGACGCGGATCTGGTGGCCTTCGCGGACACCGAGACCTTCGTCGTGGATCCGGGCGCCCTGCACCACCGGCATCCGGTGACCCCGTACGCGGGCAAGGATCTCACCGGAGTCGTACAGACCACTTGGCTGCGCGGAGTCGCGGTCACCGACGTGCCGCGCGGCGGCCTGCTCTCCCGGGGGGACGCATGACCGACTTCACCCGGCTGCCGGATCTGGCGGTCCGTACGGCCGGCGGCGCGGTGGTGGCGGCCAGCGACGAGTTCTTCGCCGAGAAGGAGAACCTCGTGAAGCCGGGGGCGTCGCAGTTCCAGGCGCACACCTTCGGGCACAAGGGCCAGGTCTACGACGGCTGGGAGACCCGGCGCCGCCGCTCCGAGGGCCACGACTGGGCGATCGTACGGCTGGGCATGCCCGGCGTGATCCGGGGCGTGGTCATCGACACGGCGCACTTCACCGGCAACTACCCGGCCCACGCGTCCGTGCAGGCGTGCGCGCTGGACGGCCATCCCGCACCGGACGAGGTGGCCGCCGCCGACTGGGTCGAGATCGTGCCGCGCGGCCCGCTCAAGGGCGACACCGCGCAGGCGTTCCCGGTGTCCGCGCAGCGCCGGTTCACCCATGTACGGCTGACCATCTTCCCGGACGGCGGGGTGGCTCGGCTGCGGGTGCACGGCGAGGTCGTGCCCGATCCACGCCTGCTGGCCGGGCTGCCGCTGGACCTGGCCGCCCTGGAGCACGGCGGGCTGGTAACCGCCTGCTCCAACCTGTTCTACTCACGCCCCGACAACCTCATCTCCCCCGGGCAGGCCCAGGTGATGGGCGACGGCTGGGAGACCGCCCGCCGCAGGTTCACCGAGCGCTGGGAGGAGTCCAACGACTGGGTGACGGTCCGGCTCGCCGCGCCCGGAGTCGTCCGGCTGGCAGAGCTGGACACCACGCACTTCTGCGGGAACGCCCCCGGAGCCGCCGCCCTGCGCGGACTGCGGCCGGGAGCCTCACCCGAGGACCAGGACGCCTGGTCCGAGCTGCTCCCCCGCACCCGGCTCCAGCCGGACACCCGCCACCGGTTCGTGCTCACCGACGCGGATCCCGCGAGCCACGTGCGCCTGGACGTCTACCCCGACGGCGGCATGGCCCGGCTCCGCCTCTTCGGCGACCTGACCCCGGACGGGGTGGCCGCACTGCGGAGGCGATACCAGGACGCCGCGAACTTGTGATCAGAGAGATCAAGGGATCGTCACCCACTTCCGCGCCTCCAGCCAGGACGCCCGTGACGCCGAGGTGAAGTATTTGGCGCTGCTGGGCACCGGCCGGTTCCGCACCCCGGAGGAGATCACCGCGTACTTCGACGGGTTCGAGCTTCTGGAGCCGGGCGTGGTCGCACTGCCCCTGTGGCGGCCGGAGACGCCCGTGCCGGAGGAGATCACCGTCGGGCACCGGCTGATGTACGGAGGCATCGCCCGCAAGCCCTGACCGCTTCCACCGGCACGCGACTGTTCCGCTACTCTTTGTGATCTTTCCTGGCGCGACCTGGTCTTACATCGTGTCAGCAACTCGCCGCAGACGTATACAGCCTGCACGTGGGCAATTCGTGATCTGGACCGCACTCTGGAAAAGACAGAGTTCAGCCTGTACCTGGCCGGAGGCATGCCCAGCCGGCCCAGTCTGTGGAGGATCACGTGAAGGTCGGCGTTCCGCGCGAGATTAAGAACCACGAGTACCGGGTGGCGATCACTCCCGCGGGTGTGCACGAGCTCACCCGGCACGCGCACGACGTGTTCGTCGAGCGAGGCGCGGGCCTGGGTTCCTCCATTCCGGACGAGGAGTACATCTCCGCCGGCGCCAAGATCCTGGACGCCGCGGACGACGTCTGGGCCGAGGGCGACTTGATCCTCAAGGTCAAGGAGCCCATCGCGGACGAGTACCAACGGATGCGCCGGGGCCAGACCCTGTTCACCTACCTGCACCTGGCCGCGTCCCGTGCCTGCACCGACGCGTTGCTGGAGCGGGGCGTGACCTCGATCGCGTACGAGACCGTACAGCTGCCGAACCGCGCGCTTCCGCTGCTGGCTCCGATGTCGGAGGTGGCCGGCCGGCTGGCCCCGCAGGTCGGTGCCTACAACCTGATGCGCAGCAACGGCGGCCGTGGCGTGCTGCCCGGCGGCGTGCCCGGCGTGGCCCCGGCGCGCGTGGTGGTCATCGGCGGCGGCGTCTCCGGTCTCAACGCGGCCCAGATCGCCGTCGGCATGGGCGCGGACGTCACGATCCTGGACGTCAGCGTGGACCGGCTGCGTCACATCGACGCCATCTATCAGGGCCGGCTCAAGACCCTGGTCTCCAACGCCTACGCCGTGGAGCAGGCCGTGCTGCAGGCCGACCTGGTGATCGGCGCCGTGCTGATCCCCGGTGCCAAAGCGCCGACCCTGGTCTCCAACGAGCTCGTCTCCCGGATGAAGCCGGGCTCGGTGCTCGTGGACATCGCCATCGACCAGGGCGGCTGCTTCGAGGACTCCCATCCCACCACGCACGCCGACCCGACTTACCAGGTGCACGAGTCGGTGTTCTACTGCGTCGCGAACATGCCCGGCTCGGTGCCGAACACCTCCACGTACGCGCTGACCAACGTCACCCTTCCGTACGCCGTGGCGATCGCCGACAAGGGCTGGCGGCAGGCAGTCCGCGAGGACCCGGCGCTGGCCCTGGGCCTCAACACCTACGACGGCAAGCTGACCTACCGCCAGGTCGCCGAGGCTCATGGCCTGGACCACGTCCCGGTGCAGTCCCTGCTGTCCTGACCGGCCCCGCGTGAACGGCGCCCCGCCGGTGGACCGATGAGGTTCCACCGCGGGGCGCTTTCGCCGGCCCGTAAGGTGATCCCCATGGGGGAGCTGATCATCTTGCGGCACGGCGAGACCGAGTGGAGCCGGGCGCACCGTCACACCGGCCGTACCGACCTTCCGCTGACCGCCCATGGCGAGGAGCAGGCCCGTGCGGCGGCCCCGCTGCTGGCCGGCCGCCACATCGTGCGCGCCTTCACCAGCCCGGCGCTGCGCGCCCGGCGCACCGCCGAGCTGGTGGGTCTGGGCTCGGCCGAGCCTGATCCCGACCTGTGGGAGTGGGACTACGGCGGCCACGAGGGCCGGACCTCGACGGAGATCCGCAAAGAGCGGCCCGGATTCTATCTGTGGCGGGACGGGGTCATCCCCGGCGACGCCGAGCATCCGGGTGAGACGCTGGAGCAGGTCCGCGCCCGGGTCGACGCGGTGCTGAGCCGGGTGCGCCCGCTGCTCGAACAGGGCGACGTGGCGCTGGTGGCCCACGGTCATCTGCTGCGGATCCTCACCGCCCGCTGGCTGGAACTGGAGCCCGCCGCCGGGCGGCTGTTCGCCCTCGGCACGGGGACCATGTCGACCCTGGGCACCGAACACGACCACCCCGTGATCACCTCCTGGAACGTCCCGCCCCCGCCCAAGCCGTGATCAGGCCCGCTGCCCGATCACGGCCGCCGGCTGATCGTCAGACCCGGGCCGGGTCGCGTACCGCCTCGGCCAGGGCCTCCGCGGGGGCGGCGGCGTCCTCGCGCTGGATCCGGAAGCGGCGCAGCCGCAGCGCGTTGACCACGACCGACACGCTGGAGAAGGCCATCGCGGCGCTCGCGATGAGCGGGTTGAGCAGACCCGCCGCCGCCAGCGGCAGGGCGGCGAGGTTGTAACCGAACGCCCAGGCCAGGTTCTGCTTGATGGTCGCCAGCGTCCGGCGGGACAGCCGGATCGCGTCGGCGGCCGCGCGCAGGTCCCCGGAGACCAAGGTCAGGTCGGACGCCTCGATCGCCACGTCCGTCCCGGTGCCGATGGCCAGCCCGAGGTCGGCCTGGGCCAGCGCCGGAGCGTCGTTCACGCCGTCGCCGACCATCGCCACGATCCGGCCCTCGGCCTGCAGCCGCCGGATCACCTCGGCCTTCCCTGCGGGCAGCACCTCGGCGATCACTTCCTCGATGCCCACCTGTGCCGCCACGGCGCGGGCCGTGGCCTCGTTGTCCCCGGTCAGCAGGACGGGCCGCAGCCCGAGTGCCTTCAGCGAGCGGATCGCCTCGGCAGAGGTGTCCTTGGGGGTGTCGGCCACCACGAAGACCGCGCGCGCCTGGCCGTCCCAGCCCGCCGAGATGGCGGTACGGCCGGTGGCCTGCGCCGCCTTGCGGGCCTCCTCGAGAGGCTCCGGAAGGCTCAGCGCCCAGTCGGCCAGCAGGGCGGGCCGGCCGGCGACCACCGCGTGGCCCTCGACGACCCCCTCGACTCCCAGTCCCGCCCGGTTGGTGAAGCCGTCGGGCACCGGCAGCTGACCGTCGCGGAGCGCGGCGGCCGCGATGGCCCTGGCCACCGGATGCTCGGAGGCGTGCTCCAGCCCGCCGACCAGCCGCAGCGCCCGCGCCCGGTCCACGCCGTCGGCCACCACCAGATCCACCAGTTCCATCCGCCCCGTCGTCACCGTGCCGGTCTTGTCGAGCACGATGGTGTCGACCTTGCGGGTGGACTCCAGGATCTCGGGGCCTTTGATGAGCAGGCCGAGCTGGGCTCCCCGGCCGGTGCCGACCAGCAGTGCCGTGGGAGTGGCGAGGCCGAGGGCACATGGGCAGGCGATGATCAGCACGGCGACCGCGGCGGTGAACGCGAAGGCCGCCGGCTGTCCTGATCCGAGCCAGAAGCCGAGTGTCGCCACCGCCAGGACGATCACCACGGGCACGAACACCGCGGCGATCCGGTCGGCCAGCCGCTGCACCGGCGCCTTGCCCGTCTGGGCCTGGGTGACCAGCCGGGCGATCTGGGCGAGAGCGGTGTCGGCGCCGACCCTGGTGGCCCTGACGACCAGCCGCCCGCCGGCGTTGACCGTGGCCCCGGCGACCTCGTCGCCGGGCGTCTTCTCCACCGGTACGGACTCTCCGGTCAGCAGGGACTGGTCGACCGCCGACGAGCCCTCCTCGACCACGCCGTCGGTGGCGACCTTCTCTCCCGGCCGGACCACGAAACGGTCGCCGGGCCGCAGCCGGCCGGCCGGGACCCTGCTCTGGTGACCCTCGGCGTCCAGCAGCGAGACCTCCTTGGCCCCCAGCTCCAGCAGCGCCTTCAGCGCCGCCCCGGCGCTCCGCTTGGCCCGCGCCTCGAAGTAACGGCCGGCCAGGATGAAGGTGACCACGACCGAGGCGACCTCGAAGTAGATGTGGTCCAGCCCGGCCGATCTGCTCGGGAGGAGATCGAAGCGCATCGTCATGCCGGTCATGCCCGCGGTCCCGAAGAACAAGGCGGTCACCGACCAGCCCCACGCCGCCAGGGTGCCCACGGAGATGAGCGTGTCCATGGTGGCGGTGGCGTGCCGCAGGTTGAGCCAGGTGGCGCGGTGGAAGGGCCAGCCGGCCCACCAGACCACCGGGGTGGCCAGCTGGAACGACAGCCACTGCCAATGGTCGAACTGCAGCGCCGGGATCATGGACAGCAACATGATCGGCAGTGACAGCGCCGCCGCACCGATCAGCCGGATCCGCAGCGCCCGGACCTGGTCGTCCCGCCCGGACACCGCCCGCCCGGACACCTCCCGCCCGGACACCTCGAGCTCGGACGCCGCCTCCTCCAGGGCCGCCTGCTCCGGCGGCGCGGGCAGGGCGGCGCCGTAGCCGGTCGCCTCGACGGTGGCGACGAGGTCCTCCGGGGTCACGGCGCCGGACTCGTAGGACACCGAGGCGGACTCGGTGGCGTAGTTGACCGTCGCCTCGACGCCGTCCATCTTGTTGAGCCTGCGCTCGATCCGGGCCGCGCAGGACGCGCAGGTCATTCCCGTGATCGGAAGTTCCACTCGGTTCACCGGGTCACCTCCTGTGTGAACGCGGCCGTCTGTACCCGGCCACGGTAGGAGAACTGGACCCACGGCCGGTACGAACCCGGGCTCGGGTAGTCGCTCATGAAGGCAAGCCTGTCACCATCGTCGGGATGGGTGTGCAGGTAGGCCAGGTCTCCGGCACGCAACGCGGCGGCACCGAACACCACGGAGAGCGCCACCGCGCACAGGGCCAGGCGCGCTGCGGCGTTCATCCCCTCACCACCTGGTAACCGGCCTCGTCCACGGCGGCGCCGACGCCGGCGTCGGTGAAGCCGTCTCCGCTCACCGTGACCCTGCCGGTGGTCAGATCCACCTCGACCGCGGTCACCCCGCGCACCTTGCCGATCTCCTCGGTCACGGCGGCCCGGCAGTGCCCGCAGGTCATGCCGGCGACCGTGTAGGAGCGGGCCCCGGCCGTGGCGCCCTCGCGAGTTCCGGACATGCCGGCCACCTCTCATTTACCCTTAGGGGGTAGGGGTATCAATGTCTCAAACCTAACATACCCCCTGGGGGTTCGCTATCCTGGAGACGACATCGACCATGAGATCCGGGTCACGACGGGCGCCGGGGCGGGGAGAGACCAGATGACCACGAGCGACACGCCCACACGCGGTTACACCGCGACCAAGGATCAGCTGCAGACGCGGCTGCGCCGGATCGAGGGGCAGGTCCGGGGTATCGGGAAGATGGTCGAGGAGGACCGCTACTGCATCGATGTGCTGACGCAGATCAGCGCGATCCAAGCGGCACTCGACAAGGTGGGGCTCGGCCTACTGGACGATCATGTCCGGCACTGCGTGACCACGGCCGCGCAGGAGGGCAGATCGGCCGAGATGTCCACCGAGCTGATGGCCGCGGTCGGCCGCCTCATGCGCCGCGGCTGACGGATCGAGCGCCACGACCTGGTCGAGCACCGCGTCCGGCCGGCTCAGGAGGCCAGCGGGAAGGTATGGGCGGTCTCGTGCTCGCGGATCAGCCGCCGGGCGCGCCTGGCGTCCGGCGAGTAGCGGAAGTGCTCGGGAATGAGACGGGTGCCGTGGTAGAGGCCCTTCAGCGTCAGCGTCGCGGCCAGATCGGCGGTCGGCAGGCCCGGCAGGCCGTACATCCGGCGAGCCCAGCGGGGCAGCGTCGCCACGGCCAGCGTGGCGAGCCCGGGCGCGGCCAGCTTGAGCGGCAGCAGCTGACGGGGCACGTCCGGGTAGAAGAGCCGCTTGAGCCCGTCCCGCGCCTCCTTGCAGGCCCAGACCTTCTTGCGCATCTCGTCGTAGTAGGCCTTCATCTCGGCCACCGTGGCCGGCACCATCGCGGGGTCCAGGCCGACGACCTCGGCGGCCATCCGCTGCTCGTCGACGAACCGGTCCGCGTCCTTGGCCGAGAGCGGCACTCCCGCCCGCCGGGCCACGTCGAGATAGGAATCCACCTCACCGAGGTGGACCCAGAGCAGGTTCTCCGGGTCGTCGATCGCGAAGAGCTCGCCGGTGCGCAGGTTGAGGCCCGTCATCTTGGAGTGCAGCTTGCGCACCCGGCGGCTCACCCGCTCGACCTCTTCGGCGGTGCCATAGGTACGGACCCGTACGAACTGGACGGTTCGTTCCAGCCGAGACCACGCGGCGTTCGGGTCCATCAGCTCGGAGTTCTGGGCCGTCCCCCACATGGACTGCGGATGCAGTGCCTGGAGCAGAAGGGCCCGGAGCCCGCCGACGATGAGCACCGGCTCGCCCATGACCCGCCAGGTCACCGAGTCCGGGCCGAAGAGCCCATAGTCCTCATCCACGGCCATCCCCCACTCTTCGCTGGACGGCGTCCGGCATTCCGGGGCGCGGTCAGGGACACCGCGCCCGGTAAGCAGTAGCTTATCGAAGATTTGTGGCCGTTGTCACACAGTTGAAACCTAATAGGGGTACATGTCCGGTTGCGGCCGATCATTTACGGTCGGCCAGCCGAACGACGAAACGCAGACCGGACCAGGTCTCGTCGATCGCGCACACCTTGTTGTCGACCAGTCCGGCGGCGAGCCCGTACTCCCGGACGTCGGTTTCGGTCAGGTCGGTCGGCACGCCGCTCGACTTCTTCGGCCAGCCCAGCCAGAGCCCTCCGTCGATGCGCATCCGCGCCCGCAGGCCGTCGAAGTGGCCGATGAGCGCGGCGCGGTCGGGGCAGCAGCCGAGGATCACGTCATAGGGCTCTCCGGACGGCTCGCCGTCCTCGGAGCCCACGACCACCTCCACGTCCGGGGGCAGCGGGTCCAGGGCGAGCCCCGCCGGCGCGTTCACCAGCAGGACCCGGTGACCGGCCCTGATGCCGAGCTTCTTCGGCAAGGGCGTGCCGGAGTAACCGGCCATCAGAGCACGTCTTCCTCCTCCGCGGGCTCGGTCTGCTCGCTCACCCAGCCGAGATAGTCGGCACTGCCGGCGACCACCGGCGTGGCGATGATCTCCGGGGTGTCATAGGAGTGCTGTTCGGTGATCAGGGTGGCGAGTTCCTCGAAGCGGTCGAGGGTCGTCTTGAACACGACCATCCACTCCTCGGCCGACTCGATCTCGCCTTCCCACCAGTAGGTGCTGGCGACCGGGCCGACGAGCTGCGCACAGGCCGCGAGCCGCTCCTCGACCGCCGATCGTGCCAGGGTGGCCGCCTCCTGCCGCGAGTCGATGGTCGTGGTGACCTGAACGTAGGCCTCATCCATGGGACGGCTCCTTCCCCCGACGACTGATCGTAGTCGCGCGCCGGGCGTCGCGGCGGTTTCCCACTGGACAACGTGCGGCATCCCGGACAGAGCATCTGCGCGAGTTCGGCTCCGACGCCGGCGCGTCGGTCTCCCGGGCGCTGGCCCGGGCGGCGACGGGCCGGGCGGCCGTCGCCGTCTCGCCCGTCCCCACCGGCCTCGTCCTCGTCCTCGACCCCGACGACGCCCTGGCGGTGACCCATCTGGACGTCGCGGAAACCCGCGCGGACCTGCGGGTATGCCGGGCCTACGACCTTGGGGACGGGACGGTGGACCGGCTCGTCCCCGGCCCGCCGGGCGACCTCGGCCGCCAGGGCCGGCTGACCGAGCGCCTGCTCACCGCGCTCCCGGTGTACGAACCCGCGGACGACGGCCGGCACCCGGGCCTGCCGCCCGCCATCGAGGCGATGCTCGGGGTGCCGGTGGCGCTCACCTCCTCCGGCCCCACCGCCGCGGACAAGCACCGGCGGCGGGCCCTCCGTCCGGTCCCCGCACCCGCCCCGGCCACCCGACCCCGCCGCCCGGCCCGCACATCCGGCCGTTCCGGGTGCCCGGCGCAGGGGCACCCGATCGGCCGGGTGGTTCCGGGTGGTTAGGGTCATGACCATGACCGAACGAGTGTGGCTGCCTCCCGCGGAGTGGTACGCCTCCCTGCCCAGCGTTCTCGTCGCGGCAGGCGGGCTCATCACCGGCACGTCGGGGGACGTCCTGCTGGTCAAGCCCAACTACAGGGAGCACTGGGGATTCCCGGGCGGGATGGTGGACGAGGGCGAGCCGCCGGACGAGGCATGTGCCCGCGAGCTGTTCGAGGAGGTCGGTCTCTCGGTGAACCCCGGGCGGCTGCTCGTCGTCGGGTGGACCCCGCCGCTGGGCGATCGGCTCCGCCCGATGCTGTACCTGCTGTTCGACTGCGGCACGGTGCCCGACGACGTCACGATCCGGCTGCAGGTGGAGGAGCTCGACGACCACGCCTTCTTGCCGCCGGAACAGGCCACCGCCAGGCTGGAGCCCATGGTCTCCGGGCGGCTGCCGGCCGCGCTGCGCGCCCGCGAGAGCGGCCAGGCCGAATACCTCGTCACCGCCCCCTAACGACCGGGCGGCCGGCCTCGCCCGGCTCGGGGTCAGGCGAACTGGGTGAGCGAGAGCATGTTGCCGTCCGGGTCACGGAACCACGCGATCAGGTCGCCACCCGGTGCGGCCCAGATGCCGTCGGCGTCCTGGCCCATCCCCTCGAAGCGGACGAATGCCACACCCCGCGTCGCCAGGTCCGCGATCGTCTCGTGAATGTCCTGTACTCCCCAGCCGAGCACGGTGAACGGCTGAACGGTGAGTTGCTCGACCTTGGTGACGCGCAGCATCGTGCCACCCGACTGGAGGACACAGGCGTACGGGCTCTGGTCCAGCACCGGAAGTCCCAGCACCGTCTCGTAGAAGACCCGGGACCGGCCGAGATCAATGGACGGCGCGAACGCGATGACAGAGGCCGCATCAAAACTCATGGCCCCCATAGTGCCCGGGAGTCACCCCGGCCGCACACCGGTCTCCGCAGACCCGGCGGCCTCATCCCCGGCGCTCAGATAGGTGGGCCAGCTGCCGTGCCGGCTGATATCGGTGGCGCCGGCCACGGCGTACGACTCGCACAGGAAGCCGTGCACCTCCCGGCCGTCAGCGAGACCGATCATGCCGAGGGTGAGCGGCGGGGGGATTCTCGTCAGCAGAGTGCCCAGGGCCAGCGGGCTCAGGGCGTACAGCTCGACTTCGACCGAGGTGCCGCCGGTGGCGGTGCGGACCAAGCCGGGCCGCGGCGGGCCACCTCCGGGCAGGGCGTACAGGCGGTAACAGGGCTCCGTCGCGGCGGTCCCCCTGGTGACCGCGCCCAGCTCGGTGAGCTGGGAGTTGAGAGGCTGACCGCTGCGGTGCGCGCCGACGACCGCCAGCAGCGGCTCGGCGGCGGCGGGGGGCGGCGCGTCGTCCTCGGCCGTCCCGGTGCGGGCGTGGAAGGACGCGGCCAGCCCGGCGAGCAGCGCGTCACCACCCGCCGGGGCGAGCAGGCTGATCCCGTGCGGCCGCCCGATGGCGGTGGTGCCGCCGGGCACCGCGACCGCGGCGAGGTCCAGCAGGTTGGCGAAGGTGGTGTACCGGCCGAGGACGGCGTTGCGGCCGATCGGATCCTCGGCCATCTCGGCGACGGTGTAGGTGGTCGGCACGGTCGGCACGACCATGACGTCGATCTCCGCCCAGGTCCGCCGGGTCTCCGCCCGCAGTTCGCGCAGCCGGTGGAGTCCGGCGAAGGCCTCGACCGCGGTGAGGGAGTCCCCGCCGTACAGCACCCGCCGCGTGACCGGATGTAGGTTTTCGGGCGCGTCCCGCAGCATGTCGCCCACGGTGGTCAGCCGCTCGGCCAGCCACGGCCCGCCGTAGAGCAGCCGCCCCGCCGCCAGGAAGGGATCGAGCTCGATCGGCACCAGCCGGTGCCCCAGGCCGGCGAGGTCCTTCGCGGCCCCGGCGAAGGCGACGGCGGCCGCGGCGTCGCCGAAGAACTCGGGCCGGCGCGGGATCCCGATGCGCAGCCGCCCCACCGGCGGCGGTGTCGCGCCGGGCAGCGGAAGCGTCCGCGACCACGGGTCGGCCGGTTCGGGTCCCGCGATCACCGAGAGCACGGCCGTCGCGTCGGGGACCGAGAGAGCGAAGACGCTCGGGCAGTCGAGGGAGGCGCAGGCGGGCACCAGGCCGAGCGTGCTGACCAGGCCACGGCTGGGTTTGATCCCGACGGTGCCGGTCATCGCCGCGGGCACCCGGCCGGAGCCGGCCGTGTCGGTCCCGATGGCGAAGGCGACCAGCCCGGCGCCGACCGCGACCGCCGACCCCGAGCTCGAACCGCCGGAGATCAGGCCGGGCACCAGCGGCGACTCGCACGTGCCGTACGGGCTGCGCGTGCCCGACAGCCCGGTGGCGAACTGGTCGAGGTTGTTCTTGCCGACGAGCAGCGCACCCGCCGCCTCGAGCCGGTCGACCAGGGGCGCACTGCGCACGGGAGTGTAGGCATAGGCCGGGCAGGCGGCGGTGGTGGGCATCCCCGAGACGTCGATGTTGTCCTTGACCGCGAACGGGATCCCGTAGAGCGGCGGGCGGTCGCCCGGATCGGGCCAGCGGCGCTCCAGCGCATCCGCCTCGCTCCGCAGATCGGTGGCCGAGCGCAACGAGATCCAGACGTGGTCGTCGCCGCGGGCCGCGATACGGTCGAGAACCTCCTCGATCACCTCGGCGGGGGTGAGGGTGCCCTCGCGGTAGTGACGGGCGAGTCCGGCGAACCCCAGTGTGCCTACGGTGCCGCGGATCAGATCCTCGGGCTGCGTGCTCATCGGTGTCCTCGTCCCCCAGCGTCAGGAGCGGCGCGGCCTGGCGCAGCCTTGTGATCACGGTAGTCGCCGGGGCGGTTCCGCCGATGGGAAACCGGCGGTTCCAGGAATCCTGCGGCTGCCGCCGCGATCTTGCGCCCGGGGGTCGGTTGCGGACGCAAGATCACGGCAGCGGGCGCGGAGAGCAGAGGCGCCACCCTCCGAGCCCGGCTCCAACACCTAGGGACCTCAATCACCTAGGACCTCAATCACCTGGAGGCCAGGACGGGAAACCGACACCCGCCTGCCGGCTCCGTGGCTCGTCCGTGCGGGGACCGCCGCCCCCCGCCCTTTATCCCTCGGACATTTCGGCCCGTCAATGTCGATTGTCGACCAAGCCAGAACGTATATGGTGCCCCATCCATGCTGCGGACACTAAGAATTACGTGTTTCGATGCCTCTCGTTAAGTGTTACATCTGCGTGTCCAAGCCCTCACCCCGCCGAATGGGACGGGTTTTTAGGGGCTATTTCTCCAGGCCACGAATGCGATGTAGACCTGGCCATGCGCGCGGAGTCCTTCGGTCGACAGCCTTGGTGGCATGGGCTAGGCAGGCGGGGCCGGGTCGAAGTCCGACATTTCAGTGACCTGGCGGACGTCGACCTCAATGTCGCCGAAGATGTCGGCGAACCGCCAGCCCCACTCGACGGCTTCTTCCTTAGACGGCACCTGCACTATCGTGAACCCGGCGATCAGCTCTTTGGTCTCCGTGAAAGGCCCGTCGATCACGGTGCGCTTACCGTCGGAGACCGTGATGCGCGCCGCGCCCGTCGAACTCGGCCGCAGTCCCTCGGCCGCCAGCAGCACCCCCGCCTGCGCCGCCTCCCGCATGAACACGCTCATCCGGCCTATCAGCTCCGGGCTGGGCGCGAAGGCCTCCGGGTCGTTCTCGTCCAGCTTGTGCATGATCATGAACCGCATCGCGCCGTCTCCTTGTCGTTGTGGAACAGCCAGTCCAGGGGTGGCTCGACCGCCCACCGGAACACCGATCGGACCGGGGTGGTCGTCAGCACCACGGTGAGCGCCACGCAGCCCAGGGTCACCCCCAGCACCTGCCAGCCGGAGATC
>JAOPYK010000112.1 GCA_025964695.1 Streptosporangiaceae bacterium | reverse complement strand
TCGGTTCGGAGACAGTGCTTCCGGCGACGGCTCTTCAAAGTGCCTGAATAGCCTTGTTTCAAGATCTGTAAACGACAATGGTTTGGTGAAGAGCAGTGGCGCTCACCTTGACAGCGTTCAACGCGAGGGCCTGTAATAATTTGCGTGTGGCGTGACGCCGATCAGGGGGACGGCGGCGGGCGGGCGGCACCGTGCAGCAGGGGGATGATGTCGTGAGTTCGCACTTCACAGGCCGCACCTGATCTGATCGTGCCGGCGCCTCGTCCCCGCGCGCGGTGCCGCGGAGCACCGCCGTCGCACGCGAGTTCTTTTGAATATGACAGGTTGGTCATCGGCTGATGGTCCCATCGTCCTGCGTGCTCATCGGGTGTATGCGCCGGTGGCCGGGCAGGCGTGCGGTGGCTTCGCGCTGCCCGCATCGCAGTCATTCACCCTGACCGCGCACACCCGCGGATTCACCTACACCTGGAGGATCTCCATCGTGTCAGTCGAGTTGAACCACACCATCGTTCTCGCCCGCGACAAGCAGGCCTCCGCCGAGTTCCTGGCGACGATCCTGGACCTGGAGCTCGGAGCGGAATGGGGTCCCTTCTTGCCCCTCACCACCAGCAACGGCGTCACCCTGGACTTCGCGAACAGCGACCAGGACCCCATCGCCCCGCAGCACTACGCCTTTCTGGTGTCCGAGGGAGAATTCGACACGATCTTCGAGCGGATCCAGCAGGCCGGGATCACCTACTACGCCGATCCGGCCCTCAAAAAGGCAGGACAGATCAACCACAACGACGGCGGGCGCGGTGTGTACTTCCTGGATCCGGTCGGCCACAGCATGGAGGTCATCACCCGGCCCTACGGCAGCGGTGAGTAAGAGCCGCTGTCCGGGGCTCGAGGAATCGGACACCAGACAGGCGATCGCGGAGCTCACCAGCCTGCTCGCGCCAGGCGACAGCAAGCGCCGACCCTCACGGGACGCGCGCCGCCGGCCACGAGCATGAGTAGTTGAGTACGATTTGAAGGTCCTGTTGTCTCCGATAGAGGTGGACGTTGCGCATCTGAGGATCGCGATCATCGCGCGGTACGGCATCGGCCGTCCGCCCGTCACGCTGCAGCCGGCTTTCTTGCCGCCCGTGACCCCGCGTGGATGCGACCTCGGTGCATGAGCCGTCCCTCACTCTCCGGGCTGACGAGCGCGCTCGACTCGTACCAGAGCGCGCTCCTGACCAATCGCGACCCTTCGCGCTAGTCGGCCCGCCGACCGCCCACCGGCTTACGTCAGGGCCCCTCCCCCGAGCGGTGCGCCAGGCGGCGTCTTGGGTGAGTGTTCTTGAAGGGGTGATGTGTTGCGAAGTATCACTCGACGCGGCACCTTTACGATGTAGATCAATACTGGCGAACCCTCCCCTAGCGATGGCGACTCGGGGACTGGAGGGACGGGTAGGACACCAGGTGCAGGCGCCACTCGATCCGACGCTGATCCGTCACCTGCGCGATGGCACACGATCTCGATGAAAGACCGGTGACATGCAGAAGCTCTCCCTCGAAGCCCTGGTGCGGCAGCTGCTCCAGCAGGCGGCCACCGCCAGTGCCAGCCGCAG
The DNA here is from genome assembly GCA_025964695.1 of Streptosporangiaceae bacterium. Classification (GTDB taxonomy): domain Bacteria; phylum Actinomycetota; class Actinomycetes; order Streptosporangiales; family Streptosporangiaceae; genus Actinomadura_E. The sequence goes on along the minus strand of JAOPYK010000112.1, from coordinate 7,117 downwards.
CGCTGACACCGTGTACGGCGGGCATGAACATGTTCTGCGGCAGACGGTCATCGCCATGGTCGAGGGCGTGGTGCTGGCCGAGCATGACAATCCGGGTGAGGCGACGGTGCAGGTTCTGCGCGGGCGGGTCCTGTTGTCGGCCGGGGAGCAGTCCTGGGAGGGCCGGGCCGGGGATCTGCTCATCGTGCCCGACGCCCGCCACAGCCTGGAGGCGCTGGAGGACTCCGCGGTTCTGCTGACCGTGGCCAAGCTGCCGTGAACCGAGCGACGCTCACGTGGGAAACCGCGAGCGTGCCGTCATGTCACCCGTGAGGCCGGGCATCTCCACCATTACTCCCCGGCTTTGGCTAGCCGACCCTCCGGGACCGGGTGGCAGGGCGGGTGGCCTCGCCTTGGCGGACCCTGCCCCCGGGCTTGTAGATGCCCAGCACCGTCGTGGTGATGTAGAGGCCCACGGCGACCGGCAGGACGACGACGGGAAAGGTCTCCGAGCCGCCACCGCCACGGGATACGGCACCGATCGTTTTCGCGATCCGGACACGCAGCCCGAAGATCGATGCGGTTGCCAGGCTCAGGGTCAGTACGGACTTGGCCAGTCCCCCGCGTCATCTGCCGCCGAGCGGCGTCCGTACTACTCCCCGGGGAGTAGGTGGCACACCGTCGCGGGAGCGGCCGGCCGGCCGTTGTGTCGGAGCCCGGCGCTAGGGTCCGGCCCATGCGCCCCGCGGACCTCCAGCACGTCACTGTTCAAGCCGCCGTCGACACCTACGCCGAGATGGTGCGGGCCAAGGCCGTCATGGGTCAGTTCTCCCCCGGTACCGCGGAGGTCTACAACCGCGATGTGGCGACGTTCGCAAAGCTGGCGGGTGCCGACAGGGTGCTCGACGACCTGGCAGGCGACGACATGGACGCGATCCTGCTCGCCTTCGCCCGCCGCCCCGACGGGCGCAAACGCCCGGCCGAACAGCGCGGCGCCGGCCAGAGCACGGCAGGCAGGGGCACGGACGACCGGGGTGCCTCGCAGAGTGCGGCGTCGCAGGCCAGGTTCCGCAGGTCGGTGTCGGCCTTCTTCCGTCATGCCACGATCGCCGGCTGGGTGCAGCTCAATCCGATGCGTGCCGCGACGGTGTCCGCGCGGGAGCGTGGTGGCCTGCGCGCGGAGCGCCGGGCCCTGACTCTCGAGCAGGCCGAGGGACTCGTGGGGGCGGCGGGGCGGGTGGCCGCCGCCGCGGACGAGGCCGGCAGGCGCCGGGACCAGCGCACCGAACTGCGGGACGCGCTCATCGTGTTGCTGCTGACCGCGGTGGGCCCGCGCGTGTCGGAGCTGACCAGGGCCAACATCGAGGACTTCTTCGTGAACGGCGGTATCCGCTACTGGCGGATCTTCGGTAAGGGCGGCCGTACCCGGGACGTCCCGCTCCCCCAGGCCGTCACGCGGGTGCTGGACGCCTACCTGGCCGAGGGGCGCGCTCGTCTCGACCGGGGAGCCGAGTCCAAGGCGTTGCTGCTGTCGTGGCGGGGAAAGCGGCTCGTCCGCGGCGACCTGCAGGGGGTGATCGACCGGATCCTGGCCCGGGTGGATCCAGAGCGCCGTCGCGGCGTCACCCCTCATGGGCTGCGGCACACCACGGCCACGCACCTGCTGGCGGCAGCCACCGACATGGACGCCGTGCGGCGGGTCCTGGGCCATGCCGACCTGTCGACGCTCGGCCGCTACCGAGACGAGCTTCCCGGTGAGCTGGAGGCGGCGATGCGGGTCCATCCGCTGCTGCGCGGCCCCGGCCCCTGACCCCGCTGTCGGCCGCTCCCTTGTCGGCCACTTCCGCGTCGTGCGCCGCCGGTGCGGGAGCGGCCCCTCGGCGAGGGGAGTCATCCGTGCGGCGTAGCCGACCTGATGCGGTCAGGGGCCAAGGTCAGGGGCGGTGTCCTCCTCAGAGATGAACGTGGGTCCTCCCCCCGCATGAAGCACTCACATGTCAGAAGCGCGACAATTCAGGGGTGATCGACGCCGTCCTCAATCTGCTCAGTGGAGCGGTCACCTCTCCGTGGGTCTACCCCCTCCTGTTCGCGATGGCCATGCTCGACGGTGTCCTGCCTGTTCTGCCTGCCGAGAGCCTGCTCATCACGGCGGGAATGTACGCCGCGAGCGGGCACCCGAACATTTTCCTGGTCATCCTGCTGGGGGCGGCGGGCGCTTTCGCCGGTGACCACGTGGCGTACCTGATCGGCCGGTTCTCGGGCGGGCGGCTGGGCCGCTGGATGCCTCCGGGCACCAGGCGGGGCAATCTGCTGGAATGGGCCGGGCGGACGCTGGCCGCTCGCGGCGGCCTGATCCTGGTGGTCGCCCGCTACATCGCCGGCGGCCGTAACGCGGCCACGATGACGATGGGCGCCGTCGGCTATCCGTTGCGGTCGTTCTCCTTCTACGACGGCATCGGCACGCTGAGCTGGGCCATGGCCTCCTCGCTCGTCGGCTATCTCGGCGGGGTGGCCTTCGAGGGGCACCCGATCAGGGGGTTGCTCTTCGGCATCGGGCTCGCGTTGGCCGTCACCGCGCTGGTCGAGGGCGTACGGCATCTGCGCCGCCTGCACACCCCGGTCGTCGAAGGCATGGGCGCACGGCTCGCCGAGGAGGTGCAGGGCTCGGAGGGGTCCGCGGACGCGGCCACCCGATCCTGACGGCTGGCGCCCGGTTGCCGGCGGCCGCTCCGCCGCGCGGCGGCCCGCCGATCGCCCGGCCGGAGGCGAGCGGGCGTGGCCGCGGATTTGACTTCGAGTGCACTCTAAGAGCGAAGCTGTGGGCATGGACGAGGGCTTGACCATCGCCGAGGTATCGGCGGCCACCGGATTGACCGCCCACACCCTGCGCTATTACGAGCGGGCGGGCCTGCTGGAGCCGCCGCAGCGCGGCGGGAACGGCCACCGCCGGTACACCTCAGGGGATCTGCACCGGATCCGGTTGCTGACCCGGTTGCGTGACACCGGCATGTCGATCGCGGATGTGCGCCGCTACTTCGAACTCGTCCGGGCGGGTGAGGGCACCGCCGCCGAGCGCAGGCGGCTGCTGACCGAGCATCGCGCCGGTGTGGCCGCCCGCATCGCGCAGCTGCAGGCGGATCTCGCCCTGATCGACTACAAGATCGAGTCGTATGAGGACATCGAGAAGCGTTATGCGGCGGTGGCGAGGCCGTCCACAGTGTCCTCGCCCGTCTGACCGTCATCTGAACCACCTGATCTGCGAGAAGGGATGTGCGGCATGCAACAGCGCACACTTGGCCAGGGCCTGACCACCTCGGCGCTCGGCCTGGGCTGTATGGGCATGAGCGAGTCCTACGGTCCCGGCGACGACGCCGAGTCGGTGGCGACGATCCACCGGGCCCTCGACCTGGGGGTCACGTTCCTGGACACCTCGGACATCTATGGCCCGTTCACCAATGAGCGGCTGGTCGGCAGGGCGATCGCCGGGCGCCGCGACGAGGTGGTGCTGGCCACCAAGTTCGGTATCGAGCGGCTGCCCGACGGCACCCGGGTGGGTGTCAACGGCCGGCCCGAGTACGTACGGGCCGCCTGTGACGCCTCGCTGCAGCGGCTGGGCGTCGACCACATCGACCTGTACTACCAGCATCGGATCGACCCGGCGGTCCCGATCGAGGACACCTGGGGGGCGCTGTCCGAGCTGGTCCAGGCGGGGAAGGTCCGGCATCTGGGTCTGTCGGAGGCCGCACCGGCGACCGTGCGCAGGGCGCACGCGGTGCACCCGGTCACCGCCGGCCAGTACGAGTACTCGCTGTTCAGCCGGGACCCGGAGGACGAACTGCTCGGCACGTTCCGGGAGCTGGGCATCGGCCTGGTGGCCTACAGCCCGCTGGGCCGCGGGTTCCTGACCGGGGCGATCACCGGGATCGACGCGCTGGCCGCCGACGACTTCCGGCGCGGAAACCCGCGTTTCCAGGGCGAGAACCTCGACCGGAACCTCGCCCTCTCGGATGCCGTCCGTGAGCTGGCCGCGGCCAAGCAGGTGGCCCCGTCCCAGCTGGCGCTGGCGTGGGTGCTCGCACAGGGCGACGACATCGTGCCGATCCCCGGCACCAAGCGTCGCGCCTACCTGGAACAGAACGCGGCCGCCGACGAGCTGCGGCTGACCGAGGAGGATCTGGCGGCGCTGGAGAAGGCGGCGCCGCGGGACGCGGTCGCGGGCGAGCGGTACGCGGCCGACGGCATGCGGGGGATCAACCGCTGACCGTGCCCGCCGGCCGCCGCCCAGGTAAGGGGCGGCGGCCGCGACACGTCGTGGGCGGGGCCGCTACGATGCGAGCCGCCCGGGTGCGGGCGATGGCGGCGTGACGCGTGGGGCGACCGGGGAGGGCGTGGGCGTGTGACGGACGCGGAGACCGCCGCGGAACGGCTTCCCCCCAAACGGGTCACCTGGGCCGAGCTGTTCTTCGACCTAGTGTTCGTGTTCGCCGTCACCGAGGTTTCCGCCTTGCTGCACCACGACCATTCGTGGGCGGGCGCCGGCCGGGCACTGGTCATCTTCGTCCCGATGTACTGGGCGTGGGTCGGCACGTCCGTGCTGGCCGACACCCGTGACGTCGACAATCCGGTGGATCGGCTGGGCATCTTCGCGATCGGGTTGTGCAGCCTGTTCATGGCACTGGCGACCCCCGGGGTGTACGGGTCGCGGGCGCTGCTGTTCGGCGCCTCCTACTTCGCGGCCCGGATCCTGCTGGCGGTGCTGGTGTTCCGGGACCGCCGCCCGGTGCTCAGTCCGGTCAGCGTCTCCCTGTTCGTCAGCGGCCCGTTGCTGCTGATCGGCGGTTTTCTGCACGGCCCGGCGCGGGTGACGGTCTGGGCGATCGCCGCGTTCTGCGATCTGGCCACCCCGGCGCTGACCCGGCGGTGGCTGCTGCGGGTCCGGTTCCATCCGGAGCACCTGCCGGAACGTTTCGGACTGTTGCTGATCATCGCGTTGGGTGAGTCGATCGTCGCGATCGGCGGTCCCGCGGCGGCGGCCGAGGACCTGGCGGGAGCGGTGGTGGCCGCCGTCGCCGCGGCGTTCGTGCTGGCCTGCGCGCTGTGGTGGGTGTACTTCGCGTTCGCCGCCGATGCCGTACGGCACGCGCTGGAGACCTCTGCGGTACGGGCCGACGTCGTACGGCGGGTCTTGTCGTACGGGCATCTGTCGTTCATCGCGGCGATCATCGCGGTGGCGGTCGGCATGGCCGAGGCGGTGGCGCACCCCGGTGAGCGGCTGCACGGCGGGGTGGCGGGACTGCTGTTCGGGGGCTGCGCCCTGTATCTCGCGACGTTCGGTTACACCCGCTGGCAGATGTTCCGTAAGTGGTCGACCACCCGGCTCTGCGCCGCCGGAATCGTGCTTGCGTTGCTGCCGTTCGCTCATCTGGCCACGGCGCTGGGTGCGTTGTGCGCGCTGGCGGTGGTCGCCGTGTGCCTCAACGTGGTGGAGCATCTCGTGGTCCGCCGTGCCACCCGGTCGCCGGCCACCACGTCCCAGCCGCAGGCCGCCTCATCGCAGGCCACCTCATCACAGCCCACCGAGGCCTGACCGACCACGCTCCGGGCCGTACGGCACGGTCGCCGAATTCCACCGATTTTCGCTTGTACAAGCTATCATTTGTGTTAGGTTCGTGGCAACGACTGGAGGCCTGCCATGGGCACCCCCGAATCCTTCCGTGCCAGGCACCCGGCACATCACCCGGCGTTCCCCGGGCGTACACCATGAGCGCCGCGGCCACGCCGCTCCACGAGGTGCTGCGCGCCCTGGCCGACGGCAACCGGCGATCCATCCTGGAGGTGGTCCGCGACCGGCCCCGCCCCGTCGGTGAGATCGCCTACCAGGTAGAGATGTCGCAGCAGGCCGTCTCCCATCACCTGTCGGTGCTGCGCGGCGCGGGCCTGGTCACCTCACACCGCGAGGGCACCAGGCACCTGTTCCTGGTCGACGCCGGCGGGCTCGGAGTCGTCCAGGAGTTCCTCGACGGATTCTGGCCGGCCCAGCTGACCGCGCTGAAACGGGTCGCCGAGGCCGCGGCCTCCAGACCCGCCGGGAGCGACGATGACTGACTACTCGACCTCGATAGACATCGCGGCGCCCCCCGACGTGGTGTTCGCGCATCTGGTCACGGCCGAGGGGATGCTGGCCTGGATGGGGCAGCACGCCGAACTGCAGCCGGCCCCGGGCGGCGCTTTCGCCGTGGACATCAACGGGTCACCGATCCGCGGCCGCTACCTGGAGGTCGATCCGCCGCACCGGGTGGTGGTGTCGTGGGGGGTGGCGGGCAGCGACGACCACCCGCCCGGCTCCTCCCGGGTGGAGTTCACGCTCACCGCCACCGGCACGGGCACCCGCCTCGACCTCGTCCACAGCGGGCTGCCGCCGTCCCGGGCACCCCTGCACGCGGAAGGCTGGAAGCACTTCCTGGCCCGGCTCGCGACGGCGGCGCGGACGTCACAGGATCATCGAGAGGGGACCGCGGCACGATGAACGAGCCGGGCACACCCGCCCAGGACCTCTACGAAGCGCTGGTCACCGACCAGCTGCGGGTCCCCGGGGTCGGCATCGGCAAGGCGCTACACAACGAGGTGCTCACGGCCAGCGGCAAGATATTCGCGTTCCTCAAGGACGACCGGCTGGTCGTCAAGCTTCCCGCCTCCCGCGCCGCGGCGCTGGTGGCCGGGGGTGAGGCCGCCGCTTTCGAGTCGGGCGGCCGGAAGATGAGGGAATGGGTCTCGGCCGCGCTGCCGGCCGACCCCGGTCGCTGGCGCCTGCTCATGGCCGACGCCCACGAGTACGTTTCCGGGCTCCAGGCGTAACCCCTCACCGCTCATGATGTTGTCCGGTGCCCCTCCGGAGGGGCACCGGACAACATCATGAGCGGGGAGGCGGCTGCCGGACGGCGGCGGCGAGATCTCGTAGGCCGGCGCCGTCGGAAGGCGTCCGCCGGTCACGGCCCTCACCGGCGGACCGCGGACCGCTCGCGGGCCGGGTCCGGCGGGCGGTCAGGGGGCGTCGAAGAGGGCGCTGACCGATTCGCCGTCGTGGATGCGGCTCATCGCCTCGGCCAAGGCCGGGGCGATCGAGAGGATCTTGAGCTTG
>JAOPYK010000087.1 GCA_025964695.1 Streptosporangiaceae bacterium | reverse complement strand
CCCGACATCGCTGCTCTCATCGCCTCGCCGAGAGCGGCACCTCTGTCGCCGAGGCCCCAGATGGGTCGCCTGTCGTGCAACAGGTACCGGAGGTTGCTTATGGCGTCGGCGCCTTCGGGATCCGGGGGGAAATGGAGGACTTGTTGGGCGGCGTCCTTGTTCGTGCCAAGTGCGTGCATCAATCCGGTGAACGGATCGACTCCGGCGAAGTATTTGCCCTGAGGAGTTCCTGGCTGGTTCCCGACGCCATCGCTGAAGGGAGCGTAGTCGCCAGGGGCTGATTGCCGGCCGTTGCTCTTTGCCAACGCACGGTCCCAAGCGATCATGTCCCGGCCGAGGTCACGGATGAACGCGATGGAGTAGGGCCTGTTGGGATCGATCGCCAACATGATCTGGCCGAGGCCCCAGTACCCGTAACCGGAGGTTACGCCTGACACCTTATGAAGCGCGCGGCCTTCATCCTTGAGAGCCTCGGTGAACGCCTGGGTGAGATGCACCGGCCGAGTCGGGTCCGTAGCAGTCCCGAGTGACCTGCTGAGCAGCTCAAGGAGTGCTTGGTTCTCCTTGGTCGCCGCCTCCAACCTGTGGCTGTCATCGCCGCTGTGCTGTAGGTCGTAGAGCCGGACGGCCATCTTGACCGGGAGCTCTATCAGACCCTTGGCTCCAAGTTCCTCCATCATGGCCGTGGCGAAATACGAATTCGATGCTTCCATCCCGTACGTCCGGAGCGCAGCCAAGGCTTTGCTGTCGCCGACTGCACCCTTGCCGAGGAGCCTTGCCGCCTCTCGTCCGTGAAACTGTGCCAGCTGGTCGTTGTAGCGGTCGGGGAGCAGTAGGAACGTGCCGTCCGCGCGGCAGACACCAAAGCTCAGCTTCTCCCGGTCCATATCGTGGGCGAGCTGATTGCGGCGTTGCAGTTCGGGGCCGGCCTGCTTGGCCCATGAGGCGGACCGGGCGATGTCCATGGCTGGAGCGGTGCTGACGCCGGCCCTGCTGAGGGCCTGCCACAGTGCGTGTGACAGCTCTTCCAGCTTGGGGCCCGCCCTGGTGACGAGTTGGGTGAGCCGCTCGAACTCGGCGAGCTTCACACCGCAGGTGTCCGGGGCCAGCCAGGCGTCGCCGCTCACGAGCATTCTCCTCAGGGGGTATGGGAGGGGGAGGGGGTATGGGCCAGCTTCTGCTTGACCAGCTCAACCGATTGCTGGAGTGCGGCCCGCAGCCCACGGTGGTGCCGCTGCTGTTCCCGCTCGAAACCTCGGGCGGTGGGGCCCACCCAGGCCTTGACGTCCATCAACCGGCAGGCCTCGGTCAGCGCATTCCAGTGCTCATCGGACAGACGTTGAACCTCGGCCAGGATCTGATGCAGCTTTTCGCGCTCGTCCACGGAACTCCCGGTGGCCCATCAAGAACGGTCTCTGTGGCCAGAAATAGCGCACTGTGCACGCTCCGTCAACGGATCGTCGCCAAGTGTGTAACGCATCGTGGTGACCACCTATGGCCGAAACCGGAACAATTCTTAACACTCTTCTCGCAGTTCAGAAGACGCCAGAAACCGGCAAAGCAGGGCATGGGTGCGGTCGGCTGGGAGCGTGGCGTACCGGGATGGGACACTCAGGTTCTGGCATTCGGCGTTCGGTTGAGGAGGCGGTTGTGGCGGGTGTCGTCGTGGGGGCCGCGATCATCGCGGACGGCAAGCTGCTGGCGGCCCAGCGGGCCGAGCCGGCTGCGCTGGCCGGTGGCTGGGAGTTCCCGGGTGGCAAGGTCGATCCGGGGGAGACGGATGAAGAAGCGCTGGTCCGCGAGTGCTGCGAGGAACTGGGCGTCACCGTCAAGCTGAACGTGCGCATCGGCGGTGACTGGCCACTGGTCCTCGGCAGCGTCCTGCGTATCTGGACGGCCGAGGTCGTGGAGGGTGTCCCACAGGCTTTGGAGCACACCGAACTGCGCTGGCTGGACCTGGCAGAGCTGTACGAGGTCGACTGGCTCCCCGGTGATCTACCCGTTGTCGAAGCCGTACGCGAGCATCTGTTAGAACAGCGCGCGAGTATAGAAAAAAGAAGAAATAGGACCTCTTAACCGGACGTTATACTCATATAAGCCGTACGGCCAACGGCCTGCGGTGAGCCGGGTTGCGCCGAGCGCGTAGACTTGGCTATGCCGTCACCTCTGCGGCGACTCCTGAACTCAAACCCAAGGCGAGCTTGCATGCCCATCTCCACGCGTGACGACCTGCGTAATGTCGCCATCGTCGCCCACGTCGACCATGGCAAGACCACCCTGGTCGACGCCATGCTCTGGCAGTCCGGCGCCTTCCGCGACAACGAGCACGTCGATGACCGCGTCATGGACTCCAATGACCTGGAGCGTGAGAAGGGCATCACGATTCTCGCCAAGAACACCGCGGTTCAGCACGGTGGCCTGACGCTCAACATCATCGACACCCCAGGCCACGCCGACTTCGGTGGTGAGGTCGAGCGCGGCCTGTCCATGGTGGATGGTGTCGTCCTGCTCGTTGACGCCTCTGAGGGGCCGCTGCCGCAGACCCGCTTCGTGCTGCGTAAGGCCTTCGCGGCCAAGATGCCGGTCATCCTGGTCGTCAACAAGGTGGACCGGCCCGACGCGCGAATCGACGAGGTCGTCGACGAGACGTACGAGCTGTTCATGGACCTCGACGCGACCGAGGAGCAGATCGACTTCCCGATCGTCTACGCCTCCTCACGGGCCGGCCGGGCAAGTCTCAACAAGCCGGCGAACGGCGAGATGCCCGACAGCGACAACCTCGAGCCGCTGTTCGAGGTGATCAGGGAGACGATCCCCGCGCCGTCGTTCGACCCGGACGCGCCGCTACAGGCTCACGTCACCAACCTGGACGCCTCCAACTTCCTGGGCCGGATCGCCCTGTGCCGGGTGCACAACGGGACGATCAAGAAGGGGCAGCAGGTCGCCTGGTGCAAGCATGACGGCACCATCCAGCGAGTCAAGATCACCGAGCTGCTGATGACCGAGGCACTCGAGCGCAAGCCCGCCGAGCAGGCCGGGCCCGGCGACATCATCGCGATCGCCGGTATCCCGGACATCATGATCGGCGACACTCTTGCCGACGCGGAGGATCCCCGCCCGCTGCCGTTCATCACGGTCGACGAGCCCGCCATCTCCATGCTGCTCGGCACCAACACCGGCCCGCTGGCCGGCCGTGAGAAGGGCACCAAGGTCACTGCCCGGCTGGTCAAGGACCGGCTCGAGCGTGAGCTCATCGGTAACGTCTCGATCCGGGTGCTGTCGACCGAGCGTCCCGATCACTGGGAGGTGCAGGGCCGTGGCGAACTGGCTCTGGCCATCCTGGTCGAGACCATGCGCCGAGAGGGCTACGAGCTGACCGTCGGCAAGCCTCAGGTCGTCACCAAGGAGGTCGACGGCAAGGTCCACGAGCCGGTCGAGAGGCTCACCGTGGACTGCCCCGAGGAGTACCTGGGCACGCTCACGCAGCTGATGGCCGTCCGCAAGGGCCGCATGGAGCAGATGACCAACCACGGTACGGGCTGGATCCGGATGGAGTTCCTCGTCCCGGCCCGCGGCTTGATCGGGTTCCGCACCGAGTTCCTCACCGAGACCCGCGGCACCGGCATCGCCCACCAGACCTTCGAGGGTTACGAGCCGTGGTTCGGTGAGCTGCGCACCCGGCCGACCGGTTCCCTGGTCTCCGACCGGACAGGCGCCGCGACCGCGTACGCCATGATGAACCTGCAGGAACGCGGCACGATGATGGTCGAGCCGTCCGCCGAGGTGTACGAGGGCATGATCGTCGGCGAGAACTCGCGCGCCGACGACATGGACGTCAACATCACCAAGGAGAAGCAGAAGACCAACGTGCGGTCGTCGACCGCCGAGAGCTTCGAGCGGCTGATCCCGCCGCGCGCGCTCAGCTTGGAGGCCGCGCTGGAGTTCGTGGCCGACGACGAGTGCGTCGAGCTCACCCCGGCCGCCATCCGGTTGCGCAAGGTCGTGCTCGACGCCAAGGAGCGTGAGCGGACCCGCTCTCGTTCCAAGCGCTCCAACTAGCCGAGCACTCCGGCCAGCGCCAGCCAAGCGCCGATACACGGAAGAGGGGCCGTCCCGACCGGGACAGCCCCTCTTCCGTGCTGGCTGGGCGTGCTGGCTGGGTAGCGCTCAGCCGAGATGGACGGTGCCGGTGACGTCGGCGGCCAGCCGTAGCTGGTCGCCGTCGTTCAGGGGCGCCTCGACCCCGGCGGGCAGCCGCTGGCCGTTGACGAAGGTGCCGTTGGTCGAGCGTTCGTCCCGTACCCAGGCGGTGCCCGAGGGGTCCAGCCAGACCGTCGTGTGCCGTCGCGAGACGTTGTCGTACTGCGTGAAGGTCCCGGCGACCGGGGACTGGCCCACGTCACGGCCGAGTACCAGGTGCTGGCCCACCGAGACCTTCAGCTCGGCGGCCGGGAACAGCAGCCGCAGAACGGTCGGGGTGGCGCGCAGCGGACGCAGGCATACGTTGCACTGGGCCGCGCTCGGATCGGTCAGCACGGACTCGCAGTGCGGGCACATGAAGGCGGTGCTGTCGGGCACGGCGGGCCGCTGGGGCTGCTGGCGGGCCTCCGGCGGGATGAGGGTCTCCTCACGCCGCGGCGGTGTCTGCGGGGTGACCGGCGGCCGCACCGGCGGGGGCGGGTGAGGATGCGCGGAATCTTGCGGGCGCTGCACCTGAGGTTCGTACGGCCCCTGAGGTCCGCGTGGTCCCGGATTCGGCTCGTAGGGCCCCTGCTGAGGCCGCTGCGCCCCGTACGGGTCCGGCACCCCATACGGATCAGGCGCGGCGTACGGGTCCGGCGCGGGCTGCGCGTACGGGTCGGGGGCGGGCTGCGCGTACGGCTCCTGCGGGGGATGCGCGTGCGGCTCCGCCGGTCGGACGGGCGGTGGTGGCTGGGCGGGTTGTTGCTGCTGGGCTTGCTGGCGCCGCCGCTCGTCTTCTCTGGTGGGCGGATTGCGGCGCCCCACTCGCGCGAGGTTGGCTCCGCAGGTCAGGCAGATGAGATCGCCGGGCTGGAACGGCGTACGGCAGGTGGGGCAGTTCATCGCCATGACACCTCCCCTGCGTACACCCCGGCACGCTCCAGTGCCGAACTCAACTGATCCATCTCACCTCGGCGCGGTATCCCGATGTAGTACACCCGCCGCCCCTCCGGCCCGTCGTTCACGCTCACCTGAATGCGTCTATCTGGTTCTGGCGAGGCCGCAACGTCGGACCGGCTTTCGTACCGCTCGCGCCCCAGATCGGTGAGCGGCACGAGACGCTGATTGGACGACCCGCGCAGTGGTGAGCCGTCGTTGCGCCGGTCGACGTAGGGTCCCGCCACCACAGCGTCGCACAAATCCAGGATGCCTCGCGACTCGGTGACCCGGGAGAGACGCGAGTAGGAGTATCCCGAGAAGATCAAAATGTCTATGGGGGCCTCGCCGCGCCACTCATGGACGCCCCTCAGCAACTCGGCGATGGCGGCGGGTTGCTGGAACGGCTCGCCTCCGGAAACAGTGATCCCGTCGACCGGGCCGGACAGCGATCGCAGCCAGCCCAGAATCGCCTCGACAGGGGTCTCCGTCCGCGGGTCGGCCGTCCAGGTGTCGCGGGACAGGCAGCCGTCGCAGCCGATCGTGCAGCCCTGTGTCCAGATCCCGGCCCGGGTCCCCGGACCCAGCGTCGTGACCGGATAGTGTGCCTTGCTGAGCAGCAGCGACGTCATTGCACGGCCAGTTCGACGATGCTGCCCTCTCGGTGGATGCCGGCCACGGTCACGCGATCGCCCGGGGTGAGCTCGCGGTCGAACAGCGCGCGGGCCAGGGGATTGACGAAGTAGGCCTCCAGCGCCATGCCGATGCCACGGCCGCCCTTGTCCAGCTCGCTGGTGCACCATTCGCGGAGGGTCTGCAGTACCTCGGACTTCAGGGCCAGCGTCAGCCGGTGCTCGTCGGTGACCCGCCGGCAGATGTTGGCCAGTTGCATGTCGAAGATCGAGTTGGCCGCGTCGGCGCCGATGAAGTTGAAGACCACGATGTTGTCCCCGAACCGGTTGAGCAATTCGGGCCGGTTGAGGACCGCGGTGAAGTGGTCGGAGATCGCGGCCTTGATCCGATGCTCGATCTCTTCGTAGGTCATCCCCGGAGCGATGTTGCGCACCCGGCCGGTGCCCTCGATGCCGCCGTCCAACCGGGTCGCGCCGACCGGTGACGGCCCGTCCACCATCATGCCGAGATTCGAGGTGAAGATCAGAATCGACTCGGAGAAGTGCACGGTGTTGCCGCGTCCGTCGGTGAGGCGCCCGTCTTCCAGGATCTGCAGGAACTTGTCCAGGATCCGCGGATGGGCCTTCTCGATCTCATCGAAGAGGATCACCCGGAAGGGGTCCTCACGTACCGCGTTGGTGAGCTCCCCGCCCGCCTCGTGCCCCACATAACCGGGCGGCGAACCGATCAGCCGGTCGCCCGCGTGTTCGGCGGAGAACTCGCTCATGTCGAAGCGGAGATACGCCGATTCGTCACCGAACACCAGTGAAGTGATCGCTTTGGCCAGCTCGGTCTTGCCGGTACCGGTCGGTCCGGCGAAGAACAGGACACCGCGAGGCCGGCTACCGGACCGGGTGGCCTGGGCGCCCGACAGCCCCAGCACCGCGCGCTTCAGGATGTCGAGGGTCTTGGTGACCGCCTGTGGCTGCCCCAGGACGCGCTCGGGAACCCGCCTCTCACCCTCCAGGACCCGCTTGCGCAGATGACCCCGGCTCCATGGATTGTCGAGTACGCCCAGCTTGTAGGTGCGGACGGCGTCCGGAAGGTCCGCCAGCCCCACCCCGCGCTCCTTGGCCAACCGGGTCACCTCGATCATGCTCTGCAGCGTCAGCCCGTCGGCCTGCTCGGCGAACGCGGCACAGGCCTCCGCGGCCACCGGGTCGGCCGACACATCGGGGACACCGAAGGCCCGAGCCAGCAGCCGCGCGGTCTCCTGCCGGTCGCCCAGATGCGGGCGGGGCATGGCGATCTCCCGGATGTTGTCGTTGCCGGCGGCCAGCCAGGCGGGCAGGTCGCCGGCCCGCTCGGCCAGCCAGATCACCGGGTTGTAGAGCGGCTTCGGCCGTACGCCCTCGACCCACACCGGCCCGGCCGTCCGCGACAGCTTCTCGCAGAACCGGAAGAAGTCCCGCTCAGCCGGCTCCAGCTCCGTGGCCGAATGGGCGATCCGGGAGGCGTTGTCCAGGATGAACGCTGCCCGTACGTTCTCGTCCGGCCGGACGACGGCCGTCAGATGCTTGGCCAGGGTCTCCAGTGATGGCTTCTCCTCGGGCTTCAGTTTCCCGACCAGACGCTCGGCCGCCGCGGCGGCGGCATCGCCGATCTCGTCGTCGGTGTCGGGGAGGACCCGCAGCCCGTCGACCGGGTCGTACACCAGCAGGCAGGCGTAGCCGCTGGCCTGCAGTGCCTCCCAGAGCAGGTCGTGCAGCGGCAGTAGCCGGGGGGTGCTGAACTCTTCGGCGCCGGGCAGCAGGAAGTTGTCGTAGAGGTTGCCGGACAGGATGTACTGCGAGTGCACCGACAGGGTGGCGTCGAGCTCTCGGACGAACGCCGGCCAGCCGTTCAGCTGTCCGCCCAAGGTGGAACCTGTGCTCAATGTCCGCGCTCCTGCCGTTGCTCTCGTGCCTGTGGCTTCGCCCGGCCTCTAGTGTGCCGCGCTTCCGGCGCGACCGGCAGTTGCTGCTCACCCGGATCGAGCCGCCAGCGGACATCGGAGTGGATCCCCGAGCCGGCCATCCGGGCCCGGGCCGCCTCGAACGTCGCGCACCACTCCTGCTCGCGCTCGACGTCGATCCGGCGTTCCTCCTCGTTCCGCGGCGCCTGGGTTCGCACCAGGGCCGCCCGCAGTGTCGCATGTGAGGACGGTCCTGCCGAGTGTTCTGCGTGTTCCACCTTCATCCGTACTGCGTGCTGTGACCAGCCGTCCCGGGTGAGGGTGACGGTGCCGTCCTGCGCGGTCAACGTCTCGAAACCCTGGTCGACCTCGTAGCCGAGTTCCCCGAAGGCCGCGGTGACGGAGTCGAGCAGATAGCGCCGTTCGTCTTCGGCCTGGGCCGCCGCCTCCTCCTCGGCCGCCAGCCTGGCCGCCTCCGCACGCCGTTCCGCGGTCCGCTGGTTGGCGGCCTGCACCCGGATCCGTACCTCGGTCAGCAGCCCTTCGACCTCCCCGGCGGTGCGGGCGGTCGCCAGCTGTGCTGCCGCCTCCCCGACGCTGCTGATCTCTGCCGCCGTCGCGTCGGGCAGCAGCCGCGCCACCACCCGGGCCAGCGTCTCCTCGGCGGCCGCACGTGCCTCAGGTCGTTCGGCGGGAAGCACGGCCTCCGCCCCAGCGGCCTGCCTTCCCGTTGCCTGCGCTCCCGTGACCAGGCCTGCGGCCGGGAGGTCGAAGACCCGGGCGGCCACAGAGGCGGCGATCTGTTCCGACATCTGCCGCTCGGCCGTGTCCAGAGCGATCCCGGCGGCCTCGGACCAGTCGGTCAGCTCGCTGATGGGCTGGCCGGTCGGCATGAGCGGATCCGGCAAGGTGATCTCGGCGCCGTGCCGCTCCCGCGCATCGGTGAGCACCGCGATCCGGGCGTTGCGATCGATGACCTCCAGGAGGACGCGATGGTAGTCCCGGGCCTCCTCGAGGGCCGCCGCCCTGGCGTCGGCTCTCGCCTCCGTCAGCGCGGCCAGGGCCTCCGCGCCGCGCCCCGCCGCCCCGGCGGCGGCCCCGAGGGCCCGGTTCATGCCCAGGCTGAGCACCACGGCCGCGTCCAGCGCGATCTCGGCCTCCACGCCACTGCTCACAGAACCTCCTTGGCCTGTTCGTGTGCCAGCCGCCAGCGATGCAGCCGGACCCCGGCACCGACCGCGTGCGCCACCGGCACCGCGATCAGGATCAGGATCCACAGCAGCCAGATGATGGCGGCCACCGCCGCGAACACCACGAGCAGAAGCAGCACGGGAAGTATCCCGGCGATCATCAGGAATCCGCAGCCGCGGGTCCCCCGGCGCTGTGCGGTCCCGGACACGGCCTTGGAGGCACTGGACAGCCCGCGGCCGCTCGCTCCGAGCAGCTTGGACAGCCAGGCCCAGGGCCCGAGCGGCAGATAGTCCCGGCCCTGCCGACGGGCGAGCGTCACCTCGCACGCGCATTCCACCAGCCAGGCGAGCATCGAGAGCGTCAACAGGAAGCCGACCGGCACGGTCGAGGAACGCTGGACCCCGCCGACGGCGCTGGTCCCGTCACCCCGGCCGCCGAAGAGCTGGCCGATCAGCAGGCTTCCGCCGATCCAGATCAGCAGTAGTGGCAGCGACCACAGCACCGCGCGGACGGTGGCGCCGCCGCGGCCCGCCAGCCGCTCCCGCTCCTTCTCCTGCCAGAGCCGCTCCCGGTCCGCCGCCTGCAGCTCCGTCGCGCGCCGCCCACGCGCCTGGGCGTCGGCCTCGGCCACCGCATCCGGTACGACCCGTACGATCGCCAGTTGCCGCGTCGGGTCGTCGCCCGCTCCGTCGGCCAGCCAGCCGAACCAGGGCACCCCCTCCGGTGCGGAGTGGCGTGCGCGTGCGGCGGCCTGCGCGAGCGCGGACGCGGACTCGGCGGGGCGGGCGGCCAGCGCGAGCAGGCTCAGCAACACCACGGGCGGGTCGTCCAGCGGGCTCGGCGCATCGGGCAGCCGCCCGGCGGCCTGGGGCGGGACATGGCCGCGCAACCAGCCGGCGAGCTGGTTCCAGTCGGCCACCCGGCCCTGCCAGCGGGTGTCGATCTCGCCGAGATCCGCGCCGGCGTCGAAACCGGCCAGCACCGGAAGCAGCCGGTGCTCCCAGAGCGCGCGGCCGAGCAGGCAGGCGGTCCGGTGATCGGGATGGCCCGGGTCCGTCGCGAGGGCGGCCAGCCCGGGAAGATCGGCCGAGGTCACCCGGCGGCCCAGATAGTGCGGCGGCAGTCCCGGGTCCAGCCAGCGGACGAGATGCAGCAGCTTCACATCCGGCGGCAACGCCCCGCTGAGATGACGGTCGATCAGTTCGATCCGGCTGTCGTCGAGGCCCTGCTCGGCGGACTTCGCACCGAGCCAGTCCCGCAGCGCTCGCCAGGCCTCGCCGGCCTCGCCCCGGGAGAAGAAGTAGCGGGCTCCGGCGTCCCAGTTCTCGACCAGGGCCCGGGCCAGGTCACCGCGGTCGCCGAACCGCCGGCCGTTGAAGGGGAGTCCTGGACCGGCCACGGTGGCCGGCGCGGCAGGGAGGTCGTCGGTGATCGGCGGGCTGGTGCCGCCACGCCAGGCGGTGACCTCGTCCGCGCCCCAGCGCCGACGCGGGTCACGGGTCAGCAGGCCCCGGCAGAGCAATCGCAGCCGGGGATCGGCGAGGTCGTCGTTGTCGATGGGCCGGGTGGCGAGGTGGTCGACCACCGCCGTCTCGCTCATGCCCAGGAACGGCGGCCGTCCGGTGAGGAGCTCCCGCACGATCATGCCGAGCGACCACCAGTCGCGGGCCGGGGACACCTGGCCGGACAGGGATTCCGGCGCGGCGTACGCCAGTGTCCGTGACGAGGAGGCGAACACCACGCTCTGCTCGATGGCCTTGCTGAGCCCGAAGTCGGTGATGACCAGCCGCAGCGGAGCCGTCTCGGCGACCAGCACGTTCTCGAGCTTGAGATCGCGGTGCACGATCCCGGCTCCGTGCAGCCGGGCGAGGCCGGCGGCCAGCTGAACGACGATCTCGGTGACCAGGGCGGGGTAGAGGCTCGGGCGGTCCGGCGGCACCAAAGCGCGCAGATTCCCGGCGGGGTGGTACTCGATGACCTCGTAGTCCCGGTCGTCGGCATGTCCCGTCTCCAGGATCCGCACCACATGCGGCGATTCGAGGGCGGGCAGCTTCTGCCAGACCTCACGATCGGCCCCGTAGCCGCGACGGAAGATCTTGACGACGTACGTGGTGCCGCCCGTGTCGGAGACCAGCAGCAGATCGGACTCAGCGCCCTGCACCGGGAGTTCACTGACCACCGTGAACCGCTCGGCGAGCACCCCGGGCAGCCGTACCAGCGACGCGCCCGGCCGGGGCGGCGGCACCTGGCTGCCGGCGTCGCGGCGGGTCTCGCCCGGACCGCCCGCCCCCGGCCGGTCGGCGTGGGTGGTTCCAGGATCCCGCCGGGTCCGCGCCGGGGGGTCTTCGAACTCGGCCACTACCCCCGCCTCAGAGCTTGTCCTTGATGATCCGCAGATACTCGGCGGTCTTGAA
>JAOPYK010000072.1 GCA_025964695.1 Streptosporangiaceae bacterium | reverse complement strand
CGTCACGAAGGGACGGCGTCCCGGAGCCGGGCGGCGAAGCCGGCGGCCTCCTCGTCCGAGTCGTACTTGGTGCGGGGCCAGAAGAAGCCGCGCAGACCGTCCTTGCGGTTACGGGGCACGATGTGCACGTGCAGGTGGGGCACGCTCTGACTGATCCGGTTGTTCATCGCCACGAACGAGCCCGCCGCGCCCAGCCCGGTCTCCATCGCCGTCGCCAGCCTCTGGGCATGGGTGAAGATCGGGCCGACCAGTTCGTGCGGCAGATCGGAGAACGTCTCGACGTGCGCCCGGGGCAGCAGCAGCGTGTGGCCCTTGAAAAGTGGCCTGGTGTCCAGGAACGCCACCGCGTCGTCGGTCTCCAGCACCCGGTGCGCGGGACGCTCGCCCGCCACGATCTCGCAGAAAACGCAGTCACCCATGGGCCGCATTCTGCCGTGCCGATCTTCTTGCGCGCGATGTCTCTCCGCACGGCTCCTTACGCACGCTCTCCCTCCAGCCGGTCTCTCAGCCGGTCCACTTCCACACGGCCTCCCCTCGCTCTGCTTCCAGCCGGTCCACTTCACCCGCCCTCCCTCCGCGTCCGCTCCTCCCAGCTGGTCTCCTTCCTCTCCTCCCAGCCGGTCCTCTCCTCCCAGCCGGTCTCCTCGCAGCCGGTCCACTCACTTCCACACGGGCTCCTTGCGTACGCCTCCTGCCGCACCGTGCATTTCCACATGGTCTCCTTATCCACTCAGGGGTACGGTTCCGTGCTTGTGGAGCTGAGCAGCGTCGCCTTCCGGTATGGGCGCCGGGACCCGTGGGTGCTCCAGGAGGTCACTCTGACGGTGCCGCGGGGGCGCATCGTCGAGGTGACCGGGCCCAACGGCGCCGGGAAGTCGACGCTGCTCCGATTGATCGCCGGAATCCTGCGGCCCCGCAGGGGAACGATCACCGGGCGCCCGGTCCGGGTGGGCTTCGCTCCCGAGCGCTTCCAGCCGTTTCCGGTCTCGACCTATCTGCGGCACGTCGCCGCGATGCGTCGGATCGCCGACGCCGAGGTGGCGATCGCACAGTGGTCGGGGCAGCTGGGCTTCGGACATCTCCTGGGCGTGCCACTGCCGCAGCTGTCCAAGGGCAGCGCCCACAAGGTCGGGCTGGCCCAGGCACTCCTGGCGAGCCCTGTCAAGCCCTGGTCGTCACCGGGCCTGGTCGTCACCGGGCCTCGTCGTCAGCGAGCCCGGTCGCCTACAAACGGTCGTCACTGCGCCCGGTCGCCAAAGGGCTGGTCGCCAAAGGGCTGGTCGTCAAGGTGGTGGTCGTCATCGGGCCTGGAGGGTGAGCCGGCAGCGGTCCAGGGAACCGCCGCTCAGGTCGGCCGCCCGGGCGTGGAAGTAGACGGTGCCCGGGTCCCCCCAGCACCGTCCCAGCCGCTCGTCGGAGTCGATCTGGAGGAGCAGCCGCTGATCCTCGCCCAGTGAACGCTGGACGAGGACCGGCCAGCCCGCCAGCTGGTGCCGGGGCAGGTCAGCCCAGGCGAAGCGCAACCAGGCCTCGTACAACTGCTCGTAGAAGTCCAAGAAGCCGCTCCATGTCGCGTCGAGGGCGCGCAGCGGCGGCTCGTACGGCCCGGGGAGCGACAGGAAGGGCTCGGCCGACAGCGGCATCACGGGCGGCTCCGAGGCCTCGGCCCCTGCCCCGCCCGCCGCGACGGGGCGCGCGGCGCCGGACAGCACCCGCCAGCCGTCCCGCTCGGAGGGGTCGTCGCCCCACGGCCGTGGGATTTCTGCCGCGTAGTAGAAGCAGGCGGTTCCGGTGGGGGGCAGCTCGGGCAGGCGCAGCACGCCGGCCGTCTCGGCGAAGTCGATGACGGCCAGGAAGTCCAGCGGCCGGCCCGCCCAGGTCGGTCGGCTCAACTCCAGTGGCAGCATCGGCGGACCGCCCAGCCGTGAGTTTCGCAGCCGCGACGGCTCTGACCACGACAGTCCGGGACGCGAAGATCCCGACAACGAAGGTTCCGGTGGGGCAGATCCCCGCAGCGCACGTCCCGACAACGAGGGTCCGGGTAGTGAGGGTCCCAGTAGCGAGGGTCCGGGTAGCGAAGGTGCCGACGAGGTCCCCGCGCCGGTGAGCCGCAAGGCGGGCCGGAGCAGCCGGAGGATCGCCCGCACCGCGTCCGGTGGATAGTAGGCACCGAAGAACGACGCCAGTCGATCACGGTGAGTAGCGATCCACTCCATGTCCGGTAGCGTCTCCCGGGCGGGCCGCCCTCGCCAAGGGGGTTTCGGAATCTGTGGATAAGCCGCTCAGCCGCCACTGCCCGCTGGAGTCGCGTTCACGCCGTTCCAGCAACAGAACGTAGCCGAGGAGAGCGTGGTCGACCGCGTTCGGGTCGTAGCCTCGCATGACGACGGTGAAGTGCACCTGCCGTACCCGCTCGGCCGTGACCGGCCGGTCCGCCAGCGGAGCGTGTCCGAGGGTCCCCTCGATCCGGGCCACCAGTGCGTCCACCTCGTCCTGGTCGTAGCCGCGGAGCAGGACGTCGAAATGCGGCATGTCGGGACACCTCCTGAGGCAGATTAGGGCACGTGACCGGCGGTCATCCGGACGAATTATCGACTATCGGCCGGAATCGGCCAGCCATTACGGCGCGTCAAGTGCCTCCAGAGCGGAGGCGAGCTGAACGAGGAAGCGATCCACCTCCGTCTCGTTGTAGCCCGGACGGAGCCGTACCGTACGGAAAACGCACTCCCGGACGTCGCGGACGCTCACCGGCGGGGCCGCCCCGCACATCCCCGCGATCATCCGGTCCAGGAAGGCGTCCACGTCCCGTTCGGCATAGCCGGCCCGGAACCGGGCCACGCCGAACCGCGACTGCCGGATCCAGTCGACCAGCCAGCCGGCGTCCGGCAGCCCGTCGACCCGCCGGACGGATCCGGGTGCCCGCGGCCCGCCTTCACGTGCCGCCAGCTCCCTGATGTACTCCAGCAGCCTTTCGTCCACCGACCGGCGGTCGTAGCCCCGGAAGACCGCGCCGAAGCGTACCTCACGTACATCCTGGCCGGTTAGCGGCGGACCGGTCAGCGGGGCGCGTCCCAGCGTGCCCTCGATGCGTGCGACGACCTCGTCGACCCGGCCGCGGTCGTACCCGCGCAGCCGCATCGGAAAGGACGACCTGATCACCACGACCTGATTGTGGCACGCACGTCGGTTCCAGGGTCAGGACTTCGTCGCCGCGGCGAGCTGACCGCAGGCCCCGTCGATCTCCCTGCCCCGAGTATCACGGACGGTGACCGCCACACCGTGCGCCTCCAGCCGGGCCACGAACTCACGCTCGTCCTCCGGCCGGGATGCGGTCCACTTGGACCCGGGGGTCGGATTCAGCGGGATCAGATTGACGTGCACCAGATGGCCCTTCAGGAGCCGGCCGAGAAGGTCGGCCCGCCAAGCCTGATCGTTGATGTCACGGATCATCGCATACTCGATGGACACCCGGCGGCCGGACGTCTCGGCGTACCCCCAGGCGGCGTCCAGCACCTCGCCGACCTTCCAGCGGGTGTTGATGGGCACGAGCGTGTCGCGCAGCTCATCGTCGGGGGCGTGCAGGGACACGGCGAGCCGCACCGAGAGTTTCTCGGCGGCGAGCTTCTCGATCGCGGGCACCAGGCCCACGGTCGAGACCGTGACGGAGCGCTGCGAGATGCCCAGGCCGTCCGGTGCGGGGTCGGTGATCCGGCGGACGGCGCCCAGGACCGCCCGGTAGTTCGCCAGCGGTTCTCCCATGCCCATGAAGACGATGTTGGAGACCCGGCCGGGACCACCGCTGACCTTGCCCCGGGCGAGTGCGCGCGCCCCGGCGACCACCTGTTCCACGATCTCCCCAGTGGACAGGTTGCGGGTCAGGCCGGCCTGGCCCGTGGCGCAGAACGGGCAGTTCATCCCGCAGCCGGCCTGCGACGAGACGCACATGGTGACCCGCTCGGGGTAACGCATGAGCACGGACTCGATGAGCGTGCCGTCGAAGGCTTTGTACAGCGCCTTGCGGGTGGTGCCGTGGTCGGCGGTCATCTCCCGGACCGGGGTGAGCAGTGTCGGCAGCAGCTCTGAGATGAGCCGGTCGCGCAGCGCCTCGGGCAGGTCGGTCATCTCGGCGGGGTCGTCGACCAGCCGGGAGAAGTAGTGCCGGGACAGCTGGTCCGCGCGGAAGGGTTTCTCCCCCAGTTCGGCGACGGCCGCCCTGCGCTCGGCTGAGGTGAGGTCGGCAAGGTGCCGGGGCGGCTTCGCGCGGCGGGGCGCGGCGAAGGTGAGCTGGCCGGGACGTGGGCTGGGGCTGTCTGACATCACCCACCAGTGTCGCAAACTCCGGGGCATGGCCGCGCCATCGCACCCGGGACGGGCGTACCCGCAAAGGGCTCCATCAGGCCGCTGATCACACTAAAGTCCTGCCTTATGTCGGTATTGCGCAGGGGACCCCGCAACTCGGGCAAGATCGTCTTCAGTGATACGAGCCCGTACCGGAGCCGGCGGCTTGACATCGAGGCCGACGAGGTCAGTACGGTGGCCTATCTGCGCGACCCCGGCGGTTCGGTCATCGGTGCAGCCTGGATCGCCAACCACGAGCCCGCGCCCGCCGGGCTCGATCTCGCCCGCCTCGGCGCGGGCCGGGCACCGGCACTGCCGGCCGCGCTGACCAGCGAGCCCGGAGGCAGGGGCCCGCTGGACACCACGGCCCTGGAGGTCGTGTGGTTCGAGGAGGGCGACGGTGCGGCCCTGCTGGAGGACGGCGAGCCGCTGTGTGTGATCCCAGGATGGTCGGACCTCGGCCGCGGCCTGCCCGGATACAGTCGATACGCCACTGGGCAGGGCCCGTTCGCGCTCCCCTTCGGCGGTACGGACTTCGAGCCGCAGATCGGGCAGGCCCGGGAGTACTGGGCCCGGCAACGGGACGCCGCGGCTTGGGGCGACTTCCAGCAGTCCGCGCTCGGCCATCTGCTCAGCCGACTCGGTCCCGGCGGCCAGTATCTGCACGACATCGCCCGCGGTCAGGCCGGCGGCGGCCCTCTGGTCGCGGTTTCGGAACGGCCCGCTCGCGAGAACCGCTCCTACACGGTGCTGAGCACGCTGGGGATGAGCCGTCAGCGGATGCCCGCAGCAGGGCCGCAGGAGGACGGCACGGCCCCGTACGACCGCGTTGAGCTGGCCTTGGCCTGCACGCTGCCGAGCGGACCCGCCGGACAGGTGCTCGCCTGGCTGGCACCCCATTCGTGGCGCTCGGCGACCCGGCTGCTCTCCGGCGGTGTCATGCCGTGGTCCGACCGCGCCGCCCCCTTTCCGCTGGGCGACCGCTGGGCCGGCGTGCTGCTGCTCGACGACCCCGCCGAGCTGACCCCCGAACAGCCTGGCCCCGACCTGTCCGGCTTCCGAGTGGGAGAGGACTCCGTGCGGTGGCTGTGGGTGGTGCCGATCACCGCGGACGAGCGGGCCCTGGCCGCCAAGGAGGGCTCCACCACCCTGCTCCGGCAGCTGACCAAGGCCGGGCGTTCCTGGGTCGCGGAGTGACGGCGCCCGGACCGGAGTGATCCAGCCCGCCTGAGGACCAGCCCGCCTGAGGAACGTCGGCTCACTTCAGGTACGTCCGCCAGCGCGAGGCCAGCCCGTCGGCGCGACGTCAGCTCGCCGCAGGGACGTCAGCTCGCCGCAGGGACGTCAGCTCGACTGAGGGACGTCAGCTCGCTTGAGGTATGTCAGCTCGCCTGAGGGACGAAGGACTCCAGGACCAGCCAGACGACCGGCGCGGTGGCGAGAAGCGAGTCCAGGCGGTCCATCACCCCGCCGTGCTCGGGCAGCAGCGTGCCCATGTCCTTGATGCCGAGATCCCGCTTGATCATCGACTCGATGAGGTCACCCACGGTGGCGGTGCAGACCACGGCGGCGCCGAGCACCGCGCCCTGCCAGACCTCACCGTGCAGCAGCCCGGGCACCAGCCACGAGCCGACAGCCATACACGTGAGTGCCGAGCCGGTGAAGCCCTCCCAGGTCTTCTTGGGGCTGATGGTGGGGGCCATCTTGTGCCTGCCGAGGAAGGCCCCGACGAAGAACCCGCCGATGTCACTGGAGACGGTGACGGCCACGAAGATGACGATGCGGGCCGCACCGTCGTCGGGCGCCAGCATCAGCGCGACGACGCCGCCCATCAGAGGGAGGTACGAGGCGATGAACACGGACGCGGTGGCATCCCGTACATAGCCGTCGGAGCCCTCGGGCATCCGCCAGATCATCAGGCTCAGGACGGTCAGGGTGAACGCGCCGGCCAGCCCGGCCGCGCCCTGCCAGTAGGCGAACACCACGGCCGCGACCAGACCGAGTCCCAGCGGTACGATCGGCACCCGGATCCCGCGGGTGGCCATCGCCTGGGCGAGTTCGCGCAGGGCGACGGCCATGAACACCGTCATCACGACAAGGAAGATCGCCTTGATGGTGTAAAGCGACACCAGCACCAGTCCGCCGAGTCCCAGCCCCACGCCGATGGCGATCGGCAGGTTGCGACCTGGGCCGCGCTTCTTCTTGGCCGGCGCGGGCTCGTCCGGCGGCTCGGGGGCCTGTTCCAGCTCCATCAAACCTCGAGGAGCTCTGCCTTCTTGTGCTCGAGCAGCTCGTCGATCTTCGCGACGTACTTCTGCGTCGCGTCCTCGAGCTCCTTCTCAGCACGGCGGACATCGTCCTCACCGGCTTCGCCGTCCTTCGACAGCTTGTCCAGTGTGTCCTTGGCCCGGCGCCGGATGTTGCGGATGGAGATCTTGCTGTCCTCGGCCTTGGTGCCGGCCAGCTTGATGAACTCCCTGCGGCGCTCCTCCGAGAGCTCCGGGAAGACCACGCGGATCACGTTGCCGTCGTTGCTGGGGTTCACCCCCAGGTCGCTGTCCCGGATCGCCCGTTCGACCGCCGACATCGACCCCTTATCGAAGACCTGCACGATGACCATGCGCGGCTCGGGCAGCGTGAAGGAGGCGAGCTGGTTGACCGGCGTGGGCGTACCGTAGTACTCCGCGGTGATCTTGTTGAACATGGCGGGGGTGACCCGGCCGGTGCGGATGCCGGCGAAGTCATCCTTGGCGACCGCGACCGCCTTTTCCATCTTCTCTTCGGCTTCGAAGAGGATCTCGTCGATCACTTCGGCTCCCGTGTCGCGTGTTGTCTCCGGCCGCTGGTCGGGGACCCGCCCCCGACCACAGGCCGGTTCAGTTGTCCGCCGGGCTGACCAGCGTGCCGATCTTCTCACCCCGGACGGCCCGGATGATGTTGCCCTGACCCATCAGGTCGAAGACGACGATGGGAAGGTCGTTGTCCATGCAGAGGCTGATGGCCGTGGCGTCCATGACCTTAAGTCCCCGGCTGAGAACCTCACCGTAGTCCAGTCGGTCGAACTTGACGGCATCCGGATTCTTGCGGGGGTCCGCATCGTAGACACCGTCCACTTGGGTGCCCTTGAGCACCGCCTCCGCCCCGATCTCCAGGGCGCGCTGGGCGGCGCAGGTGTCGGTCGAGAAGAACGGCTGGCCGAGTCCCGCACCGAAGATGACCACCCGGCCCTTCTCCAGGTGCCGGATCGCCCGCCGCGGGATGTACGGCTCGGCGACCTGACCCATGGTGATGGCGGTCTGCACCCGGGTGTCGAGGCCCAGCTTCTCGCAGAAGTCCTGGAGTGCCAGGCAGTTGATGACCGTGCCGAGCATGCCCATGTAGTCGCCGCGGGCCCGGTCCATGCCCCGCTCCGACAACTGGGCTCCGCGGAACATGTTGCCGCCGCCGCAGACCACCGCGACCTGTACGCCCTCGCGTACGGCGTCGGCGATCGCCTTGGCCACGTGCTGCACGACCGCCGAGTCGATGCCCAGGGGCTCGCCTCCTGCGAAGGCCTCACCGGAGAGCTTGAGCAGCACCCGGCGCCAGCCGTGCGGAATTTTCAACGAAGACCTCGACGAAGACGAAGAGGCCGCCGTCGTGTCATTGGTGGTGATGTCCGGCACGACGGCGGCCTCCTGAATATCGCTGACTGCAGTTGCGTGAGCCCTGTCCCTTCCAGGATGGCTCAGGCCTGCCCTACCTTGAAGCGCGCGAAGCGCGTGACCTTGACTCCGGCCTCGTCGAGGATCTTCGCGATCGTCTTCTTGCTGTCCTTGACGAAAGCCTGCTCGAGCAGCACGAAGTCCTTGAAGTAGGCCTTGACCCGGCCTTCAACGATCTTCGGAATCGCCTGCTCGGGCTTGCCCTCGTCGCGGGTGATCTGCTCTGCGAGCGCCCGCTCCTTCTCGACCGCCTCAGCCGGGACGTCCTCACTGCTGAGGTACTTCGGCGACATCGCAGCGATCTGCTGCGCGATGTCCTTGGCGATCTGGGGGTTGACCTGGTCGAGCTCGACCAGCACACCCGTGGTGGGGGGCAGCTGCGGGTCGGACTTGTGCAGGTAGCTGGTCACGTACGGCCCCTCGAAGTGGGCGAAGCGACGCAGCTCCAGCTTCTCACCGAGCTTGGCGTTGCTCTCCTCGATCAGCGCCAGTACGGTCTTGCCCGGCTCGATCTCGGTGCCCAGGGCGGCGGGCACGTCGGCCGGTCGCTCGGTAGCCACGAACTCGGCGAGCCGGTTCGCGAGCTCGATGAACTGCTCGTTCTTGGCCACGAAGTCGGTCTCGCAGTTGAGCTCGAGCAGGACGCCGTCGGTGTCGCCATTGAAGTGCGTCACGACCAGGCCGTTGCCGGCGGTGCGCTCGGCGCGCTTGCCGACATCCTTGGCGCCTTTGAGGCGCAGAAGGTCGACGGCCTTGTCGAAGTCGCCCTCCGCGTCGGTGAGCGCGTTCTTGCACGCCATCATTCCGGAGCCGGTCAGCTCACGGAGCCGCTTGACGTCCGCGGCGGTGAAGTTCGCCATCGTTGTGTCTCTCTCGTCGTGGGTTCGAGCTCGGTGGCCCCCCGGCGTCGTCGCCGGGGGGCGCACTCACGATCAGGCCTGCTCGCCCTCAGGGGCCTCGGCTGTCTCCGCGTCCGCCGCGGGGGCCTCGGCCGCAGGGGCCTCGGCCACAACGGCCTCATCCTCGACGACCTCGTCCTCGACGACCTCATCCTCGACGACCTCATCCGAAGCGCTCTGCACGGCGTCGGCGACGGGCTCGGACAGCGCGGGCTCCTCAGCGGCGGCTCCGACGGCGGCGGCCTCGGGGGTCTTGCCCTCGAGCAGCTCGCGCTCCCACTCGGCCAGCGGCTCGGCGGCGGCCTCGACCGGCTTGTCGTCACCGCCGGTGGCGGCACCCGAGCGGGCCATCAGGCCGTCGGCGACCGCGTCCGCGACGACCCGGGTCAGCAGGCTCACACTGCGGATGGCGTCGTCGTTGCCCGGGATCGGGAAGTCGACCTCGTCCGGGTCGCAGTTGGTGTCGAGGATCGCGATGACCGGGATGTTCAGCTTCCGCGCCTCGCTGACCGCGATGTGCTCCTTCTTGGTGTCCACGATCCAGATCGCGCTGGGAACACGCGTCATGTCGCGGATACCGCCGAGGGTGCGCTCGAGCTTCTCCTTCTCACGCTTGCGCATGAGGAGTTCCTTCTTGGTCATGCCCGAGCCGGCGACGTCGTCGTAGTCGAGGAGTTCGAGTTCCTTGAGACGGACGAGCCGCTTGTGCACGGTCGAGAAGTTGGTGAGCATGCCGCCCAGCCAGCGCTGGTTCACGTAGGGCATGCCGACGCGCTGGGCCTGCTCGGCGATGGCCTCCTGGGCCTGCTTCTTAGTGCCGACGTACATCACCGAGCCGCCGTGCGCGACGGTCGCCTTGATGAACTCGTAGGCCCGGTCGATGTAGGACAGCGACTGTTGCAGGTCGATGATGTAGATGCCGTTGCGCTCGGTGAGAATGAAGCGCTTCATCTTCGGGTTCCAGCGCCGAGTCTGGTGGCCGAAGTGCACACCACTCTCGAGCATCTGGCGCATGGTGACGACGGGTGCCATAGCCCGTGTTCTCCTGTCTGACCCGTTATAGGGCCATGTCTCGGTTACCTGTTGCGCCCGGACACACCCCGCCGCCGCTGCGCGGCGGACCGAGAGATGTGACCCGCTGGCTCTGAGAGCCGATGGCTTGCGGGCGCGTGAATTCAGCCGTGGGTGGTGCAACCTCCTACGGCCGTCTGATGAGTCTATGGGATGACCGGCCGGGTCGTGGAATCGGCCGACCACTCTCCGGCCACCCGCCGACCACTCTCCGGCCACCGGCGGCCATCCGCGGACCACGCCGGACCACCGCCGGGCCACCCGCGGACCGCCGACCGGCCGTCCGCGGGTCAGAAAGGCCCGCGAGGTTTTCCACAATCAGACGGAGGGCTGGTCGTTCGCGCTGCTCACGGGCGAGGCTTCGTGACATGAACGTGGTGACGATGCTGGTGTGCTGCCTGAGCCTGCTCAACGGCCCGTCGACGGTCCCCGGCGCCTCCTGGCGCTGGCCATTGGATCCCGTGCCCCAGGTCCTGCGAGGTTTCTCGCCGCCCGCGCTGCCCTGGGGGCCCGGACACCGGGGCGTGGATCTTGCGGCGCGGGCCGGGCAGCCGGTGTACGCGGCGGGCGCCGGGCTGGTCTCGTACGCGGCGCGCCTGTCCGGCCGGGGGGTGATCGCGATCCTGCACGGCCCGGCACTCAGGACGACCTATCTGCCGGTGCGACCTTCGGTACGGCCGGGCCTGCGGGTTGCGGCCGGAGACCGGATCGGGGTGGTGGAGGACCTGCCCGGCCACTGCGGGCCCCGGCTGTGCCTGCATTGGGGGCTGCTGCGCGGCCCGGTCTATCTCGATCCGCTGTCCCTGGTGCGCCCCGTCCAGGTGCGGCTGCTCCCGGTGTGGGGCGTGCCCTCCGCGGGCCGCGGTCCGCGTCCTCCCGGTCCCCTGCCCTCCCTGCGGTACGGCTCCGGAACCGCGGATCGCCGGCCCTCAGCCGGACCGGCTCGGCCAGGGCATTCCCGGCCCGCAGAGGCCGCGGGCGAGCCCCCGCTGTCCCTGGCCGGCTCCTCCAGCGGCATCAGGGAGGCGAGCGGCGGGGTGGTGGCAGGGATGCTGGTGGCCTTCGCGCTCATGCTGGCGTGGCGGCGCCTTCCTCTGCGCCGGAGGCCTCCACAGGGCGTCATCGACCTTGCCCGCGAGCGTCGACGCCGTCGCTGTGCCCGCTCTGGCTGACCGGCGAGCTCACAACCCTGGCGGAGCGCCGCGCCCTCCACTCTGGATGACCAGCGGGCTCAGGTCCCCGGGGGGCGCAGTGCCACCGATCTGCATGACCGGCGGCCTCACAGCGTTGACCGCCTCGCCGCCGGAGATGACGGCGCCCCTGCGTCTGCCCTTCCTGCGCCTCTGCCTGCGCCTCCGCGTCTGACTCTGCCTCTGCGCCTGCGCCTGCGCCTCTGACTCTGACTCTGACTCTGACTCTGCGGCATGATCGGCGCTGGGCTCGATATCCCCAGAACGTCATTCGCTACCGGACGCCGACTCCGCCAGGCACCGTCGGATTCGGAGGTGAGGCGCATGGACGCCCCGATCAATCCGAAGGACGCCCTCGGCCGCCGCGGTGAGGGAGCCGCGATCCGCTATCTGACCCGGCGGCTCGGCTGGACCATCCTCGATCGCAACTGGCGCTGCCGCGACGGTGAGCTCGACCTCGTCGCCTATGACGGTTACCGGCACGTCGTCTGCGAGGTGAAGACCCGTTCCAGCCTGGCCTACGGCACCCCCGCCGAGGCGGTCACCACGGTCAAGGCCGCACGGTTACGGCGGCTCGCGGGGCGCTGGGCCGACGAGCACGGCGTTCGCGCGACCTCCATCCGGATCGACGTGATCGGCCTTGTCGCCACCGGAGGAACCACCGGAGGCACCACCGGAGCCTGCGACGCCGACGAGGATCTCGAAGGCTTCGCGGTGGACCATCTCAGGGAGGTGTGCTGACCATGGCGATCGCCAAGACCCGCGCCGTGGCCCTGGTCGGAGTCGATGGCCATCTGGTCACCGTCGAGGCCGCCATCACCTGCGGGGTTCCCGGCCTGCACCTGGTAGGGCTGCCCGATACCGCGCTCAGCGAGGCCCGCGACCGGGTGCGCGCGGCAATCCTGAACGCCGGCGAGAACTGGCCGAACCGGCACACCACCGTCAGTCTCAGCCCGGCGAGCCTGCCGAAGCGCGGTTCGAGCTTCGATCTTTCCATCGCGGTGTCGATACTCGCCGCGGCCGGAGCCGTACCTCCGGCGGAGTGCGCGGATCTAGTGATGATCGGAGAGCTCGGGCTGGACGGCCGGGTGCGGGGTGTTCCCGGCGTGCTGCCCGCATTGCTCGGCGTCGCGGAGGCGGGCTACACAACCGTCGTGGTACCCAGATCCAACGCCGCGGAGGCCGAACTGGTGCCGGGGCTGAGTGTGATCGTCGTGAGCACCCTGCGCGGCCTGCTGTGCCGGCTGCGCGACGAACCGCCACCGGGGATCGAGGAGGGCGACGCGGACCCGCCCGCGCGCAGCCCCGACCGGCAGGCCGCCCGGTTCGGGTCTCGTCGCGGCCTCGCGGACCTCGCCGACGTACGGGGCCAGCCCGACGGCAGGCGGGCATTGGAGATCAGCGCCGCTGGCGGTCACCACCTGTGGCTGGCGGGACCGCCCGGCTGCGGGAAGACCATGCTCGCCGAGCGGCTTCCCACACTGCTACCCCCGCTGGAACGTGAGGCGGCACTGGAGGCGACCGCAATTCACTCGGTGGCGGGCACGTTGCCAGCGGGCCAGCCGCTCATCGACCGAGCACCGTTCTACGCGCCGCACCACACCGCCAGCCGGGCGGCCATGGTCGGCGGCGGCAGCAGCCGGCTGATCAGGCCCGGTGCGGTGTCGCTCGCCCACAACGGTGTCTTGTTCATAGATGAGGCCCCGGAGTTCGGGCGCGGCGTCCTCGACGCCCTCCGCCAGCCCCTCGAAGACGGCGAGGTGTCGATCGACCGGTCAGGGCTGAGCACGCGTTTCCCGGCTCGGTTCACCCTGATCATGGCCGCAAATCCCTGTCCCTGCGCGGCGGTCAAGGCCCGGGACTGCGTCTGTTCTCCGGCGATGCGCAGCCGCTACCTCGGGAGAGTGTCCGGCCCGCTGCTCGACCGGATCGACCTCAAGCTCACCCTGGAGCCGGCCAACCGTGCCGAACTCCGTTACGACCTGGAGGCCGCCGAATCCAGCGCGGAGGTGGCCGCGCGGGTGCTGGAGGCACGCGAACGCGCGCTGAAGCGTATGGCCGGCACACCCTGGCGGGCCAATTCCGACATTCCAGGAACACAGCTCCGCAAGCGGTTCGCGCCGCCGCCCGAGTCGATGTGGCCGGTGGACGACGCGCTGACGCAGGGCTCGCTCAGCGCTCGGGGGCTGGACCGGGTTCTGCGGGTGGCATGGACGCTGGCCGACCTCGGCGGCCGCGATGCCCCGGCCCCGTACGACATCAGCGAGGCACTGAGGTTCTGGAAGGGGACGAGCACATGACCGTGTCCGACGACGAGCGGCTGGCCCGCGCCATGTTGTCCTACCTCGCCGAACCCGGAGACGCTTTACTCGGCCGGCTGGTCGCCCGGGTCGGGCCGCTCGCCACGCTGGACGTCGTCAGGTCCGGACGGGTGCCCACCGGGCTGGTCGGCGGGCGGGACGAACGCCGTCTCACCGAGCGACTGGCCGGGTGGCGGGTACGGCTGCCGAACGCCGACCCGGAGGCCGACCTTGTGGTCTGCGAACGGCTCGGCGGCCGGATGATCTGTCCCGGGGAGCCGGAATGGCCCACCCAGCTTGACGACCTCGGCGACAGGAGGCCGTACGCGCTCTGGCTCCGCGGCCCAGGAGACCTGCGGTACGGCTGTCTCCGTTCGGTCTCGGTGGTGGGGGCGCGAGCGGCCACCGACTACGGCAAGCGGGTGTCCTCGGATCTGGCCGCGGAGCTCGCCGAACGCGGCTGGACGGTCGTCAGCGGCGGAGCCTTGGGCATCGATGCCGCCGCACACCGGGGAGCGCTGGCCGCCGAAGGGCAGACGGTGGCGGTGCTCGCCAGCGGCCTCGATGTGGCCTATCCACCGCGCAACGAGGTGCTGCTCGCCGAGGTCGCCCGGCGGGCACTGCTCATCAGCGAGTGGCCGCCCGGGACCACCCCGACCCGGCTGCGCTTCCTCGTCCGCAACCGGGTCATCGCGGCGCTGACCAAGGCCACCGTGGTGGTGGAGGCGGACCTACGCAGCGGGGCGCTCAACACGGCGAGGTACGCCCGGGAGATGAACCGGCCGGTGCTGGCGGTACCCGGACCGGTGAGCTCGCTGATGTCCCGAGGCTGTCACAAGTGGCTCCGCGAGGATCTCGCGATCTGCGCGGCGACCGCCGCCGAGATCATCGAGACCGCCGGGCAGATCGGGGCGGACCTCGCTCCGGAGCAACGTGGACCGGTCCTGCCCCGAGACCAGCTCGATCCCGGCTCCCTGCTGGTTCTCGACGCGATACCCGCCCGGGCCGGAGCCGGGCCCGCTCAGATCGCGGTGGCGGCCGGCATCGACATCAACACGGCCAGGAGCCGGCTCAGCCTGCTCTCCGCGGCCGGCTTCGTCGAACGGTGCGAACAGGGCTGGCGGCTACCCCGAAAACGAGACAAGAAAGGGGACAAAAGGGAGAAAGACACGGAGAGATAGGTCAGACGACAAGCAGGTGCCCTGACACGCACCCCCACTACAAGCGAGCACCGCACAACGAGCAGGCGCCGCACAACAGGCAGGCAACCTGACGCGCACCGCCAAGCCCATGATCCTGCGGTTCGTCGCGGCCGAATTGCAAGGCCACGACTGGGCGTGATCTTGCGGTTCATCCGCCCGAATCGCAAGATCACGGCCGGGCGCAAGGGCCGGGTCAGTTGCTCGGGAGCTCGAGATCGCTCTTGGCGAGTTCCTCGACGTTCACATCCTTGAAGGTGACCACCCGGACGTTTTTCACAAAGCGGGCTGGGCGATACATGTCCCAGACCCAGGCGTCCTGCATCGTGACGTCGAAGAAGGTCTCACCGTTGTCGGTGCTGCGTACCTGCAGGTCCACCGAGTTGGTCAGATAGAAGCGGCGCTCGGTCTCGACGACGTAAGCGAAGAGACCGACGACGTCGCGGTACTCCCGATAGAGCTGCAGCTCCATCTCGGTCTCGTATTTCTCGAGATCCTCTGCACTCATGATCGAAATCGCCTCTCCAGGCCCATGGCTCTCCTTCTCACCGGCTCAGGCAACTCCTGCCCGGTCGGCGACTCCCTGGAGAGCTGCGCCATATCCGCCAGTCCTCCCGGCGGCCCCTGCTCCATTGTCCTGCATACCGTTCTCCACCGCTCGCCGCCCGCCCGCCGGAGTTCCGGCCGCCGGCTCTCGATCCTCTGGCGGACAGCCCGCCGAGGTTCCCTCTGCCGGGATTCCGTCCAGTGGTGACTCGTCCCCTGGTGTTCCGTCTGCCGGGATTGCATCCGCTGGTGCTCCATCCACCGACGTGTCCTCCACAAGTGTTCCGCCCACAAGTGTTCCGCCCACAGGTGTTCCGTCCACAGGTGTTCCGGCTGCCCGTGTTCCGTCTGCCGGTGCTGCATCCGCCAGCGGTGCGTCCGCCATTGTCTCGACCGCCCATGAGCCATTCAGCCGGGCGACGTTCACGAACGAGAAGCGGTGCTGCGGACAAGGCCCATACGTCGCGAGAGCCGCCGAGTGTTCCGGGGTGATGTAGCCCTTGTGCACATGAAAACGGTACGCCGGGAACCGGTCGTTCAGTTCAACCATGAGCCGGTCCCTGGTCACCTTCGCCACCACCGACGCGGCAGCGACACAGGCTGCGACCCGGTCGCCCTTGGTCACCGCCAGCGCCGGAACCTCCAGTCCCGGCACCGGGAACCCGTCACTGAGCACATAGGCCGGCCGGGTGTCCAGCCTGGTCACCGCACGCCGCATCCCGGCGATGTTGGACCGGTGCAGACCGATCCTGTCGATCTCGTCACAGGGAATCACCACCGCGCTCCAGGCCAGCGCGCGGGCCATGACCTCAGCGTAGATCTCCTCCCGGCGCCGCGGCGTGAGCAGCTTTGAGTCGGCGAGCCCCTCGATCTCCCCGCGCCGACCGGGCCGCAGGATGACCGCGGCCACCACCAGCGGGCCCGCACAGGCTCCCCGGCCGGCCTCGTCCACGCCCGCGACAAGATCGAATCCGCCATGCTCCAGTGCACGCTCGAAACCGTACAGACCGGCGTCACGCCGAGGGGTGAACCTCGGTGGCCGTCGCACGCTCATCACCCAACCCACCCTCCGCAGGGTACGTCGCAAAACGCTCGGTGCGGAGCACTTCTCTCAGGGCGAAGAGCGGCGACGGCGACGGCGGCGCAGCCACGTGAGCGGCAACGCCCCGGCGAAGCCGAGCGCCAGCGGAGCCGCAGGCAGGGACCCGTCCGCCAGGCCAGGCTGTTCGAAGGTCTTCGGGATCGGCAGTGTCTTCCAGCGGCCGATCGGCCACACCACGACGAAGGCCCGGCCGATCACCCGGTCCGTGGCGATCGTCCCGCCTCCGGCGTCGCCCAGATGCGCACGCGAGTCCGCGGACACCTCACGGTGGTCGCCCATGACCCACAGCCGTCCCTTGGACACTGTGATGTCGAAAGGCCGGTCCGAGGGCATGTTCTGCTGCTTGGTCACGGGATCGGTGTACAGGTAGGACGTCTCGTCCAGCGGATGCCCGTTGACCGTGATCCGGCCCTGGGCGTTGCAGCACTTCACGTGATCACCGCCGACACCGATGACCCGCTTGATGTAGTCCTTCTCCCCCGGGACCACCCCGAACGCGCTACCGACCGCGTGCAGCACCTTGCTCACGGGATTGGTGGGTTGCTGGATGGTCACCTCGGGGTCCCAGGAGTCCACCCCGTTGAAGACGACAACGTCACCGCGGTGAATGTCACGCGTGTGATAAACGATCTTGTTGACGAGGACGCGGTCGCCGATCTTGAGCGTGTTCTCCATCGACTGTGACGGAATGTAGAACGCCTGCACGACGAACGACTTGATGACCAGGGCGAGCACCAGGGCCACGCCGATCAGGACAGGCAGTTCACGCCAGAAGGACCCGTGCTTCTTTTCCTTCTTCGCGGACTCGCCCGAAGTCTCCGAGCCCCCGGAATCACCGGTATCGCCCCCCGAGCCAGAAGAGCCAGAAGAGGCAGAAGGGTCAGGTGAGTCAGGAGAATCGGCAGAAGCAGGTGAGTCACCGGAGTCATCGGAGGACGCCGAGGTCTCTTCCGATCCGGAGGCTCCGGACTCGGCCACAGGACCGGCCTCGCCGGCCTGGCCGCCGGAGGTCTCGGGCTGCTTCTCGTCGGGCAGTGCGCCCTCTGCTTCGGAACGCACGTGTCTCCGATCGTCCTCGGGTATCGCGGGTTTCGCAGCGCCGCGTGCGGCGGGCGACTCCCCCGTCACCTGATCATCATCCGTCATCCCGTTGAGCCTATAACCGCGCCGGGCCGGGGACTTGCCAGGGACACGTGTCGTCCCTCGGCAACGTGTTCCCCGGCGCAGGTGGGACCAGAGCGCGGAACGCCCTGGGCCGTCACGAAGAGGACCAGGGCGTTCGGCGATGCCAGGAAGCGGCTAGAAGTCGCGCTTCTCCTTGATTCGCGCGGCCTTGCCGCGCAGGTTGCGCAAGTAGTAGAGCTTGGCGCGGCGGACATCGCCACGGGTCACGACCTCGATGTGGTCGATCGACGGGCTGTTGAGCGGGAAGGTCCGCTCGACGCCGACGCTGTAGCTGATCTTGCGAACGGTGAAGGTCTCGCGGGCGCCGCCGCCCTGCCGCCGGATCACCACGCCCTGGAAGACCTGGATCCGGCTCCGGTTGCCTTCAGTGACACGTACGTGCACCTTGAGCGTGTCGCCCGGGCGGAACGCCGGGACGTCGGCACGCATCGCGGCCGTCTCGATCTCCTGGATCAGGGTGTGCATGACTGCGTTTCCTCGTCGTCAAACGCGAACATGAGAGGCCCCGAACTGATCACATGGGGGCGTCACTTCGCACAAGTGGGTGTTTCTGGGAAGTCGTGACGTGCCCGCTGCCCAAAAGGGCAGGGCGACGCCTTAGCCTACCGTAGGTTCGCCGTCCACTGGGAAACCGGCCTGCCCGAGCACCTGACGATCATGCTTGTCGAGAGTCTCGGGTGGCAGCGTGGCCACCAGCTCCGGGCGGTTCTCGGCGGTCCGGCGGAGCGCCTGATCACGCCGCCAGCGGCTGATCGCCGCGTGGTGCCCGGACAGCAGGATCTCCGGTATGGCGCGGTCCCGCCAGACGGGAGGCTTGGTGTAGACCGGCCCTTCGAGCAAGGCCTCCATCCGGCCTGGCGCGAAGGAGTCGTCCGAAACCGACTCGGCATTGCCCAGCACCCCCGGCAGCAGCCGGCTGATCGCCTCGATCATGACCAGCACGGCCACCTCGCCACCGGCCAGCACGTAGTCACCGATGGCGACCTCGTCGACGGGCATCCGTTCGCGGGCATCCTCGACGACGCGCGAGTCGATGCCCTCGTACCGCCCGCAGGCGAACACCAGCCAGGGTTCCCGGGCGAACGCCACGGCCTGTGCCTGGGTGAAGGGGCGCCCGCTGGGCGTGGGTACCACCAGCCTCGGCATGACGTCGGCCGGAGGGGCGATCTCGTCCAGCGCCACACCCCAGGGCTCCGGCTTCATGACCATGCCGGGACCGCCACCGTACGGTGTGTCGTCGACCCTGTGGTGCTTATCGTAGGCCCACTGGCGCAGGTCATGAACCCGCAGGTCCACGACTCCTCGCTGCCTGGCCTTGCCCAGCAGTGAGACGTCGAGCGGCCCGAAGTACTCGGGGAAGATGGAAATGATGTCAAATCTCATGGAAACATCTCATGGAGCACCGCAGGGAACACCGCGTGGGAAACACCGCCTGGCACACCGCCTGCACTGTCGCGAGCGGCCCGCGTACTAGGGGAGGTACTAGGGAAGCAGGCCGGGGGGCGGGTTGATGACGATCCGGCCGCCGGTGACGTCGACCTCGGAAACGATCGCCGCGACGAACGGAACGAGCACCTCCTCGCCGAGGGGGCGACCGACGACCAGAAGATCCTGGCCGGAGTGGCGGACCTCCCGCAGGACGCCGACCTTGGCGCCCTCCACGGTCACCACGGTGAGCCCGATGAGTTCGTGATCCCGGAACTCCTCCGGGTCATCGATCGGCGGGAGGTCTTCGGAATCGATGACCAGCACCGTGCCGCGCAGTTCCTCCGCGGTGGTGCGATCATCGCTGCCTTCGAAGCGTACGAGCAGAGTGCCGGAATGCCAGCGGGCCTGCTCGACGACGAGCGGGCCGGCCGCCGCCGGATCCGTGGCGAGCACCGTTCCCGGTGCGAATCGGTCATCGGGGTCGTCCGTACGGACGTCCACCGTGACCTCCCCACGGAGACCGTGCGGACGGCCGATCCGCCCTACAACGAGTTGCATGTCGTTAGCGGACCTCGTTGACGTCGAGCAGGTCCACCCGCACATACCGGCCCCCGGAGAGGGCACCGATCACGGTACGGAGTGCCTTGGCGGTACGACCGCTGCGGCCGATGACCTTACCGAGGTCCTCAGGATGAACACGCACTTCGAGGACCCGGCCACCCCGGATCCGCTTGGCGTGCACCTGGACATCGTCGGGATTGTCGACGATGCCGCGGACCAGGTGCTCGAGCGCTTCTTCGAGCACCTTAGGCCTCGCTCTTGGCTTCAGTGGTCTCGTCGGTGGTGGCCTCGGCAGCCGGTTCGGCCGCCTTGGCCTCGGTGGCCGTCTCGCCCTTGGGCTCCTCGGCCTTCTTGGCGTCGGCCTTCTTGGGCTCGGCCTTCTTGGGCTCTGCCTTCTTCTTGGCCTTGGGCGCCGGGGCGACCTCGTCGCCCATGGTGGCCTTGACGGCGGCCTCGAAGACCGCCTTCTTGTCCGCCTTGGGCTCCGCGACCTTCAGGGTGCCTTCGGCACCGGGCTCGCCCTTGTACTTCTGCCAGTCGCCGGTCACCTTGAGGAGGGCACGGACCGGGTCGGTCGGCTGCGCGCCGACGCCCAGCCAGTACTGAGCCCGTTCGGAGTCGACCTCGATGAGCGAGGGTTCCTCCTTCGGGTGGTACCGGCCGATCTCCTCGATGGCACGGCCGTCCCGCTTGGTGCGGGAGTCGGCAACGACGATCCGGTACTGCGGGTTCCGGATCTTCCCCAGACGCTTGAGCTTGATCTTGACTGCCACGGGTGTGGTGTTCTCCAGACTTGACGCGTGGGAGCGATGCCCGAACCAGGTGGGGAACACCGGGGCGGGGACGCTCCATGGACACCGGACCAGCGGAGGTTGAGAGGGCCCCTCGCGGTTCGGGTTTCCAGGCAGCCATTGTGCCAGACGATCGGCCCGAAGTCGCAATCGACCGGCGACAACGCGCTACCGGGAATCGCTGTCGGTGTTCCCGCCCGGCCGCGGCCGGTGCTGCCGCCAGAGTCGCCGTCGCCCGAGGGCGGAGCGGTCGCTACTTGTCCCCGGGGCGACCCTGGAGGTTGCTCAGGTCGGGCATCTGGTCGTTACTTCTTCCTGGGACGGCCCTGGAGCTTGCTCAGGTCGGGCATCTGGAAGCCGGGCGGCAACTGACCGGGCAGTCCGCCCGGCATGCCGCCACCGATCGCCGGCGGCAGCCCCTGCGGCTCCGCAGCCGGCTGCTGGGTGTTGCCGGCCCGCTTGCGCGGGTCGCCGCTGCGCTGCTTGCCCTTCTTGGGCTTGCTCGTCTTGACGGGCTTGCGGCGCCCGCCCGGCATGCCGGGGATTCCCATCCCGCCCATACCGCCGGCCATCTGGCGCATCATCTTCTGCGCGTCGAAGAACCGGGTGACCAGCGCGCCCACCTCACCCACGGTGACACCCGAGCCCCTGGCTATCCGGGCCCGCCGGGAGCCATTGAGGATCTTGGGTTCGGAGCGTTCCTGAGGGGTCATCGAGCGGATGATGGCCGCGACGCGATCCAGGTCCTTGTCGTCGATCTGGTCGATCTGCTGCCGCATCTGGCCCATCCCGGGCAGCATGCCGAGCAGGTTCCCGATCGGGCCGAGCTTGCGGATCATCATCATCTGCTCGAGGAAGTCCTCGAGGGTGAAGTCCCCGCCCGAGGCGAACTTCGAGGTCATCTTGGCGGCCTGGTCGGCGTCGAACGCCTTCTCCGCCTGCTCGATCAAGGTGAGGATGTCACCCATGTCGAGGATCCGGCCGGCCATCCGGTCAGGGTGGAAGACGTCGAAGTCCTCGAGCTTCTCACCGGTCGACGCGAACATGATCGGCCGGCCGGTGATGTGCCGGACCGACAGCGCGGCGCCACCCCGGGCGTCACCGTCGAGCTTGGTGAGGACGACTCCGTCGAAGCCGACCCCGTCGACGAACGCCTGTGCGGTGGTGACGGCGTCCTGGCCGATCATCGCGTCGACGACGAACAGGATCTCGTCCGGCCGTACGGCGTCGCGGATGTCGGCGGCCTGCTGCATCATCTCGGCGTCGATACCGAGCCGGCCCGCGGTGTCCACGATCACGACGTCGTGCTGGGAGCGCCTGGCGTGCTCGATGGAGCCCCGGGCCACGCCGACCGGATCGCCGGAGCCGTTGCCGGTCTCGGGCGCGTACACCGCGACCCCGGCCCGCTCGCCGAGCACCTGGATCTGCTGCACGGCGTTGGGCCGCTGCAGGTCGCAGGCGACCAGCAGGGGCGCGTGCCCCTCGGCCTTGAACCAGCGGGCCAGCTTGCCCGCCAGTGTCGTCTTACCGGCGCCCTGCAGACCGGCGAGCATGATCACGGTCGGCGGGTTCTTGGCGTAGCGCACCCGCCGGGTCTCGCCGCCGAGGATCTCGATGAGCTCCTCGTTAACGATCTTGACGACCTGCTGGGCCGGGTTCAGTGCCTGGGAGACCTCGACGCCGCGCGCCCGTTCCTTGATCCGGTCGATGAAGTCCTTGACGACGGGCAGAGCCACGTCGGCTTCCAGCAGGGCGACCCGGATCTCACGCGCGGTGGCGCTGATGTCCGCCTCGGAGAGCTTGCCCTTGCTGCGTAGTGATGAGAAGACCGTTGTCAACCGGTCGGAAAGCGTCTCGAACACGTGTCCTGACCGTCCTAGAAAGCT
Source organism: Streptosporangiaceae bacterium (assembly GCA_025964695.1). GTDB lineage: Bacteria > Actinomycetota > Actinomycetes > Streptosporangiales > Streptosporangiaceae > Actinomadura_E. The sequence continues at coordinate 68,112 of JAOPYK010000072.1, read as the reverse complement.
TCAGGGATCCTGAGGGTCCAGGGTATCGGGTGAATCCGGGACCGCGTCCGGCCAAGACCGCCCAACTCCGTCCGCTCTGCACACAACGCACTGCCGCTTCTTACAGTGCGGAGGTCGCGGCCCCGCACTGCCCGTCCGTAGTCTCGGCCGTATGACCAGGTATGGCCCGATGTTCGGCCCAGACATCACGTTCCTCGGCGTGGACCGCTGCGACGCCGCGGCGACCGCTTCCTCCAGATCGGCCTGCGCGGCTACTGGCCCGAACCGGAGACGCTCGACTGGATGGCCGCGCAGAAGATGCGGTCGTACGAGATGACCGAGATCGTCACCCGGGGCCTGGAGAACTGCCTGACCGAGGCCTTCACCATCGCCCTCGACGAGTGCGACGGCATCTATCTGTCCGTCGACATCGACGTGTGCGACCCCGGCCACGCGCCCGGGACCGGGACCCCCGAACCCGGCGGCCTGTCGGCCCGTCAGCTCCTCGACTCAGTCCGCCGGATCTGTTACGAACTGCCGGTCGTGGGCCTGGAGATCGTCGAGGTGGCGCCGCCGTACGACCACGCCGACATCACCGCCTACCTCGGCAACCGGGTCGTTCTCGAAGCGGTGTCGGGAATCGCCCGCCGCCGCCTCGACGCCGAGCACGGCACCACCTGGGATCCCGCCCGGCCCCTCCTGGACGGCCGCCTCCCGGAGTAGCCCTCAGACTCCCGGAGTAACTCCCGGAGTAGCGGTCAGACCTTCGCGGCGCCGATGGCCTTCATGAGCGTGGGCCAGATCTTGTGGGTCTCACGGATCCAGGCCGGCCAGTTGTGCCGCCCGTCGCCGTAGAGGTCGGCCGTGTAGCGGATCTTCAACTGGTTCAGGCGGTCACGGAAGTCCATGTTCGTCCGGCCGGTGGCCGCCTCGCTCAGCAGGCCGATGTCCCAGGGCGCCACGTTGGGGTCGCCCGGGCCGGGACGCCCCGTCGTTCCCGACGAGAAGAAGATGCCGGTCCCCCGGAGTTTGGGGGCCAGCGCAAGCGGGTCGTGCGCGATCCAGTTGGCCTCATCGACCCCGGGGGTGCCCCAGATGGCGAAGGGGTCCTGCTCGTTGCCCGCGTTGGTGAGCATGAGCAGCGGGGGTATCCCGGGCGTGCGCATCGACAGGATGCCGCTGAGCGACGCGGCGTATTTGAACATCCCGGGGTGCCGCGCCGCATAGGTGATCGCGCCCTGTCCGCCCGAGGAATTGCCGATGGCCGCCCGTACGCCCCCCGCGTGGTAGTTGCGCTCCATCAACTGGCGCACCTCCACCGTGTGGAAGGTCTCCCACTTGGGGACGCCGCCCTTGCCGTAGTTGTACCAGTCGGTATAGGAGCCGTTGGCCCCATCCGGCATCACCACGATGACGTTGTAATGTGCGGCCAGTCCCGCGATGTCACTGCTTCTCGTCCAGGATGTGTAGTTGTCGTGGCCGCCGTGGTACGCGTAGAGCACCGGCCAGGTCCTCTTGGCACCGGCGGTCCAGCCCTTCGGCACCAGCACGCGGGCGTGCGCCGAGGTGCCGAGGGCCGGTGACTGGATGGTGATGTCGAACTCTCGCGCGCCTAGAGCCTTCTGCGAAGTGATCCGCGCTCTGTCGTCCGCGGCGCGGCGCGCTCCCTGAGCGTGTGCGGAGTCGGTTATGGCCAACGAGACGCCGAGCGCCCCCAGCGCGACGATCGCGCTCAGTGGACGGAACTGATGGAGTCGGGCCATGTCCTCACCTCGCAGGAGTGCGTAGCTCGAAGTGGCCACGCGATTACGGATGATTGTGGAGGTGTCAGGACATGTGACACAAGGGCCAGGAGTGACTGATACGCACAGGCCGCACGCGGTCGAGCACGCCCGGGAGTCGAACGGGCTTCGATCAGGGCCGGTGAACTGCGACGTTCCCGAATCTTCGTTCCGGGGCCTGTGGCCTTGTTCACAATCGCCGAGAACGGTTGCCCCCGTGGGGCCTTAACGCTCTGCGGGCGACCGGCCACGGTACGGCTCCAGACAGGTCTCCTTACATGTCTTCCTACACACAACATGCCTGCTGCATGTTGTGACGGCCGCCAGGTGACAGCGCGATCAGGTTGCGAGGGTCACCGGAGGGCGTCCAGGACGTGCTCGCGGATGCGGGACAGCAGGGCCGGATCACCGATCGGCTTGCCCTCCTCGTCCACGACGTAGAACACGTCGACGGCGTCGGCTCCGAGCGTGTCGACCTGGGCGGCGCGCACCTGGAGCCCGCAGGCGCCGAGGGCCCTGCCGATCTGCCAGAGCAGCCCGGGCCGGTCGTGCGCCCGTACCTCCACGACGGTCGCCGTCTCCGAGGCGTCCCCCACGATGGTCACCCGGGGCGGCGGTACCGTCACCCCGCGCCGGACCCGCATGGAGGCGGCCCGCCGCTCCAGCCGGGCGGCGACGTCGAGCCGATCGGCCAGCACCCGCCGAAGGTCGGCCTCCAGTGCGGCCGGGTCGGGTGGCGTGCCGTACTCCGGTACGGCGGTGAACTCGATCACCGCTGGGGCGCCCTCCACGCCGAGCCCCGGGGCGATGGCGCGGGCCGTTCGCACGATCAGCCGGTGCAGGGCGAGCACACCCGCCGCCTGCCAGAGCAGCCCCGGCCGGTCGGGGGCGGCCACGGTGACCCGTGAGCCCGCGACCCGTATGGCGGCGCCACCGTGCCGGACCAGCGCCAGCTGCTCGGCGGTCGGCTCAGGGGAGCGCGGCGGGGCGCCACCGGCCAGCACCGCGTCCACCCGCCGCACCAGCTCCGCGATCAGACCTGCCTTCCAGGGGCTCCACGCGGCGGGCCCGGTGGCATGCGCGTCGGCGCTCGCCAGGGCGGCCAGCAGCTCGAGCACCTCGTGGCTGCCGACGGTCTTGGCCACCGTCTCGCTGGTGACCGGGTCGTCGAGGTCGCGCCGGGTGGCCATGTCGGGCAGCAGCAGGTGGTGACGGACGAGCGCCTCGAGCACGTCCACGTCGGCCGGGCCGAACCCCATCCGGACGCCCAGGTCACGGGCGACGACCGCGCCGCTGCGGGAATGGTCGCCGGGCCAGCCCTTGCCGATGTCGTGCAGCAGCCCGCCGACGAGCAGCAGGTCGGGCCGCGCGACGTCACGGGTCATCGCGGCGGCACCGGCCGCGCACTCGACCAGGTGCCGGTCGACGGTGAAGCGGTGCACCGGATTGCGCTGTGGACGATTGCGCACCCGCTCCCAGTCGGGCAGCAGCCGTACGATGAGCCCTGCCTGGTCCAGGGCCTCCCATACCGCGATCGCGGGCGGCCCGGCGCCGAGCAACCCGACCAGGGCGTCCCGGGCCTCGGCCGGCCAGGGCACCGGCATGGGCGCGGACCGTTCGGCGAGCCGATCGACGGTGGCGGGGGCGAGCGGCAGCCCGGCCTGGGCGGCGGCCGCGGCCACCCGCAGCACCAGCGTCGGGTCGGTCACATCGGCGCCGCGGGCCAGCACCACCTCGCCCGCGTGCTCCACCACGCCGTCGGCCAGGGGCCTGCGCTCGGTCCGGCCGCCGGGCGCGCAGAACCGGTCGACGTGCCGCCACAGATTGTCGGCGGCGTAGGTGACGGTGCGGGCCGCCTCCGCGATGGTGCGCAGCAGCACGTCGGCGTCCAGCAGCCCGAGGGCGTGCGCGATCGTCTCCTGCTCCTGCAGGACGAGCCGGTCGGAGGACCGGCCGGTCACCTCGTGCAGGGTGTGCCGTACGTCCAGCAGCAGCTCGTAGGCGTCGCGGACCCGCCGGCCGGGGGCGGGGGCCACCCAGGAGGCCGCGACCGCGCTCATGACATGCACGTCGCGCATCCCGCCGCGGGAGTCCTTCAGATCCCCCTCCAGCAGGAACGCCAGCTCGCCCTTCTCGGCCCAGCGCCCGCGGGTCATCGCGGCGAGCTCGGCCAGCCGCCGCCGCGCATCCGCCCGCCAGTCCGCCAGCACGGCCGTGCGCAGCTCGTCGACCAGGGTGTGGTCACCGGCGATCCGGCGGGCCGAGAGCAGGCCCAGCGCCGCCTTCATGTCGTCACGGGCGACGCTGCGGGCCTCGGTGAGGGTACGGACCGAGTGATCCAGCCGTAGCCCGGAGTCCCAGACGGGGTACCAGATGCGGTCGGCGACCGCGGCGACGTCCGCCCGGCCCCGGTGCAGCAGCACGAGGTCCAGGTCGCCTCCGGGGGTGAGCTCCCGGCGGGCGTGGCTGCCCACCGCGATCAGTGCGACGCCGGGCTCCGCCCCGAGCAGCTCCGCGAGCCACCGGTCCAGCTCGTCCGCGCGGGCCGCGCGGGCGCCCTGACGTTGCTGACGCGCCCGGACCGTGCGGTCGAACGTGTTTCCGGCCTCCTCCGCCGGCTCATCGGTACTGGGCGCCATCGCTTCATTGTGCACCTGCTCTCCTTTCACCCCCCGGGCGATCGCGCCTGTGTCCGGCCGTCCACCGTGTCCCCCGAGCATGTCACGGTGCCGTTACCGAGATGTTTCCCGCACAACCGAAAAGAGCGCCCTGAGCCCGATCCCCCGTGATCATGCGATCGGTCGTCGATCACATGATCACGACGGGGATTCGGCTCAGGGCGCCCCTGTCCGGTTTCGCGTCCGGCGGTCGGTCTCTCCCCCGATCACGCAGAGTGCGTTCAGAGCGCCTCGGCGCCGGTCTCTCCGGTACGGACCCGGATCACCGTGTCCACCGGGACGGACCAGACCTTGCCGTCACCGATCTTGCCGGTCTGGGCGGCCTTGACGACGACGTCCAGCACGTCGTCGGCCTCCTCGTCGTCCACGAGGACCTCGACCTTGAGTTTCGGCACCAGGTCTACCTTGTACTCCGCGCCGCGGTAGACCTCGGTGTGGCCTTTCTGGCGGCCATAGCCGCTGGCCTCACTGACCGTCAGTCCCTTGACCCCGAAGGTCTCCAGGGCGGCCTTCACGTCATCGAGCTTGAAAGGCTTGATGACCGCTGTGATCAGCTTCATGCGTCCGCCTCCACTTTCGCCGCCGCGACGTCAGCGGCCGATGCCGCTGTGACCGCGGCCAGGGTACCGCTGCCACTGTGTCCTGGAGAGAGGTCGTACGCGCTCTCCGCGTGCACGGCGATGTCGATGCCGGCGACCTCGTCGTCCTCGCTGATCCGGAAGCCCATCGTCTTGTCGATGATCTTGCCGATGATCCAGGCGACGATGAAGGAGTAGAGGCCGATCACGACCGGGGCGAGGGCCTGCAGGCCCAGCTGCTTGAAGCTGTGAGAACCATAGAGAAAGCCCTGGCCCTGCTTGGTACCGGAGACCGGGTAACGGGACAGGATGCCCAGCGAGACGGCGCCGAGGAGGCCGCCGACCAGGTGCACGCCCACCACGTCGAGCGAGTCATCGTACTTCAGCTTGTACTTGAGGCCGACCGCGTAGGCACAGATCGCACCGGCGATGGCACCGAGCAGCACCGCTGCCCAGGGGTCGATGAATCCACAGGCCGGGGTGATGGCCACCAGGCCGGCGACCGCGCCGGAGGCGACACCCAGCGAGGTCGCGTGTCCGTCGCGCAGCTTCTCGACGATGATCCAGGCACCGGCCGCGGCGGCGGTCGCGATCTGGGTGTTCATGAACGCCAGAGCCGCGGTGGGGTCGACGGCGAGCTCGGAACCGGCGTTGAAACCGAACCAGCCGAACCACAGCAGACCGACACCCAGCAACGTGTAGCCGAGGTTGTGCGGCCGCATCGGCTCCTTCGGCCAACCCTTGCGCTTACCGAGGACGAAGGCGAGTGCCAGACCCGCCGCACCCGCGTTCACGTGGACCACGGTGCCACCGGCGAAGTCCTCGACACCCCACTGGGAGAGCCAGCCGCCGCCCCAGACCCAGTGCGCCACCGGGAAGTAGACCAGCGTCGCCCACGCGATCGAGAAGACCACCCAGGCGCCGAACTTGGTACGGTCCGCGATGGCACCGCTGATCAGCGCCACGGTGATGATGGCGAACGTCAGCTGGAAGGCCGAGAAGACCAGGCTCGGCATGCCGGTGCCGTCCGTCTTGGTGGCGGTGGTGATCAGGCTCTGCAGCCCGACCTCCTTGACGCCACCGATGACCTTGTTCAGCGTGTCGTTGCCGTTCGTGCCGAACGCGAAGGCGTGCCCGTAGAGGACCCAGGCCATGCTGACCGTGATGATGCTGACGAACGACATCATCATCATGTTGAGCACGCTCTTGGCCCGGGTCATGCCCCCGTAGAAGAACGCCAGGCCTGGCGTCATCAGCAGGACGAGCGCGGTGGCCGCGATCATCCACGCTGTCGTACCGGTATCGATCTTCATCTCGGAGAGAGCCCTCCCTGACGCGGTTTTTGGACTGCTCAGAGATTCCGGTGTCGCGGTTTCACCTGCGAGGCTCTCGTGTTTCGGTGGTGTGAAACCACATCATCGTGTGTTTCGAATATGTTTCATACCGCTCACAACTGGCACGTTCCACTCGGAAGAGTTCCCAATTTTCGTGTGTTCTCTCTCAAGAGATCGACGTTTAGTCTCCGAGAATGGCGTCGACGAAGGCCTCGGGCTCGAACGGCGCGAGATCGTCCGGCCCCTCACCGAGCCCGACCAGCTTGACCGGGACGCCGAGCTCGCGCTGGACGGCGATGACGATGCCGCCCTTCGCGGTGCCGTCGAGCTTGGTCAGCACGATCCCCGTGACGTTGACGACCTCGGCGAAGATCCGGGCCTGCTGCAGGCCGTTCTGCCCGGTGGTCGCATCCAGGACGAGCAGCACCTCGTCCACCTCGGCCTGCTTCTCGACGACCCGCTTCACCTTGCCGAGCTCGTCCATCAGGCCGGTCTTGGTGTGCAGCCGTCCCGCCGTGTCGACGATGACGGTGTCGACCTTGCTCTCAATCCCCATTTTAACGGCCTCGAAGGCCACGCTGGCGGGATCCGATCCCTCCGGACCACGGACCACCTCGGCCCCCACCCGGGTGCCCCAGGTGACGAGCTGGTCGGCGGCGGCGGCCCGGAACGTGTCGGCGGCGCCCAGCAGCACGGTGCGGCCGTCCCCGACCAGCACTCTGGCCAGCTTGCCGCAGGTGGTGGTCTTGCCGGTGCCGTTGACTCCGACGACGAGCACGACCGCGGGCCGGTTCCCGTGCGGTTCCGTGTGCAGGGTCCGGTCCAGATCGGGTCCGATCTGCGTCACCAACTCGTTCTTGAGCAGCTCGCGTATCTCCTGCGGGCCGCGGCTGCCCAGCACCTTGACCTTGGTACGGAGGTCGTCGACGATCAGCCGGGTCGGCACGACGCCCACGTCGGCGGTGATGAGTGTGTCCTCGATCTCGTCCCACGCGTCGTCGTCCAGCGAGTCCCTGGAGAGCACCGCCAGCAGGGTCCTGCCGAAACCGCTCTGCGAGCGGGCCAGGCGCGCACGCAGCCGGACCAGCCGGCCAGCCGACGGCGGCGGCAGCTCGATCTCCGGCGCGGGCGGCGCCTCCACCACGGGCGCCGTGCTGGCCGGGGCCACCTGGTCGTCTTCGGTGACCGTCCCACCGGGGCGCGTCTGCACAGGAGGCTGAGCGGGGGGCGGCGGAAGGGTGCGGCGGCCGGGCCGCAGCAGCAGCACGGCGCCTCCGACGACGACGACGGCGAGCACGGCCAAGGCGACGATGAGGATCACATATTCCATAGCGCCCTCAAGTCTCTCAGACGAGACGCCCTGCCATGGTCAGTCGGAGGTCAAGGCGCCGCGCTGCGAACCTTCCCACTCGTCGACGTCGTGCAGCAGCGCCTCCAGGTACGACCACAGATCGGTGCGGTAGACCTCGCTGTAGGTACGCAGTTAGGCGAGCTCACGCTCCAGTTTCCGCCGGTTCGCAGGGTCCTGGGCCGCGGACACGGGAACCGCCGCGGCCTGTGTGGTCGGGCCATGGGGCGTTGGCCATCGACAGGTAGCGCCAGGCCCGGGGCCGGGCCCGGGTCTTGCGCGACCGGCTCACCGGCGCTGGGCCCTGGCAGGCGGGCACGGGGCTGCGGCAGGCAGGCCAGCAGCTCAGGGAGTCCAGCAGCTCAGGGAGTCCGGACAGTCCAGGCAGGCTGGACGGTTCAGACGGGCCGGGCTGGTCAGGCGGGCTCGGGCTCGCGGAGCCGCTGGCTGACGACCTGGGTGACGCCGTCCCCGCGCATGCTGACCCCGTAGAGGGCGTCCGCGCCCTCCATGGTCCGCTTCTGGTGGGTGATCATGATCAGCTGCGAGGACTCGCGCAACTCCTCCAGGACGCCGAGCAGCCGCTGGGTGTTGGTGTCGTCCAGCGCCGCCTCGACCTCGTCGAGGACGTAGAACGGCGAGGGCCGGGCGCGGAAGATCGCCACCAGGATGGCGACGGCCACCAGGGACCGCTCCCCGCCGGACAGCAGCGACAGCCGCTTGACCTTCTTGCCCGGCGGCCGGGCCTCGACCTCCACTCCGGTGGTGAGCATGTCCTGCGGCTCGGTCAGGGTCAGCCGCCCCTCACCACCCGGGAAGAGCCGGGCGAAGACCCGCTCGAACTCCCGCGCGGTGTCCTCGAAGGCCGCGGCGAAGACCTGTTGTACCCGGTCGTCGACCTCCTTGACCACGGTCAGCAGGTCCCGCCGGGTCTTTTTGAGATCCTCCAGCTGCGAGGTGAGGAAGGCGTGCCGCTCCTCCAGCGCGGCGAACTCCTCCAGTGCGAGCGGGTTGACCTTGCCCAGCAGCGTCATCTGGCGGTCGGCGGCCTTGGCGCGCTTCTCCTGGACGGCCCGGTCGTACGGCTCCGGTAGAGCGTCCGGACCCGCCTCGGGACCGGGCGGGATGAGCTGGTCGGGCCCGTACTCGGCGATGAGGCCCGCGACCTCCATGCCGTACTCCTCCAGCGCCCGCTCCTCCATCTGCTCCAGCCGCAGGCGCTGTTCCGCGCGGGCCACCTCGCTGCCGTGCACGACGTTGACGAGCCGCTCCAGCTGGGTCGACAGCTCGCGTACCTGGGTCCGCACCACCCTGAGCTCGGCGTCCCGGCCCGCCCGGGCCTGCTCGGCGGCCTCCCGCTCGGCGACGGCAACGCCCAGCGACACCTCGATCCGGTCCAGTGCCAGCCGGCCGGCCCTTCCGACCGCCTTGGCGATGCGGGCCTCGCGCTCCAGTCGCTTTCTGCGAGCCTGCGCCCTGGAGCGCTCCTCCCGCTCGCGGCGGGCGCCGCGTTCGAGCGCGTCGGCACGCCCGGCGATGGCCTTGACCCGCTCCTCGGCCGTACGGACAGACAGCCGCGCCTCCATCTCGGCCGAGCGCAGCTCCTGGCAACGGGCGTTCAGCTCGTCCCGGTCGCCACCGTCGAACTCGTCGAAGGTCTCGGTCTCCGCCTCGGCCATGGCGAGCCGCTCTTCGAGCTCGTCCATGGCCTGGACGTCACGCTCGCGGGCCTGCCCTGCCGTCTCCGCGGCCTTGGCCAGGCGTTCGACCTCACCCCGGGCGGCGCGGACCCCCGCCTCCAGCCGCGCCGCGGCCTTGGCCTCCTGAGCGGCCTTGGCGTCCGCGTCGCGGAGCCGGGACCGCACCCGGTCCAGAGCGGACTGCGCCTGGTTGACGACAGACTGGGCCTGGCCGACCGCCGTCTGGGCGGCTTCCAGCTCGGCCTGCGCCCGCTGATCGTCGGCGGCCGCCTCGGTCAGCGCGCCCGCGGTCCGCGTCGCCGCCGCCTGGGCGGTGAGCAGATCCTTGGAAGCCTCGTCCAGGGTGGCGCGCATCTGCAGCAGGCTCTGTCCGCCGCCCGTCCCGCCGCTCTGGGCCCAGTGCGCGCCGAGCAGGTCCCCGTCGCGGGTCACCGCCCGCAGCCCCGGCTGGGCCGCCACCAGCGCCCTGGCCGTCCCGAGGTCCCCGACGACGACCACGCCGTGCAGCAGATGCCCCAGCGCGGGCCGTACGGACTCCGGCACCGTGATCAGGTCCAGCGCGTACTCCGCTCCGCCCGCAAGCGCGGCCGGCGGCCGCTCGGGCGCCGGGCCGGCCCCGACCACCAGGCCGGCCCGCCCGGCCTCCCGGTCGCGCAGCAGGGTCAGCGCGGCCTCCGCGGTATCGAGCGAGCCGACCGCGACGGCCTCGGCGGCGGCCCCCAGCGCGGCGGCGACCGCCACCTCGGCGCCGGGCCGTACGGTGAGCAGCGAGGCCATGGTGCCGAGCACGCCCTCCAGACCGGCTCCGAGCAGCACCTCTCCACCATCGGCGGCGCTGCCCAGGGTCAGTTCGAGCGCCTCGATCCGCGCCTGCAGGGCGGCCAACTGACGCTGCGCCTGCTGGTCCGCGGACCGGGCGGCGGCGATGGCCTCGCGGGCCTGCCGGACCGCGTCCTTCGGGCCGTTGACCGACTCGCGTGCCGTGTCGGCGCCGTTCCTGGCCTCGGCGAGGGCCTCCTGGGCCATCTCGTGGTCGGCGACGAGCTCAGGGTCCTCGACGGCCTTCGTGTCGTACGCCTCGTACTCGGCCTGGGCGGCGCCGGCCCGCTCCTCGGCCTCGACCCGGGCGGTGGTGAGCCGCCCTATCTCGGACTCCCCCGCCTGGACCTTGCTGCGCAGCGCCTCCACCTGGCCGCGCAGCCGGGCCAGTCCCTCCCGGCGGTCGGCGGCGGCCCGGGCGGCGGCCTGCAGCCGGCGCTCCTCCTCCTTGAGGGCCCCCTCGGCCTGGGTGCGTTCGCCTACGGCTCCGGTCAGCGACTCCTGGGCATCCTCGAGCAGCTCGCGCAGCACCTCCTCCTGCGCGCGGATCTCGGCGGCCTCACGCTCCATGTCCTCCGGGTCGCGGCCGCGCACGGCCTCGCCCTGGTTCTCGGCGGCGTGCCGGTGCCGTTCGGCGGCGACGCCGGCGACGCCCTTGAGTCGTTCCTTGAGCGAGGAGAGCTGGAACCAGGTGTCCTGTACGCCGGCCAGCCGGGGCGCCTCGGCGTGCGCCTCGGCCTCCAGCTCGGTCTCCCGGGTCTGCGCGTCGTGCAGGCCCTTCTCGACGGCGGCGCGCCGTTCCCGCACCGCCGCCTCGTCCGCGGCCTCCTCTTCGAGCTTGCCGCGCATCGTCAGCAGATCGTCGGCGAGCAGCCGGAGCCGCGAGTCGCGCAGCTCGGCCTGGATCACCGCGGCCCTGCGGGCGATCTCGGCCTGCTTGCCGAGCGGCTTGAGCTGGCGGCGCAGCTCACCGGTGAGGTCCTGGACGCGGGTCAGGTTGGCCTGCATGGCGTCCAGCTTGCGCAGCGCCTTTTCCTTGCGCTTGCGGTGCTTGAGGACACCGGCGGCCTCCTCGATCACCGCGCGCCGGCCCTCCGGCCCGGAGTTCAGGGCCGCGTCGAGCTGCCCCTGGCCGATGATCACGTGCATCTCGCGGCCGATGCCGGAGTCCGAGAGCAGTTCCTGTACGTCCAGCAGCCGGCAGGCGTCCCCGTTGATGGAGTACTCGCTCTGCCCCGACCGGAACAGCAGCCGGCTGATCGTCACCTCGGAGTAGTCGATCGGCAGTGCGCCGTCGGCGTTGTCGATGGTGAGGATGACCTCCGCGCGGCCCAGCGGCGGCCGGCTGGCGGTGCCGGCGAAGACCACGTCCTCCATCTTGCCGCCGCGCAGCGACTTGGCGCCCTGCTCCCCCATCACCCAGGCGAGCGCGTCGACGACGTTGGACTTACCCGAGCCGTTGGGGCCCACCACGCAGGTGATACCGGGCTCGAAGCGCAACGTGGTCGAAGACGCGAAGGACTTGAAACCGCGCAGCGTCAGGCTTTTGAGATACACCCGCGCGCTCTCCTCGTCCTCATGCCGTGGGAGCGTGCGGAGCGGGTCGTACCCCCCGCACTCCCCCGGTTCGTGGCCGCTCGGTCCGGCGGCCTGCCTCAGCAGGTCGAACGATACCGGTCGTCGGACCGCACACCGGGGATTCCAGCTGCGGCCCGCGTTCCCAATGTGCCATGATCCGCCGTCATGAGCGGTCTATCCCGGCAAACAGTGATGTCACGGCGTGGCCTCCTCGTCACCGGACTCGCCGGGCTTGGCGTCCTGGGCACCGCCGGGCTCGGTGCGGGCCTGGTGGAGGCCGAGGTGCTGCCGGGCAAGCTCAGGCTCGACCACGCACTGGGCCGGTGCGGCGCCGCCCCGCCGGTACCCGCGGAGAACGCGGTCCTGCAGGACCAGACCTTCCGATCGGCCGCCCGCGGCAAAAACGTGAACCTGCTGGTGATGACGCCGCCGGGCGCCGGCAGGGGGCTGCCGGTGGTGATCCTTCTGCACGGCCTGGGCGGGAACGCCCGCGCGGGTCTGGGCCATCGTCTCGACCGCCATCTCGCGCATGTCGCCGCCCAGGGGACGCCACCCTTCGCGCTGGTCGGAGTGGACGGTGACGATACGTACTGGCATCTGCGGTCGAGCGGCGACGATCCACAGAAGATGATCACCAATGAGGTACTGCCTCGGCTGCACCAACGCGGTTTCCGGACGGACCGGATCGGCCTGATGGGCTGGTCGATGGGCGGATACGGCGCGCTGCTGCTCGCCCAGACGCTGGGATCCTCGCGGGTGACCGCCATCGTGGCCTCGTCACCGGCGATCTTCTCGTCCTACCCCAACGCCAAGGCGACCAACGCCGGGGCCTTCGACGACGCGGCGGACTTCGCGCGTCACGACGTGATGGCCGGGCTGGGGCGACTGCGGGGGGTCGCCACCTGGATCGACTGTGGCCACAGCGATCCCTTCGCCCACACCGCCGAACGGCTCCGCTCTCGGCTGCACGGGCCGGCCGGAGGGCTGTACGAGGGCTGCCACGACGGGTCGTACTGGGGCAGGCGCGCCCAGGATCAGCTTTCCTTTCTCGGCCGGCACCTGGCCTGACGTGGCCTTTCTCTGACGACCCGCTGCGCCGTTTCGATCAGTCTTTCGATCCGTCTTTGAATCTCCCTCGACCAGAAGTTGAACCGCTCTCGACCGGACCGTTACGGATCGTGATAGATAAGACCAAAAAATCGGACATCGTTGGACAAAACAAAAGGGACGCCGGAGCGGCGTCCCAGTGTTGTGCGATTCTTGTGTCGTGCGCGGACGGTTAAGTCAGCGCCGGTTCACGGTCCTTCAAGATCAGCACATCGTCCTGATCAACCGATGCCAGTACGTCGTTCTCCGATTGAAGCCGTACGAGCTCGGCCTCAAGGTCCCGTACACGCCGCTGGAGACGTCGCATCTCTGCGACGATCCGGGGGTCGGGACCGCCGACGTGGCCAAGTAGAGCCTTCGCCATGATTAAGGGTCCTCCACGCTGAGTAACCAGCAGGAACCGCGCATGAAGAGAATTTCAAGTCGATGCGCGTATCATCTAGAGTCGCACCAGCTGGTGTGTCGGTCAAGACGGACATCACATGCCGGTAACAACATGTCTCCCCGAGTTTAGCACTTACGAAGCCGATTCCCGTACCGGGTCACCTTTCCAGGAAATCGACCAGGTCACCGCGGGGGCGGCCCCACTGTTCGACCACTCCGGAGACCTGACCCGGGGTCCCCGGCGATCGCAGCAGTTCCAGCAGCCGTTCACAGGCCATCCGTGATCCTTCGGCGACCACCTCGACCCGGCGGTCCCGCAGATTGGCGGCCGACCCCACCAGGCCCAGCTCCAGAGCCCTCGCCCGGACCCACCAGCGGAACCCCACCCCCTGCACCTGCCCCCGCACCCACGCGGTCAGCCGAACCGCCTCGTCGGGGCCGTCCGCCACGGCGTCCATCCGGACCCCTTCCCCGCGAGTTCCGCCCGAACCGATGTCCATGGCCAACGATCGTAGGACCCGGCGAGCAGATCGGGCCCCCGGCGATTGCATGATCACGGTCAAAGACATGATCAGGTCAGGGGCGGCGCCAAGGACAAGTCGGGTGAAAGGGCAGGGTGAGGGTGGGTTGGGGTGAAGGGAGAAGAGCAGGGTGAAGCATGAAGGGCATGGTGGAAGACGGGGGGACAGGGAGGACAGAGGACAGGGAGGACAGGGAGGCAAGGGGGAAAGGGGGGCAGGACAGGATCAGAGCCGAGGGCGGCGGGGTCGCGGCTGGCAGCTGGGGCAGCTGTAGGACGAGCGGTTCATGAACACGTCGCGGCGGATCGGGGTGCCGCACCGCCCACAGGGCTCGTCCCGGCGCCCGTAGGCGTTGAGCGACCGGTCGAAGTAGCCGCTCTCCCCGTTGACGTTGACGTAGAGGCTGTCGAAGGACGTGCCACCGACGTTCAGGGCCGCCGCCATGACCTCTCGTGCGGCCGTCAGTACCCGGGCGGCCTCCGCCCTGGTCATGGTCTCGGTCGGGCGAGCCCAGTGCAGCCTGGACCGCCACAGGGCCTCGTCCGCATAGATGTTGCCCAGGCCGCTGATCAGCGATTGGTCGAGTAGCGCCCGCTTGATCCCGGTACGCCGCCGGCGCAGCGACTGGAAGAACGTCTCTTCGTCGAAGGCGTCCTCGAGAGGATCCGGTGCGATGTGCGCGATGGCCCGCGGCACCGTGTGGTCCGCCGCGGACACGGCAACGGCACCGACCGCCGCGGGAACCAGGCTGTCCGGGGTGGAAAGCAGGTTGTCCGGGGCGGGAACAGGGTTGTCCGGGGCGGGAGCCGCACATATGGCGCCACTGGCCGTGTCGGCGGGGATGCCGGTCCCACCGGCGGTCCCGTGGGCCGTCCCGGTCCGACTGGGCGCCTTGCCTCCGGGGGTATGAGCGGTACCGCCGAAGACGTCGTCGACCAGGTCGTCGATCATGAGATGGCCGAAGGTCCGCTGGTCGACGAAGCGCAGGTCCAGCCGGCCGTCGGTGAAGGTGATGCGTACCCGCAGGTGCTTCTCGAAGGGCCGCCCGGCCTCTCCGACGAGCAGCTGCCCGCTCATTCCCAGATGCGCCAGCAACGCCTCTCCAGCCTCCGCGCGATCAGGTGATCCCTCGCCGGCCGGTCGCAGGAGCGCGGCAGGGGAGGGATCTCCGAGCGGGATCCAGAGGTACTTGCCACGGCGGCGGGGCGGCAGCAGCAGGCGGCCGGTGAGCCGGGCGGCGAAGTCGCCGGGACCGGCCGGATGCCGCCGGATCGCCCGGGGATGCAGAACCTCGGCCGACTCGACCGTGCGGCCACCGGCCCATCTCTCCAGCCCCCGGCGCACGACTTCGACCTCGGGCAGTTCGGGCACGGCAAGCTCTCCTCAGGTTCTCTGGTGAGTCGCAAACGTGCCGGGGGTCCTCAGCGCCCGCTGTGGCGATTGCGGGGACCCGGCACGTTCGCGGTTGTCCACAGATTCGCGGCCGGGTATCAGGCGACTCCGGCCGTGATCGTGCCATTCGTGCGGACGCGTACGGCGTGCTCACGGTGGGGTGGCGTCAGTCGGGGGCGGCCTGGGATCCCGGGCCGCGCTCACGCTCCCGCTGGAGGGCGAACTCACGGATGGCGGTCCACGCGGCTTCTGCCGCGTGCTGCTCGGCTTCCTTCTTGCTGCGCCCCTCGCCGGACCCGTAGTTCTGCCCGCCGACCCGTACCGAGGCGCGGAAGGTCTTCTGGTGGTCGGGGCCGCTCTCGTCCACGTGATAGTCGGGGACGCCGAGTTCCTCGGTGGCGGTCAGTTCCTGCAACGAGGTCTTCCAGTCGAGCCCGGCGCCCAGGCTGGCGGATCTGTCGATCAGCCCGTCGAACAGCCGGTGGACGAGATCCGAGGCCTCGGAGAGCCCCAGGTCGAGATAGACCGCGCCGATGAGCGCTTCGAGCGTGTCGGCGAGGATCGAGGACTTGTCACGGCCTCCGGTGCCCTCTTCGCCCCGTCCCAGCCGGATGTGGGAACCGAGTCCGAGGCCGCGGGCCACTCCCGCGAGGGCCCGCATGTTGACCACCGCGGCCCGGAGCTTGGCCAGCTGCCCCTCGGGCAGGTCGGGATGCCCGCGGTACAGGGTGTCGGTGACGACCAGGCCGAGCACGGAGTCGCCGAGGAACTCCAGGCGCTCGTTGGTGGGAAGTCCGCCGTTCTCGTAGGCGTACGAGCGGTGGGTCAGCGCCCGCTCGAGCATTGCCGGGTCGAGCTTCGCGCCCAGGCCGCGTTCCAGCTCGGCGCGGTCGGACAGGGGTTCGGGAAACTTGGTGTTCACGTGTCCTCCTCGTAGGTCGGCGCCACATCGTGGGCCAGTCGCTACGGCGAGTGACATGTACGACAGCGTTTCGGTGCTCCCGCCGGAGAACCGAAGACGACGCACGTGAAAGGGGTTCCGCGAAGACGAGGTCCACGCCGGTGAGCCGATGCTCCGGCGTGCACCACGGCCTCGGGCCGGCCCCGTCACCCGCTCGACGGGATGAGGTCGCGTCGGGGACAGGTCCGCAAAGAACGCGAATCCGGCCCCTAATGCGAGGACGGAAGGATTGCACGACCACGTGACGCGATCATGCAATCCTGCCGCTGTCCATGAGTCAGGACACCTCGATGACCTGACGCCGGTCGTACGTGCCGCAGTTGGCGCACGCGGTGTGCGGCAGCTTCTGCTCCCGGCACTGCGGGCATGCGACCAGGGTCGGCACAGTGGCCTTCCACTGCGAACGCCGGTGCCGCGTGTTGCTGCGCGACTTCTTCCGCTTCGGGACGGCCACTTCAGCCCTCCTGGCTTTCTTCTCGTAGGTCAGTGATGCCCTGCAGAGCCGCCCACCGGAGGTCAACGGCGTCGTGATGGTGGTCCGGACCGGCATCCGCCAGCTTTACACCACATTCCGAGCACAGGCCGGGACAGTCGTCCCGGCACAGCGGGGACAACGGTAGCGCGAGCACCACCGCGTCCCGGAGCACCGGCTCGAGATCGATGAAATCTCCTTCGAGGCGGCGTTCGTCCTCCTCGGCCTCCCCGCCTGAGCGGGTGTCCGAGTAGACGAAGAGCTCCTGGAACTCCACCTCGAATTCCGAGTTGAAAGGTTCCAGGCACCGCGCGCACTCCCCCACCAGGGGTACGCGCGTCGTGCCCGACAACAGCACGCCCTCCATCACCGCCTCGAGCCGGATGTCCAGCTCGAGGTCCGCGTCCTTGGGGACGCCGACCATTTCGACGCCGAGATCCGCCGGTGCCGGCACGACCAGGTGCTCCGTCCGCATGGATCCCGGTCGCCGGCCCAGGGCTCGGGTATCGAGCGCCAGGGGACCGTTGGGATCGCGACGATTCAGAGCTTTCCTGCTTTCGTGAGGCACGACGAAACACCGCCGTCGGGCATGGCCGATGACCAGCGTACCGAAATGCGGGTCGCCGACCCAACTCGGGACCACACGGCCGCCCGGATCGGGGGCGGGATCACTTCTGCGCGAGACGCTCCACCAGCCGCTGCTGGATGATGTCCGGGACCAGCCCGGAGACATCCCCGCCGTGCTTGGCGACCTCTTTCATCAAGCTCGAGGAGAGGAAGGAGTACAGCGGGTTGGTGGACATGAACAGGGTCTCCACCCCGGCCAGCCGATGGTTCATCTGCGCCATCTGCAACTCGTAGTCGAAGTCGCTGACGGCCCGCAGGCCCTTCACGATAACCGGGATGTCGTTCTGCCTGCAGTAGTCCACGAGCAGGCCGTGGAACTTGTCCACCTTGACGTTGCCGTACTCCTTGGTCACCAGGCCGAGCATCTCGATCCGCTCGTCGACGGTGAAGAGCCCCTGCTTGGTGTTGTTGATCAATACGGCGACAACGACTTCGTCGTAGAGCCGGGAGGCCCGGCTGATGATGTCGAGGTGCCCATGTGTGACGGGGTCGAAGGACCCCGGACAGACGACACGACGCACGAGGTGAATCCCCCTTGGTCCGGCGAATTGGTCCGGCAAAGGCCTGCGGGCGTGACCGTACCAAATGCGCGCGGTGCACCTTTCTCCCGGCCCCTGCGCGAGCCGGCCTGCGACCCCGCGGCCGTGCCGGAGGAGCGGGTTCACCCCTCCGCGCGGCCGTACCAGAAGGTGGCCTCGCCATAAGTGCGGTGCCGTTCGGAGGTGTAGCCGGCCGGCCAGATCAGCTCGCCGCCCCGGGTGGCCCGCTCGACCGCGACGAGGGCGTCGGCGGCGAGCCAGCCGTGGTCTCGCAGGGACTCCAGCAGGCCGGTCACAGCTTCGGCGGGATGGGCGTAGGGCGGGTCGGCGAAGATCAGGTCGAACGGCTCGGCGGGCGGCCGCTGGACGACCCGTTCCACCCGGTCGGTGGTCAGCAGGGCTCCGGGCAGTCCCAGCGAGGCGATGTTCTCGCGGATGACCCTGGCGGCCCGTGGGTGGGATTCGACGAGCAACGCGTGCTCGGCCCCCCTGGACAGCGCCTCGAGCCCGACCGCCCCCGATCCGGCGAAGAGGTCGGCCACCCGGCAGCCCTGGAGAGGGCCGAGGAGGGCCAGCACCGTGGCGAACAGCCCCTCCCTGGCCCGGTCACTGGTCGGCCTGGTGTCCCGTCCCGTCGGCACGGCCAGCCGCCGCCCGCCCGCGCTACCCGCGATGACCCTGCTCACGGCATCCAGTCTGCCGCCTCCCGCGACCTCCGCACATCATGATCACGCACGTGGTCCTGCAGTGGTCCCGACACCATTGCAGCAGCGCCTTGAACCCGTCCGCCGCGATGTAGACCTCGGGGAGGAGTCGCAGCGCGTCGGCGGCGATCCGCCGTACCTGATCGTCGGATCGGCGAGGCCCAGGTGAAGGCGTCTCCGGCACCCTGCGGATTGGTGATTGGTGTCGGCGAGCAACGCCACGGCGGTTCGCCGGACGGCCGGGTCCTGGTCGCGGAGATGGTCCTCGATCTAGGAGAGGGCGGGCCGGCCGCGTGCGAGGTGCCGCAAGTCCGACAGCCGGTCCGACAGCCGGTCCGACAGCCGGTCCGACAGCCGGTCCGTCAGCCGGTCCGTCAGCCGGTCCGTCAGCCGCTCCGTCAGGTGGCGGAGACTCCGACGATCAGGTCTTCTCCAGGTACTCCGCGCGGTCCGCGTCCACCAGCGCCGCCAGCTCGGCGGCCAGGAGCGGATGGTCGGCCAGATCGGGATCGGCGTCCACCAGCGCGGCCGCCTCGTCCCTGGCCTTCAGGATGACCTTCTCGTCGTAGATCAGCGTCAGCAGCCGGAGACTAGAGGAGCGGCCGGCCTGGGTCGCCCCGAGCACGTCGCCCTCGCGGCGCTGTTCGAGATCGAGCCGGGACAGTTCGAAGCCGTCGGTGGTGGAGGCGATGGCGGCCAGCCGTTCACGGGCCTTGGTCCCCTCGGCCGCGTCGGTGACGAGCAGGCACAGTCCCGGCAGGCCGCCCCGGCCGACCCGGCCGCGCAGCTGGTGCAGCTGGGAGACTCCGAAGCGATCCGCGTCCATGATCACCATCACGGTGGCGTTGGGTACGTCGACACCGACCTCGATGACGGTGGTCGCGAGCAGCACATCGAGCTGCCGCTCGGTGAACCGGCGCATCACGGCGTCCTTCTCGTCGGGGTGCAGCTTGCCGTGCAGCACCCCGACGCGCAGATTCGGCAGCCACTCCTCGAGCTTGGGCGCGACCTCCAGGACGGCCCGCATCGGCCTGCCCTCCTCGCTCTCAGCGGGGACGACGTCACCCTCGTCCCCCTCCTGCTCCCCGATCCGCGGGCACACGATGTAGATCTGGTGACCTTTGCCGGCCTCTTCACGGATCCGCTCCCACGCCCGGGCGAAGAAGGCGGGTTTCTCCGGCGGCACAACATGGGTCTGGATCTCGGCCCGGCCGGCGGGCAGTTGCGCCAGCACCGAGGTGTCCAGATCCCCGAACACTGTCATCGCGACCGTGCGGGGGATGGGCGTCGCGGTCATCACCAGCACGTGCGGGCGCCCGCCGGCCACCTTCTCGCGCAGCGCGTCTCGCTGCTCGACGCCGAAGCGGTGCTGCTCGTCCACCACGACCAGGCCCAGGTCGGCGAACTGCACGTGCTCCTCCAGCAGCGCGTGGGTGCCGACGACGATGCCGGCGGCTCCCGAGGCCGCGTCCAGCAGCGCCTGCCGCCGGGCCTTGGCACCCTGTGATCCGGTGAGAAGCGCGAGCCGTGTGGCGTTGTCCGCCCCGCCGAGCTGGCCGGCCTGGGCGAGCGGCCCGAGCATGTTCATGATCGAGCGGTAGTGCTGCTGGGCGAGCACCTCGGTGGGCGCCAGCAGCGCGGCCTGCCCGCCCGAATCGACGGTCTGCAGCATCGCCCGCAGAGCGATCACGGTCTTTCCGCTGCCGACGTCGCCCTGAAGCAGCCGGTGCATGGGGTGCTCACGGCCCAGGTCGGCCGCGATCTCGTCGCCGACCGACACCTGACCTTCGGTGAGCGTGAACGGCAGCCGCCGGTCGAAGTCCCCGAGCACGCCGCCCTCGGCGAGGGGCCGGGCTTTGGCGGGCAGTGCGCTCGCGGCCCGCCGGCGCTGGGCCAGCGCGACCTGGAGCACGAACGCCTCGTCCCACTTCAGCCGCCTGCGCGCCTGCCTGAGCTCGTCCTGGTCCTTGGGGCGGTGAATGCCTTCGCAGGCCTGGCGCAGGCCGACGAAGCCATGCCGCTTCAGGGTCGTCGCCGGCATCGGGTCCGGGCCGAGGTCCAGGGTGTCGAGGACCAGCTTCACGCACTCCTGGATCGTCCAGGTGTCCAGCCCCTTGGTGGCCGGATAGACCGGGATCATCTCCTCGGCCCATTCCTGAGCCGCCTCGGCGGCCCCCTTGGCCGCCACGACGCGGTACTCCGGATGGGCCAGCTGCCGCTGCGGCCGGCCGGTTCTCGGAAAGTACGTGGAGATCTTTCCGGAGAACAGGCCACGGGTCCCGGGCGAGAGCTCCTTCTCGGGCCGGTAGGAGCCCTTGCGGCCGAAGAAACTCAGCTTCAGCTCACCGGTCCCGTCGGTGACGGTGATCTCCAGCACGTAGTCCGGCTTGCGGGTGAGCGTCCGCCCCTGGACCTTCACCACCTCGGCCATCACGGTGACGTGCTCGCCGTCCTGCAGCCCGGCCAGATCGGTCAGCTCGCCACGGTGCGCATAACGCCGCGGATAGTGATGCAACAGGTCCCCGACCGTGTCGAGGCCGAGGCCGCCGCTCATCACTTTGGCAGTCTTGTCACCGAGCACCTTGCGCAGCGGCTCGTCGGGTTTCGCCACGGTCCCCATTACAGCCCATCCCGCCGACACAGGCGGCCATCGGCTTCGATCGGATCACCGACGGATCACCGAGAGAGCGCGTAATGGTAAAGAATCGGACCATAGCTTGCATAGTTGGGTAAAGCCGACACAGCCTATGAGTAAGTCCTAAATCACCACAAAGGAGTGGAGATAGTTGTGATCGCCCACCTGGAAGAGACCGTCGCCGAGCCGCGTGCCGCCAGCGCCTGCCTGGAGGAACTGGCCGTGCTGCTTTGCGGGGCGGGACTGTACGCCAGGGTGAACCTGCCGATCGGCCGACCGCCGAGCCTGCACGTGCTCAACCCCGCGCTGGGGCTCGAGGAGCACGTGATCATTGAGCGCTGCGATCGGGGCGAGTGGTGGCTGCGGTGGGGCTGGGCCGAGGAGATCGCGCCGGCCAGCGACCTGGGCCGCGCGGTCGACACCATCCGCCGGGTCCTGGGAGTGGGCGTCTGAGACGGCGGGGCCGCTCCGCCCCGCTGAGCCATTCCAGGTGGGCTGATCCACCCCGATGAGCTATTCCACCCCTATCAGCTATTCCACCCCGATGAGCAGGGGGTAGAGCTCCTGGCGGCCTTCATAGACGGCCGCCTCGACGTCGGGGCGCCTGACGTGCAGGTGCTCCTCCAGCATCGCCGGCAGTTCGGTGGAGGCCGCGAGCCCGGGGATGAGGGTGACAAGCTCGCCGCCGCCCGAGAGCATCCGGTCGAGGACCTCCGTCGCCACCTGGACCAGATCCGTGCCGATCACACGGACATCGCCGTCGATCAGGCCCAGGACGTCGCCGGGCTGGCAGATGCCGACACTTGTGAAGGCCTCGTGGACGGCCATCTGGAGGTGACCGAACCTGGTGGCCCCCGCCGCCCTGGTCATCGCGATCACGTCGTCGTGGAAACGCCGCAGCGGGTCGTGCACGGCCAGCGCCGCCAGCCCCTGGACCGACGCCTTGGTCGGCACCACCGCGATCCGGACTCCGCTGTCCCGGGCGCCGTCCGCGGCGGCCAGCGCGATCGCGAGCACCTCCGGCTCATTCGGCAGCACCGCGACCTCGTCGCCGGCGCTCAGGATCGCCTCCAGCAGCACCGCGAGCGGCGGGACCGTGCCCGACTCGCGCCGGACGACCCGGGCGCCGCCGCTCTCGAACAGCTCCGCCAGCCCGTCGGCCGCGGTCACCGCGACCACCCCCCGGCCGGTGCACGGGGCCTGCCGCAGCTCGTGCTCGCCGGACGCCCGCAGATACGTCACCCGGATGCGGTGCGCCCGCCCCGCCGCAAGTCCCGCCTCGATGGCCGCCCCCACGTCGTCGACGTGCACGTGGACGTTCCACAGGCCGTCACCGCCGACCACGACGAGCGAGTCGCCCAGCCCGTCCAGCTCCTGGCGCAACGCCGGAATCACCGCTTCGGCGGCGTCCAGCAGGTACATGACCTCGTAGCCGGGGCCTCGTTCCTCCTGCGGTGCCTCGCGTTCGGCCACGGCCACCCGGCCCGGGACGTCGTAGTGGTCGGGGAACTCCTCGCAGACCACCGCGGCAAGGGCGTCGAAGACGATGCACAGCCCGGCCGCCCCGGCGTCGACCACGCCGTGCCTGGCCAGCACGTCCAGCTGCCCGGTGGTGCGCAGCAGGGCGGCGCGCGCTCCCTCGGCCGCGGCGCGGGCCACACTCGCCAGCGCGGGGTCGGTGGAGGCCCGCGTGCCCGCCCAGGCGGAGGCGGCGTCGAGCACGCTGAGGATCGTGCCCTCCACCGGATGTCCCACGGCCGTCCGGGCGAGCCCCGACGAGTGCGCGAGCGCCTGGTAGAAGAGATCCCCGCCCCTGGCCGCGCCGTCCTTGCCGAGGACCTCGGTCAGTCCGCGGAAGACCTGACTGACGATCACTCCGGAGTTCCCGCGGGCTCCCAGCAACGCCCCCTGGGCCAGCGCCTGCCAGGTCTCCGCCGCATCGGCCCCGGCGGGCAGGGCCTCCACCGCCTCGGCCGCCGCCAGCAGCGTGAGGTGCAGATTGGTCCCGGTGTCACCGTCGGGCACCGGGAACACGTTGAGAGCGTCGATCTCTCCCCGCGTACGGCCGAGCGCGTCGGCCGCGAGCCTGCACCACCGGCGTACGGTCGCCACGTCGAGGACCTCCCGCACGCAAACCTCCCGGCCTCAGCACGTCTGGATGTGGCTAAGTATTCTTCATAGCGCGGACCATCCCGGTATGACCGGCGTTTCGAGGCCACGATCCGCCGAGCCGCCGCCGGCTCCGCACCGATCGGCCGTCGATTCGCCGTCCGGCCGGTGGGTCGGCTACCCTGACGTGAGCGTCCCGCGATCGGGACCTCTTCAGCGAGCGCCCGTTCAGGGCCATCGATTTTCGACACACCTTTGGAGTTTCCCGTGGCTTCCGTTTGCGACGTGTGCGGCAAGGGACCCGGGTTCGGCATGCGCGTCTCCCACTCGCACCGCCGCACCCCGCGCCGCTGGAACCCGAACATCCAGCGTGTTCGTGCGGTCGTCGGCCGCAGCACCAAGCGGATCAACGCCTGCACCTCGTGCATCAAGGCCGGCAAGGTCAAGCGCCCCGTAGCCTGACGGGCGAGTCCCAGGGCCAGTGTGCTCGCAAGCTCCGCTTGTGCGCGCACTGGCCTTTTGCGTGCCCGCCGGAGGACAGCCTGAGGACAGGACGGCCGCAGGACAGGCAGGAGCTTAGGGCCGGCGCAACCGCCAGGCGTGGTCGACCGGGCCGATGCCGGACCCGAGCGCGAACCCGTGCTCGATCGCGCCGCCAACGTACTCCTTGGCCTTGCTCACAGCACTGACCAGCTCCGCGGCGGATGTCCCGCCCGGATGGCCGCGCTGCGCCGCCGCCAGCGCCAGGTACGACGCGATCGCCGAGGCCAGCGTGCATCCGGTGCCGTGGGTGTGCAGGTTGTCGTGCCGGGTCCCGGCGAAGCGATACTCGTTCGTACCGTCGAACAGCAGGTCCACCGGCTCCCCGGGCAGATGGCCGCCCTTGACCAGCACCCAGCTCGGGCCGAGCGCCTTGACCGCCTCGGCCGCCTCCCGCAGCCCCGACTCCTCGACCACCTTCACACCGGTGAGCTGCTCGACCTCCCAGAGATTCGGCGTGACGACGGTCGCGGTGGGCAGCAGCGCGGTGCGGACCGCGCCGACCGCGTCCGCGGCCAGCAGCGGGTCGCCGTGCTTGGACACCCCCACGGGATCGACGACGATGGGAACGTCCACCCCTGCGAGCACCTCGGCGACGGTCTCCACCAGAACGGTGGAGGCGAGCATGCCGGTCTTGATGGCATGTGTGCCGATATCGGTCAGCACGGAGTCCAGCTGAGCCCGTACGGCCTCGGGGGGCAGTTCCCAGTAGCCCTGGACCCCCAGCGAGTTCTGGGCCGTCACAGCGGCGATGACGCTCATGCCGTGCACTCCGAGAGCGAGCATCGTCTTGAGGTCCGCCTGGATCCCGGCACCACCGCCGGAGTCGGAGCCCGCGATCGTGAGGACCAGAGGAGGAGCCACCATGCGGATCAGCTTAGTGCGGTGCCGTCACGGGTGCCGAAAGCCCGGCGGCCTGCTCGAACACCGGACGACGGGCGCGTTCAGCCCACCCGGCAGGTCGCTCCGCTCAGCCGGCAGGAGGTCGGAGCGCTGAACCGGCCGCTGGCGGTCAGGACCAGATGGACCGCCTGGCCGGGAGCGATCACCGAGCTACCGCGGAGCGTGGTCACCGAGCCGACCCTGAGCAGCACGGCTCCCGAAACGCCGATCACCTTCGCCTTGGGAAAGCGCAGGGCCAGCGTCCAGCCCTTGACCGGCTTGGTACCCCGGTTGACCAGCGTGGCGGTGCCCGTGAACCCGGTGGCCGTGTGGCGCGTCACCCGGACGGTGACGGCCACCGTCTGCCGGCCGTTGCCCCGGCCGGCCCGTGCACCGGCCGTGCGGCCCTGGTCCCCGGAGGTGTCGCAGGGAGTGGCGTCACACTTGTTGGCCTGAGGAGGCGCGGCACCGGCGAAGTTCAGCGAGATCTGCTTCGTGGTCCAGGCGTACCCCACCAGCGCGATGGCGACCACCAAGGCGAGCGCGGGCAGCAGGGGAACCCTGCCGATCCAGCGCACGCCTCGGGTCTTTTCGGGCTGCTCGACAGGGGCGTCAGCGCCCATAAGATCTTCCATCAGCTTGGTGTGTCGTCCCATCCCGTTTCCTCATCGGTCCAGGAAGTTCTACCAAAACCACACCAGCTATGCCTACCGGACAGACAACACAAAGACCGTGAACTACCAGGTTTTCTAGCTAAAATGATCCCAGCCACCACGATCGTACAAAACGCCATCAACTACTAGACCGGTCCCCTCGGTGACCCGTCCGACCACCCTCCAGCGATCGGGCAGCGGCACGCCCGCGGGGAACGTTCCAGCAAAAGCATGATCATCTCCCCCGGTCAGGGCGTGGTGGCGGCCCTCCGGGCCGAGCACCGCCGACACGGGAAGGGCAGCCCCCTCCAGCTCGATCCGTACGCCGCTGGCGTCGGCGATGTGGCCGAGGTCCTGCACCAGGCCGTCGCTCACGTCCAGCAATGCCGTGGCGCCGAGCCGTACGGCCTCCGGACCTGCGTCGTACGGCGGCTGCGGACGGCGATGCGCCGCGATCAACTCGGCCGGGCCCTCCGCGCCGGCCTCCAGCAGGGCGAGCCCGGCGGCGGCGAAACCCAGGCGGCCGCGGACGGCCACGACGTCTCCGGAGCGGGCGCCGGACCGGGTCAGCGGCCGCTCCCCCGCCAGGTCACCCAGCGCGGTGATCGCGATGACGATCAGAGGCGCGCGGACCACGTCGCCTCCTACTACGGACGCGCCCACCAGATCACATTCGTCGCGCAGCCCGTCGCACAGCGCCTCGACCCAAGCCACGTCGGTCTCGGGGGGCGCGCCCAGCCCCACCAGCAGCCCCGTCGGCCGCGCTCCCATCGCGGCCACGTCCGCCAGGTTCTGCGCGGCGGCCTTGCGCCCGACGTCGTACCCGCCGGACCAGTCCAGCCGGAAGTGCCGGTCCTGCACGAGAAGATCCGAGGTCGCGACCACCCGGCCGTCGGGGGCCCGCACCACCGCCGCATCATCGCCGGGCCCCAACTCCACCCCCGCACCCTGCGTCAGACGCCGGGTTATGCGGGCGATAAGACCGAACTCGCCCAGATCTTCGATTTTGATGGCCGACCTCCGAAAATGTCACAGATCATCCAAAGAGGCCCCCTGACTCCCCCCAACTCAGTGATAGAGGGTACGGTGGCCGTCCAACGGCATTTTCTCCACCTTGACAGAGCACACGGGGAGGACGTGATGGTGCAGGCCTACATCCTCATCCAGACCGAGGTCGGCAAGGCAGCCGAAGTGGCCCGCGAGATCGACGGCATCTCCGGCGTGACTCAGGCGGAGGACGTCACCGGTCCCTACGACGTCATCGTCCGGGCCCAGGCGCGCAGCGTGGACGAGCTGGGCAAGCTCGTCGTCGCGCAGATCCAGGCCGTCGAAGGGATCACTCGCACGCTGACCTGTCCGATCGTGCACATCTGAGGATGCCTTGCGCCGCCTCACTCTGATTCTCCTGCCCAACCTCGTCCTGCTCGCGGGATGTGGCGCGGGAGCGGTCCAGGTGCCGCTGCCCGGCCCGGACCCGGCTGCCGCGCGGCTCTGCGCGGGACTGCGGCTGCCGCAGAAGCTGCATGGACAGGCTCGTCGGGCCACCCGGCCGGACTCACCCCTGGTGACGGCCTGGGGATCGCCCGCCATCGCCCTGCGCTGCGGGGTGGGCCGTCCCGCCGCACTCCTGCCCACGTCCCAGCTGGTCACGGTGAGCGGGATCGCCTGGTTCGCGGAGCCCACGGACCGGCCCGTAACCTTCACCGCCGTCGGCAGGCAGGCCTACGTCGAGGTGACGGTTCCTGCGACGTACACCGAGCACAGCCCGCCGGGTGACGTCCTCCTCGAGCTGACCGATGCGATCAAGGCCGCGCTCCCCGAGAAGGCCGACGGCGAGCTGTGACCCCGCAGGCCGGAGGCCTGCGGGGAGGCCTGCGCGGAGACCTGTGGTGCCCGCCTTCTGCGGACTATCCTGCCGCACCCCGGGGAACGCGCCCTGGGCGCGCAGTTTGAGGATGCGCCCGGGGAACGGGTTGGGAACGCCCCCTGAGGACGTGCCCGGGGAAACGCGGTTGGGAAAGCGGTTGGGAAAGCGGTTGGGAACACTTCGCCCCGGGACGTTCCACGCTCCGCCGCCACGCGCGAGGTGTTCCCGGGTGCCGGCCTATGCCGCTCCGCGGCTGCGGCGCCGGTGGGAGTGGATCGTGTCGGCGAAGTAGTGACCGCTGCCCTTGATGGTCCGGGTCTGCGTGGCGTAGTCGACGTAGACGAGTCCGAACCGCTTGTCGAAACCGTTGGCCCACTCGAAGTTGTCGAGCAGCGACCAGGCGAAGTAGCCGGTCACCGGGGCACCCCGGCGGATCGCCCGGCCGCAGGCCGCCAGGTGCTCTTCCAGGTAGCGTGTCCGGTCCGGGTCGTCGATCTGGCCGTCGGGCCCGACGACGTCATGCCAGGCCGAGCCGTTCTCGGTGACGTAGATCTCCCGCGCGCCGTAGTCCTCGGTCAGCCGCATGAGCAGCCGTTCCAGGCCTTCCGGCCGGACCTCCCAGTCCAGGGCCGTACGCCGTACTCCCGGCACCTCGATGCCGCGCACGAAGGGCGGCGGAGCGGCGGGGTCGTCGGCGACCACGCTCGGGAAGTAGTAGTTGAGACCCTGCCAGTCCAGCGGGGCGGCCATCACGGCCAGGTCGCCGGGGCGCTCCGGCAGGTCCACCCCGTAGACCTCGATCATGTCCTGCGGGAAGCCGCGGCCGTGGATCGGGTCGAGCCACCAGCGATTGTTGTGACCGTCCATGCGGCGGGCCGCGGCGACGTCGGCCGCACTGTCGCTGGCCGGCTCGCACGCGCTGAGGTTGTTGACGATGCCGATCGAGGCACCGGAGACGGCGGCCCGCAGGGCTTGCGTCGCCAGCCCGTGCCCGAGCAGGAGGTGGTAGCTGGCGGGCACGGCCGCCGTGATGTCGCTGAGGCCCGGCGCGTGACGGCCCTCCAGATGGCCGATCCAGGCGGCGCACAGCGGCTCGTTGAGGGTGGACCAGCGGGTGACCCGGTCGCCGAGAGCCTGCGCCACATGCGAGGCGTACGCGGCGAAGTGCTCGGCGGTGTCCCGGACGGCCCAGCCGCCGCGGTCCTGCAGCACCTGCGGCAGGTCCCAGTGGTAGAGGGTCGGGTACGGGGTGATCCCGGCTTCGAGAAGCGCGTCGACGAGCCTGTCGTAGAAGGCCAGGCCGGGCGGGTTGACCGGTCCGTCGCCGCCGGGAACGACGCGGGGCCAGGCGATGGAGAAGCGGTAGGCGTCCACTCCCAGCCGCTTCAGGAGCTCGAGGTCCTCGGGCCAGCGGTGGTAGTGGTCGCAGGCGATGTCGCCGTGGTCGCCCCCGTCGATCTTTCCCGGGGTGTGCGAGAAGGTGTCCCAGATGGACGGCGACCGGCCGTCTTCGGCGACCGCGCCTTCGATCTGGTACGCGGACGTGGCCGCGCCCCATACGAAATGGTCGGGGAGGAGGCTGGGGTTGTTCACGGACTGCCTTTCTGGTGAGGGGATCCGGCCGCTCATTTGACGGCCCCGGCGACGAGACCGGCGACGAGATAGCGCTGGAGGAGCAGGAAACCGGCGACCACCGGCACGCTGACGACCAGCGAGGCGGCCATGACCTGGTTCCAATAGATGTCGTTCTGGGTGGCGTAGCCCCGCAGCCCCACGGCGAGCGTGCGAGTGCCGTCGTTGGTCATGACCGAGGCGAACAGCACCTCGCTCCACGCGGTCATGAAGGCGTAAATGGCGACCGCGACGATGCCGGGCAGCGACGCGGGGACGACGATGCGGAACAGCGCGCCGACCGGGCCGCACCCGTCCACCAGCGCCGCCTCGTCGAGCCCCCGGGGGATGGAGTCGAAGTAGCCCACCAGCATCCAGATCGAGAACGGCAGCGAGAAGGTGAGGTAAGTGAGGATCAGGCCACCACGCGACCCGTATAGGGCGATCCCGGTCGCGTTCCCGATGTTGACGAAGATCAGGAACAGCGGCAGCAGGAAGAGGATCCCCGGGAACATCTGGGTCGACAGCACGGTGAAGGTGAACAGCCGCCTGCCCCGGAACCGGAAGCGGCTCACCGCGTACGCCGCGAAGATGGCGACGAGCACCGACAGCCCCGTCGCCGCTCCCGAGACGATCAGCGAGTTGACGAAATAGCGGCCGAGCGGGACGGTACGCCACATGTCGACGTACGGGCTGACGGTGAGCCGGTCGGGGATCCAGCGGAAACTGTCCGAGATGTCCTGGAGCGGCTTGAGCGAGCTGCTGGCCATCACGTAGACGGGCAGCAGCGCGAAGGCGGTCAGAAGGGTCAGCACGATCCGCCGGGTCCAGATGAAGGACGCAGGCGGGGCGTTCGGCGACCGGCGGGCACTAGACATCGCTGCTCCTCCGGCGAGAGGTCACCAGCAAATAGACGGCCGTCACCAGAAGCAGGAAGAGCAAGAGCAGCACCGACATGGCCGAGCCGGAGCCGAAGTTCCAGGTGACGAACGACGACTGGTAGATGTGGATGGAGATGAGGTCCGCGGCGTCCGGCGCGGAGCGGCCGAACAGCACGTAGGGCACGCTGAAGTCGTTGAAGGTCCACAGGAACAGCACCAGGACCAGCACCTGGTTGATCGAGCGCAACGACGGCATGGTGATACGGCGGATCTGCTGCCAGATGCCTGCCCCATCGATCGCCGACGCCTCGTACATCTCCCGCGGGATGTTCTGCAGCCCGGCCATGACGCACAGGAACGCGAACGGCCAGGTGCGCCAGACCGACACCACGACGAGGGTGATGAAGCTGTTGTCCCCGATGAGCCAGAAGGACGGCTTGCCGGTCACGCCCAGCTGGTCGTGCAGGATGTGGTTCACGAGCCCGTTGTCGTGCTGGAACATGAAGGACCAGACGATCACCGAGGCATAGACCGGCAGCGCGTACGGCGTCAGGAAGATCCCGCGCAGCAGGGCACGGCCACGGAAGGTGTCCTGCATGAGGATCGCCGCCGCGGTGCCCAGCAGCCACGACAGGCCGACGGCCAGCACCGTGAAGGCACACGTGATCAGAAACGAATGCAGCAGCGCCGCGCCGATCGGCGTGTTCACATCGACGGCGACCCGGTAGTTGTGCAGACCCACCCAGGGCGCCTGACCCCAGTCGCGAATGTAGAACTGCGTCAGCTCCTTGAAGCTCATCACGACGCCGACGACCATCGGCACCAGATGGATGAGCAGCTCCAGCAGCAGCGCGGGCAGCAGGAACAGGTAGGGCAGGCCGCCCCGGCGGACGCGGTCGGGAACGCGTATCCGCCGTTTGGGGGCGCGCCCCGGGCCGGACACGTTGTCGACCCGGGGCTTGTGACGGCGGAGAGTGGCTGTCATACGGGCCGCCTCAGCCCTGCATCTGCTGCTGGGCCTTGGCGAGGCGCTTCTGGACGGAATCGGTGGTCACCGGCCGGCCGGCGGCCGCGTCGGCGAACAGGTCCTTCATGGCCGTGCCGACCAGCTCCTCGAACTGCGACTCCTTGGCCACCTGCGGGAGCGGGGCCGCGCTCTTGGCGAGGGCGTCACGCAGGACGGTGAGCTCGGGGGTGGCGAACGCCGGGTCCTGCAGCGCCGACTTGATCGGCGGGATCGAGCCGTACTCGGTGTTGAGCGTCTTCTGCTCCGCGTCGCTGGTCATGAACTTCACGAACTTCAGGGCACCGTCGAGGTTGCCGGAGTTCTTGAAGACCGCCATGTTGATCCCGGCGACCATCGAGTTGACGTTCTGTCCGGAGCCGGGCGTGCCGGACTGCACAGGCACCGGGGCGACGCCGTAGTCACCGGGCTTCATACCGCGTGCCTTGAGCTGGACTCCGGCCGCCTGCCAGAGCAGCATGGCCGCCTTGCCCTTTGCCAGGTCGCTGACCGACTCGTTCTGCACGTACTCCGCATTGCCGGGAGCGGCGATCTTGTCGCTGGCCATGAAATCGATGTACTGCTTGATGGCCTGGACGACCTGCGGCGAGTCGAAGGTCGGCTTGCCACTGGCGTCGAAGAAGTCGGCGCCGTGCTGCTTGGCGAAGACGAACGCGTGGTGGGCGTTCTCGGAGTTGTTGGCGCCCTCGATGGCCAGGCCGTACTTGCCGCCGCCGGTAAGCTTCTTGCCGTCCTGGACCAGCTCGTCCCAGGTGGCCGGAGGCTTCGTGATGCCGGCGTCCTTGAACAACTTCTTGTTGTAGTAAAGGCCGTACGCCAGCGAGTAGAGCGGGACGGCGGCCGGTGTCTTGCCCGGCGCGCCCGTCGAGCCGAGCGTGGACTCCACGAAACGGTCCTTGCCGCCGATCTGCGTGAAATTCTTGTCGTCAAAGGGCAGCAGAGCCCCCGTGGCCTGCAGCGACGCCGACCAGGTGTTGCCGATGTTGAGGACGTCCGGGCCCTGCCCGGAAGAAGTGGCGGCAAGGATACGGGTGAGCAGATCGGTCCAGGGGACGACTTCCAGGTTCACCTTGATGCCGGTCTGCTGCTCGAACTTCTGCAGCTCCGGAGTGAGCTTGGTCTTGTCGTCCTCCAGGCTCGTGCCCTGGTTGCTCGCCCAGTACGTGAGCGTCTTGGGGTGGCCCTTGCCGCCTCCCCCGCCCGTCGAGGTGCCCCCACCGCAGCCCGCGAGGACGGCGAGGACTGTGGCGGCGACGGCCGCAGTGGCCGTGGTACGGGTCGAAAACATGATCGGTGGCCTCTCTCTGGGGGTGGAACAGCATGGCCCCCGACTAAATTTAAGTTATGGTTTAAGCTATGAGTCAAGCGGCCGTCAAGGCTTCTGAGGGGTGAATCACGCGGTGAGCGGAGGGAGACGGGGGCCTGCGGGGAAGCGGACCAGGCGTGACCTGCGGCGGACCGGCCCTCCGATGATGCCCCGTCGGCGGACCGCGGGCACGACCTCGCCGGCCACCTCCTGAACGCGGTGGCAGACGGGTGACAGACGGGGTGACAGACGGGCGGGACGGCCTAGGGTGACGGCCGGAAGGTGACGGCCTGGGCGTGACGGACGGTCCGGGCGGGACGGTCTGGCGGGTGCTCTGGAGTGACGGCCGTAGCGCGGCGGGCCGACGGGTTCGCCCGGCGGCCAGCCGAGTCGGCGCGCCCGGCGTGCACCCACACGTCCTGGCGTACGCGCTCGCCGCGATCAGCGCTCCGGACGGCTCCGGGTGGCGCGGCTCCGTTCGGCGGAGGGTGCCGTGGTGCCGTTGAGGAAGTGTTCGACCGGCAGGGTGGCGGCGCCGAGGGCGACGGCGTCGGGACCCAGGCGGCACAGCTCGATCGAGGTCTCGGCGAAGGGGTGCCGCAGCGACTGCCGGCGGGCGGCCTCCCGGATCTCCGGGAGCCTCCCCTCACCGAGCAGCAGTCCCGCCCATCCGCCCAGGATGATCCGTTCCGGGTTGAACAGGTTGATCAGGTCGGCGATGCCGGCGCCGAGGTAGAGGACGGTCTGGTCCAGGACCTCGGCGGCCACCGCGGAGGTGGTGGCCTCGTGGATCAGGGCGGCGAGCGCGGACTCCTGGTCGTTGCCCGGCAACTCCCGGCCGTAGCGCTCCAGGATCGCCTCGGCGCCGATGTACGCCTCGAGGCATCCGGACGAGCCGCACCGGCAGGGACGTCCGCCGACCATGAGCGTGGTGTGTCCCCACTCGCCCGCACTGGACGTGGAACCCCGGTGCGTGGAGCCGTGGCTGATGATGCTCGCGCCGACTCCAGAGCCGATCAGGCCGACCACCGCGTGCTGGGCCCCCCGGCCCGCACCGAACCACAGCTCCGCCTGGCCCATCGTCTTGGCGCCGTTGTCGATGTGCAGCGGCAGGTCGGTGCCGGCCCGCAACAGCCGCTCCAGCGGGACCGCGTCCCAGCCGTACGTCTGCCCGTGGACCAGCACCTCCGGCCCCTGCTCGACGACTCCGGGAACGCCGATGCCGACTCCGAGGATGGCCGAAGGGTCAACGCCGCCACCGGCCAGCACCGCGGCGAGCCCGGCCAGAATCCGGTCGACGACCACCTCGACGCCGTGCTCCCGGGGATCCAGCGGGTAGTCGGCCTTGGCCAGCTCGGTCATCGTCAGGTCGAACAACTCGACGCGTACGCGCGTCTCACCGACGTCGACCCCGACGACGTACCCGTAGTCGGAGTTCATCTGTAGCAGGACCCGCGGCCGCCCGCCGTCGGAGTCCACCGAACCGGCCTCGATGACGATGCCCTCGTCGATCAGCTCACGGATCACGTTGCTGACCGACGCGGGGCTCAACCCGGTGGCCTGGCTCAGATCCTGGCGGCTGCGCGGCTGATCGAAATAGAGCGACCACAGCAGCACGGACCGGTTGTCCCGGCGCAGGTCCCGGACAGTCCCCCGCTTGCGCTCCATCACGTCCACCCTTCGCGTGGTTCACATCTTATAACAAGTACATCAGCAAGTTCCGGTCGCGCCCCCTTGACGTGGCGATTGCGACTGGATTAAATCACGTCATCAAATAAGTCATGTCGCAAGGGGGCGGGCCCTCTGGCCGATGCCTGTGGAGCGGAATTGCCGGTCCGCCCGCGGGCCCCCTCCCACCACGCAGATCCCGGTGAACGGGGCGACCACCACCGCGATGGGGCGGTAGGTGACTTCGCCATGCCCGCGTCGTCAGCGCTCACCAGCGCTGATTCATCTCCACCCACCCCCTGGGAGATGTCTTGTATCGCGCTTCTCCTCCCGGACCGCTTGTTCATGTTCTAAGGAAGGCCATGACAAACGCCCCCGCCAACCGGTCGCAGCGAACCTGGGTGCTGGCCCTCGCCAGCGCGCTGCTCCTCCTGATCGGCCTCGCGCTGCCCGGCACCGTCCCGCACGCCTCGGCCGCCACCTGCGGCACGAACAATGTCGCACTCAACCGCCCGGCCACGACCTCCTCCGCCGAGGCCGCCGGTTACAGTGCGGCCAACGCCGTCGACGGCAGCACCACCACCCGCTGGTCCAGCGCCTTCAGCGACCCGCAATGGCTCCAGATCGACCTCGGCACCTCCCAGCAGATCTGCCAGGTCGTGCTGAACTGGGAGGCCGCCTATGGCAAGGCGTTCCAGATCCAGGTGTCGGATGACGCGAGCACCTGGACCACCGTCTACTCCACCACCACCGGCACCGGCGGCACCCAGACGCTCGACGTCTCCGGCTCCGGCCGCTACGTGCGGATGTACGGCACGGCCCGGGCCACCGGCTACGGCTACTCGCTGTGGGAGTTCACCGTCCACTCCGGCTCCGGCGGTACGACGCTGCCGGGTGGAGGTGACCTCGGCCCGAACGTACTGGTCTTCGACCCGTCGATGTCCGGCGCCACGATCCAGAGCAAGCTGGACTCCGTCTTCAGCAAGCAGGAGACCAACCAGTTCGGTGCGGATCGGTACGCGCTGCTGTTCAAGCCGGGCAGCTACAGCGCGACCGCCAACATCGGCTTCTACACCTCCATCGCCGGCCTGGGCCGCTCACCCGACGACGTCACCATCAACGGCGGCGTCAACGTCGACGCCGGATGGTTCAACGGCAACGCCACCCAGAACTTCTGGCGGTCGGCCGAGAACATGGCGGTGAACCCGACGGGCGGCACCGACCGGTGGGCCGTCGCGCAGGCGGCGCCCTTCCGCCGCATGCACATCCGCGGTGGCCTCAACCTGGCCCCCTCCAGCTACGGCTGGGCCAGCGGCGGCTACATCTCCGACTCCAAGGTCGATGGTCAGGTGGCCTCGTACTCCCAGCAGCAGTGGCTGTCGCGCGACAGCCAGTTCGGCAGCTGGTCTGGCTCGGTGTGGAACATGGTGTTCTCGGGTGTCGACGGCGCTCCGCCGCAGCACTTCCCCGACCCCTCGCACACGGTCCTCGACCAGAGCCCGGTGACGCGGGAGAAGCCGTACCTCTACGTCGACCAGGCCGGTAGCTACAACGTGTTCGTCCCGGCCGCGCGGCAGAACTCGCGTGGCACCAGCTGGGCGGGCGGAGCGACCGCCGGCTCCTCGATCCCGCTCAGTCAGTTCTACGTCGCGAAGCCGACCGACTCCGCGGCCACCCTCAACCAGGCGCTGAGCCAGGGCCTGAACCTGCTGTTCACGCCCGGGGTCTACCACCTCAACCAGACCGTCAACGTGACCCGGGCAAATACCGTGGTCATGGGACTCGGCTACGCCACCCTGGTGCCGGACAACGGGGTGACCCCGATGACGGTCGCCGACGTCGACGGCGTCAAGCTCGCCGGACTGCTCTTCGACGCCGGAACGGTCACCTCACCGACGCTTCTCCAGGTCGGCCCGAACGGCTCCTCGGCGAGTCATGCCGCCAACCCGACGACCATCCAGGACGTCTTCTTCAGGATCGGCGGAGCCGGTGCCGGCTCGGCGACGACGAGCCTGGTGGTGAACAGCGGCAACGCGATCATCGATCACATCTGGGCCTGGCGGGCCGACCACGGCGCCGGGGTCGGCTGGACGACCAACAAGGCCGACACCGGCCTGATCGTGAACGGTGCAAACGTGATGGCCTACGGCCTGTTCGTCGAGCACTACCAGAAGTACAACGTGATCTGGAACGGTCAGGGCGGCCGCACGGTGTTCTTCCAGAACGAGATGCCCTACGACCCGCCGAACCAGGCGGCGTGGATGAACGGGTCCACCAACGGCTACGCCGCCTACAAGGTGGCGAACAACGTCACCACCCACGAAGCGTGGGGCGTGGGCAGCTACTGCTACTTCAACGTCGACCCCTCGATCAACGCCGCCCGCGGCTTCGAGGTCCCCGACACACCGGGCGTGAAGTTCCACGACCTGCTGACGGTGTCACTGGGCGGTAACGGGACGATCAGCCACGTCATCAACAACACCGGGGGTGTGGCGAGCGGCACTGCCACCGTCCCGAGTTACCTGGCCGGCTATCCCTGATCCGATCCAGCGTCCACAGACGATCGGATGACCGGCCTGCGCGGCGCTGACCCGCCGCGCAGGCCACCCCCTGGCTCCCTCGTTCGTGTTCTCTCGTTCGTGTTCTTCACAATCTCCAACTGACCCACTCTTCTCGGCGGCCTCGCCCCCGCCCGAGGTCGCCGAGAAGAGTGCACCACCGCCTGGTCAGGCAGCTTGACCAGACCGCCTGACCAGACCGTCTGACGAGGCCGCCGTGATCAGGCCGGCACGACCAGACCGGCAGGCCACCCGGTTGGGGGATACGGGGGCGGGCGCTCGCCGACAGGCTTGATCGGGAGGACTTGCCCGACAGGACTTGATCAAGATTGGTCAACGAGACTTGATCAACGTGAGGGGCGGCGCCGGACACGGTCCGGCCGGCGTCGCGGACCTGGCTGAGGAGGTGCGATGTGTCCACCCAAACCGTCCGGCGGACCCGCCTTCCCTCGGGGGAACCGATCCCGGTTCTGGGCATGGGGTCATGGGGGCTGGCCGAGCGTCCCTGGCGCCGCGACGAAGAGATCGCCGCGTTACGGCTGGGTATCGACCTGGGGATGACGGTGATCGACACCGCCGAGATGTACGCCGACGGCGGTGCCGAAGAGCTCATCGGTGAGGCACTGGAGGGGCGCCGCGACGAGGTCTTCCTGGTCAGCAAGGTGCTGCCGCACCACGCGGACCTGTCCGGGACGATCTCCGCGTGCGATGAGAGCCTGCGGCGGTTGTGCACCGAGCACCTCGATCTCTACCTGCTGCACTGGCGCGGCCGGATACCGCTGCAGGAGACGCTTGAGGCCTTCCTGCGCCTGATGGACGCAGGCAAAATCCGCTATTGGGGGGTCAGCAACTTCGACATCGCCGACATGATGGAGCTCGTGAGCCTGCCCGGTGGCTCGGACGTGGTCACCGACCAGATCCTCTACAACCTCACCCGCCGCGCCCCCGAATGGGACCTGATGCCCTGGTGCCACGAGCGGCGCATCCCCGTGATGGCCTACTCGCCGATCGAACAAGGCCGGCTGCTGACCAACCTCACCCTGCGCGACATCGCGGTCAAGCATGATGTGACCCCCGCACAGGTGGCGCTGGCCTGGGTGCTCCGCCAGGAGGGCGTCATCGCCATCCCCAGAGCCGGCACCCGGGAGCACGTCTGGGAAGATCACGCCGCGCTCGCCCTGCAACTCACCGAAGAGGACTTCCGCGCGCTCGACACCGCGTTCCCGCCTCCGCTCGGGCCACGACCGCTCGAGATGCTCTGACGCCGTCCCGGCCCCCGCGGACCTGACCGTACGGTCCGCGCGCCCAGTGGGGCGTGGCCAGGCACATGGTTGCGCGGGCCGACCACCTGAACTAATGTCCGGACATGTGTCCGGAAAACTGATCAGCGACCCGTTACTGAACGAGTCCACCCGGCGGCGGCTCACCGAACGGCAGGCCGACACCGTCCGGCGGCTGACCGACGCCGCCGTGGAAGAGCTGCGTGAAGCCGGCTACGAAGGACTGACCGTGCGCAACGTCGCCCGGCGGGCCGGTGTCGCGGCGGCGACGGCGTACACCTACTTCGCCTCCAAGAACCACCTCATCACGGAGGTGTTCTGGCGGCGGCTGAGCGCGCTCCCCCCGGTCTCCCCCAGTCCCGAGCCGCCTGCCGACCGGGTGGTAGCCGTGCTGCGCGAGATCGCCCTGCTGGTCTCCGACGAACCCGCGCTGGCGGCGGCATGCACGACCGCCATGCTCGGCACCGACCCCGACGTCCAGGAACTGCGGCTGCGCATCGGGGTGGCCATCCGCCACCGGCTCCGCGACGCCCTCGGCACGGACTCCGACCCCAAGCTCCTGGCCGGGCTGGAGATGATCTATGCCGGTGCCCTGGTCCAGGCCGGTATGGGCTACACGTCCTACACCGCCATCGCCGACCGGCTCTCCGAAGTGGCTCGACTGGTCCTGAGCGGTGCCACCAGGCGCCCTCCGGCACAACGATGAGGCGGACGCCTTATGCGGCTCTGTCGGGGTCGGGCATCAGCAGCGGGCCGGTGACCCGGAAGCGTTCGACGCCGCGTTTGGTGAGGTTGATCCGCAGGTCGATCCAGCCGGCCAGAGCGGACTCCTGGCAGTCCGTGACTCTCCCGGCCGGGAAGTGCAGGTCGCCCACCGACAGCTTGGCGCCGGGCGCGCGCACCGGCAGCATGATGCGTGATCCGGCGGTGAGCCGGGCGACGGCGCAACCACCGATCTCGTGCCCTCGGCTGACCGAGCGCACGGCCTGCGCCGCGACCGGCTCGTACGCGGCCAGCCCCGGCCGGACATGCCCGAGCAGTGCCCCGTCCGGGTCGGCCCGCACCGAACGAAGGGACTCCGCGCCGGGAGCGCAACCGATGATGCCCGGGTGCGCGGCTCCCGAATAGCGGCCGTCGGACCGCCCGATCGCGAGAATGTCGACCACGATGACGTCTCCCGGCTCCGCGCCCACGACCGAGAGCGGCCCGCACAGGATGGCGTCCGCGTGCGGGTCCCGGTCATCGAGATCCCAGCGGCTCTGGCAGTCCATCCGCACCGACCCACCAGAGATCACCTCCGCGACGGCCGGGATGTCCGGGTGCCAGCGGTTGTGGCCGGGGACGGCGCGCGCCGTGTGCTGCGGAACGGTGGGACTCATCCACCCCGGCGAAGCGGGTGCGGCGAGTGACAGCGCCAACGGAGGTCCTTCCTGCCGGGATGTAGCGATACTGCATCATGGCGCCCTACCTGTTTCGGACTGGTTTCCTACCCCTTAAGGGCCGGTTATTCTCCGCTCACCGATCCCAGCGAAACAGTTCGGAGGCGAACCGGCTCCGAGCGGGCGTGGCCAGGGGCAGACCCTCACCCAGGTCGCCGCGGGAACCCGGGAGCCCATGAGCGAGCACGCCGTCCACCAGCACCGACGCCCTCTGGAGGCGCGGATCAGGGATGCGCTGGCGCGGCGCCCACCGGGGTCAGCGAAGACCGAGTGGTCTGTTCAGGCCGGTCCGGATGAGGCGGTCGACCAGTGCCGGGTAGTCCACGCCGGTGGCAGCCCACATCTGCGGGAACGCCGAGGTCGGGGTGAAGCCGGGCATGGTGTTGATCTCGTTGAGCAGCAGCCGCGAGTCGCTGGTGTAGAAGAAGTCCACCCGGCTGAGGCCCTCCCCGTCGAGCGCCTCGAAGGCCCGCACGGCAAGCCGGCGGATCTCCTCGATGACCGGGTCCGGAAGCTTCGCCGGGATGACCAGCGAGGTCGCTCCGTCGAGGTACTTGGTCTCGAAGTCGTAGAAGTCGTGCTCCCCGGCCATCAGGATCTCGGCGGGCAGGCTGGCCTCCGCGGGGCCGTCGTCCAGTCCCTGCAGGACGCCGCACTCGATCTCTCGTCCGTCGATGCCCGCCTCGATGATGACCTTGGGGTCGTGCTCACGAGCGGCCTCGACCGCCGCCTCCAGCACGTCGTCGGAGTCGCCGTCGACCCGGGTGATGCCCATGCTGGACCCGGCCCGGGCCGGCTTGACGAAGACCGGGCGGCCGAGATCTTTGATCTCGTCCATCTTCCGCTTGCGCTCACGCCGCCACTCCCGGTCGGTGACGATGACGTACGGCCCGACCGGCAGGCCCTGCGCCTGCCACACGAGCTTCATGAAGGCCTTGTCCATGCCGACCGCGCTGGACAGCACTCCGGCGCCCACGTAGCGGATCCCCGCCAGGTCGAGCATCCCCTGGATGGTGCCGTCTTCGCCGTACGGGCCGTGCAGCAGCGGCAGCACGACGTCGACCTCGCCGAGCGTACGGGGGATGGCTCCGGGTTCGAGGGCCACCAGCCCGCGAGCCGACGGGTCGAAGGGCAGCGCCAGCGCGGGTCCGTCCCCCGACACCTCGGGCAACCGGCCGCCCTCGATGGCCAGGCGCTGATCGCCGGAGGCGAGCACCCAGCGGCCGTCACGGGCGATGCCGACCGGGATGACCTCGTAGCGGTCCCGGTCGATGGCTGCCATCACGCTACCGGCGGTGATGCAGGAGATGGCGTGCTCGGAACTGCGCCCGCCGAACACGACGGCGACGCGAATCTTGGTGCTGGGCTCAGCAAGGCGCTCGAACATGATGAACGACCCTACCGTTTGAACTACGCGAACCACCCATGCCCAGACACGGCTGTGACGAGGCCGTAGTGGACCTCACGGGTCGGGCCGCGAGCAGGGTGCGTGTCACACCCCGTAGCGCTCCGGCTTGGGGGTGCGTGACATGAGCTTCAGCATCGCCTCTTCGATGGACATCCCGTGGTGCAGGACGGCCGCCACCATCTCGGTGATCGGCATCTCCACGTTGTGCTTGCGGGCGAGTTCCAGCACGGCCTCGGAGGACTTCACTCCCTCGGCGGTCTGCTTGGTGACCGCGATGACCTGCGCCAGGGTCATGCCCCGGCCGAGGTTCTCCCCGAACGTACGGTTGCGCGACAGCGGCGAACTGCAGGTCGCCACCAGGTCGCCCAGCCCGGCCAGCCCGGCGAAGGTGTGCTCGTCGGCGCCGAGAGCGGCGCCCAGCCGGGCGATCTCGGCCAGCCCCCGGGTGATGAGCAGCGCCCGGGTGCTGTCGCCGAACCCGAGCCCGACGGCGATGCCGACGCACAGGGCGACGACGTTCTTCACGGCCCCGCCCAGCTCGCAGCCGACCACGTCGGGGTTGGTGTAGACCCGGAAGTACGGGGTCATGCAGGCCATCTGGACGCGCCGGGCCGTCTCCTCGTCGGCGCAGGCGGCCACCGCCGCACCGGGCTGGCCCGCGGCGATCTCCCGCGCCAGGTTGGGCCCGCACAGCACGGCGATGCGGCTCTCGGGAACACCGCAGGCCTCCTGGACGACCTCGGACATCCGCCGGCAGGTTCCCAGCTCGATCCCCTTCATCAGGCTGATGAGGACCGCGTCGCCGGGCAGCGTCCACTCGGCCAGGTTGGTCCGCAGGGTCTGCGACGGCACCGCCAGCGCGACGTACTCCGCCCCGTCGAGTGCCTCCGCCGGGTCGGTGGTGGCCCGCACCCGCTCCGGTAGCTCCACCCCGGGCAGATAGTCGAGGTTCTCCCTGCGCTCGTTGATCGACTCAACGATCTCGGCCCGGCGTCCCCATACCGTGACGTCACAGCCCGCATCACCCAGCACCTTGGCGAACACGGTCCCCCACGAACCCGCTCCCATTACCGCCGCTCGCAAGGTCACGAGGCCTGCGCCCCCTCGTCTTTGTGTCGTCGCTGCTCGATGGCCTTGTGGTGGTCGTACGGCTCCGCCGGGGGCGGCTCACCGCGGAGCTCTCCGACGAGCTCGGCGATGGCCCGCATGATCTCGGCGGTCGCGTCCCGCAACGTCTCCGCGGTCGGCGGGACGCCCTCGTACGCCGACAGGTCGAGCGGAGGGCCGGCGATCACGTGCATCTTCTTACGCGGGAAGGGATGGAAGCCCTTCTTCAGCCCGGCCGCCAGCCCGCGCCGCTCGACCTTCAGGTAGGGCAGCAGCTCGTGCGCGCCCCAGCTCGCCATCGGGACGACCTTGGCGCCGGTGGCCAGGGCGAGCCTGGCCGCGCCGGTCTGCCCGGTCATCGGCCACAGATCGGGGTCACGAGTGCAGGTGCCCTCGGGATAGAACATGAGGCATTCGCCGGCCAGCAGGGCCGCCTCCGCGTCCCGGAGCGCCAGCGAGGCGTCGGAGCTGTCGCGGTAGACCGGGATCTGGCCGGTGCCGCGCAGGATCGGCCGCAGATACCGGACGTCGAAGAGGGTGGACTTCGCGAGATAGACCGGGTACCGACCGGACTCGTAAACGAAATGGGCGAGGGCGAGGGGGTCGGCCTCCGAGATGTGGTTGGCCGCTACGATCACACCGCCCGCCCGCGGAATGTTCTCCTTGCCGCGCCAGTCCCGCTTGAGCATCCCGAACAGCAACGGGCGCAGGACGGCGATCGAGAACCTGCGCCAGCCCGGCGAGTACTCGTGACTCATGCCCCCTCCTCCCTAGAACGCCCGGACTGAACCTGCCCGGGCTCATGACGCCCGTGTTACCGAGCGCCCACCTCGCCCCTCAGCGAGGGGGTGTCCTCAAGTGTCGCGGTTACGTGCGCATAGTGTCGAGCTGCGATGTCCAGTACTCCCCTGCTCTCGTGGTCGCTGGTGGTCCCGGTCAAGATGCTGGCCAGGGCCAAGTCCCGCATGGCCCCCACCGCCGGTCCGCACCGTGAGGCCCTGGCCCTGGCCGTGGCCGCGGACACGGTAGCGGCCGCGCTCCGTACCGACCGCGTCCGGGGGGTGCTGGTGGTGACCGACGACCCCCTCGCCGCCCGCGAGCTGGCCGCGCTCGGGGCGATGATCGTGCCCGACGAACCGGACAGCGGCCTCAACCCCGCCCTCGCGCACGGTGCCGCGGTCGCCCGCCGGACGTTTCCGGACGCGGGTGTCGGCGCGCTGTCCGCCGATCTGCCCGCGCTGCGTCCCGCCGAGCTGACCAGGGTGCTGGACGCCGCGGCCGAGGCTCCGCTGTGGTTCGTACCCGACGCTCTCGGCGTGGGCACCACGCTGTACGCGGCGGGGCCGGGCACCGGCTTCTCCCCCGCGTTCGGCACCGACTCCCGGCTCGCGCATCGGGCGCAGGGGGCACGCGAGCTGGCGTCGTTGGAGGACATCGCCAGCGTTCGGCGGGACGTGGACACCCTCGAGGATCTGCGGGCGGCCATCGCCCTGGGCCTGGGACCGCGCACGGCCGCCGTCGCCGCCCGGCTGCCCGCCCTCTGCACGGGCTGACCTGTGATCCTCGCTGGTTCGTGCGCCGGCACGAACCGCGCGATCACGAAACCGAGGGGTCGGCGGGAAGCGGGAAGGTGGACAGGGTGATGGCGGTGATCTCACCCTCGGCCACCGCGAGATTGACCCGCTGTCCGAGGCGGAGCAGCCGCAACCCTCCCGCGTCGAAGGCCGGGGCCCGGAACTCCAGCCGGCTGCCGTCGTCGAGGAAGACACTGCCGGACCGTGTCGCGGCGTCGTACGTCCGAACCGTTCCCTGCATGACACCGAGACTACTCACGAGATCACTGGAGGCGCCGCCCCACCCGCTCGCTGGGGCTGGAGGTGGCGCTGAGGTGGCGCTGGAGGTGAGGGGTGGAAGGTGAGGTGGAGGCAGGAACACGTACGGCGCCCGAGGCGCGTGCGCTGGGCACGTGCATCGAGCGCCGTACGTGTTGTCGTACTACTTGCCGGCCACCAGGTTCTTGAAGTCGGCGCCCGCCTTGAACTTGGGCACCGACGTCGCGGGAACATCGATGGACTTGCCGGTTGCCGGATTGCGAGCCGTACGAGCAGGCCGGTCGGCCTTCTCGAACGAGCCGAACCCGGTGATGGCGACCTTCTCGCCCTTGGCCACGGTCGATTGGATCGTGTCCAGCAGGGCATCGACTGCCTCGGCTGCGGCCTTCTTGCTGCCGAGCCGCTCAGAGATCGCGTCGACCAGCTCACGCTTGTTCATGGGTAGCTCCTCCGGTTCCCCCCTTGCCCGCACGAAACTAGGGGACGTACGGCAGGTACACAATCACCTGCAAGCAATAACTCCTGTGTCGCATGCGAATTCCTCGTCGCCTAGCGGGTTTCAGCCGCCCAGTCGGACCGCTCCACCCCGGTCTCTAGGTCGGTTAGGAATGATTCGAGACGTCTTGCGGCCAATGCCGGATCACGCTTGGCCAGATCAGTGATCGCGAGCAGATGCCGGTGCAGTCGGCGGCGTTCGTGGCCGGGCAGTGGGGCCACCCTGCTGTGCGCGTCGCGCAACTGCCGGGCCAGCACGATCAACGTGGCGTCCTCCCACGCCGGACCGGTCCAGCATGACTCGGGCCGAGTCGCCGTCACCGCCTTACCTCCCCGCATGCTCGGGCATGTCTCCCACAACGATTGTCTCCTGTGGGGGGACACGCTCGAACCGGCAGGGTGGGAACTACGGCGAGATCACGCCGTCACCCACCGGAAGGGGTCAGGCCGTGACGGGGAACCAGGAGGCCCGGTTCCCTTCGAACGTGCCGATGTCCTCTGCGTGCCGCAGGGTCAGGCCGATGTCGTCGAGACCCTCCAGCAGCCGCCAGCGGGTGTAGTCGTCGATCTCGAACGACGCGGTGATCCGGCCGGCGCGGACCTCACGGTTCTCCAGGTCGACGGTGATCTCGGTCGCCGGGTCGTGCTCGACGGCGTCCTGCAGCGCCTCGACCGTCTCGGCGGGCAGGATGACCGGGAGCAGCCCCATCTTGGTGGAGTTGTTCCGGAAGATGTCGCCGAAGCGCGGTGCGATGACGGCCCGGAAGCCGTACTGCTGCAACGCCCACACCGCGTGCTCGCGCGAGGAGCCAGTGCCGAAGTCGGGGCCGGTGACCAGGACACTGGCGCCCTCGTAGGCGGGGTCGTTCAGGACGAAGGACGGGTCCTCACGCCAGGCGGAGAACAGGCCCTTCTCGAAGCCGGTGCGGCTGACCTGCTTCAGCCAGACCGCCGGGATGATCTGGTCGGTGTCGACGTTGCTGCGCCTCAGCGGCACCGCGCGGCCGGTGTGGGTCGTGAAGGCTTCCATGATCGGATCTCCGTTGCATGTCCTCCTCCGCGTCACGCGATCGCGTGATCACGGAGGGAATGGGTCTACAGGT
Organism: Streptosporangiaceae bacterium; assembly: GCA_025964695.1. Classification (GTDB taxonomy): domain Bacteria; phylum Actinomycetota; class Actinomycetes; order Streptosporangiales; family Streptosporangiaceae; genus Actinomadura_E. The sequence continues at coordinate 23,212 of JAOPYK010000072.1, read as the reverse complement.
CGGCGGGGGCGGCGAGGTGGCCGGCGACGGCGGTGGCCGCCGCGACGGCGGGCGAGACCAGGTGGGTACGGCCACCCGGGCCCTGCCGGCCCTCGAAGTTGCGGTTGGAGGTCGAGGCGCTGCGCTCCCCGGCGGCGAGCTTGTCCGGGTTCATCGCCAGGCACATCGAGCAGCCGGCCTCACGCCACTGGGCGCCGGCGGCGGTGTAGACCTCGTGGAGCCCCTCCCGCTCGGCCTGCTCCTTGACCTTCATGGAGCCCGGCACGATCAGCATCCGGACGCCGTCGGCGACCGTGCGGTCCTTGAGCACGTCGGCGACGGCGCGCAGATCCTCGATACGGCCGTTGGTGCAGGAGCCGACGAAGACGGTGTCGACCTTGACCTCACGCAGCGGGGTCCCGGCGGTCAGGCCCATGTACTCCAGGGCCCGCTCGGCAGCCTGGCGCGCCGACGGGTCGGCGTAGTCCTGAGGCGACGGGACGGAGGCGCTCAGCGGCAGTCCCTGGCCCGGGTTGGTGCCCCAGGTCACGAACGGCGCGAGCGTGCCGGCGTCGATCACGATCTCCCGGTCGAAGGTCGCGTCGTCGTCGGTGCGCAGGGACTTCCAGTACTCCACGGCCGTGTCCCAGTCGGAGCCCTGCGGTGCGCTGGGGCGGCCCTTGAGGTATTCGAAGGTCGTCTCGTCGGGCGCGATCATGCCTGCCCGGGCGCCCGCCTCGATGGACATGTTGCAGACCGTCATCCGGCCTTCCATCGACAGGTCGCGCACCGCCTCGCCGCGGTATTCGATGATGTGACCCTGGCCACCGCCGGTGCCGATCTGGGCGATGATCGCCAGAATCAGGTCCTTGGACGTGACGCCCTCGGGCAGTGTGCCGTCGACGGTGACGGCCATGGTCTTGGGCTTGATCTGCGGCAGCGCCTGAGTGGCCAGCACATGCTCGACCTCGCTGGTGCCGATACCGAAGGCCAGCGCGCCGAACGCCCCATGAGTGGAGGTGTGCGAGTCGCCGCAGACGACCGTCATGCCCGGCTGGGTGAGTCCCAGCTGCGGGCCGATGACATGCACGATGCCCTGGCCGGCGTCGCCCATCGGGTGCAGCCGGATGCCGAACTCTGCGCAGTTCTTGCGCAGCGTCTCGACCTGGGTGCGCGAGACCGGGTCGGCGATCGGCGCGAGCAGGTCGGTGGTCGGTACGTTGTGGTCTTCGGTGGCGATCGTCAGATCCGGCCGCCGCACCTTCCGGCCGGCCAGCCGCAGGCCGTCGAAGGCCTGCGGGCTCGTCACCTCGTGCACCAGGTGAAGATCGATATAGAGCAGATCCGGCTCACCCTCGGCACGTCGTACGACATGTGCGTCGTAGACCTTGTCGGCCAACGTACGTCCAACGGACTGGCCCATGGCTCCACACCTTTCCTAGTACGAGTCACGGGTCGACCTCGGTGTCGATCCCTGGTGGCCCGGTCGTCCCCGCCGACTTGCATCTCATAATCCGAGACGGCAATATCGAGGTATGGACAACTCTAGCGGAGTCGGCGTACTTGACAAAGCGGTTCTCGTACTCAATGCGCTGGAGGCCGGTCCCGCGTCGCTCGCTCAGCTCGTCCAGACGACCGGTCTGGCCCGGCCGACCGCTCATCGGCTCGCCGTCGCGCTGGAGCACCATCGCCTCGTACACCGGGACACCCAGGGCAGGTTCATCCTGGGGCCGCGGCTGGCCGAGCTGGCCGTGGCGGCGGGCGAGGACCGGCTGCTGGCCATCGCCCAGCCCATCCTGACGCAGTTGCGCGACATGACCGGGGAGAGCGCACAGCTCTACCGGCGGCAGGGAGACGTCCGCGTGTGCGTGGCCGCGGCGGAGCGGGCCAGCGGGCTGCGCGACACCGTACCGGTCGGCGCGGCGCTTCCCATGACCGCGGGTTCCGCGGCACAGATCCTGCTCGCGTGGGAGGAGCCGGACCGGCTGCACCGCGGCCTGCGCGGCGCCAAGTTCACCGCGGCCACCCTGGCCTCGGTACGCCGCCGGGGCTGGGCCCAGAGCGTGGGCGAGCGCGAGCAGGGCGTTGGCTCGGTCTCCGCCCCGATCCGTGGTGCCGGCGGACGGGTGATCGCGGCGATCTCGGTCTCCGGCCCGCTCGAGCGGTTGACCCGGTCCCCCGGCCGGATGCACGCCGCCCCGCTGGCCGCCGCCGCCGAGAAGGTGTCCGAGTCGATGCGGCGGGCGACCTGACCTCAGCCCGGCGGCCCGCTGTCGAGGATGCTGCGGTACCAGTCGGCGAACCGGGCGCGCAGGATCGCGATCTCCAGGTCGCCTAGCCCCAGCGCCGTGAACTGCTCGTCGGGCAGCAGCGGCAGCTCGGCAAGCACCCCCGCGAAGAAGAAGGCGTCGCAGCGGGGGTCACGTGCGCACAGCAGCTCGACAAGCCGCTCCCGCGTGTAGCGCCCCTCGCCGAGCACCGACCCGATCGCCACGAAGTCCTGCGGGCGGCCCCGGTCGAAGAGCCTCGACATCCGGCCCGCCACGCCCGGGTCGCCTGGGTCGCCCGGGTCGTGCGCACGCCGGGGGTCATCGCCGGAATCACTGACATGGTTCATCGAGGACCGTCCCGCCACTGGCCACAGCCCGACCCGGGCATGGCTCCGCCATGGATGCGGCCGTGACACGGACGGTCCGAAGCGGCCCGGACTCCGGGAGCGGCTTGGACGGTGAACCCTGGTGATACGGGACGTACCGCGCCACTCAACGTAGCGAATCGGTGACAGGGCGCGGACGGTTTTCCCGAAACCCCCCGTGAATCGGCGGAAGGGACCGCGGAGCCGTGCTGGCGACGAGGCGGTCAGGCGATCGCGTCACCGATGAGGGCATGGAACCAGTCGGCGAATCGCGCCCGCACCACCGCGATCTCGTCGTCGTCGAGGCCGTACGGCCGGAGTTGCTCATCGGGGATCTTCGGCAGCTCGGCCAGCGCCCGCACGAAGTGGTACGGGTCGTACCCCGGATCCCGCTCACGCAGCACTGCGACCAGTTGATCCCGGGTGAATCGCCCCTTCCGCAGGAGCATTTCGACGGCCACGAAATCGCCGGCGAAATGCCTGACGAACAGCGCGGACATCGCACCGGCCACCGTGTCCTCGGCGGGGCCGCCAGGCCCGGCCGGAGCGGGGCACGACCCGGCCTGCGCGCCAGTCTCCGCCCGGCCGGTCACGGTGAGGCTGGTGAACCCGGTACGGGCCGCGAGCGCGACCCCGAGACCCACCAACCGCCCACGAAAGAGGTTCACCGAATGACCCGTCCTTCACCGATGCCGGACATCAGGCCTGGCTCCGCACGCAATGGACGTTTGTGTCACCGACCGTAGCCGAACGACCGCGATTCCGGAGCGGCTTTCAGGAGACCCGGCCGGGGCGTCTTCGACACCATGGCCGTCGGTTGACGGCGGACACTCACTGGATTTCTTCGGCATCCAGCGGCCACGAGCTGGATACTGACGCTATCCAGCCAGGGGGCGGCCGATGAAGATCTCGGAACTGAGCGATCGCAGCGGGCTCACCGTACAAACGATCAAGTTCTATATCCGCGAAGGCCTGATGCCGCGCGGGGCGTCGATCGCGGCGACCAAGGCCGACTACGACGACCGCCATCTGGAACGCCTGCGCCTCATCCGGGCACTGCGCGGGGTCGGCGATCTGCCGGTATCGGCCATCAAGCCGATCGTGGCCGCCCTTGACGACGACACGGTCGGGCTGCACGACCTGCTCGGCACCGCGCGGCACGCGCTGGGCCCGCACGTGGAGGCGCCGGCCGACGACCCCGACTGGCGGGCCGCCCAGCAGGACGTGGACGCCCTCGTGACGGAGCTCGGCTGGCGGATCACCCCGGCGGCGCCCGCGCGCAATCTGCTGGCCCAGACGTTCGTCGCGCTGCGCGGGCTCGGCATCCCGGTGGTCCTCACCGAGCTGCGCCCTTACATCGAGGCGGCGACCCGGCTGGGCGACCACGAGCTGGGCGCGCTGGACACCGGCGCCCCGCGTGGCCGGGTGGTGCAGGGCACCGTGGTGATGACGGTGCTCTACGAACAGGTGCTCATCGCGCTGCACCGGCTGGCCCAGGAGGACGCCTCCGCCCGCCGATTCGACCCCCGGCACAGCGATTCGCCGGATAGCGTCGCCGGACAGCGCTTGAAGTGCTGATTTGATAGCCTGAGCCAGAATTCGGCACTAATTCCGCACCTCCGAAAGCATCTCGCCGTGCCCAGCAGCCGCCCGTTCGTCAGCTTCACCACCGATTTCGGTGCCGCCTATACGGCCACGTGTGCGGGCGTCGTCTACACGATCGCCTCCGAGGCGAATGTGCTGGTGCTCAGCGACGAGGTCACCAAGTACTCGATCATCGAGGGCGCGATGCTGCTCCGCCAGGCGGTCCCGTACCTGCCGGTCGGGGTGCAGGTGGGGATCGTGGATCCGGGAGTGGGCACCCGGCGTCATCCGGTGGCGGTGGCCACCGGGCGCGGGGACGTCCTGATCGGGCCGGACAACGGGCTGCTGGTCCCGGCCGCGGAGGCGCTCGGCGGTGTCGTCCGGGCGCACCGGCTGACGAACCCGGCCTACCGGCTGCCCTCGATGTCCACCACGTTCCACGGCCGCGACCTCTTCGCCCCCGCCGCCGGGCATGTGGCCACCGGCGTCGACATCGCCGAACTCGGCCCGGCGATCGACACGCTGGTCCCGCTGGAGCCGCCCGCCCCTGTGATCGGATCCGGGGCACTGACCCTGAGCGTGCTCTATCCGGACGACTTCGGCAGCCTGATCCTTTCCGGCGAGGCCGCCGACCTCCAGGCCGCCCTGGGGCCGGTGCCGCACGGCACTCCGCTGGAGCTGATCTGGACCGGGACCGATGGGCCGCGGGCCGTACGGGTGCCCTACGAGGAGACCTTCGGCAAGGTGCCGTTCGGTGAGCCGCTGCTGTTCACCGATTCCTCCGGCTGGCTCGGTCTGGCGATCAACCGGGGCTCCGCCGAGGCCAGGTTCGAGCTGGCCACCAATCAGCTGATCACCATCCGTGCCCCAGAGAGCCCATCCGATACGGCCTAGCACTTCCCTGTCGCAATGCCATAGATCACCCGCGTTCCCGCGTGACGTCCTGCCGACCACCTGGAGGCCCCCCTTGTCCCGCCGCACGAGGTCGTCTGCCAGCGCGTCGCCATCATCCGGGCCCTGGCCACCCGGCCGAGCCTGATGCTGCTGGACGAGGTCACCTCCGCACTCGACCCGGAGCTGGTCACCGACGTGCTGGGCATCGTGCGGGAGCTCAAGGAGTCCGGGATGACGATGGTGCTGGCCACCCATGAGATGGGCTTCGCCCGCGACATCGCCGGCACAGTGTGCTTTCTGCACGACGGCGCCCTGCTCGAACGCGGCCCGGCCGAGCAGATCTTCACCGAGCCCCGCGAGCCGCACCCGCGAGTTTCCCGCAGCGCGTGCTGGAGTCCCGCCGGCTGTGAGCCTGCCCGGCCGACCGGCCGGCGAGACCACAGATTTTCTCAGCGAGGTGACGGCTATGGTCCCCCCGGCCGTCGCCGACTGATAGAACGTTGACAGCATCGGCCGGCCGGTGAAAGCATCACCGAAAATGACCATCCGGTCACAATCGGAGATGAAAGCGAAGATTTCTGTGCCTACCTCGACCTGGTTCCGGCTGGACGACGCCAAACGTCAGCGGGTGCTGCAGGCCGCGATGCAGGAGTTCGGCGAGCACGGTTACTCCACCGGCAGTCTGAACACCATCGCCCGCGAAGCGGAGATCGCCAAGGGCTCACTGTTCCAGTACTTCGCCGACAAGCAGGAGTTCTTCGCCTACGTCTGTGACGAGGCCTCCCGGCGGATCCGCGAGGACATGGAACGGCGGATCGCCACACTCGATCTGGACCAGACCTTCACCGGCTGGCTGACCGAGGTCTGCTTCGCCTGGTCTGACTATTTCGCCGATCATCCGCTCGAGCGATCCGTCACCGCCGCCACCAACCTCGAGATCGACAACGTGGTGCGCGCGGTGGTCCGCGCGACCGCCGAGCTGCACTATGTCGAGGTGATCCGCCCGCTGATCCAGATGTGGCGCGACCGGGACGCGATCCGGCCCGAAGCCGACGACGCCGTCCTGCTCTCCCTGCTGCTCATGCTGCTGCCGCATCTCGCCCTGGCGCCCTACTACGACGGGCTGGACGCGGTGTTCGGCCTGCGCGGCCGTACCCCCCAGGAGCAGCGGCCGATCATCCGCCGGATCCTGTCCGGGCTGTCGCCGGTCTTCCAGCCCGTCGCGTCCTAGATACCTGAGCGGATCCCCAGGCGGACCGCGGACGGACCACTGGCCGTCGAACCGCTCCAGGTGCCGGGGGCCGCTCCGGCACTTCGACGATGGCCGACATCCGCCGGCCGCCCGGCGACACCACCGGTCACGGCGAGTTGAGCAGCCCGGCGAGGACGTCGTCGAGGGTGGCGACGCCGGTCGCGCGGCCATCGCCGGTCCCCGCCATCACGGCGGCGACCTGGGCGCGGCTGCGGCGCATCAGAGCGAGCACCTCGGCCAGGGTGGTGCTCGGCGGCACCCGCGGAATGGCCCGGACCGGGAGCGGATGGCCGGGCGGGTGGCCGTTGAGGGCATCGAGGATGTGAAGGTAACCGAGGAGCTCGCCCTTCTCCGTCATCACGGGGAACCGAGAGTGGCCGTATCGTCCCGCGAACTCCTGCAGGGCGGCGGGGGTCGTGTCCGGGCCGACGCTCACCACCTGCTCCATCGGCACCATCACATCGCTGACCGGGCGCGCGTGCAGGGACAACGTGGCGATCATCCGCTCGTGCTCACCGGCGTCCAGCAGCCGGTGTTCACGGGACTCGTCGATGAGGGCGGGCAGCTGGTCCGGGGTGTAGACGGTCCGCGCCTCCGCGGTGACGGGCAGCCGCAGGAGGCGCAACACCAGGGTCGACAGCGCCTTGATGACGACCAGGAGCGGCCGGGTCAGCCGGGCGAACACCAGCAGCGGGGGCACCAGCCAGAGCGCCGCCTTGTCGGGGGCGGCGAGCGCGAGATTCTTGGGGACCATCTCGCCGATCAGGATGTGCGCCGACACCACGGTCAGCAGTGCCAGCATGAACGCCACCGGATGGGTGAGGCCGGCCGGCACGTGCGCCGTGTGGAACACCGACTGCAGGCCTCTGGCGATGGTGGGTTCGGCCAGGGCTCCGAGGGCCAGTGAGGCCAGTGTCACGCCGAGCTGTGCGGCGGCGAGCATGGTCGGCACCGCGTCCATCGCGGCCAGCACCGTACGGGCCCTTCTGGACGTGCTCGCCAGCGGCTCGATCTGGGTGCGGCGCGCGGCGATGAGCGCGAACTCGGCAGCGACGAAGAAGCCGTTGATCGCGAGCAGCAGCGGGATGGCGACGACACTGAGAATGCTCACGGGGCCACCCGCCCGGTCTCGCCGCGCGGGCCGGCATTGCTTCCCGGCCGTGCACCCGGGCCCGCGGCCCGGTCACCGTGGCACCGTCTCGGCGGCCGCTCGGCGGCCTTTCCGGAGCGGCGGCTCCGCCGGGGCTTCATCGCTGCTCGTCCACGGCGGGAGCGGTCAGCGTGACCTGCTCGATGCGGCGCCGCTCGACGGTGGCGGCGGTCAACCGCCATCCATTCTCGACGATCTCCTCATCGGCGCCCGGCAGGTGCCCCAGCCTGGCCAGCAGCAGCCCGGCCAGCGTCTCATAGGGACCCTCCGGCATGACGAAGCCGGTACGCTCCTCCACCTCGTCGGGGCGGAGCCCTCCGGGCACGGTCGCGGACTCCCCCGGGCTCAGCAGGGTCGGGATCGGCTCGGCCGACTCCTCGTCCGGCTGGTCGTACTCGTCGGCCATCTCACCGACCAGTTCCTCGGCCAGGTCCTCGGTGGTCACGATGCCGGCGAAACCACCGTACTCGTCGACCACGATGGCCAGTTCGGAGTGCGCCGCGCGCAGCCGTTCCAGCACTGTGGCCAGCGGCAGTGTCTCCGGCACGAGGACGGGCGGGCGGGCGATGTCGCGGACCGACGTGGTCGCCCGCTCCGCCGCCGCGACCGCGAAGGCGTCCGCCACCACGCCCAGCCCGATGATGTCGTCCATGTCCTCGCCGTGGACGGGCACCCGGAGATGTCCGGTCTCATCGGCGATCTCCAGGAGTTCGGCCAGGTTCGCCGAGGCCGCCACCGTGGTGCAGTCGACCCTGGGCGTCATGGCCTCCTCCGCGGCCTTGTCGCCGAAGCGCAGTGCCCGCCGGAGCATGCCCGCGGTGCCCGGAGGCAGCGTCCCCGCCTCAGCCGACAGCCGTACGAGCAGGCCTAGTTCCTCCGCCGAGCGGGCGGAGGCCAACTCGTCCTGCGGCTCAACCCCCAGCTTGCGTACGAGGCCGTTCGCCATCGCGTTGAAGGCCTTGATCAACGGGCCGAACACGGCCGAGAACGCCCGTTGCGCCGGGATCGCGAAACTGGCGACGGCCAGGGGCCTGGCCAGTGCCGCGTTCTTGGGCACCAGCTCACCCAGCACCATCTGCGCCACGGTGGCGATGGCCAGGGCCGCCACGACCGCCACGCCCTCGGGCAGCCATGGGCTGAGCAGATGGGCCAGCGCGGGCTCGGTGATCATGCCGAGCAACAGCGAAGTGATCGTGATGCCGAGCTGGGCACCGGACAGCTGGAAGGACAGCTGACGGACAGCGGCCAGGACTCCCTTGGCGCTGCGGTCACCCTCGGCCGCCAGCCGCTGAACTTGGCCGCGGTCCACCGTGACCAGGGAGAACTCGGCCGCGACGAAGACGGCGTTGGCCGCGATGAGGACGACCGCGGCCCCAAGGAACGCGAAATCAAGGATCATTGCACCGTCTCCCCAGGGGAGGCGGCGCGGGTATTACCGGGGTCCATGTATAAGGACGTCACTCCTGGCGGTCAGCGGTGTACATCTGGGCAAACGATCTCATGCCCGGAAGGTTCCCGGGCGCTCAGGTGGTGACCGGCGCGTTGAGCGCACTGCCCTTCACCCACTGGTTCCACGGCTTCTGGTAGTAGCCCCAGCCGTTGTTCCAGTCCAGCTGGCGGCCGGTCCCGGTGATGACCACGACGTCCCCGCGGTAGGCCCAGCCGAAGAACCACTGGGCGCTGGCGGCCGGGGAACGCACACAGCCGTGGCTGCAGTTCCGGTTGCCCAGGCACGTCGGGTCGTCCATGTTCTGGTGGATGTACTCGCCGCTGTTGGAGATACGTGTGGCCCAGGGGACCTTCTCGTCGTAGTAGCCGGTCTGGCCCTTCTTCTTGCCAGGGGAGATCATCCGCTCCAGCCGGCTCTTGGCCATGGTCAGATGAACACCGCTGGTGGTGCGGAGATGGTCCACGCCGTCGGCCTGGACGTCACCACCGGTCCCGAGGCTGACGCCCCAGGATCGGAAGACCTTGCCGTTCTTCTTCACCACCAGCCGGTCTGTCTTGGAGTTGACGGTGATGATGTGCGAGTCGCCGATGCGGAAGTTGTGCGTGACATCGCCCGAGCCGTAGACACCGGCGCCGGACTTGACGCCGGCCAGGTGCGCGGTGAAGGAGACCTTCTGGTTGGCCGGCCAGTAACGACCGTTCTTGGTCCGGAAGATGACTTCGCGGTCATTGACCCAGAACCAGGCGCCCACCGTGGCCTTGGTGGAGTGGATCTCCAGGGCCCGCTCGACCGCGGCCTTGTCACCGACCGACCGGTTGAACAGCACGGTGATCGGCATGCCGACGCCCACGGTCTCGCCGCGAGCGGGCGTCACGTCGATGATCGTCAAAGGAACCGCGGGTTTGAGGGTGCGGAACGCGCTGGTCGCGGTGGTCGTCTTGCCTCCGGTGCCCACGGCGCTCGCCGAGGTCTGGTACGAGGTTCCCGGCGTGAGGGTCCACTTGGACCGCCAGGTCAGGTGGTCGGCGGACATCTGCCCCGGCACGTCCGCGTTGCCGGCCTTCACCGTGACGTTCTGCAACGTGCCACCGGCCGCCGTGACCACGAGACCCCGGTCGGGCCTGGCCTTCTGGGCGCCGTTCCCGGGAGTGATGGTCACCTTCGGGGCGCCGTTGTCGCCGCCCTTGGAGGTGCCACCCCCGCCCCCACCACCGCCGGCGCTGCCGCCGCCAACGCCGGCGGCGCCTCCGCAGGCCGTCGTCACGGCGAGGACCACCACCGTCAATCCCGCAACAAGCCCCCGTCGCACCGCTCGACCCCCACGTTCCCCTAGCAGACCAGGGTTATGACAGTACGACAAATGTCGCATTCGTTAGACCTTGTCACGTATTTTTCCGCCGGAACTCCTCCCGCCGGCCCACCGGTATCCGGGGATTGTAGGCGGTCGGGGCGGGTTGGCGGCCGGGAGTCGCGATAGTGCCGGAGAGATCAATAGTGCCGGAGAGACCACCTGTGAGATTCACGGATGGGGTCACGGGGTTGGGGTCACGGGGTGGGGTCACGGGGTGGGGTGACAGGCGGGTCACAAGCGGCGATACATGATGTGCAGTCCCTGACAGGCCCCCCGACCGGATCGAACGACCGCGAGGCGTGCTCTCACTCTCTGCCGAAGAGCCCGGGGTGAGTCTCGACGAATTCCCGTACGCCCGATGCCGGCCGGCCGATGAGCAGCTCGAGATCGGGGGTCAGGCGGTCGTACCGATTGTCCGCATGGAGGCGGGCCATGGTGGAGAGGTGCTGGAAAACGTGCTCCGGCAGGCCTTGCCGGCCGAGGTCCTGATCGATCCATGCTTCGAGCGGCACATCGACGTAGGTGACCGGACGGCCCAGCACCTTGGAATACTCCGCGGCCATCGCGGTCAGGTCGTAGGAGCGGGGACCGGTCAGTTCGTACACCTTCCCGAGGTGCGGGCCGGGGTCCCGCAGGATCGCCGCGATCGCCTCGGCCACGTCACGGGCCGCGACCGGAGAGGTACGGCCGGAGCCGAACGGCAGCCGAATCGTGCCGTCCTTCATGATCGAGGACACCGCATAGATCATGAACAACGGGTTCTCCATGAACACCGTTGGCCTGACGTGCACGACCGGCAGCCCGGACCAGTCGAGAACCTGTTCGGAGAGCCAGTGCTGACGCTGTTGTTGCGACTCCTCCGTGCTCGTCACGTCCATCTGCGAGACGGTCAGCTGGGAGATGTTGACGAACGTGTCCAATTCGCCGTGCTCGCGGGCCACCGACGCCGTGGTGACCGTGGCCTCCAGGTACGCCGCCGAGACGCTCATGCCGAAGTACATGCGCCGGCAACCGTCCACCGCACGCATGACGTCGGCGCCGCGGGTGAGATCACCCACCACCACCTCCGCGCCCACGGCCCGCAGCGCCTCGGCGCGGTCGTCCTCCCGGCGGACGAGCGCGCGGACGGGCAGATCCCATCGCCGCAGGAAGTCGACCACGGTCCGGCCGACCGCTCCCACGTTCCCCGCGGCACCGGTCACCAGGATGGGGCGGTCATCGGACATCAGAGTCTCCCATCAGACGCTCCCCGGATATGTACCCGCTCGCCGCCCAGCGGCCCTGCGAGCATGCGGGGGGTGGCCCGGCGGGGGTGCAGCCCTGCGGGCATGCGAGCATGCGAGCGTGCGGGCGTGCGATGGGAAACCGGCGGCCGACGTCCGGAAGGATCATCGGTACGGGACCGCACCTGCGGAATCCGTCCCTCACGATGTCAGGAGCGATCATGCCCGAAGCCGCTGCCCCCGACCCGTCACCCGAAGTGGATCTCGACCCGGCACACGCCGGCGACTTCCTGCGGGCCGTCGGCCTGCACTACGACGCGGTGTCGGCCCAGGAGGTCCGAGCCCACCTCGAGGTCTCCGCGCAGCACCACACGCCCTGGGGAATCACACACGGAGGCCTGTACGCGACCGTCATCGAGAGCGTCGCCAGTGTCGGCGCCTCCCACGCGATCCGTGACGACGGCAGGTTCGCGGTGGGGGTCAACAACCAGACCGACTTCCTGCGCCCGTTCACGGCCGGCCGCCTCGACGTCCGCGCGACCCCCATCCAGCAGGGCAGGAACCTCCAGCTCTGGCTGGTCGAGATCAGCGACCCCGGCGGAAAACTGATCGCCCGGGGCCAGGTACGGCTGTTCAACCAGCCGCTGCCCGGTCGCTGAGCGAGCGGCTCAGGTGACCTCACCGGCCGATGCCCGGTGTGGTGCCCGTAGTCTCGGGGGGATGAACGAGCCCCCCATCCTCAGCTCCGGGCCCGGTGACGACGCGGAGGTCCCCGCGTTCTGGCAGGCGCTGGGGCTGCCCGGCCTCATCGACGTACACGTCCACTTCATGCCGCCCCGGCTGCTGGCCCGGGTCTGGGAGTACTTCGATGCCGCCGGGCCACTGCTCGGCCGGGACTGGCCGATCCGCTACCGCTGGAGCGACGAGGAGCGGCTGGCCCACCTGCGCAAACTGGGCGTACGAGCGTTCACGTCCCTCGCCTATCCCCATAAGCCCGGCATGGCGGAAACGCTCAACGCCTGGACTCTCGACTTCGCCCGGCGGAACCCGGAGTGCGTCCCCACCGCCACGCTCTTCCCCGAACCGGATGCGCCGGCCTACGTTCGCCACGCCCTGGAGGAGGGCGCCCAGGTCTTCAAGGTCCATCTACAGGTCGGAGGGTTCGACCCGCGCCTGGACGTGCTCGACCCGGTGTGGGGGATGCTCGCCGAGGCCGGCACGCCGGTCGTGGTGCACGCCGGCTCCGGCCCGGTGGCCAACGGCTTCACCGGTCCCGGACCGTTCGGCGAGGTCATGGGCCGGCACCCGCAGCTGACCGCGGTGATCGCGCACCTGGGCGCCCCGGAGTACGACGGGTTCCTGGCGCTCGCCGACCGCCACGACCGGGTGTACCTGGACACCACGATGGCCTTCACCGGCTTCTCCGGCGCCATGGGCGCCTTCCCCGCCCGGCTGCTCCCCAAACTGCGGGATCTGGGCCTGGCCGGACGGATCCTGCTCGGCACCGACTTCCCCAACATTCCCCACCAGTACGCCGAGCAACTGGCCGGCCTGGCCGGCCTGGGCTTCGGTGACCCATGGCTACGCGAAGTCTGCTGGCACGCCGCCGTGCGCCTCGGTTTGACGGGCTCCTAGCCGGTCACATGGGGCAGGGCTCTGCCGGGACGGGACGACGTCGTACGGTGGACGGTGAGAGGAAGGCGCACCCATGAGCGAATCCGGGCACGGCTCCGCGGGGATCCTGGAGAGCAGCCTGCGTCTCGGCGCCGGCCTGGAGGAAGAGGATCGGCCGCGCGTCCTGGCGGCCCTGGCCACCCTCGAATCGCACCTGTCCCGCTGGGAGCCTGATCAGGTCGACCTCGAAGTGTCGGTCAAGGACCGTGACGGTCCGGACCAGAAGGTCACCCTGCAGATCTGGCCGGCGGGATGGCCGCACTTCGTCGCCGTCGCCCGCAGCCGGGACCTCGACCACGCGCTCATCGAGGCGCGTAAGGAGCTGATCCGCCAACTCGAGGACGAGAGGTCGCGCCGTAAACCTCCCAAACACCGGACCCCGCACCATCCCCCGGCCTGATCGCGATCAACGAATGCGCGCTGCCGGCCATCTCCCTGGACGGCCGACAGGCCACGGCGTGCCGGTTCACTTCATGGTGCACAGAGTCAACAACTGCTCGCCGTACTTCGCCAGCTTGTTCTCGCCGACGCCGTTCACCTTGCTCAGCTCGGCGAGGGACGTCGGGGACTCGGCCGCGATCTGGCGCAGGGTCGCGTCGTGGAAGATCACGTACGCGGGCACGCCCTGTTCCTTGGCGGTGGCGGCACGCCAGGAGCGGAGCTGCTCGAAGACCGCCACGGCCTCCTCGGGCAATTCGACGGCGGCCGGGCGGCCCTTGGCGGCCTTGGCGGCCCGGGCCGGCCGTTCCGGCTCGCGCCGCAGCAGAACCTGACGCTTGCGGCTCAGCACCTCGGTGCTGCCGTCGGTGAGCACCAGGGTGCCGTAGTCGCCCTCGACCGCCAGCAGTCCCTGGGCCAGCAGCTGACGCACCACGCCGCGCCACTCGGTGTCACGCAGCTCCGTCCCGATGCCGAACACCGTCAGGGAGTCGTGGTCGTACTGGGCGACCTTGGGCGTCTTCTTGCCGAGCAGGATGTCGACGACCTGGCCCGCGCCGAACTTCTGGTTCCGCTCGTTGCGGAGGCGGTAGACGGCCGACAGAAGCTTTTGAGCGGCGATCGTGCCGTCCCACGACTCCGGCGGCGACAGGCACGTGTCGCAGTTGCCGCACGTGGTGCCGCGCTGACCGAAGTAGGCGAGCAGCTGCACCCGGCGGCACTCGACCGTCTCGCAGAGCGCCAGCATCGCGTCGAGGTGAATGCTCAGCCGGCGGCGGTGCGCGTCGTCGCCCTCGGAGGTGTCGATCATCTTGCGCTGCTGCACGACGTCCTGGAGACCGTAGGCCAGCCAGGCGGTGGAGGGCAGTCCATCACGTCCGGCCCGGCCGGTCTCCTGGTAGTAGCCCTCGACGGACTTGGGCAGGTCGAGGTGGGCGACGAACCGCACGTCGGGCTTGTCGATCCCCATGCCGAACGCGATGGTGGCGACCATGACGAGGCCGTCCTCGCGCAGGAAGCGCGCCTGGTTGGCGGCCCTGGTGCGGGCGTCCAGCCCCGCGTGATACGGCAGCGCCTGGACGCCGTTGTCCACCAGGAAGTCGGCGACCTTCTCCACCGACGCCCGCGACAGGCAGTAGACGATGCCCGCGTTACCGGAGTGCTCGTTGCGCAGCAGCTCCAGCAGTTGGCGCCGGGGCTCGTTCTTCGGCACGATCCGGTACTGGATGTTGGGGCGGTCGAAGCTCGCCACGAAGTGGCGGGCCTGCTGCAGGTTCAGCCGGGTCGTGATCTCCGTGTGGGTGGCCTCGGTGGCGGTCGCGGTCAGCGCGATCCGGGGTACCTCGGGCCAGCGCTCGTGCAGCGCGGACAGGGCGAGGTAGTCGGGCCGGAAGTCGTGGCCCCACTGGGCCACGCAGTGCGCCTCATCGATGGCGAACAGCGAGATCTTGCCGCGGTCGAGCAACCTCAGCGTCGACTCGACGCGCAGCCGTTCCGGCGCCAGGTAGAGCAGATCCAGCTCACCGGCGAGGAACGCGGACTCGACCCGGCGGCGTTCGTCGGGGCCCTGGGTGGAATTGAGGAATCCCGCCCGGGCGCCGAGGGCCGTGAGCGCGTCGACCTGGTCCTGCATGAGCGCGATCAGGGGTGAGATGACGACGCCGACGCCTTCCCGTACGAGCGCCGGGATCTGGTAGCACAGCGACTTTCCGCCACCGGTCGGCATGAGCACGAGAGCGTCCCGGCCACCGATGACATGATCGATGATCTCCTGCTGGCCTTCCCGGAACGAGTCGTAACCGAAGACGCGGTGCAGCACCCGCAACGCGTCGCTCACCTCGGGGCCGATTTCGGGGGAAGCCATCCGCGTATTCTACGAAGATCGTGGTGTCCTCGACGGTGAGTGCGGGGAAACGCCCACCGTGCCTGCAGCGCTCACCGTACCTCCAGCAGGGTCTTGCCCACGGTCGCCCGCGACTGGATGGCCGCGTGCGCCTCGGCCGCCCGCTCCAGCGGGAACCGCTGCCCGATCACCGGCCGCAACCGGCCGCCCGCCGCCTCGGCCAGCGCGCTCAGGGTGAACGCCCGCATCTCCTCCGGCGACGCCGGCGGCCGCACCAGCGTCACTCCACGCTGCACGGCGTCCTCCTCCGAGATATCCGCCCACTTGCCGCTCGCCAGGCCGTAACTGAGCATCCGGCCGCCGCGGTCCAGCGACTCGAACGCCGATCGGCCGATGGCACCGCCGACCCCGTCGAAAACGACGTCCACGCCGCCGACGGTCTCACGTACCCGCTCCGCCCAGCCCGGCTGCCGGTAGTCGATCACCACGTCGGCGCCGAGCCCGCGCGCCACCTCGGTCTTGCGTGCGCCCCCGGCGGCCGCGACGACCCTGGCGCCGGCGGACTTCGCGAGCTGTACGAGCAAGGTGCCCACCCCTCCGGCCGCCGCCTCGACGAGCACCCGGTCCCCGCCGCGTACCGCGGCCGCCCGGACCAGCGACGTCGCCGTGCGCCCATCGGCCATCAGCGCCACCGCGATGTCGAGTTCCATCCCGTCGGGGACCTCGATGACCCCACCGGCATCCACCGCGGCGCGCTCGGCGTAGCCCCCCGATCCACCGGTCGCGCTGACCACCCGCTTGCCGGCGAGTCCCTCGTCGGCTCCGGCGCCGACCGCCGTGATCACACCCCCGACACCGTTGCCCAGGATCATCGGCAACTCCACCTTGAACGGCCCGGCGGCGCCCGCGCGCAACTGGGTCTCGATGAAGGTGATGTTCGCGAACGCCACCTCGATCAGCGCCTGCCCAGCTCCTGCCACCGGATCCGGGGCATCGCCCGCGACGAGCACCTCCGGGCCACCGAACTCCTTCAACCACACCGCGCGCATAGGGCCACCTCTTCCGATCGGTTCACGATCGAGCCTGCAACCCCAACCGAAGTTGAGGTCAAGCGTGGTCCTCGCCGAATAGTCTGCAGTACATGCCTGAGGAACCGTACCGACGCCGCTCCGCGCGGGTGCTGCTGCTGGACGACACCGGCCGGCTACTGCTGTTCCGGTTCCTCAACGAGCAGCACCGGCCGGAGCTCGGCCACTGCTGGATCACTCCCGGCGGCGGGGTCAACGACGGGGAGGCACTGCACGAGGCGGCGGTCCGCGAGCTGTGGGAAGAGACCGGTCTGCTCGTCGCTCCGGAAGAGCTCGGACCCAGGATCGCCGCGACCCAGGGGTATGCCGACCTCGGCTGGGCCGCGGGCCTGTTCCGCGACGACTTCTTCCTCCACCGCACCGCGGGTCACGAGGTCGACACCAGCGGACTGGAGAAATTCGAAAGCGAGCAGATCACCGGTCACCGCTGGTGGACCGTCGACGAACTGGCGGCGACCGCCGAGGAGATCTATCCGCTCGGGCTGGCTCCCCTGCTGAGGGATCTACTCGCCCACCGCATCCCGCGAGAGCCGGTTCTGCTCCCCTGGCACAAGTGAATCCATGGTTCCGACAGGAGCACGTGATGGTCTACGCGGTGGAGGCGGTCATCACGCCGGCACCCGTCCCCACCGAGCGTGGCGGACCGAGCGTGGCGGACCGAGCGTGGCGAACGGACGCCGGCCCGTCGCTCTGACACTGGAGTCGCTCATGTCCATACCGCCAGCTTTCCCCTTCCCGCGGACCCACCTTCCCGAGCCCTCGCAGGAGTACGCCGCTCTGCTGCGCAGGTTTCCCCGCTTGCGGCTCGCGATCCCGGACGAAGGGCTGCCCTGCAAACAGGGCACCATCACCAACGCCCTCAGCATGCTCCTGTTGACCTGGTGAACCGCCCCGCGTCCAAGGCCTACCGGCAGCTCCAGTAGCGCGGCCACCCGGTGCGGGCCGGTGGAGGCTCGCCTAGTCTGTGCTGATGCCACCCTCGACCCCGGCCCCCGAGCGTCCCGGCGCTCCGCCGGAACCGAGTCGGCTGGCCTGGCTGGACCTGCTGCGCGGAGTGGCGGCCATGGTCGTGGCGCTGCACCATGCGACGTACTACTACACCCCGCAGTGGCGCGGCCAGATGGTCGACTGGTTCGATCCCGGCAGGTACGGCGTACTGGTCTTCTTTCTGGTCAGCGGCTACATCGTGCCGGCCTCGCTCGAACGGCACGGCCGGCTGCGCAACTTCTGGATCAGCCGGGCGTTCCGGATCTACCCGTTGCTGCTGCTGGCGTGCACTGTGTACGTGCTGCCGTTCCTGTTCGGCGTCAGAGGGCTGCGGGCCGGGCTGGAACAGTACGACCCGGTCATCGCCGTGCTCGCGCATCTCACGATGCTCCAGGACGTCCTGGCCGTGCCCAACGCGATCAACGTGCTGTGGACCCTCTCGTACGAGATGGCCTTCTACCTGTTGGTCGCCGCACTGTTCGCAACCGGCATGCACCGCAGGTCCGCGCCGATCGCGGTCCTCCTGGTGGTGGCCGCGGTGCTGGCGGGCGGGCTGCTTCCGATGACGCTGCTGTCCAGGACGATGGGCACCGGGCCGGTCGTGGTGACCACCGCCGTCGTGTTCGCGGCGGCGATCGCGGCCGCCGTCTCCGGCCGGCCGGTGCTGCGCGTCGCGGGCTGCGTCCTCGGCGCGACGCTGGCCACCGCGCTGGTCCTGGTGAACGGCCGCGTCGGTCCGTGGGAAGGGCTGACCATCCTGGCCGTGATGTTCACCGGCACCGCCCTCTACCGCGCCGAGCGCCACCAGATCGCCCGGAGCACTGCGGTGCTCACCGCCGCGGCGGTCTTGGCCGGCGCGATCGCCGCAGGTGTCTGGAACGCGCACTCCAGCATGGCCGCCGCCCAGGCACAGGGATTCGGGCTCTACTGGTCGGGATCGATCGTGCTGGCCGCGATGACGTTCGCAGTGGGATGGGCGTTGCGGCACCGGGCGATACCGGGGTGGCTGACCGGGCTCGGCACCATGAGCTTCTCCATCTACCTGTTGCACTCCGTTCTGTTGATGCTCTTCGACCAGTTCTTCGGCATGCCCGACCACGACGACCCGCTGCGGCTTCTTCTTTTCGTCCTTGTGCTCCTGGCCGTGAGCTGGGCGGCCCACCGCTTCATCGAGGCGCCCGCACAACGACTCGGCCGCCGCCTTGTCCGCCGCCGGCCGCCCCTCGCGCCGAGCACACCGGCCACACCCCCGCCGACGCATTCCAGCGCGGCTGGGCACGCCACCAAATCCAGCAGCGCCCCAGGCCCCTGAACACCCAGCGGACAGCTCCACGAACTCACATTTGAGTGTTCCAGGCCGTGTTCCAGGCCGTGTTCCAGGCCGACCATGGTCGTGTGATGCGAAACGAGGGATCGTCAATCTCTGGTTCCGCCGAAAAGGCGGTGCCGCTGGAGCCTTGTGGGCTGCCAGCGGCACCGCAGCGGTCGGGGTCAGCTGTTCCAGACCTGGAAGCTGGAGATCTGTCCAGCGGGCCATCCGGTGTTCGCCGTGATGTTCAGTCGGAAGTAGCGCTGGGTGGTGGCGGTGAAGGGGATGGTGACGGTGTTGCCGGTGGTGGAGTCGAAGGTGTAGCCCGCCGACGCCTTGATCGTGGTGAAGTTGGTGCCGTCGGTGCTGCCGAGGACTGACAGCGTCTGGGTGCGCGTACCCCATGCCGCCGGCAACTGCAGGACGATCCGACTGGCGCTCTGCGCCGAGCCGAGGTCGACCTGGACCCACTGCGGGAAGGCGTTGTTGGCGCTTTCCCAGTAGGTGTTCTGGTCGCTGTCGGTGACGTTGCTCGACGGGTAGCCGCCGGTGTGGCTGGACTCGCTGGTGGGCGAGCCGGCTGCGAGGTTGGTTGACGTGGTGCCCGCGCCCGTTCCGGTGAGCGAGACGGTGGTCGGGGTGTTGCTCGCGTTGCTGTTGACGGTGAGCGTGCCGGTACGCGTACCGGATGCCGTGGGCCGGAAGCTGACGTTGGCGGTGCAGGACGCGCCGGCGGCGATGGAACTGCCGCAGGTGTTGGTCTGTGTGTAGTCACCGGTGACCGCGACGGAGGAGACCGAAGCCGCCGCCGTGCCGGTGTTGGTGATCGTCACGGCCTTTGCCGTGCTGGTGGTGTTGAGTGCCTGGCTCGCGAAGGTGAGTGAGGTGGGGTTGGTGCTCAGGGTCGCGGAGTTGGCCGGCGGGCCGCCGCTGGGGTAGACCTCGAGCTCGGAGGCTTGTCCTGCGGGCCAGCCGGAGTTGGCGGTGAAGTTGACGCGGACGTAGCGGGCGTCCGTCGCCGGGGTCGTGATGTTCACGACGTTGGTCGGCGAGGTGAAGGTGTATGCCGCGGAATTGACGACGGTGCCGAAGTTGGTGCCGTTGGTGCTGGTGGCCACCGAGAGGGTCTGCGTGCGCGTCCCCCATGCGGTGGACGGCGGGAGCTTGAGGGCCACCTTGCCGACGGTGTAGTTGGCACCGAGGTCGACCTGCAGCCATTGCGGGAAGGCATTGTTGGCGCTTTCCCAGTAGGTGTTGGCGTCGCCGTCGGTGGTGGTCGCCGCCGTCTGGGTGCCGTTCACCTCACTGCTCGCCGAGGCCGTCTTGCCCCGGGCGATGTTGGTGTCGGTGCCGATGCCACTGCCGGTGAGGGCGATCGTCGTCGGGCTGTTGTTGGCGTTACTGGTGATCGTGACATTGCCGGTGCGGGTACCGGACGTGGTCGGGGTGAACTTGACGGTCACGGTGCAGGAGGCATCGACCGCCAGGGTCGAGCAGTTGTTGGTCTGGCTGTAGTCACCGCTCGCGGTGACGCCGGAGATCGTGGCCGACGTGGTGCCCGAGTTGGTGACCGTCACGGCCTGCGTCGGCGCCGAGCTTGCGACGATCGTGCCGGCGAAGGCCAGGCTGGACGGGTTGGGAGTCAGGATCGGCCCGGGTGCCACGCCTGTGCCGGACAGCGGGACGGTGTTGGTGATGCCGGACGCGGTGATGGTGAGGTCGCCCGTCCGTGATCCAGTCGCGGTCGGGGTGAACTTGACACTGACGGTGCAGGACGCGCCAGCGGCGATCGAACTGCCACAGGTGTTGGTCTGGCTGTAGTCACCGGTGGTGGCGATCGAGCCGACCGGGGCGGCGGCGGTGCCGCTGTTGGTGACGGTCACGGCCTGTGCGGCGCTCGACGAGCCGGTCGCCACGGAGCCGAAGCCGAGCGTGGTGGGGCTGATCGAGAGCGCCGAGCCGTCGTCCGGCAGGTACGGCGGGAACACCGGAGCAGTGATGTTCGTGCACTTCGGCGTGCCGAAGACACCGGAGTTGCCCCCGCCGTCGGTCAGCGTGAACCCGACGCCACAGTTGTAGATGGGGCCCGGGGCCTGCGTCCCGGTGGCGGTGGTGTTGCTGATGGTGGCCGAACCGCCGACCTGCTCCTGGACGACCCACGTACCGGTGTTCTGGATCGTCGCGTTGTTAATGCTGACGTTGCTGATGCTGGAACCCGAGACGAACTGGATCGCCTCGAACGGACTCTGCTGGATCTTGATGTTGTCGACGTTGACCTGGCCGGTCATCGCCGCATCCCGCGCGTCGAACCACAGTGCACCCACACCGAAATTCCAGTTCGGGTCGAGGCCGCCGTCTCGGATGAGCGTGTTGCGCAGCACGTCCGTACGCCCCAGCGTCGTCGAGGCGAAGCGCTGTGCGACATGGATGCCGCCGCCCTGGGTGAGGCCGGCGTCGATGACCCGGTTGTCGGTGACGAAGTTGTCGTGGCCACCGTAGATCGCGATGCCGTTGGCCAGGATCGGGTACTGCACGGTGTTGTGGTCGAAGGAGTCGTTGGCGTCGGCGTTCTGTTCCGCCCAGGTGGCCAGGCCGTCGTCGCCGAGGTTACGGAGATCGCTGTTGGTGACCGTCGAGTTGGTGATGCCGTTGTGGAAGTTGATGCCGTCCGCCGTGGTGTTGCGGATGCGCATGCCGGTGAAGACGAGGTTGGTGAAAGGCCCGTCCATCCAGGCGCCGACCTTCTCGTGCTCGATCCACACACGGTCGACGGTCGAGTTGTTGAGCGCGCCGCCGATGCCGTTGACCTGGGCGCTGTCGTTGCGCTCCTGGACGTCGCCGAAGATGGCGAAGTCCGCGAGGTGGACGCCGGTGCTCGCGTTCGGGGCGTAGTTGCCGTAGAAGCCGGGGGCCGCGCCCACAATGGTCGAGCGCCACATGCCGGCGCCCTTGATCGTGACGTTGTTGAGGATCAGGTGGCCCGGGATCTTGAAGGTGCCCTCGGGGATCCAGACCGTGCCTCCGGCACCGGCCGCGGAGATCGCCGAGTTGAACGCGGCGGTCGAGTCCGCGGCACCGGTCGGGTCGGCGCCCTTGCTCGTCACCGAGACCGAGCCGGCGGGCGGGGACAGGGCCCCCGCGACGCTCTCGAAGTCGGCGAAGTCGATGGTGTAGGAGGAGGCGGTGTTCCCCGCATCGACCTGCAGACGGAACGTCGTGCCCGCGGGGTACGTCGTCGAGAAGAGGCGGTGCGTCTCGTCGTAGAAGTGGTGCGGGTTGCTGCCCGGTGAGTTGGTGAACGGGTAGCCGCCGTAGTACCAGCTGTAGGCGTTGGTCAGCGTGAAGTCAGTCTGCTTCGCCCCGTTGATGTAGAACGACAGCGGCGCCGTGTAAACCGAACCGCCGGCGGCGTCCGGGATGCTGTAGCGGAAGACGAACGAGTTCGTGGCGACCGGCGTCTTGAACTCCACGTACTTGCCGCTGCCCTGCAGGGTCACTGCTTTGCGATAGGACGCCTCCGCGGGAAGCGTGCCGTAGTCGGCGCTCGGGCCGATGGCAGTGCCGTTGGTGGTCGAGTTCTCCGCCTGGACCTCGACGTACGGCAGTGTCGCACCGACACCGCCGGTCGCGGCCGCGGAGGCCGGACTCGCTGACAGGACGATGGCGCCGGCGGCGACGAGCACGCCGCTGAGGATGGCGCCGAGACGGGATCTGCGTCCCGCGTACCGGATGGACATGCGCTGCTCACTTTCGGTGGGGGGGTCCAAAAGTTCACGGACATGGAGCGGCCGACTCATCTCGCCGATGTGACGAGGGGGAGGTGACGAAACGGCACGGTAGAGCGGGGGCCGACGCCGGGCATCGCCTCGCGGACCAGTGCGTTCGCCCGGTACGTGAGGTGATTGAGACCGAGGGCCCCAGCAGGGGGATGGGGTGGCAGGGGGACGGGGTGGATCGTGCTAAAGGGACCGTAACCCCACCGACGCATGCATGCAATATCCAGACATCTGATTGCAGGTTTTGAGTAATTGAAAGCAAGACTGTGATGATCCCTAGGAATTCCGATACAGGATCGTTAATGACCTTGGTCGGCCGTGCCGATCTGAGCTCTTCAGGCCGGATCCGGCCGCTCAGTGGCGCTCACGTCCCCGGACAAACCACGGACAAACCACGGACAACGATCGAAAGCCCGGCTTCCAGATCTGGAAACCGGGCTCTGACCTGCTACTTCTTGGTAGCGGGGGTAGGATTTGAACCTACGACCTCTGGGTTATGAGCCCAGCGAGCTACCGAGCTGCTCCACCCCGCGTCGGTAGCTTTAACTTTAGAGGTCTCAGCTCCCTTGAGCAAACCGG
>JAOPYK010000067.1 GCA_025964695.1 Streptosporangiaceae bacterium | reverse complement strand
AAGCGCTCGGTCAACGAGATGAAGGCGGCCGGTTCCGGCGTGCTGATCGTCGAGCACAACCTGCCGATCGTCTTCGACCTCACCGACGAGGTCACCGTACTCGACCGGGGGGCGGTGCTGTTCCACGGCACGCCCGAGCAGGTGGCAGGCGACCCCGAGGTGGCTCGGATCTATGCCGGCAGTGGTGATCGTGGCGCTCAGCAACGCGAGAACCGTACGCCGCAGTCGGCCGATCCTGGTTCGACACTGCGCGTTCGTGACCTTCGTGCCGGCTATGGCGCGATGGACGTTGTCAGGGAGTTCAACCTGGACGTCTGCCAGAATGAACTGGTCGCGATCGTCGGGCGTAATGGCGTAGGAAAGACCACCGCCCTGGCCGCGATTGCCGGCATCAAGTACGGCTCGAACGGCGGGAATGTCTCGATCGACGATCGCGACCTGGACGCGCTCAGCCCTTGGGCGCGTACCTCAGCGGGGCTCGCGCTCGTGCCCGAGGGGCGGCGCATTTTCAAGCAGATGACCGTCGGCGACAATCTGGCGATGGCTGCCGGCGGCCGGGGCGCCAGCGCGGCCGACATCAAGTCCGACCTCGACTGGGTGCGCGAACTCTTCCCGAACCTGGAGCGTTACCACAAGACGACCGCGGGCTCTCTCAGCGGCGGCGAGCAGCAGATGGTGGCTGTTGCGCAGGCATTGGTGGCGAGGCCCAGGTTCCTGCTGCTCGACGAGCCGACGGCGGGCCTTGCCCCGATCCTGGTCGACGAGCTGTTCACCGCCCTGCTGCGGTTGCGATCGACAGGAGTGGGTGTGCTGATTGTCGACCAGAACGTCGAACGACTGCTCACCATTGCCGATCGCGCTTTCCTGATGGAAGACGGCCGACTGGTCCTGGGCGGCCCGGTCGAATCGCTCTCGCTCACCGAAATCGTCGACAACATCGTCCGCGGAGCCGCACATGGCCCCGCCAGACAGGAGGCCTGATGTCCGACCCCACAGTGCAGATCAGCCAGGGTGAACTCGTCGGAACCGTCGAGCAGACCCCGAGCGGACCGGTGCATCGATACGCCGGGATCCCCTTTGCGGCGAGCCCCGTCGGTGTGAAGCGGTTCGGTCCGCCGGAGCGCGCGCCGTCGTGGGAGGGCCCGCGCTCGGCAGCCGACTTCGGCCCGTCTCCCGTCCAGGTGCTCGGGGGCCCGTTGGCCGAGGCCGTGCCGGGCATGGCCCCTGATCGGGTCAGCGAGGACTGTCTCACCCTGAACGTGTGGCGTCCCGAAAACGGCGGCGACGACCTGCCCGTCCTGCTCTGGATCTACGGCGGTGCTTTCACGATCGGGTCGGGTTCGCTGGAGAGCTACGACGGTGCCCGCTTCGCCGCCGAGCAGAACGTCGTGATCGTCACCGCCAACTACCGGGTAGGAGCTCTCGGCTTCCTCGACCTGCGCGACTACGGCGGCGATGAGGTCGGCGCCGTGACCAATGTCGGACTGCGCGACCAGCTGTTCGCGGCCCAGTGGGTCAAGGAGAATATCGCCGCGTTCGGTGGCGACCCGTTGCGGATCACGGTCTTTGGCGAATCAGCCGGCGCCGGCTCGATCATCCACCTGGTCACGGCGCCGGGCGCGAAGGACACGATCGCCCGTGCGATCGCGCAGAGCCCGGGCGTCGACTTCACCCAGACCGCCGAAATTGCCGGCATCATCGCCGGCCGGCTGCTTGCCGAACTCGGCGTCGGGACTGCCAAGGAGCTGCTCGAAGTACCAGCCGACCGAATTCTCGCGGCGCAGGAGGCGGTCGTGATGCGCTCGATGGGCGAGTACGGGGCGATGGTCTTCCACCCCGTCGTCGACGGCGATATGGTGCCCGCGACCCCATCGATCGCGTTCGCCCGCGGCGATGTCGCCGACATCGATCTGCTGATCGGCTCGGCGGCAGAGGAGATGCGTCTCTACCTCGACCCCCGCGCCAATGAACTCGGGCGGGACGGGCTCATCGAGTGGACGAGGCAGTACCTGACCAACCGGATGGGTGGCAAGACGCCGCCGCCGGACCGGGTGGCCGCATTGGTCGACAACTACGCCAGGCTCGGCGAGGGCACGAGCCGCAGCGCCGGCGCCGACCAGTGGGCGGCCCTGACGAGCGACGGCGGCATGCGGCTGCCGGCACTGCGGTTGGCCGACTCGCAGTCGGCACACAACCCACGCACCTATGCCTACGCCTTCACCTGGCAGTCGCACAACCCGAACGCCGACATGGGTGCCTTCCACGCCCTCGACATCCCGTTCACCTTCGACACCCTCGACCGGGCCGGCTGGGGCGAGTTCGTGGGCATCGACGACGCGGGGCGGGCCGTCGGGCACGCCATGCGCTCGGCGTGGGCGGCTTTTGCCGCGACCGGTGATCCGACGTCGGCGGTCTCCGGGTCATGGCCCGCATACGAAACCGGCCACCGGACGATGAAGATCCTCGGCACGCCGCTCGAGGTCGTTGACGATCCGCTCGGCACCCTGCGGGCGTGGTGGGACGGGCTGTGGGACGAGGCCGCTCGGCCGGCGGGCTTTCCAGTCTGATCGCTGACCTGGGCGTATTCATGGATGAGCCCGCCGAGCCGGTCTCGGCGGGCTCCTTGATATCGGTGTTCACGGGGTCGGGTAGTGCACTCAGTGGCACGGGCAGGATGCACCGCGCATACAAGCGTCGTCTCGCAGCTCGAGACGGCGAACGGTCAGCCGGTGACGAACCAGATAGCGCGGACGAGTTGGTCGGTCTCGTTGAGCAGTCGGTGCGGCACATCGCCGCGCATAGCGATGGCGTCGCCTTGTTTGACCTGCCGGCGCCGACCGTTGATCACGATGGTCAGCGTGCCCTCGAGCACATAGCCGTAGTCGTTTCCCTTGTGCTGCTGGGGCTGATCGGCCGGAGCGGAGTCGGCACCGGGCTCGTACTCGGTGAGCAGGAAGTCGACGTGATCCGCACCTACCTCGTCGGTCAGCCTGCGCCATCGCACTCCGGTTTGGAACGCGAGGTACTCCGACGCTGGCAGCGGGCCTGCCGCCTTCCCTCGCCGCTCACCACTCTGTTTCGCCGGCGTCTCGTTCGTCGGTGACACCGAGTGTCCCAGCAGTTCGTCCAGGGACACGTTCAGCTCGCTGGCGATGGCGAACAAAGTGCTCACCGTAGCTTGGCTCTGGCCGAGTTCGAACTGAGACAGGAAGCTCGCCGAGACCCCTAGACGACGGGCCAGTTCGCGCATCGACAGCCCAGCCCGCTCGCGCTCATTTCGGACGTTCTGCCCGAGCGACACGCTCATTCCGCTGGGGTGGGCACGGCCGACCCTGCGCGACACAGCCACGTAGCGCTCCCTGCGACGGTGAGTTGCGGTGCGGCGTCGAGCGTACGGCCCCGCCTGATCGAAGCAGCCGTCCGACTCACCGCCGCTTGGATCGCGAATCGAGGCCACCCGATGCCAGCTCGTCGCGCACCTGCTCGCGCAGCAGGAATCTTTGCACTTTGCCGCTGGCTGTCCTCGGCAGGTCGGCCACGATCAGTAGCATCTCTGGGGCTTTCTGCACTGCGAGTCCCAACCGTACCAGGTGTTCACGCAGTTGGTCGAGTGTCGGTATGCGCCCCGCAACCGGGACGACATAGGCGCAGGCTCGCTCGACGAGGACGGGGTCGGGATAGCTCACTACGGCGACGTCAGATACCGCTGGGTGCTCCATCAACAGCGACTCGACCTCGGCGACGCTGAACTTCTCGCCACCACGGTTGATGATGTCCTTGATCCGGCCGGTGATGTGCACCGTCGAGTCCGGGTCGATGCGGGCCTGGTCACCGGTGCGGAAGTAGCCGTCGGCGGTGAACGCCGCCTGATTGAGGTCCGCGTCGAGATAGCCCAGAAAGAGCT
>JAOPYK010000059.1 GCA_025964695.1 Streptosporangiaceae bacterium | reverse complement strand
CGTGGGCCTTGGAGAGTGTGTCCTCGGCGGACCCGTAGGCGTATTCGAAGACGCTGATGCCCATCATCGCGATCCAGGGCAGGATCACCATGAGCCGGCGGGGGTGGCCCAGGAGGTCCTTGTCCGTCTCACCGACCCGGTAGAGGCGGCCCTTGCTGTCCTTGATCTCCGCATAGGAGACCGTCGTTGGATTGGAAGTCGTGGTCATGCCGACTCCTTGTCAGACGAGTACTGGCGGTGCCCCCCTGTAGCTCGATCTGTTCGCGCGGGTCGTTCCGGGCGCGCACGCTAGGGCCAGGTCATGAGTGGTCCTCCTCGTCGATGACGCTCGTGGGCCGCGGCCGCGCGGAGAGGTTCGGGTGGGGCCGCGCGGCCGCGGGCAGCAGGATCAGCCGGGCAGCAGGCCGGCGGTGCGCGCCCAGCGGTACTTCGCGCCGAGCACGGCGACCGGCTTCTCCGTGGTGTACGGATACGCCGGGATGCCGTGGCCGAACAGGTAGTCGCTGGCGCGCTCCACCTCGGTGTCACCGGCTAGGGAGACCACGACGGGCTTGTGGATGCCGCGTTCCCTGGCTTCTGCGACCGACCGGACGAGCAGTGCCGCGAAGACCATCGGCGGAGTCACGATCGTGTGCCAGTAGCCGAGGATCAGCGCGTGGATCCGGGGGTCCTCCAGGCCCAGGCGGATCGTCGCCTCGTAGGTCGAGGGCGGCTCACCGCCGGTGATGTCGATCGGGTTCCCGGAGGCGCCGAAGGGCGGGATGTACTTGCGGAACGCCGCGTCCAGGTCCTGCGGAACGTCCATGAGCGACAGCCCGTTGTCGCCGCAGGCGTCGGACAGCAGCACGCCGGAGCCGCCCGCGCCGGTAATGATCACAACGTTCTCGCCCTTCGGCGTGGGCATGGTCGGCAGAGCACGGGCGTACTCGAGCATCTCGTTGAGACCGGGCGCCCGGATGACGCCCGCCTGACGGAGGATGTCGTCGTAGACCTTGTCGTCCCCGGCGAGCGCGCCGGTGTGGGAGCGCGCCGCGCGGGCGCCCATCGCGGTGCGTCCGGCCTTGAGCACGATGACCGGCTTGTGCCGCGAGACCTGCCGGGCCGCGCGGACGAAGGCCCGGCCGTCCTTGAGGTCCTCCAGGTGCATCGCGATGCACTGGGTGTTGTCGTCCTGCCCGAAGAACGTCAGCAGGTCGTCCTCGTCCAGGTCGGACTTGTTGCCGAGCCCGACGATGGCCGACACGCCCATTTTGGTGGTGCGGCTGAAGCCGAGGATGGCCATGCCGATACCGCCGCTCTGCGACGTCAGCGCGACGCCGCCCTTGACGTCGTACGGGGTGCAGAACGTCGCACACAGATCTCGCGGCGTGTAGTAGTAGCCGTAGATGTTCGGGCCGAGCAACCGGACACCGAGCCGCCGGCCGATCTCCACCACCTGGTCCTGGAGCTCGGGGTCTCCGCTCTCCGCGAAGCCGGAGGGGATCAGGACGGCGACGGGCACCCGCTTCTCACCCACCTCTTCCAAGGCGGCCGGCACGAGCTTGGCCGGGATGGTGAACACCGCGACGTCGACGTCGCCCGGCACGTCCAGGATGCTTCGGTACGCCTTGCGACCGCAGATCTCGTCCGCCTTCGGGTTGATCGGATGGATCTCCCCGGCGTAGCCCCCGTCGATGAGGTTCCGCATCACCGAGTTGCCGATCTTGCCAGACTCGTTGGAGGCTCCGACGACGGCGATGGCGCGCGGCTTCATCAGCCGTTCCATCACGGTGAGGATCTCCTCGTGGGTGTACTGGGGGATCTCGACGGGGACGCCGTCGTCGAGCAGGATCCGCACGTCCGCCGCCATCGCGCCGCGCCGGCTCGCGAACACCGGGTTGAGATCGATCTCGGAGAGTTCGGGGAAGTCGGCGACGAGCTCGGAGACCCGCTGGATCATGTCCGCGAGCGCATCCCGATTGACCGGGTCCGCGCCGCGGACACCGCGCAGGATCTCGGCCGCCGCGATGTCGTCGAGCATCGACAGCGCCTCGTCATGCGACGCGGGCGCCAGCCGGAAGGTGACGTCCTTGAGCACCTCGACCAGGACGCCGCCGAGCCCGAAGGCGATCACCTTCCCGAAGGTCGGGTCGGTCGTCACCCCAATGATCACCTCTTGTCCGGGCGGCAGCATCTGTTGTACCTGAACGCCGTCGATCCGCGCGTCCGGCGCGTACGCCCTGGCGCTGGCGATGATCTGTTCGTACCCCGCCTGGACGGCCTGCGGCGAGTCGAGCCCGACGAGCACTCCCCCGGCCTCGGTCTTGTGCAGGATGTCCGGGGAAACGATCTTGAGGACGACGGGCAGCCCCATCTCCACGGCACATGAGACGGTCTCGTCGGTGGAGGTGGCGATGCCTTCGGCGGGGGTGGCGATGCCGTAGGCGTCGCAGATCCGCTTGCCCTCCGGCGCGGTCAGCGCGGTCCTGCCCTGGCCACGGGCGGCGTCGATCACCGCGCGGACCATGTCGCGATCAGGAACCATCCTCAGATCACTCCGTTCACTTTGAGAGAGGCGAGCTCGGCGGCGGGCAGGTTGAGCACGCCCCCGTAGATCTGGTCGTTGTGCTCTCCGAGCAGCGGTGACCGCTCGATCTCGACGGGCGAGTCGGACAGTTTCAGGGGGCAGCCGACGGTCTTGAAGGGGCCGCGCTCGGGATGGTCGACGGTCACGATCATCTCGTTCGCGACGAGGCTGTCGTCCGCGATGAGCTCCCGGGTGGACAGGATCGGCCCGCAGGGGACGTCCTGGGCGTTGAGCCGCTCCAGCGCCTCCCCCTTGGTGAGCTGGGCCGTCCATTCCTCGATGAGCTGGAACATCTTGGCGAGCTTGGGCAGCCGCGCCTCCGGCGTGCTCCACTCGGGATCCTCTGCCAGCTCGGGCCGGCCGATGAGCTTGGTGATCGGTGCCCAGCCCTGCGGCTGAACGATCACGTAGACGTAGTCGTTGGGCCCGCCGGGACGGCACTTGAGCGCCCAGCCGGGCTGGCCACCACCTGAGGCGTTGCCGGATCGCGGCACCTCGTCCCCGAAGTCCTCGTTGGGGTACTCGGCCAGCGGGCCGTGGGCGAGCCGCTGCTGGTCGCGCAGCTTGACCCGGCACAGGTTGAGCACCGAGTGCTGCATCGCGACGTTCACCCGCTGCCCCCGGCCGGTGGCCACCCGCTGGTAGAGGGCGGCGAGGATCGCCGCCACCGTGTGGATGCCGGTACCCGAGTCGCCGATCTGCGCGCTGGTCGCCAGCGGCGGGCCTTCCTCGAAGCCGGTCGTGCTCATCGAGCCGCCCATGGCCTGCGCCACGACTTCGTACGCCTTCAAGTGGGTGTACGGACCGTCACCGAAACCCTTGATCGAGGCGTAGATCAAGCCGGGGTTGAGCTGGTGCAGCAGTTCCCAGGTGAAGCCGAGCCGCTCGATGGTGCCGGGACCGAAGTTCTCCACCAGCACGTCGGAACGCTTCACCAGATCGGTGAACAGCCGCTTCCCGTCATCGCTCTTCAGATTGAGCGTGATGCTCTTCTTGTTGCAGTTGAGCATCGTGAAATAGAGGCTGTCGACGCCGGGAACGTCCCGGAGCTGACGCCGGGTGATGTCACCGCCTGGTGCCTCCATCTTGACCACCTCGGCGCCGAGCCAGCCGAGGATCTGGGTGCAGGACGGTCCGGACTGGACATGCGTCAGGTCGAGGATCTTGACGCCGTCGAGGGCCTTTGCCATCGGTGCTCTTCCTTTTCACTTGTACATCGTCTGGTTCATGGTTCCGGGGGCGTACACGTCGGGGTCGATCCATACGTTGATGAGGGACGGCAGACCCGATTCGCGGGCGCGCTCCAGGGCCGGCCGGATGTCGCCGGGATCCCGGACCTCTTCGCCGTAGCCGCCGAGCATCCGGGCGAACTCGCTGAAGCGCACGTCGCCGAGCGTGTTGCCGACCCGTTCGCGGTCCGGGCCGTACTTGACCGCCTGCCCGTAGCGGATCTGGTTCATCGACGCGTTGTTGCCGACGATCCCGACGAACGGCAGGTTGAAACGGACCAGCGTCTCGAAGTCCCAGCCGGTGAGGGTGAAGGCACCGTCCCCGAACAGCGCGACGACCTCCTTGTCAGGCCGGGCCTGCTTGGCGGCCATCACGAACGGCACGCCGACGCCCAGGGTGCCGAGCGGACCGGGGTCCATCCAGTGACCGGGTGACTTGGGCTGCACGACCTGGCCGGAGAAGGTGACGATGTCGCCACCGTCGCCGACATAGATGGAGTCCTCGGTGAGGAACTCGTTGATCTCGTGGACCAGGCGATAGGGATGGATCGGCGTGGCCTCCGAGTGCAGCAGCGGCAGCCGCTTCTGGTAGGCCTTCGTCTCCTCGGCCCGCAATTCCTCCAGCCAGGCCTTCCGCCCGGCGGCACCGTTGTCGGCTCGGCCGGAGGCGGCCTGGGCGACGGCCGAGAGTACGAGGTCCGCGTCCCCGACGATGCCGAGCCCGACATCACGGTTCTTGCCGACCGTTCTGTAGTCGAGGTCGATCTGCACGACGGTCGCCTCCGGGGACAACCGGCGGCCATAGCCCATCCGGAAATCGAAGGGCGTACCGACGATCACGATCACGTCGGCGTTGGCGAAGGCGTAGCGCCGGGACAGCTGAAAATGGTGCGGGGCGCCGGGCGGCAGGGTGCCCCGGCCCGCACCGTTCATGTACGCCGGCACATTGAGTGTGCGCACCAGCTCGGTCGCGGCCTCGGTGGCCCGGCAGGTCCAGGTCTGGCTGCCGAGCAGGATGCACGGCCGCTCCGCGTTCACCAGCAGATCGGCCAGCTTCTCGATGGCGGCCGGGTCACCCTGCTGGCGAGTCGACGCACGATAGTGCCCGGCCTCGGGGACCCGGGCCTTCGCGACGGGAACCTGGGCGTCGAGCACGTCCCTGGGGATCTCCAGGAACGACGGCCCCGGCGCGCCGTTGAAACACTCGCGGAACGCCATCGACACCAGGTCCGCCACGCGTTCCGTGCTCGGCACCGTCGCGGAGAACTTGGTGATCGGAGCCATCATGTCGACGTGCGGCAGGTCCTGCAGTGAACCCATCTTGTGCTGGTTCAGCGCCCCCTGACCGCCGATCAGCAGCATGGGGCTCTCGGCTCGGAAGGCATTCGCCACACCTGTGACGGCGTCGGTGGTCCCGGGCCCCGCCGTCACGACCGCGCATCCGGGGGTGCCGGTGATACGCGCATGGCCGTCGGCGGCGTGCGCCGCGACCTGCTCGTGCCGTACGTCGATCACCTTGATGCCTTCGTCGATGCAGCCGTCATAGATGTCGATGATGTGACCACCGCACAGGGTGTAGATGACATCGACGCCTTCGGCCTTGAGTGCCTTGGCGACGAGATGCCCGCCGGAGATGAGGTCGGTCGCCTGGGTGGCCGGGTCGGGTGAGGGGGCCATGTCCTGGGTCAACTCCTTGTGTTCGGGCCGGGCCTGGGGTCTCGCCAGACGCGGAGCCGGGCTACTTTGGGGCGGATTGCATACAGTCGACGGATACTGTATGAAGAGACTGTTACACGGCATGACCGAGATGTCCAGAGCGAGGTTTCAGCGAGGTTTCGGTGACCCGGCCAAGGGAGCGTGGGCAGGACTGATGGACCTTTTCGAACATCAGGCGAAGGAACTCTTCGCCGAGTACGGCGTACCGGTGCCTACCGGCAAGGTCGCCCATACTCCTCAGGAAGCCCGGGCCATCGCGGCGGAGCTCATCGCGGCGGGGAGCTCGAAGGTCGTAGTGAAAGCCCAGGTCAAGGCCGGTGGTCGAGGCAAGGCCGGTGGCGTCAAGCTGGCCGATTCCGCCGAGGAGGCGGAACGGCTCGCTGGTCAGATCCTCGGTATGGATATCAAGGGCCACACGGTCCACAAGGTTCTGGTCGAGCAGGGCAGCGCGATCGAGCAGGAGTACTACTTCTCCTTCCTGCTCGATCGTGCCAACCGCACGTTCTTGTCCATCTGCTCCGTCGAGGGCGGCATGGAGATCGAAGACGTGCCGCACGAGAAGCTGGGCCTGATCGCGGTCTCCGCGCTGGAGGGTGTCGACCGGGCGAGGGCCCGCGAGCTGGCGGTCGCGGGCCGGTTGCCGGAGGAGGCGCTGGATGGTGCCGCGGAGCTGATCGAGCGGCTGTGGGCGGTCTTCGTCGATGAGGACGCCACGCTGGTGGAGGTCAACCCGCTGATCCTGACCGCCGACGGTCAGGTGGTGGCGTTGGACGGCAAGGTCACCCTGGATGACAACGCCTCCTTCCGCCAGGAGGGTCACCAGGCGCTGGAGGACAAGGCGTCCGCCGATCCGCTCGAGGCCGCGGCCAAGGCCAAGGACCTCAACTACGTCAAGCTGGACGGCTCGGTCGGCGTCATCGGTAACGGCGCCGGCCTGGTCATGTCGACGCTGGACGTGGTGGCCTACGCCGGTGAGCAGTTCCCCGGCGCGCGGGGCGAGGGGCAAAAGCCCGCCAACTTCCTCGATATCGGTGGCGGCGCTTCCGCGGAGGTCATGGCCAACGGGCTGGAGATCGTCTTGTCGGACCCCGCCGTCATGTCGGTGTTCGTCAACGTCTTCGGTGGCATCACCGCCTGCGACGCCGTCGCAAGCGGCATCGTCTCGGCGTACCAACTGCTGGCCGAGCGGGGAGAGACCGTCGACCGGCCGCTGATCGTCCGGTTGGACGGCAACAACGCCGAACTCGGGCGTCAGATCCTCTCCGACGCCGCGCTTGCGGGCGTGGAGCGGGTGGACACGATGGACGAAGCGGCCAAGCGCGCCGCCGAACTCGCAGTGCTGGCCTCGGCTGGAAAGGTGGCATGAGGGCATGGCTATCTGGCTCACTGACAACAGCAAGGTCATCGTCCAGGGAATGACCGGCTCCGAAGGGTCCAAGCACACCGCTCGGATGCTGCGGGCCGGCACCGACGTCGTCGGTGGGGTCAACGCCCGTAAGGCCGGGCAGACCGCCGGCTTCGACGGCACGGACCTGCCGGTGTTCGGCACCGTGGCCGAGGCGATGGCCCGGACCGGCGCGGACGTCTCGGTGGTCTTCGTGCCGCCGAAGTTCACCAAGGACGCCGTCGTCGAAGCGATCGACGCCGGGATCGGCCTGTGCGTCGTCATCACCGAGGGCGTGCCCGTGCATGACACCGCCTGGTTTTGGGCGTACGCCTCGGACAAGGGCAACATCACCCAGATCATCGGGCCGAACTGCCCCGGCATCGCCTCACCCGGCAAGTCCAACGCCGGTATCATCCCGGCCGACATCACCACACCCGGCCGCATCGGCCTGGTCTCCAAGTCCGGCACCCTGACCTACCAGATGATGTACGAACTGCGCGACATCGGCTTTTCCACCGCGGTCGGCATCGGCGGTGACCCCATCATCGGCACCACCCACATCGACGCCCTGCAAGCCTTCCAAGACGACCCCGAAACCGACGCCATCGTGATGATCGGCGAGATCGGCGGCGACGCCGAAGAACGCGCCGCCGCCTACATCGAGGAACACATCACCAAACCCGTCACCGGATACGTCGCTGGATTCACCGCCCCCGAAGGCAAGACCATGGGCCACGCCGGCGCCATCGTCTCCGGCTCCGCGGGCACCGCCCAAGCGAAGAAGGAAGCTCTGGAGAAGGTCGGCGTCCGCGTCGGCAAGACCCCGAGCGAAACCGCCCGCCTGATGCGCGAGATC
>JAOPYK010000048.1 GCA_025964695.1 Streptosporangiaceae bacterium | reverse complement strand
TAGTTGAACGACAGAGGTAGGCGTGAGGAAACCAGCCACGCCGACCACTACGAACATCGGGGTTAGGGTGTCCGAGAACGTACACGTTTCGGACAGACCTATCTGAGCGCGGACAGGCCGGTCCGTAGCGTGTCCCGCTCGAAAATAGGGTTTGGCTCGTTGACCTACGTGTAGGCGACCTTGGCGGACGCGGTGACCGCCGCGAGGGCGGGGAAGCGGTCGCCGTAGAGTGCCTGAGGTCGGTGACCGTCGGGCCGGCCTGCCGGTCGATGTCCCACGGCTGCGTGCCCGCGATGGCCGTCGACTGGGTGTTGCGGATGTGGCCGCTGATCAGGACGATCGCCTCCATCTGCTCGCCACTGTCCAGGCCGGTGCCGGACAGCACCTCCACTGCGCACTCCGTCCAGCCGATCCCCTTGGGCCCCATGATCCGGTCCCCCGTGGTGGCCTGAGGAAGCCAGGGGTGGTGCTGCTGCCGGGTGGCCCGCAGGCGCCTGGCCCCCATTCCTCCAGCCGGGGACGTCGGTCAGATCCAGCGGCTCACCGGCCGCTGCAAGCGTCAGGGATGCCCGAGGGTCCCGGCGGAACGAAGGCCAGCGCTGCTCGACAACCGTGATGACGGCGGTGCGGCCAATGGTCGACCATCCGACAATCTAAACAGTCTTGACAGATAGATTTGTCGGTGAGAAGGTTCAGGCATGTCCGAAGTCGCAGTGATCGAAGACCCGGCCACAGCAGAGGCCTCGCTGGACCCGATGCGGGCCCGGTTGCCGGCGAAGCTGGCCGAGCCGGACTCCGTGACGCCGGCCGCCCGGGTCGCCCCGGCATGGCAGAAGGTAACTACCACCTGCGCGCTGGAGCGGCACGCCCTGGTGGAGTTGGTGGAGGAACGCCGCAAGGGCAACGTCACCGAACGGATGATGCGCGCGACGGCGGCCTCCTACCTCCTCTCCCCCACCGCGCTCGCGGCCGTACGACGAAACAGCTCAGCAAGGGCGTGATCACCAGGTGGTCATCGCCGTCCACCCCACCGTGCACCCCACGACCGTCCAGACGCCGACGGCCGAAACCGACAAGGAGATCTGACATGACCACCACGACCACCGTCCAGCAGACCGCACCCCCCGCCACCTCCAGCACCCGGCGCGTCAGAGGCTTCACAGTCGCCACCGCGGTGCTCTCCACCAGCCTGCTCTACCTCGCCGCGAAAGCACTGGGCACCGACTTCGCCCTGACCGACCCCGGCAAGGCGGAGCCGCACGCGCTCATCCTCCCCGAGATCGCCGTCTTCGCCCTCGTGTTCTCCCTGCTCGGCTTGGGCACGCTCGCACTGCTGGAGCGCTTCACCCGCCGGCCCAAGGTCATCTGGACCGTGCTCGCCACCGCGGTCCTGCTGCTGTCCTTCGTACCGATCGGCATCGAGCACGCCACCACCGACACCAAGATCATGCTGAGCGTCATCCACCTCGCAGTGGCCGCCGCACTCACCCCGGTGCTGCGGCGGACCCACCGCGAAACCACCCAGAGCCCGACCTCCTGACAGCTACAGCCCACCAAGCCCCGCAACACAACCCCAAAGGAGTGAGTCCCGTGCGCATCGTGGTCATTGACTTCATCAGCTTGGACGGCGTCGTGCAGGCGCCAGGCGGACCTGAGGAGGACACCGACGGTGGCTTCGCCCACGGCGGCTGGTCACATCCGTTCTTCGATCCGGAGGTGGTGGGTGGTGCCTTCGCCGACGCGATGACCATGGCCGAGGCGCTGCTGTACGGGCGCCGCACGTGGCAGTCGATGGCCGCGGCGTGGCCCGAGCGAGCCGGCGACCCGTTCGCCGACCAGATGAACTCCATCGCGAAGTACGTCGTGTCCCAGACGCTGAGCGACGACGAGC
The DNA here is from genome assembly GCA_025964695.1 of Streptosporangiaceae bacterium. Taxonomy (GTDB): domain Bacteria; phylum Actinomycetota; class Actinomycetes; order Streptosporangiales; family Streptosporangiaceae; genus Actinomadura_E. The sequence continues at coordinate 1,440 of JAOPYK010000048.1, read as the reverse complement.
TGAAGACGTGGGACAACACCACACGCATTCCCGGCGAGCAGGCCGTCGCCCGCATCCGGGAGCTGCACGAGACCGACGGCGGCGACCTGGTGGTCATGGGGAGCCCCACGCTTGTGCGCACCCTCCTGCGCGAGTGCCTGGTCGACGAGCTCCGGCTCATGATCGAGCCGGTGATCCTCGGTGGTGGCAAAACGATCTTCCCCGACGACGGTGCGCTGCGCACGCTCGAGCTGGTCTCCACGGTCACCAACGGCACGGGCGTGCACGTGTGCACCTACCGGCCGGCCGCCAAGGGGTAGGCGGGTCGGCGGCACCGTTACCGCAGCACCCCAGACGGGGGTGCTGCGGTAACGCTATTTAGACGAACCCTCCCGCGGCGCCAGTCCTGGCCACGGTCATCTCATCCACGCCCATGTCACGGCCGGCTCGTCTCCTCTGGTGGGGACGAGCCGGCCGCGATCTTCTGTTGGGCGGCTTAAGGGATGTCCGACCCGGCCGGAATCTCGGGTAGCAGGAACCACGGCCATCGGTCCCGGGTATAGGGGCGCAGGCGACTTCACCGGCCGTGAGATCTGTAACCGATTGGGTGACGCGGACTGGTTACACAGACCAGCGGGAGAGCCTGTGAAAATCGCGGCGCTGCTGATCTCGTCCGCGGGCGGACCGGGGGCGCTTGCCTGCCGGTGTGCCTTCGCGCTGGTCAGGCCGTGATCGCTGAAGGCCGGGGTCTATCATGGGAGGTGATTCCAGATGGCTCCGCAGGGGGCGGCGGGCCTCCCGTTTCCCGGCTGGTGGAGCCGGTTCCACTACCGCGGCTGTGTCCAGATGAAAGCCACTTGTTCTTTGTTTACCGGTCGATTCCGGATACCGCTGTAAAGCCGGTTCCAGACACTGCTGTGCGGCCGGTTCCGGGCATCGCTGCGGTGTCGACGCCAACCACGGTAGGAGGAGTCGCATGGCTCACGAACTACAAGGCCGGAAGATCGCCATCCTTGCGACGGATGGAGTCGAGCGGGTCGAACTGGAGCAGCCGAGGGGGGCGCTCTACGGGGCGGGCGCGAAGACCGAACTGCTGTCGATTCACCCCGGTGAGATCCAGGCCCGGCAGTGGGATCTGAACGCGGCCGGCACGTTCGCCGTCGACCGGCTGGTCTCCGATGCCTCGCCCGACGACTACGACGCCCTTCTCCTGCCCGGCGGGACCATGAACCCGGACCAACTGCGGATGAACCGTGATGCCGTCGGCTTCGTGAAGGCGTTCGTCACCTCGGGCAAGCCCGTCGCGGCGATCTGCCACGGTCCCTGGACGCTGATCGAGGCCAACGCGGTACGAGGCCGCAGGCTCACCTCCTGGCCGAGCATTCGTACGGATCTTCGCAATGCCGGGGCGGAGGTCGTCGATGAGGAGGTTGTGATCGACGGGCAGTTCACGACCAGCCG
>JAOPYK010000046.1 GCA_025964695.1 Streptosporangiaceae bacterium | reverse complement strand
AGGCCAACATGATGTCGATGGCGGGCGCACTCGCCCGCCAGGGCTTCATCCCCTTCGTGCACACCTTCGGCGTCTTCGCCACCAGGCGTCCGCTCGACCAGATCGTCAACGCCATCGCCTACCCGGGCCTGCCGGTACGCATCGTCGGCTTCATGCCCGGTGTCTCCTCCCCGGGCGGGCCGAGCCACCAGGCGATCGAAGACGTCGCGCTGATGCGGGCTCTTCCCAACATGACGGTCGTCGACGTCGCGGAGTCCCGCGAGATCAGCCTCGCCGTCCCGGCGATCGCCGACCATCCCGGTCCTGTCTACCTCCGCCTGAAGCGCGGCGAGATCCCCACCATCTTCGACGACGACCACGGCTTCTCGCTGCACGCGGCGGCGACGCTCGCTTCCGGCGGCGACGTGGCGCTCATCAGCAGCGGCATGATGCTGCCCGCCACGCTGCAGGGAGCCGCCACGCTGCGCGCGGCGGGTGTCGACGCCGGCGTCGTGCACGTGCCGGTGATCAAACCGATCGACCGAGAGGGCGTCCTGCGGGCCGCACGCCAGGCGAAAGTCGTGGTGACCGCGGAGAACCACAGCATCATCGGTGGCCTCGGGTCCGCGGTCGCCGAGGTCCTCGCGGAGGAGGGGGTGGGGATCCCGCTGCGGCGGGTCGGCCTGGGCGACACCTTCGCCGAGGGCGCCAAGACCGGGCCCTACCTGTTCGAGAAATACGGGCTGTCCACCCAGCACCTGGTGGACGCCGCATGGTCGGCCCTCCGGCGGCCCGGCCAGGCGCCCCGGGCCAAGATCCACGAAACGCGGCAGGGCGAGTACGCGCCCGTCTGAGCAAGGAGTGCAGTATGACAGCAGGCAGCATCGCCTCTCCCGGCGCCGTCCTGGGAGTGGATTGGGAAGAGCGGGTCAACTTCGAGCGGCTGCGCACCGAAAGGCTCGCCCGCGCGCATGCGGCCCTGGAGTCGTCGAACCTCGGCGCCCTTGTCCTGTTCGACATGAACAACATCCGCTACACCACCGCGACGCACATCGGGAACTGGGCGCGGGACAAGCTTTTCCGCTGTGTGCTGCTCATGCGAGGCCAGGACCCGATCCTGTGGGACATCGGCTCGGCGGCGCGCCAGCACAAAATGCACGCGACCTGGCTGCCCGAGGAGAACTGGCGCGCGGGCATCTCCAGTTGGCGCGGCTCCATCCCCGAGGACGTCGGCGTCGAGGCGGGCAACGCCAAGCGCATCGCGGACCTGCTGCGCGAACACGGCCTGGCCGACCAGCCGGTCGGGATCGACGTCGTGGAGATCCCCGTGCTGCGCGCGCTGGAACGGGAGGGCCTGCACATCGTCAACGGGCAGGAACTCATGCAGCAGGCCCGAAGGATCAAGACGATCGACGAGATAGCGCTTCTGGACCACGCGGCGGGCATGGTGGACGCCGCCTACGAGGAGCTGTACAAGTTCCTGACCGTCGGCACCCGCGAGAACCAGGCGGTGGCGCTGGTCAACCGGGTGCTTTACGAGATGGGCTCCGAGGAGGTCGAAGCGGTCAACGCCATTTCCGGCGAACGGTGCAGCCCGCACCCGCACGTCTTCAGCGATCGCATGACGCGCCCCGGCGACACCGCGTACTTCGACATCATCCACTCGTTCAACGGCTACCGGACGTGCTACTACCGCACGCTCAACGTCGGCGGCTCCAACGCGCAGCAGCGCGACGCCTACAAGCGCGCCCGTGACGCGATCGACCAGGCGATCGCCGCGGTGCGCCCGGGCGCGACCAGCGCCGACGTGGCGCGGGCGCTGCCCAGCGCGGCCGACCTCGGATACAGCAGCGAAGAAGAGGCCTTCGGTCTGCAGTACTGCCACGGCGTCGGCCTGTCGGTCTGGGAACAGCCGCTGATCAGCCGGTACCACTCGCTGCAGCATCCCGTGCCGATCGAGGAGGGCATGGTCTTCGCCCTGGAGACGTACTGGCCCACCAAGGACGGCTCGTCCGCCGCGCGCATCGAGGAAGAAGTCGTCGTGACGGCCGACGGCCCGCGGGTCATCACCAGGTTCCCGGCCCACGAACTCCTGGTGGCCGGCACCCGTTACTGGAACGGATTCGACTTCTCGGTGAACCCAGGCGACAGCGGCGCGTAACCGCCTTCTCCGGGCGTGCCGCCGCCCCCGGCCCCGACGCCGGACATCGCCGGACCGCGAGCCGACGGAATCGGCCGGACCTCGGCCCGTGCGGCACGGGGGCCGAGGATCACAGCGAGGACGCAGACATGACAGATCGGATCGGCTGGCTCGGCACCGGTCGCATGGGAGCCGCCATGGTCCACCGGTTGCTCGACGCCGGCCAGGAGGTGACCGTGTGGAACCGCACGGCCGCCAAGACCGCGCCGCTCGCCGAGCGCGGCGCGAAGGTCGCCGCCGCGAAGGCCGACCTCGGCGCGCTGGAGATCGTGTTCACGATGGTCAGCACCCCTGCGGATCTCGAGGAGGTGGTGCTCGGGGGTGACGGCCTGCTCAGCGGCCCGTCCGTGCCCGCCGTCGTCGTCGACAGCTCGACGGTCTCCTGCGAGGTGTCCGCCCGGGTGCGCGAAGCTCTCGCCGGCAGGGGGGTCGCCTTCATCGGCGCCCCGGTTAGCGGCAATCCCCACGTGGTGGCGGCGGGCGGTTGCTGCATCGTCGGCTCGGGTCCCGCCGACGCCTATCAGCGGGTGCGGCCCCACCTGGAAGCGATCGCCCAAACCGCGGTGTACGCCGGCGACGCCGACCAGAGCCGCCTGGTCAAGCTGTGCCACAACCTCTACCTGGGCATGATGGTGCAGGCGCTTGTCGAGGTGACGACGCTCGCGGAGAAGAGCGGCACCGACCGCGAGGCGTTCCTCCGGTTCCTCGGCGGCACCGTCGTGGCTTCCGACTGGGTGCGCAACCGCACGCCCGCGCTGGTGGCCCGCGACTGGACGCCGACTTTCACCACCGAACTGCTGCGCAAGGACTTCGACCTCGGCCTGGCCGAGGCGCGGGCCCTCGAGGTGCCGCTCCCGGTCGGAGCCATGGTGCACCAACTCGTCCAGGCGGCCATCGGTTCCGGGTGGCGGTCCACCGACTTCCTCGCCCTGTACGAGCAGCAGGCCCGGGACGCTGGTCTCGACGAGAACGCCGGCCCCGGCCTGCGGCACCGCGAGGAGCACCACCGCACCACCGACACGGCGGACGCGACAGACAAGCCCGTGCCCACGCCTGAGGGCGCACGCCGGGAAGCGAAGAGCGGAAGTGAGTTCCATGGGTGACGCGCCCCCCGACGTCAGGGTCGGCTTCATAGGTCTCGGGCGGCTGGGAGGATCGCTGGCCGCCAACCTGGCCGAGGCCGGCTACCGGGTCACCGGCTACGACCAGGACCCCGCCGCCGCCGGGCGGCTGGGGGCCGGCCGGATCGTGGTGGCCGCGTCGACGGCCGAGGCGATCCGCGGAGCGAACACCGTCATCACCTGCGTACGCAGCAGGGACGACCTCGACTCGATGCTCGCGGCCACCGGTTTGGCCGACGCCCCGTGACCGACCTGGTCAGCGGCCTGTACAGCGCCTGCGCCGAGCGCGGGTGGGCCGAGCGGGACTTCGCCTGCCTCGACGAGCTGTACCACGCCCCCGGGCCCGTGTCCGGCGCCCGCACCCTTACGGAGGACCAATGGCGATAGTCGTCAAACAGGACTGGAGCCGTGCGGGGGTGCCGTGGCCCTTCGAGGAGCGGTCCGCAGGTTACGACCGGCTGGCGCTGATCGGTCCCGAGACGGGTTCCGTCCACACCGACCTAGGCATCGGCCGGCTACAGCCTGGCGGCTCGGTAGACCCGCACGTCCATTCCCATGAGGAGGCGATCTACGTCCTGGAAGGTGAGGTGGCCGTGCAGATCGACGGCCGCGCGTACCTGCTCGTCCCGGGCGACTACGCCTTCTTCCCCCTCGGCATGGTGCACGCCTTCGAGAACCCCTCCGCCTCGCCGGCGCGGTGGATGGACGTGGGCAGCCCGGTCGCGCTGCGCCGCGAGTCGGGCCGCAAGGACACCTTCTTCCCCGCCTCGGCCCCGCGCCTGACCGGGTCCGCCACGGCCCCGGACTTCCGTGACCCGACGCTGATCCTGGTGGGCCACTACGAGGGAACCCAGCCGGACCACGTCGCGAAGGCGGTCGCCACCGACGCCCGCAACCGCTCATCGGCGGGAATGGACTCCGCCGTGCTGGCCTACAGCGGCATCTCCGTAAAGATGCTCGTCGACGAGCGCCGCGGCGCCAGCCTGCTGAACATGTTCATGGTCGACTACGAAGTCAACGGTGCCGCGCAGGTGCACGACCACCCGTTCGAGGAAGCGTACTTCTTCCTGGAAGGCGACACCGGCTTCTAATTGGACGGCACGACCTATCACGTCGAGCCCGGCGACGTCGCCTGGGCGGGTGTCGGCGAGACCCACGCCTGCTTCAACACCGGCGGCGGCCGCGTGCGATGGATCGAAACCCAGTCCCCGCTGCCTCCGGTGCGGCACTCGTACCGCTGGCCGGCCGACTGGGAGCGGTACGACAACGACGTCTGCACCTGAGGATGCACATGTTGGAGCACTACGTCGTCTTCAAGCCCCGCGCCGGGCACGCGGAGGATCTGACGAACGCGCTCGCCGAGTTCGCGGCGGGGCTCGACCGAACCCTGCCGTGCCTGCTGGAGCTGACCTGGGGGCCGAACACCAACTCCTCGGGCCTGGCCCACGGGTACACGCACGGCTGCCTCGCCCGGCTCACGACGGAATCGTCGCTGAAGGAGGAGTACTGGGTGCACCCCGCGCATCAGCGCCTGCTCACCCTTCTCGACGAGCTCTGCGACGACCGCTTCGCGCTCGACTACGTCGCGCCGACCGCGGTGCGCGGCAGGTGAGGCCGGTGAGTGAGCTCCCGGAGCAGCCGGCGCCGACGGTGGCGGTCAGCCGCGAGGAAGGGCTGGCCATCGTCTCGCTCACCAGGCCTCCGGACAACCGCATCGACGAGGAACTCGCCGTGTGGCTGTGGGAGTGCCTGGACGGCCTGGACCACGACCCGGACGTCGGCGCCATCGTGCTGACCGGGACCGGCGAGGTGTTCTGCGCCGGCGCCGACGCCGCCGCGGTGCGGGCGTCGGGTCGGCCGGAGCAGTTCGCCGACGCCATCGCCCGGCTCTTCGCGTTCTTCCCCGCATCCTCGACGCCCCTAGTGGCGGCGGTGAACGGAGACGCGCTGGCCGGCGGATTCGGGCTGGTGTGCAGCTGCGACGTGGTGATCGTCGCAGACGGCGCCCGGCTGGGCACCAACGAGGCGGCGTTCGGCGCCTGGCCCGTGCTCGCCCAGGTCCCGATCGCACGCCGGGTCCCGGAAAAGGCCGCGATCACCAACGCGTTGACCGGTGAGCCGTTCACCGCCCGGCAAGCCCTGGCGCTCGGCATCGTCGACGAGGTGGTGGCGGCACGGGACCTGTCGCAGCGCGCCCGCCATTGGGGCAGGGCGGTGAGCGTATCCGGATCCGCGGCCGCCGTGGGACGCCCGCTGTTCTACCGGTCGCGCGAGCAGACCTTCGAGGAGGCGCTCGGCGAAGCGCGGCGCGCACTCGCGCGGGCGTTCGGGGCCGACTGAACGCCACCGGGTGAGGCGGGACAGGCGGAACGGACAGCCCACGGACTGTAAGATCTGGGCGGAAAAGCCATGTGGGGACTTCTGCACGGACACGACGACTCCTGGGGGCGCAGGTGGCGATGAAGGACGGGAAAGGCGCGGAGAGTAACCTGCGCAAACCCGTCGACATGAGTTCCGTGAGCGTGGTCCCGCCCAAAAGGCTCTCCGACGAGGTGGCCGAGAAGATCAGGTCGTTCGTCATCGAGCAGTGCCTCGCGGAGGGCACCCGGCTCCCGTCGGAGCGTTCCATCGCCGAGCAGTTCGGCGCGAGCCGGCCGACGGTCAGCCAGGCACTGCGCACTCTGTCGCTCATGGGCCTGGTGGAGATCCGCCGCGGTTCGGGCGCCTACGTCCTGCGCCAGCCGGACGTCAACATCACCGTCTCGATCAACCCGATGCTGGAACTCGACGGCAACAGCCTGTCCAGCCTGGCCGACCTGCGCCTGTGGCTGGAAACGCTGGGGGTCCGGCAGACCGCCGACCACGTCGGCGCGGACGGCCTACACCTAGCGCGCGCGGCTCTTGAACGGTTGCGCGCGAGCGTCGGGGCGACATCGGCGTGGATCGCGGCCGACACCATCTTCCACTCCACCGTCGTCGGGATGTCCGGCAATCCCTACCTGGCGTCGATCTACGAAAGCGTGCACACCGCGGTCATCTCCTGCGAGTACCGTTCCTGGGTGGAGAACGACACGGTGCCGGACTGGCTCCGCCCCGACCAGGCAGAAGCCGCGATCGCGCTGCACGAGCCGATCGTGGCGGCGCTCGAGGCCGGCGACACGGAAGCCGCAGTGCTCGCGGTGCGCAATCACCACCGGGCGATGCTCGAGCACCTGATGGGCCGGCGGTCGGCGCAGCGGGAGAGCGGCGGCTGAC
>JAOPYK010000040.1 GCA_025964695.1 Streptosporangiaceae bacterium | reverse complement strand
CGACGATCGCGATCACCAGCACCAGGAAGGGAAACGCGGTGACGATGTCGACGATCCGGCCGACGACGGCATCGATGACACCGCCGCGGTAGCCGCTGATCAGGCCGATGAGCACCCCGATCACCATCGGGATGGCCACCCCTACGGTCCCGATCAGCAGATCGATCCGCAGCGCGATGATCGTCCTGGAGAAAACGTCGCGTCCTAGTCGGTCCGTGCCGAACAGGTGGCCTGCGCCCGGCGGCCGAAGACTGGCCGCTGGATTGATCTGAGCGGGATCGTGCGGCACCAGCAGCGGAGCAAGGACTGCGACGAGCACGATCACGCTTACGCCGGCCAAGGCGATGCGCAGAGGCCATCCGGACGAGCGCAGGAAACCTGGCAGGGCAGTGCGCCGGGCGATGGTCGCCGCGCCTTCGACGAGGGGTACCGGCTGATTGACGGTGCTCATGAGACCAGCGACACTCTCGGGTCCAGAGCCGCATACGCCAGGTCGGTGAGCAGGTTGACGATCAGGACGATGAGGGCGAATACCAACGTCACCAACTGGATGATGCCGTAGTCACGCGTGGTGATCGAGGTGATGAGCAGGGAACCGAGGCCTGGTAGGCCGAACAGCTGCTCGACGATGACGGTGCCACCGATGAGCCAGCCGACGTTGATGCTGAATACCGTAATGAGCGGCAGCAGGCTGTTGCGCAGGATGTAGCTGAGCAACAGCTGGCCTGGGCGCAACCCCGCGGCACGTCCTGTAGTGACGAAGTCGGAGGCCACCACCTCGATCATGCTGCTGCGCAGCGACCGGACAAGCAATGGGGTGATCGATATCGCGATCGTCAGCGCCGGCAGTGTCAGATGCCAAAGCCTGTCCTGGAAACCCACGCCCGCGCCGGTGCTCGGAAAGATCCGCGACCGCACGCTGAGGTACAGAGTGAGCATGATGCCGAGCCAGAAGGACGGCATGCCCAGTGACGCGGCGAAGAACACCCGGATGATTCGGTCCGCTATGCCGCCACGCCGCAGTGCGGCCCAGGTCGCGAACGGGAGCGCAATGAGCAGTGACAGCAGTGCGGCGTAGCCGATGAGTTGGAGTGTGAGCAGGATGCGCGCTTGGACGATCGAGGAAACGGAGGTCTGGTAGAAGAAGGACTGTCCGAAGTTTCCGCGGACTACGTTGCCGAGGTAGTCGAAGTACTGGCTCCAGATCGGCAGATCGAGGCCGAACTGCTGGTGCACCCGGGCGACTAGTTCCGACGTGGCGCGGCTGCCGAGCATCGACGTGGCTGGGTCGCCGGGTATCAATCTGACCAGCAGGAACACCACCGTGCTTACGCCGACCAGGACCGGGATCATCTGCAGCAGGCGCAGGCCGATGTAGCGCCTCACGCCGCACCTACCCCGCCGTCAATCGTCAGCGCGGTACCGGTCACGAAGCGAGATTCCGGTGCGGCGAGGTAGGTGATGGCCGCGGCCACGTCCTCCGGCCGGCCGAGGTACTGGATCGGGGGCCGCAGCACCGTGTCGGTATAGGCCTGATCACGGTTGTCGGTCAGGTCGAAGCGGCGCTCGAGCATGGAGGTGTGGATGATCCCGGGGCAGACGCAGTTGACCCGGATCCTCTCCTGGGCGAGGTCGAGCGCCATCGAGCGGGTGAGCGAGACCAGTCCGGCCTTCGACGCGCAGTATGCTGCCAGCCGGGCGCTGGACACGAGTCCCATCAGCGAGGCGTTGTGGACGACTGTGGCTTCGCCGCGAGAGGCGGCTGAGCGCCGCAGCGCGGGGATGAGTGCCCGTGAGACGAGGTAGGGGCCGCGCAGGTTGATCGCCATAATCTCGTCCCAGACGTCCGGGGTTGTCTCGACGATATCGCCGAGAATCTCGATCCCGGCGTTGTTGACCAGAACGTCGAGAGGAAGGTCGGCGAACTCCGTGGCCACCGCTTCGACGGAGTCGGCGTCTCGCACGTCGAGCAACAATGGGCGGACAGATCCGCCGTGGCCGATGGATTCCGCCGCCTGCGCGGTCAACGTCGCGGCCGCCAGATCCAGGTCGGCTGCTGTCACCTCGGCACCCTCGGCAGCCAGGCGCAGCGCGACCGCCCGGCCGATCCCGCCGCCGGCGCCGGTCACCAGGCATTGCATGCCCGCGAAACGGCGCGCCGAGGGAGTCCCCGGTCCCGGCTCGGCGAAGGGCGGAATGGTGGCGGAAACCGTCGTCATACCATCGCTCCGAGGTCGACTGGCAGTGAGGCCCCCGTGATGAACCGTGCCTCGTCGGAGGCGAGGAACAGCACGGCGTTGGCGACGTCGACGGGTTCGATCCAGGGCTGGGGCATCTTGTTCCACTGCCGATAGTGCTCCTTGACCTCCTCCATCGTCGCGTTGGCGTGGCCGATCATGCGGTCGTGGTAGGCCTGATTCATCACCATCGGAGTGTTGACGACCGTCGGATCGACGCTGTTGACCCGGACCGAATGCGGTGCCAGTTCGAGCCCGAATCCGCGTACCAGTCCGATGACGCCGTGCTTGGCCGCGGCGTAATGGGCGAAGTCACTGTTGGCACGATGCGACAGCACCGAACCAATGAGGACGATGGAGCCACCGCCCCGGGCGATCAGTGCCGGCGCCGCCGCCTTGGCCGTCTGCCAGACTCCGGTGAGATTGACGCCGATCATCGCGTCCCACTGCTCCTGTGACAGTTCCCATGCACGCCCCCAGGAGTCGATGCCGGCCGCTGCGACGACTATGTCCAGCCCACCGAAGGTATCGACGGCGTGTGCGATGGCCCGCGACATCTCCTCGCCGTCGCGTACATCGGCTGTGACCGCGAGCGCCCGCGCCCCGAATGCGGTGGCTTCGTTGGCGGTGTCGACCACCATGTCGGGGGCCGCCGGGTCGTAGACGACGGTGTCCACCGCCGCCCCCAGGTCGACACAGACCACGTCGGCGCCCTCGGCCGCCAGCCTCAGTGCGGTGGCTCGCCCGATACCTCGCGCGGCACCGGTGACGAGCGCGACCTTGCCCTCGACGCGGCCCTGCCCTGTCGCCCTCTCAAATGCTTGTACGGTCACGGACACTCCTTTTCCGCTGTGTTGGCCTCGGTATACGGCTCGACCACCTCACACGTGTGCTTGTGGTAGATGATGCCGTCGTCGTCGACCCAGTAGACGTCCACTCCGAACTCGCGGTACCGCCGCCCGTCTGCCTTCACGACATAGCTGGCGTCGGTCTCACTGACGATCACGTCTTCGGTGGCCGCGCGGAACGTCCGAGTGATCTGGTAATCGTCGAGGGAGTCGAACCACTCCTGCGGGTGGGCGTGCACCTCCTCGGGCGTCATGTACCGAGAGCCGAAGCGGGTCCGTGCGGACGGGCCGTACAGCGCCGCCACACCGGCCGCGTCCTTGGCCCGATAGAGCCGTTGCAGATTGGCCACCCAGGCGGCCGGGTCGGGTACTGCCATCAGTGCGTCTTCCAGACGTTGACCAGGCCGTACTTTCCTTGCGAGTTGGGGGCGAATCCGCCGACCTGCGGCGTCGCCGCGAAGAGCCGGGGGACCTCTACGATCGGCAGGAACGGCTGCTGCTGGTTGGCGATGAGTTGCATCTGGCTGTAGATGGCGGCGCGTTTGGCGGGGTCGGTCTCGGCACGGCCCTGGGTGACCAGAGTGCGGGCCTGCTCGTCGTGGAAGCCCGTGTGCAGACCGTTCTGCGGCTTGTAGTCCAGCGCGACGCCCATCAGCTCGTCCGGGTCCGGGGTGTCGTTGGTCCAGGGAGAGATGCGCGCCGTGAACTTCTCTGTGTTGTACTCGTCCTGCGCCGTGGTCGCCTCAAGCTGGTTGATGTTGAGGGTGACGCCGATCTGCTTCAGTGATGCCTGCCAGACCTGCGCGGTGGCCAGCGTCGCGGCGTCACCGGAAGGAACCGTCACGTTGAAGTTGAATCCGGACGGTACCGTGCTTTGCTGCAGATACTGCTTCGCTTTGGCCAGGTCGAAACCGGCCGGCTGCTGGTTGCCGTCGTAGTACAGAGTGCTGCTCGGCAGGAGCGATTTGGCGGGAGTCGCCAGGCCTGAGTACACGCTCTTCGCGATCGAGTCTCGGTCCAGCGCCCACGACAGCGCCAGGCGAACATTCGGGTCGTTGAGCGGTTTCTTCGCCTCGTTCAAAATCACCGACACCACGGCGGATCCGTTCACCTGCGACACCGTGAGGTTCTTCTGCTTAAGGGATGCGACCTGGCCGGACGGCACACTGTCCAGCAGGTCGGCGGCACCGGACTGCAGCTGCAGGATCCGTGAGTTGTCGTCAGCCACGACCTTGAAGATGACCTTGTCCAGGTAGGGCTTTCCGGCCTGCCAGTAGTGCGTGTTCTTGTCCAGCTCGAGCTGGGTGCCCTTGTCCCACTTCTGCAGCGCGAACGCTCCGGTTCCCAGCGGGTGCTGACCCATCTGGGTACCCCACTTCAGCGCATTGGCCTTGGAATAGATACTCGCCGCGAAGGTAGACAGGGCAGGCAGTAGCGGGGCGAACGGCTTGCTCAGGGTCAGCTTCACCTGCGAGTCGCTCACCTTCGTCACCTTCTTCACCGGCGAGAGCAGGAAGCCCCAGGAGCCCTTCTGGTCCGCCGCACGGGTGAGCGAGTAGGTGACGTCGTCGGCGGTGAGCGGTGTCCCGTCGGAGAACTGCACGTTCGGGCGCAGGTCGAACGTCGCCGACAGGCCGTCGGAAGCGATCTTCCACGCCGTCGCGAGTTCCGGCTCGATCGTCTTGCCGTCCGAGCCCAACTTCACGAGCCGGTCGTATACGTCCATCTCGGTGAAGATGGACCGGTCATCTTGAGTGTTGTAAGGATCGAAGGTGAAGATGTCGGCGGTGCGTGCGACGGTCAGCGTCCCACCGGAGACCGGGTTTCCGGCTGCGCCGGAGCCGGAACCCGATGATGTGCCCGTGCCCGTGCTCGAGCCGCATGCGCTGATCGCGACAGCTCCGACCACCGCGACGGCGGCGAGTGCGAACGGTCTTCTTACTTTGATGCTCATGGAGCGTGTGATTTCGACCTCCGAAAAAGATGACGCCGACGACTCAGCGCGGTACAGCTGACAGGGGGCTAGATCTGGGTCCACGACTCGGTCGCCGCCAGCGCTCCGTCGAGTATGCGTTGGGTGTCGGCGGCCTGCTGGATCGTGGGCAGGACTTCGAAGACGGCGGGGTCGCGACCGGTCATCGCCGACACGAGATCCGCTAGATGCCATCGCGCGTAGGAAGACGGCCCGTGCTCCAACGGAGCGGTCTGCACGGTTTCGCGCACTCTGCCGTCAAGTCCGTAGTGGGAGTAACGCTCACCGCCTGGGATCGTTTCGTTGAGCTCCACCTCGGCCAGACCACGCGAGCCGTGCAACCGGATCCGGATACCGGGGAAGCCCCCGGTCAGCAGCCAGCTGCTCACCAGTGTTCCGGCAGCACCACTGGCGAATCGCAATTGCAGAGTGGCGATGTCGTCGAGCTGTGACTGCGGCAGGACCTTGACCAGGTGGGAGCTGACCGCGCTGACCGGTCCGAGCAACCACAGACAGAGATCAAGCACGTGTGAGCCATATTCGAACAGGGCGCCGGCCGCGGCGTGCTGCGGATCGCTCTTCCAGTTCAGTTCCTTGCCGAGCAGGGGATGGAACTGGGTGTTGTGCTCGGCGACCTCGATGAACCAGGGGTCGCCGAGGTCACCGGCGAGAAGGTCCGCCCGAAGAGCCTGCACCGCGGGGCTGTACCGGAACGAATACCCCACTGATGCCAGGGTGTTCGTGGCCGTGGCCTGTGCGCTGAGCGCGTCGGCGGTCCAGGCATCGTTGGCCAGGGGTTTCTCGCAGAACACGGTCACCCCGCGGGACAGTGCCGCGCGGATCGCCGTGGGATGAACGTCGTCCGGGGCCGCGATGACCAGCAGTGACAGCGGCTGCTCGTTGTCGAGCATGCTGTCCAGGCCGTCGTAGGCCGCGGGCACTCCGAACGTCTCGGCGGCCTTACGGGCCAGGTCGATGTTCGGATCCGCACACGCCACGACGGTCACGCCAGGATGTGCGACCAATGCCGGCAGGTGGGCGGTGCGTGCCCAATGTCCCGTGCCGAGTATCGCAGCCCTGATCGTCATGATGTCCGGCCACCCATCCGTATCGATGCCTCCGCGGCATGCTCAGTCAGGCGCCGCGCCACGTTCTCTATTCCTTGCTCGCGGATTCGGAACGCGGGCCCGGAGATGGACACGGCTGCCACGCTCCGGCCGGTGTGGTCGGTGATCGGGGCGGCGATACAGACCACGTGCGGGTTTCGCTCTTCGTCATCGATCGAGTAGCCGCGCGACCGGATCGTCTCCAGTTCCTTCTGCATCGCGGCCTTTTCGATGATGGTCGAGGGAGTCAGACGGACCATCGGCTCGGCATCGAGGATCGCTGCCGCCTCGGCCCAGGTCAGGTCGGCTAGGAAGACCTTGCCGAGTGCGGTGCAGTAGGCCGGATGCCGGGTTCCGGACTGAGATTGGATTCCCAGCTCCCGCTGGCCGCGGGCGATGGCGATGTAGAGAACCTGGCCCTGGTCGAGCACTCCGACGCTGGCCGTCTCGGATAGGTCTTCGGCGAGCTGGTCGGCCAAGTCGCGTGCGTAATCCCAGATCGACATGCTGCGCAGGAAGGCGCTGCCCAGGTCGACGACCCGGCTGTCGAGCTGATATCCGCTGCCGCCGTCGGCCTGCCGAACGAATCCGCGCACACGCATCGATTCCAGCAGCCGGAAGACCGTGGAGGGGTTCAGACCTGTTTCTTTGGCCAAGTCGGCAAGGCTGACGGAGCCGTTCTGGGTGGACAGCACGATCAGGACGTCGAGCGCTCGGACGACGGATCGGACAACGTACCGGTCATCTTGGGAGGACACTTTCATAGAATAAAACTGCGCTTGCATTCAATGCAACTGTCCGTAGCCTAGGGCGCGAGGTGGCTTCTGGCAACGGATTGCTGTTTCAGGGAGGTAAAAGAGCTCTACCTGGGCCTTCGCATCGGCGCCAGGGTATGTGACGCTTGATTACAGCCGGGAGATCACTCGACTTTCGAGTCGCGCAACAGTGATCTTTGGCTGCGTGACTGGTGACGCCAAGGGCTATCCGAGAGCAACGCGAAGATCCAGAGCATGCGGTCGCTCGCGACGCTCCGCACCCTTCTCGGTGAGGACACCACGGCCGGATCGGCTACCGGGCAGCTCTGAGTGAAGCCGCAGACGGCGGCGCGGTATTAAGTGTCAACGCTCCGAAGGGCACATCCTGGAGTTGCGGCTCAGCGAGACAGTGAGGCGTCGCACCGTGGGAGGCGCAGGACAAAGCGGGTTCCTCGCGCGCTGTCCTCTATGGTCAGGGTCCCGTGATGTGCTTCTGCGATCTGCCGGGCGATCGCGAGCCCGAGCCCGGTTCCTCCGGGGTCCCGTTCGCAGGAGGCCTCCAGCCGGGTGAAGCGTTCGAAGACCACCTGCCGTAGCTCGACGGCGATACCGGCGCCGTCGTCAGCCACCTCCAGGACCGCCAGGGGCCCGTCGTCGCGCACAGTGACCGTCATCTGCGTATCGGCATGGCGGTCGGCGTTGTCGATCAGGTTGCCCACCAGGCGGCAGATTCGCAGCCGGTCACACTGAGTGAACACACCCTGCTGCAGATTCCTGATGGCCTCCACACGCTGGGGACGGCGGTCCAGCTCGACACCGACCAGCTCGGCGAGATCGGTCGCCTCCAGGCACATGGGTACACCGGCGTCCAGCCGGGCGAGGATCAGCAGGTCGGTCACGATCGCCTGCAGCCGTTCCGTCCCGGCGAGTACCGAGGTGGCCGTCCGCGGCCAGTCGGTGTCGTCGGGATACATCAGCGCCTCCTCCAGCTGAGCCCTCATGGCGGTGATCGGGCTGCGCAGGTCGTGGGAGGCGTCCGAGGTGAAGCGCCGTAGCTGCTGGTAGGTGCCTTCGAGGCGGTCCAGGGTGTCGTTCTCGGTTTCGGCCAGAAGCTTGATCTCGTCCTGGCGCTCGGGTACCGGGACGCGGCGGTCCAGGCCGGTGGCGGTGATCTCCGCCAGTCCCGTCCGGATGGCGTTCACCGAAGCCACATCCTTGCTGGTCGCACGGAACGTCCAGGCAGCCATCATCGCGGTCATCAGCAGGGACGCGCCGATCGCGAGGAACAGCGCTGTGGCGTTCCCGTACCAGGGGACCGCCGGAACCGCCACGTCGATCAGCCAGATCCCATCCGGCTGAGAATAGACCTTGTACGAGACGACGGTCATGCAGCCCTTCAGCCCGGCCGGAGGGCACAGCATCCGTTGCGCACGCACGCCGCCGTCGGTCGAACGGAAGGTGGCGATCGGCGGCTCGCTGACGAGTTGCGGGGTCGCCGCGACCACTCGGTTGCGCGCGTCCAGAACCTGGATCGCCTGGACCTTGCCGTCCTGACGGTCCGGCAGCACGGCCGGGAGGCGCTCCAGTTTGATGAGGGGCAGCACTCGGTCCCAGCCTGCCGTGACCCGAGCCTGGGCCATAGCGGTGTCCTGTTTGCCCACCAGGACGAGGAAGAGCACGCTGAGCCCGATGCACACCAGCGCCGCGACAGCGCCGGCCTCCGATGTCCTACGAGCCCGAAGCGATGATCGGTTCCAGTTCACCATCTGCCCCCGAAGGGTGAGGTGCTCCCCCTATTAAATCAATGGAACTGCGATATCTCGTCATAACGTCCCCCAGGCCAAGCAAGTTTTGGGTGTCGTTAGTGTCCCTGGGTGCCGCCAACCCGTCAGAGGGGTAATGAATCGATCATGGATGATGGCCGAGGGGATCAAGGTCGTGCTGTTCCGTCTATGTTCCGCCGGAGCGCGGAGCGCGACGAGGCCGCGGCCTGGCCACAGACGCTCGAACCGGCCGGTGTTCCCGCTCATTCAAGATGGATCAAGTACTCTGACGTGATGCATCGTTTTCCGTGCCTGAGCTGGTGGCCGTCATAGGACGGCCATCTTCCACGCACGATCAGGGCCGTCCGGTTGGACGGCCCTTTCTCTTCGGCGGGGGCTGATCCGGTCGGCGGGCCCCCGACTTCGAGGAGACACTCGTGAACCATCCCATCGCCACCTCCGGCCCGATCGAACCGGTGACCGAATCAATAGCGCCGGCCGATGCCGATGGCTCGTTGACCCTGCAGGCCGCACTGCGCCGCACCGGTGAACTGGAAGCACATATCGCCCACGACCCCGCGCGATTCCGGATCCTGACCGGAGACCGGCCGACCGGCCCGCTGCATCTGGGTCACTACTTCGGCACCCTGGCCAACCGCGTCCGCCTGCAACACAACGGCGTGGAACTCTTCGTACTGATCGCCGACTATCAGGTACTCACCGACCGCGACATCGCCGACCGCCTGACCGAGCACGTCGAAGGTCTCATCGCCGACTACCTGGCCGTCGGCATCGACCCGGGCACCGCCACCGTGTTCACACACAGCGCCGTGCCCGCTCTCAACCAGCTGCTACTGCCGTTCCTGTCCCTGGTGTCCGTCTCTGAGCTCCAGCGCAACCCCACGGTCAAGGAAGAGATCACCGCGTCCCGGCAGTCCTCGGTCAGCGGCCTGATGTTCACCTATCCAGTCCACCAGGCCGCCGACATCCTGTTCTGCAAAGCCAACCTGGTACCGGTCGGCAAGGACCAGCTCCCGCACCAGGAGATCACCCGCACCATCGCCCGCCGCTTCAACGACCGCTACGCGCCGTCCGAGCCCGTTTTCCCCGTCCCCGACGCGCTGTTGTCACAGGTCCCAAACCTGCTGGGCCTCGACGGGCAGAAGATGAGCAAGAGCCGCGGCAACGCCATCGCCCTGTCCGCGACCGCCGACCAGACCGCCCAGCTGATCAAGCGGGCCAGGACCGACGCCCACCGCCACATCACCTACGAGCCGGACACTCGTCCGGACGTCTCCAACCTCGTGCTTCTGGCGGCGCTCTGCCAGGACCGCGACCCGCACCGGGTGGCCGAGGACATCGGAACCGGCGGAGCCGCCGCCCTCAAACACGTCGTCACCGAAACGGTCAACGAATTCCTGCGCCCCATCCGAACCCGGCGCACCGAGTACGCCACCGATCGCAGCTACCTGCGGCAGGTGCTCGCCACCGGCAACGACAAGGCCAACACCATCGCCGAACAGACACTCGCTCAAGTCCGCACCGTCATGAGCACCAGCTACTGAGACGGGAGCGTGGGGCCACCAGGGCACGCGCGCAGTTCCGCGACAGGTTCTGCCCACATGACGACGGCCGCGCGGCGAAACGCGTGGTGCGCCAAGTCCTCCCGCGCCAAGCCAGGCCGCCCTCTCGGCCTCGGTCCGACCGGGAAGGCTGGTTCTCCCTCGGGCGCTGCTGACCGTATTTACAGGACGGCAACGGATCGGACACATTGCATGTGTTTACTATCGTGAGACTTTGAGTCATGACAGTGAACATCCTGACCCGTGGGGAGCATGCGTGTCCGTTCCGCTGATGTCCACGCCAACCACCGACCAGCCTGCGGATACAGCTCTTCCCGCCCCCGGCGGCACCCAGTCCTTGGCGTCCATGGCCAAGGCGGACGGGGTGCGGTTCCTGCTGGCGACCTTCACCACGCTGACCGGCAAGCCGTGCGCCAAGCTCGTCCCGGTGGAGGCCGCCGACGTCCTGCAGGGCGAGGGCGTCGGCTTCGCCGGGTACGCGGCCGGCGCGATGGGCCAGCTACCGCGCCACCCGGACGTGATCGCGATCCCGGACGTCCGCTCCTACTCCCCGCTGACCTTTGTACGGCCCGGGCTCGGCATGGTGCACTGCGACCCGCACGTCGAGGGCCGCCCGTACGCCTTCGCGCCGCGCGTCATGCTCCGTACGCTGATCGGCCAGGCGGCCGCCGACGGCATGGCGCTGGTCAGCGGCGCCGAGGTGGAGTACTTCCTGGTCCGGCGCGGCGAGGACGGCACCCTGGTCACCGCCGACCGCCTCGACGACGCCGCGCAGCCGTGCTACGACGCCCGCGGGCTGACCCGGATGTACGACCACCTCACCGCCGTGTCCGACGCCATGGTCCAGCTGGGCTGGGGGCCGTACGCGAGCGACCATGAGGACGGCAACGGGCAGTTCGAGCAGAACTTCCACCACGCCGACGCGCTCACCACCGCCGATCGGGTGGTCACCCTGCGGTACATCATTCAGGTGCTGGCCGAGCAGCGCGGCATGACGGCGACGTTCATGCCCAAGCCGTTCACCGACCGCACGGGCAGCGGCCTGCACATGCATCTCTCGCTGTGGGACGGCGACCGCCCGCTGTTCCCTGCCGCGGAGGGTACCGCCGATCCGTACGGAACGGGGCTGAGCCCGGAGGCGTACCGCTTCACCGCGGGACTGATCGCCCACGCCCCGGCCCTGCATGCCCTGATCGCGCCGACCGTCAACTCCTACAAGCGCACGGGCGCCACCACCACCATTTCGGGAGCCACCTGGGCGCCGCGCGAGGCGACCTGGGGCGGCAACGACCGTACTCACCTGGTGCGGGTGCCCGACGCGGACCGGGTGGAGCTGCGCGGCATCGACGGCTCGGCCAACTCCTACCTCGCCGCGGCCGCCGTGCTCGGCGCCGGACTCGACGGCGTACGCCGCGAACTCGACCCCGGAGCTCCGGGCGCGAGCGGCGGCCCGGCGCTGCCACGCACCCTCCTCGACGCCGTGCACGCACTGGAGGGCGATGAGATCGTCCGCAGTGTGCTCGATGCCGTCGACCCCGCCGCCGGCGTCAGCGACTACTACGCCCAGCTGAAGCGCGAGGAGTTCTACAGCTGGCACAACACGGTGACCTCCTGGGAGGTCGACCGTTATCTGACCGCCGTCTGACACCTGCATCCCCACCCGACCGGAGGAACGCCATGTGCGGCATCGCAGGGCTTCAGGTGCGCGACCCCTCGCTGGAGCCCCGGCTCGGCGAACTGCTCACCGGAATGCTCCACCAAGCGGCCGAACGCGGCCCCGACTCCGCCGGAGTCGGCCTGTACGGCGACGCCCGGCTCACCCCGCCCGGCCACGCGGCGGTCAGCCTGCTGGACCCGGGCCTGTCGGCACCGGAGATCGCCGGCCGGGTGGGCGGTGGCGCGGACGCGGTCACGGTGGGCCAGAGCGTCGTCGTACGGTCCCGGGCCGCCGGCGGCGCCGAGCTGGAGCGGGCCGTACGGGACGCCTTCCCGGAGGCGATCGTCACCGGCCGCGGCTCGGACCTGGCCGTACTCAAGGGCGTCGGCCACCCCGACACCCTGGCCGAGGAGTTCGGGCTGAGGCAGGCTTCCGGGCGGCAGGGCATCGCGCACACCCGGATGGCCACCGAGTCCGCGGTCACGCCTGAGGGCGCGCACCCCTTCTCGGTCGCCGAGGACCTGTGCCTGGTGCACAACGGCTCCTTCGCCAACCACGCAACCATCCGCCGCGAGTTGCGGGCCGACGGGGCGGTCTTCGACAGCGAGAACGACTCCGAGGTCGGTGCCCGCTTCGTGGCCGCCCAACTCGCCCTGGGGTTCGACCTGGAGAAGTCACTGCGGCTGCTGTGCGAACGCTTCGACGGCTTCTACACGCTGCTGGTGACCACCAGCGACACCTTCGCCGTCGTCCGGGACGCCATCGCCTGCAAGCCCGCCGTCATCGCGGAGACCGACGCCTGGGTGGCCATGGCCTCCGAGTACCGCTGCCTGGCCGGGCTACCCGGCATCGAGTCCGCCCGAATCTTCGAACCAGAGCCGGAGGAGGTCTACACATGGCAACGGTGACCAGAGCGCCCACCACCGTGAGGACGGTCGACCTGCAGGCCGCGTCTGTACGCGACCTCAACTCGTCCCTGCACGCCGCCGCCCGCGGTACGGCCTGGCACGTCGCGCACCCCGGCGGTGCGCACAACCTCGCGGTCGGACTCGACGCCGACCTGGACGTCCTCATCGACGGTCACGCGGGCTACTACTGCGCAGGCATGAACCAGCACGCCACGGTCACCGTCAACGGCAACGCGGGTGTGGGTGTCGCGGAGAACATGATGTCCGGCACGGTCCGGGTGCGCGGCAACGCGTCCCAGTCCGCGGGCGCGACGGCGCACGGTGGCCTGCTGGTGATCGAGGGCGACGCCTCCGCTCGCTGCGGGATCTCCATGAAGGGCGTGGACATCGTCGTCGGCGGGAGCGTCGGCCACATGAGCGCTTTCATGGGCCAGGCCGGCCGCCTGGTGGTCTGCGGCGACGCGGGTGACGCGCTGGGCGACTCGCTGTACGAGGTACGTATCTACATCAAGGGCACGGTGAAGTCGCTCGGCGCGGACTGCGTCGAAAAGCCGCTGCGCGACGAACATCTAGCCGAACTCTCCGAACTGCTCAAGGCCGCCGGGGTCGACGAGGACCCCGCCGCCTTCCGCCGTTACGGCTCCGCCCGCGAGCTCTACCACTTCAAGATCGACAATAGCGGCGCCTACTGACGCGACGACGGCCCAAGCCATCCGGAGGACCCCTTGTACGACGACCCGGCCGCCCATGGCCTGCGCGAGTCCGCGACGTTCGACCGCGCGACCATCCACGCCATCCAGCGCGCTGCCGAGACCGGCATCTATGACATCCGCGGCTGGGGCGCCAAGCGCCGTGTGCCGCACTTCGACGACCTGCTCTTCCTCGGCGCCAGCATGTCCCGCTACCCCCTGGAGGGTTACCGTGAGCGCTGCGGCACCGATGTCCTGCTCGGCGACCGGCACGCCACCTATCCGCTGCACCTGGACACCCCGGTCACCATCGCCGGGATGAGTTTCGGCGCGCTGTCCGGCCGGGCCAAGGAAGCGCTCGGGCGGGGCGCGAGCGAGGTCGGAACCTCCACCACCACCGGTGACGGCGGGATGACCCCGGAGGAGCGGGGGCAGTCCAGGCACCTCGTCTACCAGTACCTGCCGTCCCGGTACGGCATGAACCCCGACGACCTTCGTAAGGCGGACGCCATCGAGGTCGTTCTCGGCCAGGGCGCCAAGCCCGGCGGCGGCGGAATGCTTCTCGGCCAGAAGATCACCGACCGGGTGGCCGGGATGCGTACTCTCCCCCTCGGCATCGACCAGCGCAGCGCCTGCCGCCATCCGGACTGGACCGGGCCCGACGACCTGGAGATCAAGATCCGGGAGCTGCGGGAGATCACCGACTGGGAGAAGCCGATCTACGTCAAGATCGGCGCCACCCGCACCTATTACGACGTCAAGCTGGCCGCCAAGGCCGGGGCGGATGTCATCGTGGTCGACGGCATGCAGGGCGGCACCGCCGCCACCCAGGAGGTCTTCATCGAGCACGTCGGCATCCCCACGCTGGCCGCTCTCCCCCAGGCAGTGCAGGCGCTGCAGGAGGAGGGCCTGCACCGCAAGGTGCAGCTCATCGTCTCAGGAGGGGTACGCAACGGCGCCGACCTGGCCAAATGCATGGCGCTGGGCGCCGACGCGGTCGCCATCGGCACCGCGGCCCTCATCGCATTGGGCGACAACCATCCAAAGTACGACGCCGAGTACCGCGAGCTCGGCTCGGCGGCGGGCTACTACGACGACTTCCAGGACGGCCGCGACCCGGCCGGGATCTCCACCCAGAACGAGAAGTTGGCCTCTCGCCTCGACCCGGTCGAGGGAGGCCGCCGGATCGCCAACTTCCTTCGCGTGATGACCATGGAGGCGCAGACGGTCGCCCGCGCCTGCGGCAAAGCCCATTTGCACAACCTCGAGCCCGAGGACCTGGTCGCCCTCACCATCGAGGCCGCCGCCATGGCCCGTGTCCCGCTGGCCGGCACGAACTGGATCCCCGGAGCGGGGCTGTGACCGAGGAGGTCGAGATCGCCGTCGTCGGCGCCGGGCTGATGGGCGCCGCCACCGCGTGGGCCGCCACAAGGCGTGGCCGGTCGGTGGTGCTGCTGGAGCGGTTCGCCCTCGGCCACGACCGGGGCAGCTCGCACGGCAGCGCCCGCATCGTTCGCCGTGCCTACTCCGATCCGCTGTACGTGCAGATGACCGGACGGGCCATGGCGCTGTGGCGGGAACTGGAGCAGGACGCGGGCGAGCCACTGCTGCGGATCACCGGCGGCATCGACCACGGCAGGCTGCGTGAGCCGGAGCGTATCGCCGCCATCCTGGCCGAGTGCGGCGTCCCGCACGAGGTGCTTGCGGCGGCCGAGGCCGAACGCCACTGGCCCGGGCTGCGGTTCGACGGTCCGGTGCTCTTTCACCCCGAGGCGGGCACGGTGGACGCGGCCGCCGCCGTGGCCGCGTTCATCGCCCGCGCGCGGCACCGCGGCGCCTCGATCCATCCCGAGACTCCGGTCAGGCGGATCACCGTGGACGGCGACGACCGGGCCCGTCTGGAGACCGCCTCCGGGACGTTCACCGCCCGGCGGGTCGTGGTCGCTGCCGGAGCCTGGGTCCAAGACCTGCTGGGCGGGCTCGTACCGCTGCCCGAGCTGACCGTGACCCAGCAGCAGGTGTTCCACTTCCCGCGCCGGGACCCGGCGCTGGACTGGCCGGTGGTGCTGCACAAGGACGCCCTGTCCACCTACAGCCTTCCCGGCGGCCGCGACGGCGGCCCCGATGGCGGGCGCAAGATCGCCGAGCACGGCGCGGGCGGCACCACCACCGCCGACGGCCGCAGCGGCGTCGTCGACCCGGCCGCCCGCGAGCGCATCACCGCGTACGTACGTCAGTGGCTGCCCGGACTCGTCCCCGAGCCGTTCAACGCGGCCACCTGCCTCTACACCTCCACCGCCAGCCAGGACTTCATCCTCGACCGCACCGGGCCGCTCGTGGTCTGCTCCCCCTGCTCTGGTCACGGCGCCAAGTTCGCCCCGCTGATCGGCGAGATCGCCACCCACCTCGCCATCGGCCAGCCCGGCCCCGACCCACGATTCGGGCTCGCCGCCCACGGGGTCACCGTCTCCTGACAGGAGACGGTGTTGAGTGAGGGAGAATTGCCGGTATGGCCACCGAAGAGGAGTTCCACGACCGCGCTGCGGCGCTGCCTGACCGGGAGATCGATCCCGGCAGGGTGGCGCCGGTGGATCTGGAGGCCACCATCGCGCGCCAGGTGCGGGGGTACCGGATCGCCGCCGGGCTGTCGGTGGGCGAGATGGCGGTACGCGTCGGCATCTCCAAGGCCATGCTCTCCAAGATCGAGAACGCCCAGACCTCCTGCAGCCTGACAACTCTCGGGCGGCTCGCTGCCGGTCTCGACATCCCGGTGACGGCGCTCTTCCGCGGGGTCGACGCCGAGCGGGAGGCGGTCTTCGTCCCGGCTGGGCACAGCGCCCGCATCGTCCGGCGCGGCAGCCGCGTCGGCCACGTCTACGAACTCCTCGGCGCCCTGCGCGGGCCGCACAAGCGCATGGAAGCCGTACTGGTCACCCTCACCGAGTCCAGCGAGGTCTTCCCCCTGTTCCAGCACCCCGGCACCGAGCTGCTCTACATGCTCGAAGGCGTCATGGTCTACGGCCACGGCGGCGCCCATTACACGATGCGGCCCGGCGACGCCCTGCAACTGGACGGCGAAGGCGCCCACGGCCCCCAGGAACTGGTGGAACTCCCCATCCGCTTCCTGTCCGTCACCGCCTACGGCGACCACGCACACGACTGACACCACTTGTGTCCAGCTGGTTGGTGTCCAGCTGGTGTTGTTGACGTGGCCACGGGCGCTGTCGGCCATGGACATCAAAGTGGTCCCCGCGGATAAGGATGATCTGCGCGTTCGTACCGACTGCACGGATTGAAGCGGCGAGGACTGGAAACGGAGCGCAAGGCACCGCACCAGTCCCCGACCTCACTTAATCGGCTACTTGGTCTTACCGGAGGACAGCGGAGCGAGCGGCGGGGTGTTGACGGGCACTTGACGGTGGTGGGTCGCTTGCTCGTAGGCGTAGGCGTACCCGAGCATCTGCGGCTCGGTGAACGCCTTGCCGAGGAACGCCATGCTCACGGACACGCCCGACGCGTCGACCCCTGCGGGCACGAGAACCGAGGGGTATCCGGACAGGCTGGCCATGGCAGACCCGCTGCTGCCGGCGTGCACGAGAACGTCCACGTTGTTGTCCTTGAGTAGTTTATCGATCTCCGTACGCATCGCCGCCGGGCCCGTCTTCACGGCGGTCAGGTAGTCCGCGTCCGTGAGCGACCCGCGAGTGGCCTCGCTCTTCAATCGCGCGAGCACGACGGGTGCCATGCCGAATCCTGGGGCCTCACTCGCCGCCAGCACATCGGCGTGGGATTGCACCGGGGCGCCGGGGCGTCGTGTCCGCAGGTAGTCGCCGAGCTGGTTCTTGAACTCGGTCTCGGAGATGAAGGTGTAGTACTGGCCCTGCAGCGCCTGCAGTGACTCCGGGGCCTGGATGCCGTCGACGATTGTCGCGCCGAGTGCCTTCATGTCGGTCAGCGCTTGATCGATGACCGGCGTGTTGCTGCCTGTCACGTACGTACGCAACACCCCGACGCGTACGCCTTTGAGCGCGTTGGTACGCAGGTAGCGGGTGTAGTCCTCGGGCACCTTCCCCTTGGCGGCCAGTGTGCGGGGGTCCTGCTTGTCGACGCCTGCGATGACGTTGAGCAGGCGCGCACTGTCGGTGACCGTTCGCGTCATCGGACCGGCTACGTCGAACGTCAGCGCGAACGGGATGACTCCGGTACCGCTGACGAGTCCGAGGGTGGGCTTCACCCCGACCAGCGACTCGGCGTTTATCGGCCCTCGGAGTGAGCCGAGTGTGTCGGTGCCGATGGACAGCGCCGCAAAATTCGCCGCGATGGCGGCGGCCGGCCCGCCGCTCGACCCCGCCGGCGACCGTGACAGGTCGTACGGGTTCAGGGTCTGGCCGTTGATCGAGCTATAGCCTGCCTTGCCGCCGTGGGCCCATTCGTCCATGTTGCCCTTGCCGAGGATGATGGCCCCGGACTTCCGCAGTTGCGCGGTGATGTAGGCGTCCTGGGGAGGGACGGACCCGGCCAGCGCCTTGGATCCGCCGGTGGTCTGCATGTCCTTGGTCTCTATGTTGTCCTTGAGGATGACCGGGATGCAGTGCAGCGCGCCGACGCGCCCTCTGGCCCGCCGGTAGGCGGCATCCAGGGCACGGGCCTGGGCCATCGCGTCCGGAGCAAGAGTGATCAAAGAGTTGATCGCCGGGCCCGCGTGCTCGTACGCCTTGATGCGGTTGAGGTAGCCGCCGATCAGTGTCTCGCAGGTGAGCGACCCGTTGGCGAATGCCGCCTGGATCTTCGCAACGGTGGTCTCCTCGAGCGTGAAGCTCTTCGGGTTTTCGGGCTTGGCCATCGCCGCGGTCGATGTCAGAGCGAGCAGTGAGGCTGCGAGCGGGGTGGTTACGGCGAGCAAGAGACGGAAGCGACGCAAGGGATCTCCAGGAGAAGGAGCTGGTGATACCCGTGAAAGCTAGAGATCGATCATTCCATTGCTGTTACCGGTAGATTGCGCGCATTTTGCCTCACTGGGGGAAATCGCCCGCCATGCCCGCCCGCCGAACCAGTTAAACGCGTCGGTTGTAGACGTCGAGGCCGAACCGGGGCAGGCCAGGCGCGTCGGCGTAGCCGAGGTGTGACAGCCCGAACAGGTCCTCGATGCTCGCCAGCAGTGAGTAGTGGTTGTACGGTGTGTCGCTCCACGTGCCCGGTGCGACGAACTGCGGCGACAGCACCAGCGCTCCGACCCGCCCACCACCCAGGCCGGTGATTCCGGGCAGCGGGGTGTTCGGGCCGGGCCCCTCACCGCAGCAGGCGCTCGCGTCGGACTGGGGGCCGTCGGATTCGTCGAAGGTGATCACCAGCACACCGTCCTTCTGGAACGCCGGGGACGCGGTGATCACCGGCACCCACTGACGCAGCCACGCGTCGGCGGAGACCAGCCCACCCGGCATTCCGTCCACGCAGGGCGCATCATGCCCGTCATGGCACAGATTCGGGGTGATGAAGGCGAACTCCGGGGTGGTCTGCCTAGCCTGCAGATCGGTTGGCAGCGCGGACAGATCGACCACCTTGCTGGTGCAGTCCGGCGACCCGGTCATCGACGCAAAATAGACGAAGGGATTGTGCCGAGCCGCGTATTGGTCGCCGACCTTCGCTTTCTGGGTGTCGTCCACCGTGCCGAGCGCCGGGTGCCGGCAGGGCGTGCCCATGTCCTCCATGTAGCCCTTCCAGGTGCGGCCGGCCGCGGTCAACTGACCTGCCAGCGTCGGCACCGAGGAGGGGTAGACACAGCCCCGGCCGACCGCCTGACCTGGCGCCACCGTGCCGGTCCCCACGAAGGGCGAGTAGATCTGGCAGTCGCTCTGGGTGTCCGCGTTGGGGCCCTGCCCGGAGATCTGGGCGATGTAGTTGTCCAGGCTGTTGTGTCCGATGCCGTAGTACTGCGACAGCAGCACGCCCTCGGCACGGAGCGTCCGGCTCAGGTACGGCGCGACCGACGCCGGGCCCCAGGTCTCGTCATAGCCTTTGTTCTCCAGGTTGATCACGAACACGTGGCCGACGGGCGGCGGGTAGGAGTTTGTGGTCTGCGCGGCCGCGCCGTTCCCGCTAAGCAGCGCGGCGACCAGGACGATACCGGTGGCAAGCCAGAGGATGCGGGATCGGATCACGGCAGACTCCAACCGGAAGAGAGGGCGAGGTCACGCAGCGCGTGCCACTGCTCGTAGTCGGACAAGGAACTGAGCGCGCAGGGTTGGCCGGCGAACGGGGGTACGTTCCAGCGCGGCGCAGTCAGGTCGGGCGGGTTGGTGAAGTCCAGCACCTCGGCAATGTTGCGGGCGGCCGAGTCGCGCGGGGTCAGCGGAGCGAGCCCCCACCGCCATTCGACGGCCTTGAGTACCGAGGTGTGGTCATAGACGTTGTGCGCGACGTATCCGCGGTGGGCCCGTGGCGAGATGATCAGGCAGGGCACGCGGAAACCGCGCAAACCCCAATCCGGGTTGGCGTCCGGTGCAACCGAGGGCGTGACGTGGTCGAAGAACCCACCCCACTCGTCATAGTTGATCACGAGCAGGGTCCGCTCCCACAGCGGGCTGGACGTCACGGCCTGATAGACCTGGCTGAGGAAGTACTGCCCCGCGCGGATGTCAGCATGCGGGTGGTCGTCGGCCGAGGTGCCGCTGTCTTCGTCGAGAAACTTCGGGTCCACAAAAGAGAGCTGCGGCAGGGCGCCCGTGGCACAGTCGGTGAGAAATTCACCGAACGGGCGGCTGATCGACAGATACTTCGTGCCCCACAGCGCCGTGAACGGTGTGTCGTTGAAGTAGTAGCGGCCTCTCAGGCCGGCCGCCGCCAAGCGGTCCCAGATGGTCGGCAGGGTCGAGACCGTCGTGGAGTTGTGGATCCTGTCGGTCTGCGCGGCGTGCTGGTAGAAGCGGTTCGGGTACGTCTCGGCCATGACCGCCGAAAAATACTGGTCGCAGACCGTCCAGTACGGCGCGGCGTTGCCGTAGAACGCCAGATCCTGCCGCAGGTAGTAGCCGATGGAGAACACGTCGTTCTGGCCGGCGCGCAGCCACCCGTCGCAGCGGCCATTGTTGTACTCGATCCGGCCGCCCTCGAAGGAGTGGTCGGGATCGGGGTGATCACAGCCCTGGGTGTCCTGCAGGTGGTAAGTGGTGTGCGGAACGTTGAACTTGTCGAGATAGGTCAGCCCAGCCTGCTTGCCCTTGGCACCGGGGAGCCAGCCCAGGTAGTGGTCGAACGACCGGTTCTCCATCATCACGACGACGATGTGGTCGATACCCGAGTCCTGGGGTGGGGGCAGCTGTCCCTGGCCGGCACTCGTACTGGCATCGGCGGAGCGCCCAGCCATGGTCGCTGCGAGCGCGGCGGTGGCCGTTCCGGCCACGAATCTACGACGGGAAATAGTCACCACCGTGATTTATCAGCCGATACATCCTAATCGGTAGGCTTGACAGGACATGTTCACCCATTGATAACCGGCCGCTAGTCTCGTCCCCCTCGGACCCGGCGGCCTGCGGTATCACCTCGGACTCCGCCGCACGGTAGGCGTCGATCTCCGACGCTCCTCTACGCAAATCCCACCGCGAACCGCGGGGGCAGGAGTACCGGGGGCCTGTGCTCAGTGCGGGGTCTGCTGGGATCGTCGTGGGTGGGGTGCCCAGGCGAAGGCGAGGCTGCCGCCGGTGAGGGCCAGGAGCATGCCGACAAGGAAGCCGCCGAGGTTGGTGTAGATGAAGGAGGCCAGGGCGGCGAGCACGATGGCAATGCTGATCATGTTGTGGTGATCGGGTTGGAAGCACAGCAGGACGCCGAGGGCGGCGATGAGGCCGCCGAGGAGGAATCCGGCGAAGCCGGCGGTGCCGGGCAGGGTGAGCACGGTGTACTGGTCGGCGGGTAGCAGCAGGATGGTCAGGCCACCGGCGAGGGAGAACAGCCCGGCCCATAGGGGTCGGCTGCGCCGCCACTGCCGCCACCGGGTGCGGGCGGCACCCAGACGGGCTCGCCGCTGGTCCTGCCGGCTGCGGGGCGAGGGGGCTTGTCGGCGGGTGGGCATCAGAAGCATTCCTTGACGTCTCGTCCGGTGGTCAGGCCGACGCCGGAGAGTTTCAGGCCGCTGGCGGTGAGCCATCGAACGCTGCCGTGGATGCGCAGGGTCAGGTCGGTGGCGGTGATGGGCAGCGTGCCGGGTGGCCCGGATTCGGCGGGGACGCCTTTGGCGCTGGTCGCGCCGCGGTTGAGGGAGACGCTGCCGCCGGTGATCTGGACACCGTCGATGCCTTCCAACGCCATCTGCAGGTCATCGACCTGCAGATGCTGGCCGCCGGGTGGCGTGGTGATGCGTAGCACGTAGGAGCCCAGGGGGGTGGAGGCCTTGCCGGAGGCGCACAGGCCCTCGACCCGGACCTGGTGCAGGCCGACGACGACCACGGTGTGGTTGTGGCCGTCGCGGGTCTGGAAGAAGCGGGGAAAGGATCCGTCGGCGTAGACCGAGACGTGCTGGATGGACAGTTTGATGCTCTGGTTGCCGCGTAGCGCCGCCGACACCGGCAGTACCCCCTCCAGCACCCCGGCGATCATGACCGCGCAGACCGTCAGCGCGGAGGCCAGCAGGCCGAAGAACCGCCGCCACCGGGTGTGGCCCGGCCCGCCCAGCGCGGCCGGGTCGGGCTCGAGTTGGGTGAGCGCGGGTTGAGTGAGCGCGGTGGGCTCGGCTGGGGTGGTCGCTGGTCGCCTCATGCGTTTCACGTCACCACCATTGACAACTGATCACATATTGTCAATGGAAAGAACAAATTAGGCACTGCTGTCAGTGCTGGATCAGGGGTGGAGGGTGACCAGGAGACGGGCGAAGCCGCGCAGGCCGGGCCGGACAAGGGTCCGTTGTCTGCTCATACGCTCAGATTGACAGCAACTCATCAACTGTCAATGATGAGAACGGAAGTGATATGCCTGTCGGGATGCTGTTCGCTGAGCGGACAAGAAGATTGTTACTGTCTGGGGTGTGAACACTCCGGTGCCGGCGGACTTCCAGACCCGGGTCCGCCGTCAGCTTCGCCAAGACACCATGGACGCCGCGTTCCACCTGATGATCGAACACGGATGGGCGGCGGTACGGATGACGGCGATCGCCGCCGCCGTCGGCATCAGCCGCCAGACCCTCTACAAAGAGTTCTCTTCAAAGGAACAGATCGGCGAAGCGCTACTGCTGCGCGAGGCCGAGCGGTTCATCGACGGGGTCGCCCACCACGTCCAGCCCCACCACCAGGTGATCCCAGCCATCCAGGCCGCGATCGGCTTCGCCCTCGACGAAGCAGCGACCAACCCGCTGCTGCGCGCCATCCTCACCACCACTCGCGAAGGCAGCCCCGACACCCTCCTGCCCCTCATCACGACCGACTCCCAGCCCTTGATCGGACTGGCCGGCCAAGTGCTCCGCCAGCACATCACCACCCGCGCCCCCGGACTGGACCCAGAAGACATCGCCGCCACCGCCGACGCCCTGGTCCGCCTCACCGTCAGCCACCTCATGCTGCCCCTCGAGGACACCGGCACCACCGTACGGCGCCTCACCCGCCTGGCCGAACGTAACCTCGGCCTGCGGCCGTCCGACTCCTGAGACGTAGATCAGGGTGCACGCGAACTCGAAGGCCATGTGAGCACACTTGCATGGCGGCGGCGCGTGAGTCGCGGGCACCGGGGCACCACGGCCGAGGGGACTGTACGGTTTCGCAACCTCTCCCCGTCAAGCCTGTGGTCGGAGCACCGCCTTGACCACGCCGTGTTCGCGTCGGCGGAACTCCGCCAGCAGAGCGGGCGCGTCCTCCAGCGTCCCGTGGTGCGAGACGATGGCTCCCGGGTGGGCGCGCCCGGCGGTCACCAGATCTCGAAGCAGTGCGGTGTACTGGCGGTCGTTGGTGCGGCCGAAGCCGATGCTCACGCCCTTGCCGAAGAAGCGGCCCCACGGTACGCCGAGGGCACCGTCAATCCCGGCGTCCTCAGGAGCACGGGGGTCACTGACCGGATACACGCCGACGATGCCGAGTCGCCCGTTGGGGTTGACCAGCCGCGCAGCGTCGGAGATGACCTGGTCGGCCGACTCCCTCGAGACATCAGCGCGGTCGAGCGCCTGAAAGCCGACGGCGTCGATGACCACGTCGGTTCCGATCAGAGGCTTCTCGGCCAGCGGCAGCCCCATCGAACGCCGATGTTCAATGATCAGCTCGACCGGATCACCTTGCGTGAAATCGATCGGCATCGCGCCCAGGGCCTTGGCCATGGCCAGTCGCTCGGGAACCCGGTCCACCGAGAAGACCACCGCCGCACCGCGCAGCACGCTGGAGTAGGCCGCGAGCAGGCCGACGGCTCCCGCGCCGAAAACGGCCACGGTGTCGCCGGCGGACACCCGGGCCAGCTGAGTGGCATGCCATCCGGTGACGAACGCGTCGGCCAGCAGTACGAAGTCGTCCTCCCTGTCGTCGCCGGGCGTGCCGTGGACGGGCACGCAGTTGGCGTCGGCGAAGGGCACCCGGAGCAGTTCGGCCCAGGCGCCGGGGTAGTCGCCCATACCGGCGTATCCGTAGGCCGCGCCCAGCCCGTCCTCGCGGACCCGCATACAGGACGCGGTGAAGCCGCGCGCGCAGTTGTAACAGACGCCGCAGAACAGATGCGTCGGTACCACGACCCGCATTCCGGCCGTGACCCTCCATACGGCGCTTCCCACCTGCTCGATCACGCCCAGCGGCTCATGACCCATGATCATCCCCGGCGGCGGCTCGGGTCGGCCGTCGTACATGTGCAGGTCGCTGCCGCAAATCGCACTCGAGGTAACCCGGATGACCACGTCGGTCGGTTCCTTGATCGTCGCGTCGGGAACCTCTCGAACCGCGACGTCATGGATGCCTTGATAGACGACAGCGCGCATGGCCACTCCAGTGCATCAACTGATCGGTGTCCAGTCCGGGAACCCGGGACCAGGCCCGGGGCACGTACTCATGTCAGTACTCATTACCCAAGAACCGCAGGTCCACGTCCGCATCCCGGAGCTGCGCGTCCACGCCGTACCCGTCACGCACGCCAGAGCGGGCCAGAACGTGTCCCGAATCCGTCTGGGGCGTCAGACCCGACCGATCGGGTTGAGGAAGGGATCAGGCCGGCCGCCCGGCGGGTCGGCGGCGAACCGGCCGATACCATCGAGCCCCCGGCGTAGCTACCGCCATCCGGTAGGAGCTGTCGCATTCCTCCGGTCAGTGCGTCGTCGCGGCGCACCATCGTGGGTCAGGCAATGGAGAACTGGGTGTCCAGGCCGGTGATCCGCAGCAGCCGCCTGAGCTCATCGGTGGTGCCGATCAGGGACAGCAGCGCGTCTTGCCGCTGCATACGGACCCGGACGCCGACCAGCAGGCCCAGACCTCCCGCGTCGACGAAACTCAGCCGGCTCAGATCCAGCGTGAGGCGGTCGTCGCCGTCGCGGAGGTTGTCCCGTACGAAGGCCACCAGCCCAGGGGCGGTGGCGATGTCGAGGTCGCCGGTGACCGCGATGGTCACCGTGTCATCGGTTCTGTACGCCAGCAGGTGTAACTCGTCCATGGGCCACACATCTCCCGGTCCGCGTCTCCAATGGGGACACCTGCCGATCGCGGGCGTCCCCGCCCTCTGGGAGAGGGCACCCACAGGCCGGACCGAATCTGACGTGTCGCAGAGCCCTGCGGCACTGGGAGATACCGATGTGCAGCGATGCACCAAATGTACGTATCTATCGCAGTGCGTGATCGTACATGATCTCTCTGTAGCATATCCTCGTCACTGTGCGAGCAGACAACCTCACAGCGATAAAGGTCTCGATCGTCTTCGACCATCCCACGGGTGTGGAACTGTGAAAACGCGGCGGCCCTTCTTCCTGCTCCACACAGAGTGACCAGATGCTCGAACATGAACCGCTGACGACGGGTCCGCAGGCTGGTCGCTGACGCCCCTGGTGCCCGGCTGCCGTGTCTTCCGTGAGCCGTACCCGGCGGACCAGGTGACTCGGCCTGACTCTGCACGAGAGTGGCGCAGGGTCATCGAATTCAGTGATGAGCAGACCGGCCTTTGCTTGTTTCCGCATTCCACACTATCGAGGACAGTCAGTTCACCAGGTAGTCCTTAAGGAGCAACGGCAATGGACCAGCCACGCAACGATTCTCCAGCCTCACCACATTCTGGGCCTGCGGCCCGCTCGCCCGCGACATGCGCCATCGGCCGCGACGAAACCTTCGCGACCAGCCCTTGGGGCTTCGACGACGGAACCGGCCCGGCGCGGGCAGCCACTGTTCCCGAGGGGTTTCTCGCTCTGCTGGAGGCAATGGCCCTGGCCTGCACACCAGGGTCGACCAGACCCGGATCCACCACACCCGAACCGACCACACCAGGGATCGACTGAGATCAAGGCCGCGCAGGGTAGTGCCGGTGCACCGAACCTCGCCCGGCGGCGTCCCCACATTCTTCGAGCCCGGCATCACCGGGCTGGAAGTAGGAAGTCGGCTACCCGCTCTTGGCGAGCATGCCGTGCGGGTCCAGGACGAACTTGCGCGCGGCGCCCTTGTCGAAGTCCTCGTAGCCCTGAGGTGCCTGGTCAAGCGGGATCGACGTGGCGTTGACGGCCTTCGCGATCTGCACCCGGTCGTGCAGGATCGCCATCATCAACTGCCGGTTGTAGCGCATGACGGGGCACTGACCGGTGAAGAAGGCGTGCGACTTGGCCCAGCCCAGGCCGAAGCGGATCGACAGCGATCCCTGCTTGGCGGCCTCGTCCTTGGCGCCCGGGTCACCGGTCACGTAGAGGCCCGGGATGCCGAGCGCGCCGCCCGCCCGGGTGATCTCCATGAGCGTGTTGAGCACGGTGGCGGGACGTTCGGTGCCCGCCTCACTCCCATGGCCGTGCGCCTCGAAGCCGACGGCGTCGACACCGCAGTCCACCTCGGGTTCGCCCAGGATCTGCTCGATCTGGTCCTTGGGCTCGCCATCGGCCACGTTGATGGTCTCGCAGCCGAAGCTGCGCGCCTGGTCCAGGCGCTCCTTGTTCAGGTCACCGACGATGACCACGGCGGCCCCGAGCAGGAACGCCGAGGCGGCGGCGGCGAGCCCGACCGGACCGGCGCCCGCGATGTAGACGGTCGATCCCGGCTTCACTCCGGCGGTGACGCAGCCGTGAAAACCCGTCGGGAAGATGTCCGCGAGCATGGCCAGGTCGAGGATCTTCTCCATCGCCTGCTCCTTGTCGGGGAACTTGAGCAGGTTCCAGTCGGCGTAGGGAACCAGAACGTACTCGGCCTGACCGCCGACCCAGCCGCCCATGTCGACGTACCCGTACGCGGAACCGGGCCGATCGGGGTTGACGTTCTCGCAGACGCCGGTCTTGCCCTCCTTGCAGTTCCGGCAGCGGCCGCATGAGATGTTGAAAGGCACGGAGACGAGGTCGCCCACCTTGATGAACTCCACGTCCGGGCCGGTCTCGACGACCTCACCGGTGATCTCATGACCGAGGACGAGGCCCACCGGCGCGGTGGTGCGGCCGCGGACCATGTGCTGGTCGCTGCCGCAGATGTTCGTCGCGACGGCCTTCAGGATCGCGCCGTGCGGAACCTTCCGGCCCACGTTGGCGGGGTTGACCCCGGGCCCGTCCTTGAGCTCGAATTCCGGGTAGTCCGTGGCGTGGACCTCGACCTCGCCTGGACCCATGTAGGCGACACCTTTGTTGCCGGACATGATGTGTCTTCTTTCGTTGCCTGAGTGGCGGATGAGCAGCCGTTCAATTGCTGTCACGGAAGAAGCAGCCACGACGGGTCACGGGCCATCGCAACCCCCGAAGACGATGGCTGTCTCCCCCAATACGACGATATACCCGCAGGTCGCGACCCCAGCAGCAAGGTCTCTCCCGCGTCCCCCGCCGACGTGGGTCAGAGCCGGCGGGACGCCGGCGGGTTGAGGCTGCGGCCGACGCCCCTCTCCCCGGTGCGAATCGGAGCCGCACAAGATCCCGAATCGGCGAGTCCCGCCCTTGGCTCAGCGGCTACGCTCGGCATATTCACCACGATCCATTTAGCGGAGAAACGACTCATGACCGACAGTTCGCCCGCCTCCGATGGCCGGCAGCGGGCCTCGCTCGACACCAGCGTGGCGCACACGGCTCGGATCTGGAACTACTGGCTGGGCGGCAAGGACAACTACCCCGCCGACCAGGAGGTGGGCGACCAGATCCGCGCGTTCCTCCCGAACATCGTCACCTCCGCGCGCGCCGACCGGGCGTTCCTCACCCGTGCCGTGCGTCACCTGGTCGCAGAAGCAGGCATCCGCCAGTTCCTGGACATCGGCACCGGCCTGCCCAGCGCCGGCAACACCCACGAAGTCGCCCAGGCGATCGCACCCGAGTGCCGCATCGTCTACGTCGACAACGACCCCCTCGTCCTGGTCCACGCTCATGCACTGCTCACCAGCTCCCCACCCGGCGTCACCGACTACATCGAGGCCGACGCGCGCGACACCGATGCGATCCTGCGCGCGGCGGCCCGGACCCTGGACTTCAGCCGTCCGATCGCGATCATGCTGCTGGGCGTTCTGAACTTCATCGGTGACTCCGACGAGGCGCACAGCCTCGTCAACACCCTGATCGGCGCGGTCCCCTCCGGCAGCTACCTGGCCATCGCGCATCCCACCAAGGAGATCAACCCCGAGGAATCCGAAGAGGCCGTCCGCTTCTGGAACGAGAACGCCAAACCCCCGATCACGCTCCGCAGCGCCGAGGAACTCACCCGGTTCTTCGACCGCCTGGAACTCCTGGAGCCGGGGGTCGTCTCCTGCACCCGATGGCGGCCCGACCCCCAGGACGTCGGCACCACGCCCGACGTCTACCAGTACGGCGCCGTCGGCCGAAAGCCCTAGGCGCCGCCTTCCTCACCGCCCCGGGGGCCGGTGCCGTGGCCGTTGAGCTGCGCGATTACATTTCATGGTTGTGAGCTGAACGCGAACTACATCCCCTGAGGGACACCATGACCTACAGCTGTGGCATCGCCACACCGCATGTGCTCGCGACCGCCGCCGCACGGGAGGCGGTGGAGCGGGGCGGCAACTCGGTCGACGCCGCCCTCGCGGCCGCCGCCGTGCTCGCGGTGGTCTACCCGCACAACACCGCGCTGGGCGGCGACCTGGTCGCGTTGATCCGTACCCCGGACGGGCGGATCGCCTGCGTCAACGCGACCGGTCCCGCCCCGCGCGGCGTCTCGAGGCAGGATCTGGCCGCGCGGTACGGCGACATGCCCGTCACCGGCCCCGACACCATCACCGTGCCCGGCGTCGCGGCGGGCTGGGCGGCGCTGCACGAGGCCGGGGCGGCGCTCGCGTGGCCGGCGCACTTCACCCGGGCCATCGAGCACGCCGCCGCGACACCGGTCGTGCGAGGGCTGGCCGAGGCGATCGCCGGGGCCGCCGACCTGATCGCGGCCGATCCGGGAATGCGGGCCGTGTTCAGCCCCGGGGGGACCCCGCTCGCCGAGGGCGGCACGCTGCGGCAGGAGGCGCTGGCCGGGACCCTCTCGACCCTCGCCGACCAGGGCGTACGGGCCCTGTACGCCGGGTCCGTCGGCGAGCGGCTGGCCGGGGGCCTCCGCCGGCTCGGCTCCCCCATCGACACCGGCGATCTACGGGCTTACCAGGCCGAACTCACCACGCCACTGTCGCGTACCTTCGACGGCCACCGCATCCATACCAGCCCGCCCAACACCCAGGGCCTGCTCCTGCTCCAGGCCCTGGGCGCGCTGGCCGAACAGCAGGTCGACGACCCGCTCGGCACTGGAGCGGGGCGGCTCGCCACGATCTTCCACCACGGCATCCTCGACCGCACCCGGCACCTGGGCGATCCCCGCTTCGCCGACATCGACGTCGCCGCGCTGCTCGATCCGGCGCGTCTGCGCCACCTCGCCCCCGCCGCGTCGCCGGCTGCCACCGGGCGCGCGAGCGGCGACACGGTGGCGGTCGTCGCCGCCGACACCGACGGGTTCGCCGTCTCACTGATCCAGAGCCTCTTCGACGGCTTCGGCGCCGGGATCCTGGAATCCGGGACCGGGATCCTCATGCACAACCGTGGCTCGTTCTTCTCCCTCTCCCCCGGCTCACCGAACGTCCTGGCCCCCGGCAAACGCCCCGCCCACACCCTGATGCCCGTCATGGCGACCAGGGCAAAGCAGCTGGCCTGGGTCAACGGCACCATGGGCGGCAAGGCCCAGCCGCAGATCCACGCCCAGCTCCTCCTGCGCCTGCTCGGCGGGGACGGCCCCGCGGACGCCGTCGCGGCGCCGCGCTGGATCGTCGGCGGCCTGGAGTTGGGACAGCCAGAGGACACCATCAGTATGGAGGCGGACGTGGCCGCCCCGGCACGGGCCTCGCTCGCGGCGACCGGCGCGCCCCGCACCGAACTGCCCGCCCTGTCGGAGTGGGCCGGTCACGCCCAGTCGGTCGCCGTGCACCAGGGCGGAGCACTCGAGGCGGGCAGCGATCCCCGTTCCGACGGGAGCGCCGTGGTGGCCATCCGCTGACCGAGCTGTTCCGTTCGTCGTCCGGCGATCGAGCACAATCGGCGCTCCCGCTCATACTCCCGTGCCGGGCACCCCGGTAGCCGGTCGGCTCGCCCGGTATCGGTGGACACGGGTGCTCCTTCACCGGGGTTGGGGGCTGGTCAGGTGCCTGTCGGCCCTGAGATCGGGCTAGGAGCCGCTTCCGTGCGGGCCCCGAGGGGGATGGGACTTCTTGCCGTGCTTTGGCCAGCCAATCGGTGTCTGCGTGGTCGGGGTGGCCGACGACGACGCCGGGGTGGCCGGGGAAGCCGCGGTGGCCGGGGAAACGGTGACCGTGACTTGGGCCGATGGTGACCGCGCGCTGCCCGGAGGTTGTGCCAGGGGATGCGAGACGGGACCTCTGAGCGGCGCGGTACCGGAACCGGTTCTCGGGAAACGACCGGGCGAAGAGTGGGATGGGATCCGACCACCATGGGTTCCACCTGGGCGGGTGAGATCCGGTGTCGCGGCGCTGGTCAGGCCCACGATCGCGACGATGGCCCCGGCCGCGGCGGCGACCGCGAGGGCGGCCAGCCCGGCGCGCCTCCTCCGCCGCGGTAGCGGGCTGGTCGGACCGTCCGGGTCGTCCGCTCTGTCGTGGGACGGGGTCCAGAGGGCGGCGACCGCCTCGGTCGCGGAATCACGGCCGTGCGAGGCGAGCAGCAGCCTGAGCAGTTCGTCGGCGCGTGGGCGGGCCGCCGGATCCCGCCCGAGGGACAGCATCACCAGGCCGCGCAGCGGCTCCTCAAGGCTCGCGAGCTCCGGATAGCCCTGCAGGATCTGGGCCGGCCGGCCCGAACCGAAAGGATGGCGGCCCAGCGCCGCGAACCCGGTCACACAGCCCCAGCTGAAGACGTCGGAGGCGGGAGTGGCCGGTCGGCCCTCGAACCGCTCCGGGGCCACCCAGCCGGGACTGCCCATGACCATGCCCTGCTGGGTGAACCCGCCGGGGGCATCCAGATCGTTGGCGATCCCGAAGTCGATTACACGCGGCCCGGCCGGAGAGAGCAGCACGTTGGCGGGTTTCAGGTCCCGGTGGACCAGACCGGCCCGGTGGACGGCGGCCAGCGCCGCGGCCATGCCCAGCGCCACCGCGTTGAGGAGGTCTCCGTCGAGCGGGCCCTGGGTCAGGACCCACTCCGACAACGAGGACCCGGGGATGTACTCGGTGACGATGTAGGGCTGGGAACGGTCCGTGCCATCGGCCAGCACACTCGGCGTCCATGACGAGGAGACCCGGCGGCCATATACCACCTCCGCGTGGAAACGTGAACGCGACTCAGGATCATCGCTGATCGAGCGGCGCAGCGTCTTGACGGCGATCAGCTCTCCGGAGGTGTCGCGGGCAAGGTAGACGACGCCCATGCCGCCGACGCCCAGCCGACCCAGCACTTGATAAGGCCCGACGGCCGCCGGATCCCCGGGCAGCGGAGGCAAAACCCCTGGTGGCACACTTGTGTCCACGGTAAGCCCCTCCTGGAAGCAGGCGGCCCACTGTTCCCCGAAGCCAGCCTGGTACATGACCAATGGCAAAGGTGGCGAAACGGAGAAATCAAATCCCCGCAGGTAGCACCCCTGATACCCATGGGGCTTGAGGGGCCGGCGAGGTGCCGAATGCCCACGCCATTGGGCGCGATCAGGCGAAGGTCACCTCCGCGTCGGCCATGACGTGGTCGGAGGCGCCGATGACGGACATGCGCGCCGTGCCGTCGTCGGCGGGGTCACCGGTCACCAGCACCGGATCGCCGGCGAACACCGGGCGGCGCAGCCGGTAGCGCACAGAGCCGATCTGCCGGTCGGGGGCATCGCGGCGGGCCAGTTCGGTCATGTGAACGGCGAGCAGCGGACCGTGCACCACGAGCCCCGGGTACCCTTCCACGTCGCGGGCATAGGCCTGGTCGTAGTGGATGCGGTGCGCGTTGGCGGTGAGCGCGCTGAACCGGAACAGCAGTACGGGATCGGCCGTCAGCGGCCGCTGCCAGGGTGACGACGAGGCGGCCGGCTCCTGCGGCCGTGGTTCCGGCGGCCGCTGGGCCACGGTCGTCTCGTCCGAGCGATAGACCAGGTCCTGCTCCTCGACCAGCCGGACCTCGCCCTCCTGCCGGATCTCATGCCGTACCGTCACGAACAGCAGCTCTCCGGTCCGGCCCTCCTTCGCCTCGACACCGGCGAGGGCCGACGTGCGCTCGGCGGCGGTGCCGAGCCGCATCGGTGCCCGCACGTGCAGCCGGCCGCCCGCGAACATGCGCTTCCGGTTCGGGATCGGCGGAAGGAAGTGCCCCTGGGCCGGGTGCCCGTCCGCGCCCAGCTCGTCCTGTGCGGGCCATTCCAGGAAGTAGAGCCAATGCCAGAGGGCCGGTAGCCGGTCACCGGTCTGCACGGCCCGGTCCGGACCGCCCAGCAGCCCCGCCAGCGCGGCGGCCGGGACCGGGGAGATCAGGTCGTGCGAGATTCGGGCCGATGGCCGCCAATCTTGTACGTACCGGGCCAGCCGGGAACCTTCCATGGTGCTCACTTCCCCATCGCCTTCCGGGTGTGCCGATCTGCGCCCCGGTGCCTCATCCGGACCACTGTTCATGCGGCGCCACCTCATCGATCAGCCCCCAGTCCAGCGAAGTCCGCGTGTCGACCGCCGCACCGGTCAGGGCGAGATACAGCGTCCGCCAGCGGCCGATCCGCCGGGGGATGCTGACCGTGCCGCCCGCGCCGGGGATCAGTCCCATACCCAGTTCGGGCAGCCGGAATGTGGTCGCCGGGTCGGCGACCAGGGTGCCGGCGAAGGCGGGAAGCTCGATGCCGGCTCCGACGCAGCTGCCGTGCACGCGGACCTCGATCCGGGCCGCGAGTTCGGCTACGAGCCGGCCCGCCCCGGCGCGGGTGCGCACCAGATGCGCGGTCGCGAGGTCAGGGGTGGTGCCGAACTCGTCGAGGTCGCCGCCAGAGCAGAAAGACGGCCCCGCCCCATCGAGCACGACCCGGTCGATGCTGTCGTCCAGCAGCGCCAACCGCAGCGCCTCGACAAGGGCGTCACGCACCTGGCGGCCGTAGGCGTTGCGTCGCTCCGGCCGGTTGAGCGTGATCAGCAGGTGGTCGTCGCGGCGGTCGACCAGCACCGGATCGCCGACGAACGCAGGCTCGGGGCGCGGACCACGGGCCGTCAGCCAGCGATGGAACTCGGTACCGCCGAGCAGGGTGGAGTAGCCCAGCGACTCGACGTCCAGTGCGGCGGGGACCGGCAGCGACTCAGCCGTCCTGAGCACGCCGCCGAGGACCACGGACGCCTGCGGGTTCCGCGCCGCCGCCGCGTGCAGGGTCGCGAGGTGCCGATGCGGGTCGGCGACGGTGACGCATTCGCGTCCGGCCACCACGGAGGGGCCGGACAGGGTCAGATCCAGGGCACGCGCCAGCTCCGCGGCGTGCGGGGACAGCGGCCCGACCGCGTGCCCCGCGACGCCGACCAGCAACCGGTCGCAGGTGCGGATGTGCGCGAGTGCCCGCTCCAGCGTCGCCGCGTCGAGGTGCTCGTCGAGGTGCTCGTCGAGGTCCACGGCCAGCAGCGGCTCGCGTACCTGCCCGGTCGCATCCAGCTGCGGCCCGGCCAGGGCACCACCGGCCAGATCGGTGACCGAGACGCACGGGGCGTCAGCCATCGACGCTCCCCGGCACCTTCAGTGACTCCTCGCCGAGGCTGCCGCGGGCGACCGTGACCGAGCGCAACGCCCACGCGCAGAGGAAGTCGAACTCCGCCGGCGTCGGCGACTGCTCTGACCAGAGAAACTGCTCCATCGCGCCGAACACCGCGCAGGAGAGCAGGAAGGCGTCACGGCCGGGGTCGGCGCTGCCGAGCCCGGCGAGGGGCTTCTCCATGATGAGAGCGATCTGCCGCTTGAGGTCGACGAGCGCGATCGCCCGGGCCCACAGCGCCCGGGAGGCGTTGCTCAGCACCGCCCGGGAGGTGGCCGCCACCTCGGGATCCGCGGCCTGCTGCAGCACCGCCCGCAGACAGAGGCGCAACTGCTCGGCCGGGTCCGCGGATTTGTCACGCTGGTGCCGGACATAGCCGAGCAGCCGCCGGCCGCCCTCGTCGACGATCGTGGCCATCAGGTCGTCCTTGCTGCGGAAGGCCCGGTAGAAGGCGTCGTTGGAGACTCCCGCCAGCCGTACGAGATCCGAGACCTTCGGGGCGGCGGTGGGATCGGTCCGCATGAGCTCCAGGCCCGCGTCGAGCAGCCTGCGGACCTCGCTCTCGGCCGCCGCCTGACGGTCGGCGATCCGGCGGCGTACCGCCCGGGCCGCCAGGGACTCGTCCACGCTGTCTGCTCCTCCGCTCTGCGGGCCGGTCATGCAGTGTACGGTACCCGTATCGTGTTCTCAGAATGCCATTCTTGATTTCCGGGACGCCGTGCTGGACGCTGGCCGGCAGGGCCGGAGAGGACCGACCACCACCGCTTGGTGTGTCACGACAGCGAAGGGGCCGCACGTGCTGAACTTCACGATCGAACCCGAGTTCCAGGAGAGGCTCGACTGGATGGCCACGTTCGTCCGGGAGGAGGTCGAGCCGCTGGACCTGCTGTTTCCGCACGGTGGCGATCCGTACGACGTCGGGAACGACCGGGCGCGCGCGATCCTGCGGCCGCTGCAGGAGGAGGTCCGCAAGCACGAGTTGTGGGCGTGCCATCTGGGCCCGGAGCTCGGCGGCCCGGGCTATGGCCAGGTGAAGCTGGCGTACATGAACGAGATCCTGGGCCGTTCGTACTGGGCACCCACGGTCTTCGGCACAGCGGCTCCCGACACCGGCAACGCCGAGATCCTCGCGATGTTCGGCACCCCGGAGCAGAAGGAGCGCTACCTTCGGCCGCTGCTCGACGGCGAGATCGTCTCCTGCTTCTCCATGACCGAGCCCCAAGCCGGCGCCGACCCGAAGGAGTTCGTCTGCCGTGCCTGGCGCGACGGCGACGCATGGGTCATCGACGGGGAGAAGTGGTTCTCCTCCAACGCCCGCTACGCCGCGTTCTTCATCGTCATGGCGGTGACCGACCCCGACGCGGCACCGCAGTCGCGCATGTCGATGTTCGTCGTGCCGGCGGAGACTCCCGGCATCGAGATCCTCCGCAACGTCTCCACCATGGACGAGCGGGACGAGCTCGATGAGGGCATCCACGGCTACGTCCGTTACGAGCGGGTGCGGGTGCCGCTGGACGCGATGCTCGGCGGGCCGGGCGAGGGCTTCCGGGTCGCGCAGGCCCGGCTGGGCGGCGGCCGGGTGCACCACGCCATGCGCACCGTCGGCCAGTGCGCACGAGCTTTCGACATGATGTGCGAGCGTGCGCTCAGCCGGCGGACCCAGGGCACCCCGCTGGCCGACAAGCAGGCCGTCCAGTCCTTCATCGCGGACTCGTGGATCGAACTCCAGCAGTACCGCCTGCTAGTGCTGCACACGGCCTGGATCATCGACACCCAGCCGCACGGTGCGGCGCGTACGCAGATCGCGATGTGCAAGGTGGCGATGGCGAAGATCTACCACGATATCGTCCAGCGCGCCCTGCACGTCCACGGCTCGCTGGGCACGACCAACGAGCTGCCGCTGGCCCGCATGTGGATGGCCGTGCCGGCGCTCGCGCTCGCCGACGGCCCCACCGAGGTGCACCGCACGACCGTCGCCAAGCAACTGCTCAAGCGGTACCGGCCCGCGGAGGGCCTGTTCCCCAGTGAGCATCTACCGCCCAGACGGGAGGCGGCCCGCCGCCGCTACGAGGAGATCCTCTCGCGGTCCGCGGAGGTGCCGGCATGACCGATCTGTTCGATCTCACCGGC
This sequence comes from Streptosporangiaceae bacterium, assembly GCA_025964695.1. GTDB lineage: Bacteria > Actinomycetota > Actinomycetes > Streptosporangiales > Streptosporangiaceae > Actinomadura_E. Next base: position 34,806 of record JAOPYK010000040.1, on the reverse strand, counting down.
AAGGTCGCCCTGGTGACGGGAGGCAGCCGAGGGCTCGGCCTGGAGATGGTGCGCGCCTTCGCCGCCGCCGGCGCGGACGTGGTCATCACCAGCCGCAAGCTGGATGCCTGCGAGGCCGCGGCGCAGGAGGTTCGCAAGCTGGGACGCCGGGCGTTGCCGGTCGCGGCGCACGTCGCCCACTGGCCGGATCTCGACCGGCTGGCCGACGTCGCCTACGCCGAATTCGGCCGGGTGGACATCCTGGTCAACAACGCCGGCATGTCGCCGCTGGCGCCCTCGTCCGCGGAGACCAGCGAGGAGCTCTTCGACAAGATCGTCGGAGTGAACTTCAAGGGACCGTTCCGCCTCTCCGCCATCGTCGGGCGGCGGATGGCGGACGCGGGCGGCGGGTCGATCATCAACGTGTCCTCATCCGGGGCGATCATGCCGCAGGCCAACCTGGGACCCTACTCCGGATCGAAAGCCGCCCTGAACGCGCTCACCACCGTGTTCGCCCTGGAGTACGGACCCACCGTACGGGTCAACACCATCTCGGCCGGCCCCTTCCTCACCGACATCGCCAAGGCCTGGCCGGCGGAACATCGCAGGAGCATCCGCAGCGCGATCGGCCGGCCGGGCAGACCCGAGGAGATCGTGACCACCGCCCTCTACCTCGCCAGCGACGCGTCCGGCTACACGACCGGGTCGCTGATCCGCGTCGACGGCGGCCTCTACTGATGGGCCTCTACATGACCGACGGTTCTCTCACCGGACGCCGCATCCTCGTCACCGGCGGGAGCATGACGGCCGAGCAGCTCGCCGCCCACGACGCCCAGCTGACGGCGGTCATGCCCATCGACGGAAGGCTCGGCGAGGTCGACCGCGACCTGGTGCCGCTGCTCCGCTTCCTCGCCGGTACCGGCTCCCGTTTCATCACCGGGCAGCTCTTCCCCGTCGGCGGCGGGGTCCTCATGGTCCGGTGAGGCCGGATAGGGCCGGGCCCGCACCGGGCCCGGCCCGGCGGCTTGTCATTCCCGGCTCGTCACCCTCGCTTGGCGAGGCGCTCGCTCGCCTGGTCCAGCAGTGTGCCGATGAGCCCCTCCGCGTCGGGGATCGGCGACTCGACCCCCCGCTTCCGGGCGTTCTTGGCGATCAGCGCGGTGGCCGCCGCCTGCTTGTAACGCACCAGGGCCTCGAACCACTCCAGACCGCGCGCCCGGCGCCCGGCGGCCTGTTCGTAGCAGTCGAGCAGCTCGTCCGGGGACGGCATCCCGGCCGGCAGGCCCACCGTGCTCGGGTGCGCCGGGTCGGTCATCAGCAGGAACCACGCCACGTCCATCCGGGGGTCGCCGACCGCCCAGATCTCCCAGTCGATCACGGCGTTGACCCGCGGGCCGTTGGAGAGCATGTTGCCCAGCCGCCAGTCACCGTGCTGGATCACCGGCGCGGACGGCTCGGGCGTCCACGCGGCCAGCCGCGCGCCACATTGCCCGGCGCTCTGCGCCAGCCCCGCCGGTACGGTGGCGAACGCCTTGTCCCAGCGGGCGAGCTCCTCTGCGGGTGTGATCGCGGGCTCCATGAGGGGGGCGGGATCGATGGCCTGTAGCCCGGCCAGGGCCCGCGCCGCACCGAGCGCCCTGGCCCGCAGCTCCTCTCCGGGGATGCCGGTGTCCGGTTCGATCACCGGCTCGACCGATTCGCCCTCGACGAAGGACATCAGGAACATCGGCGGAACCTCCGGCGGCGTCCCCGGATCCTCCACGAACACCTCGGGGACCGGCACGTCCGGCGCGTCCCGCAGTGCCCGCAGAACGCGCGCCTGACGGAGCACATCCCGGTTCCGCACCGGCGCCAGCCCGGGTGGCGCCATCTTCACCACCGCTCGCTCCGGCGCCGGGCCGGCCAGCCGGGCGAGGTAGGTCAGACTGGAGGTGCCGCCGGGCAGCGCGTCGAGCACGGTGACCGTGGCGCCGGCCCAGGTGGCGTCCACGATGGTCGACACGCGTTCCCGGACCCCGTCCGCGGTGGTGGGGATGCCGGTAGTGGCCGGGTGCTGTGCTGGCATTCGTCTCTCCCTCATAAGGTGCCGCGTTCCTCAGGCGCCACGCCGTCACGCCGGCGTGGCGGGCTCACCGATCGCGTGGAGGCAGAACCGAACAAGATGGTCGATGTCCGCCGACCCGGGGGTCTGCCGCGTGGTGAGAAAGCGCTCGGTCATGCCCAGGACCAGGGTCGTGATGGCGGTGGCGTCCCGGTCGGGGTCCGGTGACCCTCCCTCGCGCAGCGTGGCGACCAGCAGCCCCCGGATCCGCTCGCTGTTGGCCGCCTCCAGCTCGGTTCTCCCGGTGGGGATGCGGTTCACGTTCCAGAAGATCGCCCGGGTGAGCTCGACCAGCTCCGGATCGACCAGTTGCACCAGAACCCCGGAGACCCAGGCCCTGACGCGGCCCTCGACGGTGGGCTCTTTGGCGACCTGATGGGACAGGTACTCGAACAGCGTGATCAGGCCGTGTTCGAAGGTGGCCACGACCAGGTCGTCCCGGCCCCGGAAGTGGCGGTAGAACGCCTGGTTGGACAGACCTGCCTCCGCCAGGATGTCAGCGACCCTCGGCGTCTCCTCGGTGCCGCAGCGACGCATCACGGTCTGGGCCGCCTCGATCAGCCGCCGGACCTCGTCGTCATAGCGCGCCTGCCTGCCGGGCGACGGACGCCGTCGCAGCCGGGTACCCCCGCGCACTACCGGCTCGGGCTCCTCCATGTGCAACCCCCACTCCAATTCTCAGAACACTATACTGAGAATGGTGTTCCCACTAGTGATCCTTCCCGTCCCCGGACGCCCGCGATGAGAGCCGCCCGCTGCGAGGTCTACCGCCCGCCGTCCACGCTCGTCGTCCGTGAGCTTCCCGACCCCGTCGCCGGTCGCCGGGCACCGCGGTCATGGGCACGACTCATACCGGTGCCTTCGCCTCAAGAGCCACATCCGGCGGATCACCGGAGACGGCGCGGACCTGGTGATCGACCCGGTGGGCGGCCCCTATGCCGAGCCCGCGCTGCGGGCGTGCCGCTGGGGCGGCCGGTTCGTCTGCGTCGGCTTCGCCGCCGGCGAGATCCCCCGCATCCCGCTCAACCTGGTGCTGCTCAAGGGGATCACCGTGCGCGGTTTCGAGCTCCGTACGCTCGCCGGCCACCTGCCGGAGCGGGTGGCGGACGGCGAGGCCGCCCTCGCCCGGCTGGTGGCCGGAGGGCATGCGCCCGCGCGTGTCCGCCGTTCTCCCCCTCGAAGACGCGGGCGCAGCACTGGAGCATGTGGCCGCCCGCCGGGCCTTGGGCAAGATCGTGATCTCGACGGGTCTCAGCGCGGGGCCGGATGCGGCAGGTGGTCGCGGAGGAGCTCAAGCTCGGTGAGGCAGGCGTCGAAGCCGCGCGCCTGGGACTCGATCAGGATGTACGTGATGCCCGCGGTCTCGTACCACGGGATGCTCTCCGCCAGCGCACGCAGGTAGTCCTCGCCGGGGTGTCCCCAAGGCGCCCAGCAGACGTCGAGATCAGTGGTGCGGCCCGCCGCCACCCGCGCCTCGCGGATCTCGGCGATGTGGCCGGCGAGGACGTCGACGGAGTCGAGTGCGGGCGTTCCGGTGATGCTCGCCATCTCCGGGCCCTGCTGGAACGGCATCCAGCCGTCCGCCGACTCGGCCACCCGGCGGCGGGCGGCCCTGCTGTTGCCGCCGATCCAGATCGGCGGATGCGGTCGCTGCGCGGGCCTGGGCAGCTGCACGTGGCCGTGCGCGGGGAACGAGGGGCTGTCGTGCTCGACCGGCTCGCCCGTCCACGCGGCCTTCATCGCCGACAGCGCCTCGTCGAATCGCGGGCCGCGGTCGGTGAAATCCGCGCCCAGTACGGCGAACTCGGGTTGCAGGTAGCCCGCGCCCATGCCCACGACGAGGCGGCCACCGGAGAGCAGGTCCAGGCTGGCGATCGACTTCGCCGCGAGGTAGGGATTCCGGTAACCCGCGACGAGCAGGGCGGTGAGCAGCCTGAGCCGTGAGGTCGCCTGTGCCATGAAGGACAGGGCCACGAAGGGGTCGAGCGAGTGATGGCCGCCGTTGTCGAGCCAGCGCTGCTCGGGGAAGGGGTGATCGGTCATCGAGACCATGTCGAAGCCCGCCTCCTCGGCCGCGACGGCGACCTCGGCTAGCTCGTGGCCGGCGGTCCACCGCTCGTAGTGCTTCACCGCGCGGGGCGGGAACTGGTAGATGAATCGCATGTCTTGGCGCCTTCCGTGAATGATGGTAAAGATCTAACGTAATAAGTGATTAGCTGTCCAGCGGCCGGACCGCGAGCACGTCGAGGGCCGCAGCGGAAGGAACTGAGCCTTGAACATCGCGATGCTGCTGGAGATGGCTGTGGCCGGCGACCCGGAGCGCGCCGCCACCGGTCGCCGGGCGACGGGGATGAGCTACGCGCTGTTGCGGCGGACCGCGGCGGGCGTGGCGAGCGTCGTCCGCTCGACCGGAGCCCGGGAGCTAGTCTTCGCCGGCGTCAACGGGCCCGCCTTCCCCGTGGTGCTCTTCGGCGCCGCCCTGGCCGGCGTGCCGCTCGTACCGGTGAACTACCGGCTGTCGGCGGAGGCGCTCACCGATCTGCTCGCCCGCACCGAGCGGCCGCTAGTGATCGCCGATGAGGACTTCACAGAGGTCTTCGCGGCGGCCGGCGCCGAGGTCATGGCCACGCCGGCACTACTGGAGAAGGGCCTCGCGGCCGAGCCCGCCGAAGGCCTGGAGGCCTCCGAAGACGACCCGGCTGTTCTGCTGTTCACCAGCGGTACGACGGCGGCGCCGAAGGCGGCGGTGCTGCGCCACCGGCACCTGACGAGCTACATCCTGCAGACGGTGGAGTTCGGCAGCGCCGATGGGGCTGACGCGGTCCTGGTCAGCGTGCCGCCCTATCACGTCGCGGGCGTCGGATCGGTGCTCAGCAACATCTACGCCGGGCGCCGGATGATCCACCTCGGGAACTTCACCCCCGAGGGCTGGCTGCGGCTGGTGCGCGAGGAGGGCGTCACCTCGGCGATGCTCGTCCCGACGATGCTCGCGCGCATCGTGGAGCACCTGGACGGCCGGCCGGCCGGCGTGCCCACGCTCCGGTCACTCGCGTACGGCGGCGCGCGGATGCCGGCCACCGTTCTCGAAGCGGCCCTGCGCTGCTTCCCGGACACCGGGTTCGTCAACGCCTACGGCCTCACCGAGACCAGCTCCACCATCGCCCTGCTCGGGCCGGATGACCACCGGGCGGCGCTGACATCGGACGATCCGGCGATCCGGGCACGCCTGCGTTCCGCCGGCCGGATGGTCCCGGGTGTCGAGGCGCAGATCCGCGCCGCAGACGGCACCGTACTGCCGTCAGGGTCGCGGGGTGAGCTGTGGGTGCGCGGACCGCAGGTGTCCGGTGAGTACAAGGGCGCCGGGTCCCTGGTCGACGCCGACGGGTGGTTCCGCACCCGGGACCTCGCCCTTTTCGACGACGACGGCTACCTGTTCATCGAGGGCCGCGCGGACGACACGATCATCCGGGGCGGGGAGAACGTCGCGCCCGCCGAGGTCGAGGACGCGCTGCTGCGGCACGCCGCGGTGCGCGAGGTGGCGGTGGTGGGCCTGCCCGACGAGGAGTGGGGCGAGCGGATCGCAGCGTTCGTCGTGACGCACGACGGGGCCGAGGTCGACGGGGAGACGCTGCAATCGTGGGTGCGCAGCCGGCTGCGCGGTTCGAAGACCCCCGACGTGGTGGTCTTCCAGGACGCGCTGCCGTACACCCCCACCGGAAAGCTGCTGCGGCGTGAGCTGGTCAACGCGCTGGGCGGCGGGGCCGTCGCCTGAACAGGCACTCGACGAGCATTGAAGTTAAATAATTTAACTAATAGACTGGCCGACCTGGACCGGGCAGAGTGTGAGGAGAGCCGGCGTGAAAGCCATCCTGAACGGTGTGAAGGTCATCGAGGTCGCCGCTTGGACCTACGTCCCGATGGCCGGCGCGGTCCTGGCGGAGTGGGGTGCCGAGGTCGTCAAGATCGAGCATCCCGAGCACGGGGACCCCCAGCGCGGGCTCATCAGCTCGGGTCTGGTGCCCGGCGGGGGTTCGGTGAACCACATGATGGAGGTGCCCAACCGCGGCAAGAAGAGCATCGGGCTCGATCTGGCCTCACCCGCCGGTCATGATGTCCTGCTCAAGCTGGCCGCGCAGGCGGACGTCTTCCTCACCAACTTCCTGCCCGCGGGCCGCCGCAAGCTCGGCATCGACGTCGAGGACATCCGGGCCGTCAATCCCGACATCATCTACGTGCGCGGATCCGCCAACGGCCAGCGCGGCCCCGAGGCCGAACGCGGCGGGTACGACCTGGCCACCTTCTGGGCCCGCGGCGGCTCCGCCGATATCGGCACCCCACCCGGCAGTGACTTCCCCACGATGCAGCCCGGCCCCGCCTACGGCGACGTGCTCGGCGGGCTCACCCTGGCCGGCGGGGTCGCGGCGGCCCTGCTGCACCGCGACCGCACCGGCGAGGCCATGATCGTCGACAACTCGCTGCTCGCCATGGGCATGTGGGCCACCGGTGCCACGCTGGCCGGAGCCGGGCTCTTCGGGATGGAACGACTGCCCTTCCGCAGTCACGAGACGATGCCGAACCCGCTGGTGAACTACTACCGCACCAAGGACGGCCGGTATCTGCTGTTCAACATGCTGCAGTACGAACGGTTCTGGCCCGAGCTCGTCAGCGCCGCCGGCCGCCCGGAACTGGCCGATGACCCTCGTTTCGCCACCGGCAAGGCGATGTCGGAGAACCGGGACGCGTGCATCGAGATCCTCGACGACCTCTTCGCCGAACGCACCTTCGCCGAGTGGAAGGCCGTGCTCGCCGACATCAGGGGCGTGTGGGCGCCGGTCCAGCGCGCAAGTGAGATTCTCGAGGACCCGCAGGCCAAGGCCAACGGATACCTCGTGGACGTCGAGGCCCCCGACGGCTCGTCGTTCCGCCTGGTGCCCTCTCCCCTGCAGTTCGACGAGACGCCACCCGCCCTCACCCGCGCTCCGGACCACGGCGAGCACACCGATGACATCCTGAAGGACATCGGCCTGACGATGGACGAGATCCTCGAGCTCAAGGTCCAGGGCGCGGTCCTCTGACCCCGTCGTCCCCGCGCCACCGGAGCCTCACGTCACCGGAGCCCCGCATCCCGGGCCAGGCCGAGCGCGGAGCTCCGGGCCTTGTGATCAGTCGCGCCTCAGCAGCCGGACCGTGCCCGGCTTGCCGGCGGCCGCCGCGACGTCGGCCGGGTCCGTCGTGGTTGCGGTCGTGGCGGTCGTGGTGACGGACGCCGCCGGACGCGGCTGGTCGAATGTGCCGGCGCCGATCCAGTCGCACGGGATCGGCGGCTGGGTCACCGGCTCCCGGTCGGGAACGGCGATCCCGTAGAGGCGGTAGTAACGCAGCTGCCACTCCAGGTTGTCCATGACGGACCAGTACTCGTAGCCGCGCACGTCCACGCCCTCCGCCATGACGTCGGACAGCCAGGTCAGCCTGGCGGCCAGCAGTGCGCGACGCCGCTCGGTGATCTGCCCGGGCGGCCCCGCGGTGTCCAGCTCACCGATGCCGCTGTCGGTGATGTAGAGCGGCGGCAGCAGGTCACCGTAGAGGTCCCGGGCCGCGGCCACCGCGTCGGCCAGCGCTTCGGGAACGATGGGCCAGCCATTGGACGAGGTCGGAACCTCGTCGAATGGGACGATCGTGAAACCGAGCCGGACGAGCAACCGGTTGACGTCGTTCAACGCCCCGAAGCAGCCCATCGCGGGCAGCACCCTCGCCAGGTTCTCCGGAGCCGCGATCCGGCAGGACCCGGCCCAGGTGAAGCCGAGAAAGTCCTGGGGCCCCCCGATGATCTCCATGTCACCGGGCCGCACACAGCCAGACTCCGCCACCGGCGAGGTGCCGTCGTCCTGCGTCATGTGCTCGCTGAGCAGCAGCGGGTCCAGGAACAGCCGCAGCGTCCAGGACTCGAAGCTTTCCAGTGCGATCCGGTCCCAGGGGTCGCCGGTGGCGGCGTAGGAGCCGATGAGCGGCAGGGCACTCCCGATCTTTCCGTACACCGCCGCATCACGCAGTGCTCGTACCGCGAGCCCGTGCGCCAGCAGCACGTGGTGCACCGCCGGCAGCCCCGCGGCGCCGATGCCCCGGCCGGGCGGCCGTATTCCCGCGACGCGGTCGGCCAGGGAGGGTGCCGCCAGATCGGTGAAGGTGATCCAGCGGTTCACCCGGTCCCCGAAACGGCGCCCCAGTTCGGCCGCGAAGTCGGCGAAGCGCAGCGCGGTCTCCCGTAGGAGCCAGCCGCCCTCGTCATCCAGCCAGGCCGGCAGGTCCATGTGCAGCAGCGTCAGGCTCGGGCGCAGGCCGGCGGCGAGCCTGGCGTCCAGCGCGCGGTCACAGCGATCGAGCGCGGCCCGATCCCAGCCGCCCGGCCCATCGGGCTGCAGATAGGGCCAGCCGACGATGGCCCGGTGGGCGACCGGCGTGACGCCGACGACCTCTCGCAGGTCACGGGCCCACCGGTCGGCGTGGCCGGACACCGGCGCGCAGACGCCTCGTATGGACGCCGTGCGCTCGCCCGGCGTCAGCGCAGGGGCACCGATGTTGTCGGCCGTGGCGATCCCCCAGTCGAGGCCGCGCATGCGGTTCCACGCTTCGGAGGCGCTCATCCTCACCACCCGCCGGTAACCGATCATCCAACGTGCGAAAGCGTTCGCCCAGCCAGGGCACCGTTTTGGACGCTAACACCACGGGGAGGTCGCCACAATGTTTCTGGCAGGTTACTCGGCGGCCGACTCCCGCGAACGGCCACCGCCGTCCCGCCCGCCCGCTCAGATCGGCACGCTCCCCCTTCGGCATGATGAAGATAAATGATATAACTATTAGTACCCGTTCTTGGGCTCCTCCCGACGGCCGAGAAAGGCATCCCATGACCGACTCATCGCTGGGACCGGGCTTCGTGCTCGCCGATATGGACCAGCACTTCTACGAAGCCGCGGACTCCTTCACCCGGCACCTGGACAAGCGGTTCCAGTACGCGATCCGCTGGGCGAAGACCGAGGACGGACGCACCCGCCTGCTGATCGGCGACCGCGTCTTCTCCATGATCAGCAACCCGACGTTCGACCCGGTCGCCAAGCCGGGCGCCCTCGCCGACTACTTCCGCGGCAGGAACAGCGCGGGCGCCGACGCCAAGGGCCTGATCGGTTCGCTGGAGCCCATCCGCCCGGAATACCGGGACCGGTCGCTGCGGCTCGATGTGCTGGGTCGTCAGAACGTCGGCACCGCCTGCCTGCTGCCGACCCTGGCGCTCGGCATCGAGGAGTTGCTGCACGACGACCCGCCGGCGCTGCACGCCGTGCTGGACGCTTTCAACCGCTGGATCGAGGACGAGTGGGGCTACAACCGCGACGGCCGCATCGTCTCCCCGCCGGTCTTCAGCCTGGTGGACCCGGCGGCGGCCGAGCGTGAACTGGAGCGCGTGATCGAGGCGGGCACCCGCCTCATCGTCTTCCGGCCGGCCCCGGTGGTCACTCCCACCGGCCCCCGTTCGCTCGGCGACCCGGCACACGACAGATTCTGGGCCATGGCCGCCGAGGCCGGGCTGGTCGTGGCCTTCCATGCCGCCGACTCCGGCTACGCCAAACACGCCCGCGACTGGGGCGAGCGGACCACCTTTCAGACTTACAACGAGTCGCCGTTCGCCGAGACCCTGTCGCTGCACGTCGAGCGGCCGATCTCCGACACCATCACGGCACTGATCTGCCACGGCGTCTTCGACCGGCATCCGGGTCTGCGGGTGGCCACCGTCGAGCTCGGCTCGGCCTGGGCTCCGGAGCTGCTCCGCCGGCTGGGCAACGCTTACGGCAAGATCCCCCAGACGTTCGGCAAGGACCCTGTCGAGGCCTTCCACGAGCACATCTGGATCACGCCGTTCCAGGAGGACAGCGTCGCCTCCCTTCTGGACACCCTGCGGCCCGAGCGGGTCCTGTTCGGCTCCGACTGGCCGCACCCGGAGGGTGTGGCCGAGCCGATCGACTTCCTGGAGGACCTGCGCGGCCTGGACGCGTCGGTGCAGCGAAAGATCATGGGAGACAACCTCCGGGACCTGCTGGCCGCCACCTGACCGTCTTCGAGCCTCACGGACGGGACGCGTGACCCGGCGGTGACGGTGAACTGCCGGTCGCGACAGGTCGTACGGGCCTATCTCCCGAGCTGGGACGAACCCGCACTTCCGTTCGCGGCCGGCCGGCTTCACGGTGCGGGCGTGCTCGGGTGCGCGCGGGCGGCGGTGAGCACGACGAAGCCGTCGGCCCGGTCGAGTCCGCAACCGGGTGCGTCACGCGCCCCCGGCGCTCGCCTTTCCCGCCTCGGCCAGTGGAGACCAGCGCGGCTCCCGCTTCTCGGTGAAAGCACGCGCGCCTTCCAGCGCGTCCGCGCTCTCGAACACGGCCTTGCCCACCGCCGCGATCTCCTCCATCGAGGCCCCCGCGGCCTCGCGGAGCATGAGCGTCTTGGTCACCGAGAGGGCGAGCGGCGCGTTGCGGGCGACCAGGCCCGCCAGTTCCGTGGCGGCCTCCAGCATGCCCGCGCTGGGGACCACCCGGTTGACCAGCCCGAGCTCACGGGCCCGCTCGGCGCCGATGTACTCACCGGTGAGTCCGAGCTCCAGGGCGACGGCGAGCGGGATGCGCCGCGGCAGGCGTGTCCCGCCACCGCCCGCGATGAGCCCGCGGCGGACCTCCGGGAGACCGAAGCGCGCATGGTCCGCGGCCACGACCAGGTCGCAGGCGAGCACCAGCTCGAAGCCGCCACCCACCGCGGCGCCGTTGACGGCGGCGATCACCGGCTTACGGTATATCCGGTCCGTCAGCACCTCGAGGCCCGGCCGGTCGTCGTCGACGGCCGGTGCGCCGTCCGCGAACGCCCGCAGATCCATCCCCGCGCAGAAGGCCCGGTCCCCGGCACCCGTGAGGATCACGGCACGGACCTCCGGGTCGTGCTCGGCCGCGAGCAGGGCGGCGCCGATACCCGCCATCGTCTCGAAGTCGAGAGCGTTGCGCGCCTCGGGACGGTTGATGGTCACGACGGTCAGCGGACCACGGCGGTCGATGTCCACGCTCAACGTGGGTTCTCCTTCACTGGGCTCCCGGCCGGGTCCGCGCTCACAGCGAACCCCGGACCCAAAATAACATAGAATAATTTAGCTATATATCCTGTCGTTAGCCCGTCCATCCCCACCTCACCGACCGACACTGCCTACCGATACCGCCGACACCGGAGGCCCCGCGAGTGACCGTCCACCTTCCTCTCTGGTCGCGGTTCGAACCCGTCGATCTCAACGAACACGAACTGGCCCTCCAGCGACAGGTACGGGAGTTTCTCGAGCGGGAGCTGCCCCGTGGCTCCTTCACCCCGGGGCTGGGGATGAACGGTGCCGCGGACCCGGGCTTCTCCACGAGGCTGGCGGAGCGAGGCTGGCTCGGCATGGCGCTGCCCAGGCGCTACGGCGGCGGTGACCGCTCCGTGGTGGAGCGCTTCGTCGTCGTCGAGGAGCTGCTGCGCTGGGGGGCTCCGGTCGGTCACCATTGGATCGCCGACCGGCAGAGCGGACCCGTGATCAACCGGTTCGGCACCGAGGAACAGAAGGTGCGGTTCCTGCCCGCGATCTGCCGCGGTGAGATCGCCTTCTCCATCGGCATGAGTGAGCCCGACTCCGGCAGCGACCTCGCATCCGTACGTACCAGGGCCCGCCGGGTCGACGGCGGCTGGCTGGTGAACGGGACCAAGGTGTGGACCACCGGCGCACACCGCAACGACTGGTTCATCGTGCTGTGCCGTACCGGCGAGGATCAGGAGCGTCACCGCGGCCTGAGCCAGCTGATCGTCGACCTGCGCGGCGACGGCGTACGGGTGCGCGGCATCCCGTTCCTCGACGGGAGTGCCGACTTCAACGAGGTCGTGCTCACCGATGTCTTCGTTCCCGATGACCTGGTGCTCGGTGAGGTCGGCGACGGCTGGGCGCAGAGCACCTCGGAGCTGGCGTACGAGCGGGGCGGGCCGGAGCGGTGGCTGTCGACGTACATCGTCGTCGAGCAGTTCCTGCGCGAACGACAGGCACGGGAGTCAGTGGCGCTGAGCGAGGCCGAGGCGCAGTTGCTCGGTGAGGCCGTGGCCCGCTGGTGGAGCCTGCGCCACCTCTCGCTGGCCGTGGCCCGCAGGCTGGACGCCGGTCAGGACGCGGCGGTGGAGGCCGCGCTGGTCAAGGAGATGGGCACCCGCTTCGAGCAGGACGTGCTCGCGGCCCTGGAACGCCTCATCGATCTGGAACCCTCCCCTCAGTCCGCGTCGCTGTTCGAGCGGCTGCTGGTGACCTCCGTGCTCACCGCCCCGTCGTACACCCTGCGGGGCGGGACGACAGAGATCCTCCGATCCGTGGTGACGAAAGGCCTGACCCCATGAGCGACATGCTGATCGAGACGACCGAGCGCCTCTTCGGCTCACTGTGCCGGCCCGACGCCCTGCGCGCGGCCGAGCAGAGCGGTTGGGCACCGCAAATGTGGGCCGAGGTCGCCGGCCTCGGGCTGCCCTGGATCGGGCTGCCCGAGGACCTCGGCGGGCAGGGCGGCACGCTCCTCGACGCGCTCGCCGTGCTGCGGGTCGCGGGGGCGCACTCCCTGCCGCTGCCGCTCGCCGAAACCGGCCTGGCGGGCTGGCTGCTGACCGCGGCCGGAGTCGAGTTGCCATCGGAGCCGCTCACGGTCGTGCCCGGCCGCCCGGACGACACGCTGCGCCTCTCCGGCGGACGGCTGTACGGCACCGCCCACCGCGTGCCATGGGCGCGAGCGGCCGGATCGATCGTGACGTTGCTGCCCTCGGAACCGCCCGCTTCCCAGGAGCCACCGCCGGGGAATGCCTGGAGCGTCATGGCAGTCCAGGGCGACGCCGCGACCGTCACACCGATGACCAACCTCGCCGGTGAACCACGCGACACGGTGGCGTTCGAAGGCGTGACCCCGCAGATACTGGTCCCGTCCGCGATCGCCGGGGAGGCCCTGCTGTATCGCGGAGCGCTCACCAGGGCGGTCCTGATGGCCGGCGCCCTGCAACGGGTCTGCGAACTGACCGTGGGCTACACCCGGGAACGCGAACAGTTCGGCCGGCCGCTCGCACGGTTCCAGGCCGTACAGCACCACATCGTCACGGTGGTCCAGGAGACCGCCGCCGTCGGCGTGGCCGCCACCGCCGCGGCCCGCCGCGCACAGCACGGGGACGCCCGCGTCGAGATCGCCGCCGCGAAGCTGCTCGCGAACCTCTCGGTGCACAGCGCAGTCCGGTCCGCCCACCAGGCACACGGAGCCATGGGCGTGACCCAGGAGTATCCGCTGCACCACGCCACCCGGCGGCTACGCGCCTGGCGGTGCGAGTACGGCGACGAACGGGAATGGAGCACGCATCTCGGCCGCACGGCCGAGAACGTCGGCGCCGATGACCTGTATCCGCTCATCACCGCCGGATCGGCGCTCCTCGCACGTTGACGCCGTGTACCGGCCTGCAGAGGTCAGTGAGCTGATCGGGCAAGATCACGGCGGGAGGGGATGGGACGGCAGGTCAGCGGGAGCGGAACCGCTCGATGGTCTTGCGGATGTCGTCGGTGCCGAATGACTCGCCCTCCGCGGCCAGGGCGAACGGCAGCACCAGGCCGGCGGCCTGCTGCAGATGGAGGTTCAGGGCGCGCTTGGTCTCCTGTAGGGCCTGCGGCGGCTGGGCGGCGATGCGTTGGGCCAGCGCCCGGGCCTCGTCGGCGAGCCGGTCGGCGGGCACCATCCGGTTCGCCAGGCCGAGGGAGACCGCCTCGGCGGCCAGGATGCGGTCACCGGTGAACAGATACTCCTTGGCCTTGAGGATGCTCATCATGAGCGGCCAGGACATGGCGCCGCCGTCGCCCGCGACCAGGCCGATGCTGACGTGCGTGTCGGCCAGGTAGGCGTCCTCCGAGATCAGCACGAGGTCGCAGAGCGAGGCCAGGCTGCACCCGAGACCGACGGCCGGCCCGTTGATCGCCGCGATGACCGGGATGGGAAAACCGAGGATCTCGTCGACCAGCTTTCGCGCGGCGCGCAGTGAGGCCCGCCGGTGCTCGGGGTCCTCGTAGTCACGGATGAAACCGGGGATGTTGCCGCCTGCGCTGAAGGCCCGCCCGGCTCCGGTCAGGACGACGGCACGGCAGCCGGGGTCGGCGGCGAGCTGGGCCCAGATACCGACCATGGCATCGTGCAGCGGGTCCACGAAGGCGTTCAGCTGATCTGGATTGTTCAGCGTCAGAACACGGACGGGCCCGTCGGACTCCACGAGCAGCTCGGCCGGGAGATCGTAGTTCATGTGCCCCTCTTCCATGGTCGCGGTCAGCCGATCAGCACACGGCTTATTGAGCTTAATCATTTAACAGACTGCGCGCGGAGCATCCGGGTGGGCGAGGCCCCCGGCGAGATCGACGGACGGCACCAGGCCGGTTCCGGGTGACGGCGCGGATCTACTGGACGGAACGATCCCACAAAAGGTAAACTGTTTAAACTATTTATCCAGAGCAGTCGAGACCGGCGTGGTCCTCCGCGCCGGCGGCGGGACGGTGTATCAGATGCAGCCCTGGACCGCGCTCCGCGGCCACACCTCCGCGAACGGCGAGCGCAGATGACCTACCTCAGCACGATCAGCACCTACCTGCCTCCGTGGGAGAAGGCGGGCCGGCGCCTTCCAGGCGGCGACGAGGACACCGTGACCATGGCCGTGGAGGCCGGCCAGGCCGCGCTCGACAGCGCCTCGCCCGTCCGACCGGCCCACGATGCTCAGGCCTGCGTCGAACGCGTGGTCCTGGTCACGCGTGATCTGCCGTTGCTGGAGGGCGGGAACGCCGCGGCGCTCCTGGCGGGCCTCGGCCTGCCGCGGGACATCGAGGTGGTGGAGCGGATCGGCGGAGCGCCGACGGCGCTCGACGCGGTGCTGTCGGCGCGGCCCCGGACCCTGGTGATCGCCGCCGACCTCGACCCCGCGGGTGCGGGCGCCGCGCTGGTCGCCGCTGAGGGGCTGCATCTGCGGCCGGTGAGCCGGGTCAACCGGAGCCTCCCCGTCATGACGCGCTCCGGCGACGGCGCCGCCCACTCCTACGACGACCCGCGCCTCCTGCGTGAACGAGGGCTCAAGGAGTCCCTGCGTCAGGCAGGCCCGCAGGACAAGGCCACGGTGGTCGCCGGAGTGCCGCACGGGCAGGCGAAAGCGCTGTGCGCAGGAGAACCGCCCCGGCTGCCGACCCTCGGCGCGAGCGCGACGATGTTCGCGCTCGCTGCCCTGGCGGAACGGGGAGCCAGTGCCCCGGCGCTGCTCGTCGCCTCGGAACAGGCGATGCTCACGGCAGCGGCGGCCGACGCGACGCCGGCGGCCGGGACCGCGCCGGTCACCGTGCTGAGGCTCGAGCCGGAAGCCCGCCCGGTGCCGGTGGCGCGGCACACCCCGGGGCCGGAGATCCCCCTCTCGCTCGCCGCCTACGAGCGGGCGTTCGACAGCAAGGTGCGCTGGGAGGCGGCCCGCTGCGACGGCTGCGGCACGCTCGCCTACCCGCCGCGCCACCGCTGCCGGGAGTGCGGCGCCGAGTCCCGTTGGTCGTCGGTGCCGCTGCCGCGCCGGGCCGAGGTCTACACCGCCGTCACCGTGCACGTACCCGTACCCGGCCTGTCGACGCCCTTCAGCCTCGCCATGGTGCAGCTGGCGGGCCTCGACGTCCGCGTGCTGGTGAAGACGACCGCCAGCGAGGCGGGCTCGGTTGCCATCGGGGACACCGGGCGCATGACGCTTCGACGCGTCGCGGTGCGTTCGGGGGTGCCCGACTACGGATACGCCTTCTGGCCCGATGGCGCCGCGGGCCATGCGGAAGTGACCGCGTGAGGCGGGTGGCGCTGGCCGGGGCCGGCATGACCCCGTTCGCCGAGCACTTCGGTCTCGGCATCAAGGACCTGCTCCCGATGGCGGTCAGCGAGTGCGAGCGGTCGGTCGACAAGGGCCTGGACCGCTCGGACATCCAGGCCGCCTGGTTCGGCGCGCTCACCACCACCGATGGTTTCCCGGCGGGCATCCTGGCCGACTCCTGCGGGCTGGAGGACATTCCGGTGACGCGGGTGGAGAACGCCTGTGCGACGGGAAACGACGCGCTGCGCAACGCCACCTTCGCGGTCGCGTCCGGCCACGTTGACGTGGCACTGGTGGTCGGCGCGGACAAGGTCCGCGAGTCCTCCGCCCGGTCGACGTTCTGGGAGTGGGCGGGCATGACCCGCGACATGGCGTGGGACTACCCGCTCGGGCTGATCGCACCGGCCAACTTCGCCCTGCACGTCGTGCGCTACCTGCACGAGTCGCCGGCCACCCGCGAGCACATGGCGATGGTGGCGGTGAAGAACCACCGGCACGCGCTGAACAATCCCAAGGCCCAGCTGCGGTTCGAGATCACGATCGAGCAGGTACTCCAGGCGCCCATGGTGGTCGAGCCGTTCGGGTTGTACGACTGCACCCCGCAGAGCGACGGCGCCGCGGCCCTCCTGGTGGTGGCCGAAGAGGTGGTCGACCGCTACACCGACCGGCCGGTGTGGGTGCGCGGCGTGGGACTCGGTCTCGACCGGGTGATGCACCAGCACAAGGCGGACCTGACCACGTTCCCGGCGACGCGCCGGGCGGCCGAGCGCGCTTTCGCGATGGCCGGGATCACCCCCGCGGACATCGACGTGGCGGAGATCCATGACTGCTTCACGGGCGTTGAACTGATCAGTTACGAGGATCTCGGCTTCGCGGAGCGCTTCGGCGCGTACAAGCTCGTGGAGACGGGGGCCACCAGCGTCGGCGGCTCGATCCCGGTCAATCCGAGCGGGGGGCTCAAGGCCAAGGGGCACCCGCCGGGCGCCACCGGGGTGGCCCAGTGCGTGGAGCTTTTCGAGCAGTTGCGCGGTGCGGCCGCCAACCAGGTCGACGGTGCCCGGGTGGGCCTGGCCCACAATGTCGGCGGCCCGACCGCGGTGTCGGCGGTCACCATCCTGGGCTCTGATCGTGGCTGACCTCGGATCCGGACGGCGGACGCCGGTGACCTCGCTGGAGACGCTGCTGCGGCCGGGCATGACGGTCGCGCTCTCCGACGGTGTCGGGATGCCGCGCGGAGAGGTGCTCAGGGAACTGTCGGCCGCCGCCGCCCGCGTCGGCGACATCAGGTTGTTCCTCGGATGGTGCCCGTGCACCCCGGAGGGCCTCGATCTGGCGGTGTTCACCGACATCAGCACGATCATGGGCGGTTACGGCCTGCGCAAGGCGATCGACGCGGGTTGGATACGCTACCTGCCCGCGCGCCTGGGCGCCGTGCCGGCGCTGCTGCGTGACGTGATCCGGCCTGACGTGCTCATCGCCTCGGTGACGAGCAGCGAGGGCGGCTACCGGTTCACCTCCGAGGTCGCCTGGATGCGGGCGGCGACGCGCAGCGGTGCGACCATCGCTGGAGTCCCGCGGCCCGGACCGTGCTGCGACGCGGGGCCGCCGATACCGCCCGAGCGGCTGTTCCTGCTCGACTCCCGCTCGGACGGCCCGGGCGAGGTGGCCTGGCCCGAGCCGTCTGACCAGCAGCGGGCCATTGCGGAACGCGTCGCCGCGCTGATCCCGTCCGGCGCCCGGTTGCAGTTCGCACCCGGCGGGATCGGGACCGCACTGCCCCGGTTCCTGTGCCAGTCGGTGTTCGTCGACACCGGGATCGTCACCCCGGGCGTCATGGAGCTGGAGAGCCGTGGCCTGCTGCTCGGCACGCCCGTGGCGCCCTATCTCGCGGGCGGAGCCGAGCTGTACCGGTGGGCCGACGGCCGGCCGATGCTCCATCCCGTGGAGATCACCCACGATCCCGCCCGGCTGGCGGCGGCTCCCCCGCTGGTCGCCGTCAACACCGCTCTGCAGATCGACCGGGACGGCCAGGTGAACGTCGAGTCCATCGGGGATTCGCTGGTCGCGGGCGTCGGCGGGCAGCCGGACTACATGTTCTCGGCCACCCGGGCGATCGGCGGCCTGAGCATCCTCGCCCTGCCCACCCGGCACGCCGGGAGGCCGACGATGGTCGGCTCGCTCGACGCCCCGGCGAGCACCCCGTCCCACGACATCGACGTCGTCGTCACCGAGACCGGGGTGGCCGACCTGCGGGGGCTGGACCGCGCGCAGCGTCGCAGGGCCCTGGCCGATCTCTGGTCCGCCGAGCGCGCGCCCGATCCGAATGACGGCGCCGACTTCCCGGAGGGGGTCGCGAGCTTCGTCGAACGGCGTCTCCCGAGATTCGAGCCGCTGCCCACCGACTTCGACGTCTTCTCAAGACTGCAGGACGGAGATAACCGACGATGACGACGACGTGGCCTCCGCAGCCGGACGGTCCCGGCAGGTCCGCCGGGGGCACCGGGCTCGCCCACGGTGTCCTGCACTGCAACATCAACACCGGCGACGTGTCCGCCGCGCACGACTTCTACGCCGGGCTGCTCGGGCTGAACCGGCGTATGCGCTCGCAGTCCTCCGACGCCGACGGCACCGCGCTCGGGATCGAGGGCACCACCGACACTGACGCCTGGTTCCTCTACGACTGGCGCGGGCCACGGGTGGCCGCGGCCCTGGAACTGGTGCAGTGGAACGACCCCGCGCTCGCGGACCGGCCGCCGCCCGAGCCATGGCGGACCGGTCTGAGCGCCCTCGGCTACTACGTGCCGGACGTCTCCGTGGTCGAGCGCCGTCTCCGCGAGCCGGCGCCCCCGGGGTCCGCGCACCCGGGCACGGTTCGTTCGGGAGCGTTGCCGCACCGCGGCGCGAGCACCCACGGGCTGCGCGTCACCGACCTGGACGGGGTCACCGTCGAACTGGTCGAGGCCCCGCACCCCTACGATCCCGCCCCCGGAGCGACGCTGTCGCATCTGCGGATCAACTGCTCAGACCTCGGTGACTCCCTCGCCTGGTACACGGCACTCGGTTTCACCCCGCTGGTGGCTCGTTCCCGGGTGACCCTGCCCGGCGACGTGGCCGGGGTCGAGGGGGAGATCGAGGTGTCCCTCGCCTCCCTCGCCCTGCCGCGGGATCGGTCGTTCACTCTCGAACTCGTCCAGTGGCATCGTCCCACCGGAACCGGCACACCGCCACAGGCCGCCAACTCGCAGGGTCTGTACCGCATCGCGCTGGCGTCGGAGCACGTGACCGCCCGGCAGGGCGCCGAGCCGGTCTGGATACCGATGGCCGGTACGCCGCTCGGTGGCCTGACGGTGCTGTTCCTCAAGGATCCGGACGGCGTGGTCGTCGAACTGGTCGAACGGCCGGCCTCCGCACTCGCCCGACGAGACTGACGAGACTGACGAGACTGACGAGATGAAGGCTGACGAGATGAAGGAGGTCGGTTGTTGAACACCACCCCGAGCCCATCCGGCGAGGGCGGCTCGCCGCCGTCCCCGGCCAGACCCGAGTCCCGCATGCTGCCGGCCGTCAAGCCGCTGACCCGGGACTTCTGGACCGGAGGCGAGAAGGACGAGCTGCGGATCCACCGCTGTCACTCCTGCGGGCACTTCTTCCATCCCCCGAGTCCCATCTGCTTCCGCTGTCAGAGCTTCGACGTCGGGGCCGAGCCGGTGTCCGGTCGCGCCACCCTCGTGACGTTCACGGTGAACCACCAGCAGTGGCTGCCCGGATTCCCGCCCCCCTACGTCGTGGGCATCGTGGAGATCGAGGAGGAGCCGGGCGTCCGGCTGACCAGCAACATCGTCGGCTGCGAGCCCGACCAGGTCGAGATCGGCATGCCGGTGGAAGTCATATTCGAGCATTGGGAGGACGTATGGCTGCCCCTGTTCCGTCCGGTGAACCGGTGAACCCCCTCGCGGGCCGCGCGGTCATCAGCGGAGTCGGCCAGTCCAAGGTGGGCCGCCGGCTGGGCCGCGACGGGCTGGAACTGACCCTGGACGCCTGTCTACGGGCCATCGAGCACGCGGGTCTGACACCGGCCGACATCGACGGCGTCGCGACGTATCCGGGCGCCACCGTTCCGGACCCGGGATTCACCGGCGGCGGGGCGTACGACGTGATCGGCGGCCTCGGCATCCGGGCGCGCTGGTTTCTCGGGGCGCTCGAGACCGCCGGCCAGCTGGGGCCGCTGGCCGACGCGTGCCTGGCGGTGGCGACCGGCCTGGCCGATCACGTGGTGTGCTTCCGCTCCGTGTGGGAGTCCACCGCCCAGCAGAACCGCGGCCGGGCCGGAGTCCTGGCGGGCGGTTCGCAGGGCCAGGGCAGGGCGGACGGCCCGTACGAGTGGTTCGCACCCTTCGGGGCGATATCGGCCGCGAACTGGCTGAGCATGATGGCGCAGCGCTACATGTACGAGTACGGGCTGACCAGGGAGCAGCTGGCGCAGGTGCCGCTGAACGCCCGTCGCAACGCGGCGCTCAACCCCAACGCCGTCTACCGCACGCCGCTCACGCTCGAGGACTACCTCGGCTCGCGGATGATCTCGACCCCGTTCTGCCTGTACGACTGCGATGTGCCCTGCGACGGGGCCACCGCGGTCGTCATCTCACGGCGTGACGCGACGGCGGGCCTGCCGCAGGCCCCGCTCACGGTCGAGTCGGTCGGCACGGGCATGTACCAGCGGTCCACCTGGGACCAGCGGGCGGACCTGACGACGATGGCCGCCCACGACGCCGCGCACACGCTGTGGGAGCGGACCTCGCTGCGGCCCGCTGACGTGGACATCGCCGAGCTGTACGACGGCTTCAGCTACCTGACCCTGCAGTGGCTGGAGGCGCTCGGCTTCTGCGAGCAGGGTCAGGCCGGGCACTTCGTCGAAGACGGCGAGCGCATCTCACGCTCCGGCGAGCTCCCACTCAACACCAACGGCGGACAGCTCTCCGGTGGCCGGCTGCACGGGGTCGGGCTGCTGCACGAGGCCTGTGTCCAGCTGTGGGGACAGGCCGGCGAGCGGCAGGTCGCCGGGGAACCCGCCGTGGCGGCGGTGGCGGCCGGAGGCGGTCCGGTGGCGGGCTGCATGCTCCTCAGCCGGAGCGGCTGAGGCGCGGGACGCCCGAGCGTACGAGACCTTCATCCAGCGACCAAGGAAGAGGAACCCTGTGTCCACCGACCCGATCCTGTACCGGACCTCCGGCGCCGTCGCGGTGATCACGCTCAACCGGCCCGAGGCGGCCAACGCGCAGTCGTTCGCCTTTCTGGACGCGCTCGACGCCGCCTGGACCCGCGCGGAGAACGACGACGAGGTCCGCGTCATCGTGCTGAACGCCAACGGGAAGCACTTCTCCGCCGGGCACGACCTGTCGGGGGCCGACAGCGCGCCCCCCACCCTGGCCGAAATGTACGGCAACGAGGCCCGCAGGTATCTCGGCTACTCGCTCAGGTGGCGCAACGTGCCGAAGCCGACGATCGCCGCCGTGCAGGGCGCCTGCATCGCGGCGGGCCTGATGCTCTGCTGGCCGTGCGACCTGATCATCGCCGCGGACAACGCGTACTTCTCCGACCCGGTGATCAACATGGGCATCGGCGGGGTCGAGTACCACGGCCACACCTGGGAGCTGGGCGCCCGCAGGGCAAAGGAACTACTGTTCACCGGCCGCCGGGTCACCGCCGAGGACGCCGAGCGGATCGGCATGGTCAACCGGGTCGTCCCGCTCGACAGGCTGCAGGACGAGACGCTCGCGCTGGCCGAGGAGATCGCCCAGAAGCATCCGTTCGCGCTCCGGCAGGCCAAGCGGGCGGTCAACCAGACCCTGGACGTGCAGGGTTTCCAGACCGCGCTGCAGGCGGTCTTCGACGTGCATGAGACCGGCCACGGCCACTGGTACAGCGAGCTCGACTTCCCCGCGATGATCGGCCTGGAAGGCATGAAGCAGGCGGCGTCGGAGAAGGCCGCGGCACAGCGGGACGGCTGAGCACCGCAATCGTTCCCGGATCCAGCAAGGAGTGCCGTCATGCGCTATGACCTCGAATTCCGCAGCATCCCCGGCGTACTGCGCGTGAACGGCCGGCGGCTCTCCGACCGGGAGTCGCTGGTCGATCCGGACTCCGGCCGGCGGTGGACGTTCGCCGAACTGGAGGCCGAGATGGTCCGTTCTGTGCGGGCCGCCATCGCGGCCGGGGTGCGGCCCGGGGACCGGGTGGGGATCTGGCTGCCCAACAGCGCCGAGTGGATCATCGCTGCGCTCGGCGTGCTCGGCGCCGGTGGGGTCCTGGTGCCGCTCAACACCCGGTTCAAGGCGGAGGAGGCCGCGTACGTGCTGCGCAAGAGCGGCGCCCGGATGCTGATCGCCGGCACCGACTTCCTCGGCATGGACCACCTCAGGATGCTGCGGTCGGGCGAACCTGACCTGGCGAAGGAGTTGCACACGGTGTGCGCGCTGGGCGCCGTCCCCGAGGGAGCCGTCTCCTGGGACGATCACCTGGCCGCCGGTGTCCTGGTGCCGGAGACGACCGCGATCGAGCGGATCGACGCCATCACGGGCGACGATCTGTCGGACATCATGTTCACCTCGGGGACGACCGGAGCCCCCAAGGGCGTGATGCTGACGCACGCGCAGTCGCTGCGCGCCCACGGTTACCTCTCGGCCGTCTTCGGCTTCGCCCTCGGCGACCGTTATTTGGTGATCCCGCCGTTCTTCCACACCTTCGGGTACAAGGCCGGCTGGATGGCGAGCCTCATGCACGGCGTCACCGTGATCCCGCAGCGGATCTTCGACGTCGACGAGGTGCTCGGGCGCATCGAGCGGGAGCGGGTCACCGTGCTGCTCGGCCCGCCCACGCTCTTCAACGACCTGATGCGGCATCCGCGACGCGGCGACCACGACCTGTCCTCACTGCGCTTCACCGTGCCCTCCGCCGCCGTCGTGCCGGTCGAACTGGTGCACCGGCTGCACGACGACCTCGGATTCGACGTCGTCCTCACCGCGTACGGGCTCACCGAGGCGACCTCGATGGTCAGCACCTGCCGGCCGGAGGACGACCCGGAGGACATCGCCAACTCGGTCGGCAGGCCGGCGCAGGACGTCGAGGTGACGCTGATCGACGAGGAGGGCGGGCCGGTCTCCCCCGGAGAGGCGGGTGAGGTCCTGGTCCGGGGTTATGTCGTGATGCGGGGCTACTGGGAGGACCCGGAGGCGACGGCCGAGGTGATCGACGCCGACGGCTGGCTGCACACCGGCGACATCGGGACGCTCAACGAGCGCGGCTTCCTGCGGATCACCGACCGCAAGAAGGACATGTTCATCGCCGGCGGCTTCAACGCCTACCCGGCCGAGATCGAGCGCCTGCTGCTCCGGTACGAGGCGGTGGCGGACGTCGCCGTCATCGGCGTGCCCGATGACCGTCTCGGCGAAGTGGGCGCGGCGTTCGTCGTGCCCGCCGCCGGCCAGGACGTGCGAGCGGCGGACCTCATCGCGTGGGCCAGGGAGCACATGGCCAATTACAAGGTCCCGCGACACGTGCACCTGGTTGCGGAACTGCCGCGCAACGCGAGCATGAAGGTACGCAAGGCGGATCTGCGCGCGCAGTTCGCCCGGGCCGCAGCTCCGTCCGGCCTCAAAGCCCCAGGCTCGGGCCTCAAAGCCCCAGGCCCGGTTCTCTAAGCCTCAGGTCCGGGGCGTCAAAGCCCCACGTCCGGGCCTCACCGCCCCCAGGTCCCGGCTTCACAGACGCAGGTCCCGGCCTCACAGACCCAGGTCGCGGCCGATGAGGTCCTTCATGATCTCGGTGGTCCCGCCGTACAGCCGCTGCACCCGGGAGTCGCGCCACAGCCGGGCGATCTCGAATTCGTTGATGTAGCCGTACCCGCCGTGCAGCTGCAGGCAGCGGTCCAGCACCTCCCACTGCAGCTCGGTGGTCCACCACTTACAGCCTGCCGCCTCCTGCGCGGTGAGCTCTCCCGCATTGGCCGCCATGATGCACTGGTCGAGGTAGGTCTGCGCGACGTCGATCTTCGTCTTGATCTCGGCGAGGAAGTGCCGGTTCACCTGAAAGGTGCCGATCGGCCGGCCGAACGCCTCCCGCTCGGTGACGTACCGCATGGTCAGCCCGAACGCACGCCGTGCGGCCGCGACCGCGTACACCGCGATGCCCAGCCGCTCCTTCGGCAGGTTGCGCATCATGTGATAGAAACCGCGGTTCTCCTCCCCGACCAGGTTCTCGGCGGGCACCTCGACCTCGTCGAAGAACAGCTCTGCCGTGTCCGCCGAGAACTGGCCGATCTTGTCGAGTTTGCGGCCGCGTTTGAAGCCGGGGGTATCGGTCTCCACCGCGATCAGGCTGATGCCGCGGTGCCCGGCCGCCGGATCGGTCTTGGCCGCCACCATCACCAGGTCCGACAACAGTCCGTTGCTGATGAACGTCTTGGCGCCGTTGACGACATAACCGTCTCCCTTGCGGACCGCGGTCGTCTTGATGCCGGCGACATCCGACCCGGCGCCCGGCTCGGACATGGCGATCGAGGTGACGATGTCGCCGTTGGCCAGCCCGGGGAGCCAGCGCCGCTTCTGCTCTTCGGTGGTCAGGTCGACCAGGTAGGACGGCATGATGTCGTTCTGCACGCCGAGGCCGATGCCGACGGCACCGGTGTTGAACAGCTCCTCGGAGACGATGGCGTTGAACCGGAAGTCGCGGATGCCCATGCCGCCGTACTCCTCGGGCACCTCGAAGGCGAGCAGACCCTGCCGCCCGGCCTTGCGCCAGGCCTCCCGGCTGACCTTCCCGTCACGTTCCCACTGATCGGTGTACGGAACGCACTCCTTCTCGAAGAACGTACGGGCCGTCGCCCGGAACTGATCATGCACATCCTCGAAGATGACGCGCCGCATGCCGTCCACCCTTCCGTCCACCAAGACCCGGTGGCCGCTGGAAACATCCGTCTTTATAGTTAAACTATTATGCTATCCGATCTCGACGCAAGCGGTCGGTGCCGTGCGGACGGGCCGGAGCACCGGCTCCGCTCGGCGTGACGGCCAGGCGTTCGGGCAAGGAGCGAGATGGACATCAGCTACCCGCCGGAGGCGGGGGCCTTCCGGGCACAGGTCTGCCGGGTGCTCGCCGAAGAGCTTCCCCCGGGCTGGTCCGGCCTCGGCGCCATCCCCGGCCGCGACGAGGCCCTGGCCTTCTCCGAGTCCTGGCGCGCCACTCTGTACCGCCGTGGCCTGCTCGGGCTGAACTGGCCGGTGGAGTACGGCGGGCAGGGGCTCTCCCACCTGCACCAGGTCGTCCTCGTCGAGGAACTCATGCGCGCCGGGGTGCCCGCAGGCGGCCTGAACGACATGGTCAGCATCAAGATGATGGGCAACACCCTGCTGCGCTGGGGCACCGAGGAGCAGCGTCGGTATTTCCTGCCCCGCATCCTGAGCAACGCGCACATCTGGTGCCAGGGCTTCTCCGAGCCGGAGGCGGGCTCGGACCTGGCCGCACTCCGGACCAGGGCGGTGCGGGGCGGCGACGAGTGGATCGTCAACGGCCAGAAGATCTGGACCTCACAGGCCCACCGGGCCAACTGGATCTTCGTTCTGGCGCGTACGGATCCGGACGCTCCCAAGCACCGCGGGATCTCGTTCCTGCTGGTCCCCATGGACCAGCCGGGCGTCGAGGTCCGGCCCATCACGATGATGAACGGCGACGACGATTTCTGCGAGGTGTTCTTCGACGACGCGAGGACCCCCGCCGGGCACGTGGTCGGCCCCGTGAACGGTGGCTGGCACGTCGCCAAGTCGCTGCTCGGCTTCGAGCGCGGTGAGGAGGCCGCCACCATGCCGATCGCGTTCCGCGCAGAGCTGGACCGCCTGATCACGCTCGCCCGGGCACGCGGGGCGGTCGACGACCCGATGATCCGGCAACGCCTGGCGGACTGCCACTGCCGGGTCGAGAGCATGCGGCACCTCGGTTACCGCGTGCTCACCGACTACCTCAAGGGCAACCCGCCGGGTCCCGAATCGTCGGTCCTCAAGCTGTTCTGGAGCGAGTACCACCAGGACGTCACCACACTGGCGATGGACATCCTCGGTCCCTCGGGCCAGGTTCTGGAGGGCCGTGGCCCGCTGCGTTCCATGCGTACGGACGACCCCGGCGCGCCGTTCGACTCCACCGCGTCCTGGGCCGCCACCTATTTGAACGCCCGGGCGGGAACGATCTACGCGGGCTCTTCGGAGGTGCAGCGCAACATCATCGCCGAGACGGTCCTCGGCCTCCCGCGCGAGCCCCCGGCGCCCACCGGCACCGGCTGACCACGCCGCAGGCAGGCTCCGGTGGACCGGGTGGCGGGGCCGACACACCACCACCCGGCCTCAGGTCAGCGTCCGGCCACTTCCAGGACCAGCGCCGAGCCCATGCCGCCACCGGCGCACATCGACACGACTCCGATGCCGCCACCGCGCCGGCCGAGTTCGTGCACCATCGTGGTCACCATGCGGGCACCCGTCGCGGCGATGGGGTGACCCAGGCTGCAGCCGCTGCCGTTCACATTCACCCGGTCCGCGTCCAGGCCGAGCTCGCGGGTCGTGGCCACGCACATGGACGCGAACGCCTCGTTGATCTCGAACAGATCGACGTCACCGACCGTGAGACCCGCCCGCGCCAGTGCCTTCGGGATCGCCTCGACCGGGGCCAGGCCGGTACGGACCGGATCGACCCCGACGGACGCCCACGAACGCACGACCGCGAGCGGGCGCAGGCCGTGCGCACGCGCGAACTCGTCCGAGGTGACGACGACCGCCGCGGCCCCGTCGTTGACCCCCGAGGAGTTGCCCGCGGTGATACTGAAGCCCGGGATCTCCGGGTGCAGCACCTTCAGCGTGCCCATCTTCTCCAGGGACCCCCCGCGTCGCGGGTGCTCGTCGGTGTCGAACAGCACGTCGTCGCCGTCCTTGCGGCGCGCGCGGATCGGCACGATCTCGTCGGCGAAGCGGCCCTCGTCGATGGCGCGCACCGCCTTGGCATGGCTGTTGAGGGCCCAGGCGTCCATCTCCTCCCGGGACACGCCCGCGATCCGCGCGGTGTTCCAGCCGACGGTCACGGACATGTCCAGGGCCGGGGCCTCGGCGGAGTCGGGATGGGAGAGCGGCATCCACGGGTCCTCCCAGTCGTCGGTGCCCGGCGTCCGGCGGCGGGCCCGCGGCGCAGTGGAGATCGACTCGGCGCCACCGGCGATCACCGCGTGGTCCATCCCCGCGCGGATGCCCGCGGCGGCGGTCTGCACCGCGGCCAGCCCGGAGGCGCAGTGCCGGTTGTGGGCCAGTCCCGGAACCCCGTGCAGCCCGGTCGCGACCGCGGCGTAGCGCGCGATCACACCGCCGCCCTGCATGGACTCGCCCAGGATGACGTCGTCGAAGTCGTCCACGGAGACCTGGCTCCGTTTGATCACGTTCTCGATGACGTGGACGGCCAGTTCGCTGGCGGGCACCTCGGTGAGCGTGCCCTTGAAGGCGGTGCCGATCGGGGTCCTGCAGGCGGCGACGATGACGGCATCAGGCATGTCCGGCTCCAGAGTGATCGATCATGGGAACTTTCCTTCTGCGATGTGGGTGGACGCCGGCCCGCGGCCGGTCGCCCCGGTATCAGGGGGTCGGCCGTTCCGGCCCGGCGGCCTTCACGACCGGATCCGCCGCGGGGGGTCCGGTGGTCGTTCCCGCCCTCTTCCCGGCGGTGAAGACGCGCAGCGGGGGCACCGGGCGCGGCCCGGTGCCCGGGATCCATCCGGCGCCCAGCTTGCGCACCGCGACACCGTCGGGCTGCCACAGGTGGCAGCTGCCCACCGGCAGCCGAGACGGCTCCGCGGGCTCCGCCGGGTCACGCCGGATCGGCACCCGTCCGCTGAGCATGCTCTGCGTCACCACGGGCGCGATGGACCGGGCGATCTCCACCAGATGAGAACAGCCCGCCACGCCGCCCAGCCGACGGTTCAGTTCCCTGGAGAATCCCCGGCGGACGGGCACGCCGATCAGATGGGCGAACCGGGAGGTGATGAGCGGGCACTCGGTGTGCGGGAACGCCGACATGTCGGCGACGACGTCCACCACCACCAGGTCGGCGATCCGCACCGTCAGGGACAGGCTCATGTCATGGACGACCATCGGCTGCTCCGGGCCGTCCCCGTCCATGGGCGGCCGCTCGTCGCGGAGATGACCGGTGACGCGAAGGTGATCGTCATCAGCCATGACCGACTCGACGCCGATACTGCGGCGATAGACGGGCCGGCCCGCCGAATCCGCGGGCCGCCGCCCCGCGCCTGCCACGTGATCTTCCGGCACCGGGCTCATGACGTCCTCCCTGCTTGGCACATATAGAAATATCATTCAACTTGATGCTCCCCAGCCGCAAGGCCCCGCGCGATCCGGGAGGGGCGAGGCCGTGTGAGTACTCTCACCGGACGTGTGACAATCGGTCACCGAGCACGCAACATCACACCTGGTAAACTTTTTACGCGAATGGTGACCGTCGGCTCTCACGGCGCGACGAGCCGCCACGAGGTGACGCCCCGGGCGGCCAATCCGGCCGGGAGCACGAAAGGCGAGGAGAATCCGATGGCGGAGGCGGCACGGGCTGCGAACCCGGGTGCGGTGGCACCCGTCGCGGATCGTCTGCGCGTGGGCCGCCAGCTTCGGGTGCCCAAGACCGCCGAGCTCATCTCCCGGTCCCTGCGACGTCAGATCATCCGCGGGGAGTTGAAGCCAGGCGACGCGCTTCCGTCCGAGACACTGCTGATGGAGCAGTTCGGCGTCTCCCGGCCGACGCTGCGCGAGGCCTTCCGGGTTCTCGAGTCCGAGGGACTGATCAACGTCAGGCGTGGCGCGCACGGGGGTGCGAGGGTCGCCGCGCCCGACGCAGACGTCGCCGCCCGCTACGCCGGACTCATCCTCGAATACCGCGGCGCGACCCTGGCCGACGTCTACCGTGCCAGTGCCGTCGTCGAGCCGCCCTGTGTGCGTGCGGTCGCCGCCGGGCACACGGCGGCCGACATCGCGCGGCTCCGCGAGGCGGTCGCGGCCGAGAAGGCCGCGATGGACGACCCGATGACCCTGGTCGACGCGCAGGACGCCTTCCACGCCCTGCTCGTCGAGCTGTCCGGCAACCAGACGCTCATCCTGCTCAGCAGGATGCTCCGCTACATCGTCGACCGGGCCAACGCCTCTCATCTGGCCGCCGATCCGGACTCCGCCGTCCGCAAGGCGCAGTCCCGCAAGGCCCACCGGACCCACGCCAAGCTGGTCGACCTCATCGAGGCGGGCGAGGCCGACGAGGCCGAGCGGCTCTGGGCACTGCACATCACCGCCGCCGACGACGCGGTGAACGCGGCGGGCGGCAAGACCGTGCTCGACCTGCTCGACTGACGCTCGGCGCGGCTCACCGGGCAGAACGCCAGGCTCCGGCCACCTCGGCCGTCGTGACGACCCTGGCGAGCAGCGAGAGCGAGAGGTCGATGACGGAGTCGGCGTAGTCGGCCGGCACGCCCGCCACCGCGTCACGTGCAAGGACCACGTCGTAACCGCGGTTGACCGCCTCGATCACCAGTCCGGTCACCCCGATGTTGGCCGAGACACCGACTACCACGACGGTGCGGACTGCCAGATTGCGCAGGATCTGGTCCAGCCCGGTGAGCATGAACGGCGTCAGCCCACTGCTCCTCGGCACGACGATGTCCTGTTCGGCCTGCGCTAGCTCGGGCAGCAGCTCGGCCTCCGGGCTGCCGGCCTCGATGCCCCGGCGGCCCGCCTCGGTCCGGATCTTGTTCCACATCGCGAGGAGCCGCGCGTTGGCCGCGTAACCCGCCCCGTCCGGACGCTGCTCCATCGTGCAGTGCACGACCCGTACACCGGCCTGCCTGGCGTGCTCGCAGAGCCGCCCGGCCGCCGTGATCGCGCCGCTTTCGCGTGCGGCCTTCCCCAGCTCTGGCAGGTGGGCCAGATCACCACTGATCCCGCGTTGCAGCTCCATGGTGAGGACGGCGGTGTGCGCCGGTGCGACCAGCTCGGCGAAGGCGGCGGGTGTCATCGTCAAGGGACGCTCCTGATGTTCGGGGTGTTCGTGGTGGGTGGGGTGGGCAGGTGCTCCTGCCCTGCGTGCGGGTGGAAACCGGCGTGCCGCGCCAGTGCCTCACGGTGCCGGGACGGGGAGCCGAGGAACACCTCTGAGCTCTTCGCCCGTTTGAGATACAGATGTGCCGGGTGCTCCCACGTGAAGCCGATGCCACCATGGATCTGCACGTTCGCCTCCGCGCACCGGGTGAACACCTGTGAGCAGTACGCCTTCGCGGTAGCGGCGACGAGCGGCAGATCGGCGGCGCCCGTGGCGGCCGCCCACAGGGCGTAGTGGGCCGTGGCCCGCGCGGACTCGATGGCGACCACCATGTCGGCGCACCTGTGCTTGATGGCCTGGAATGAACCGATCGGCCGGCCGAACTGCACGCGCGTCTTCGCATGGCCGACCGCCATGTCCAGCACCGCGGCGGCCCCGCCGACCTGTTCCGCCGCGAGGGCGATCGCGGCGACGTCGAGGGCCTTCCGCAGGGCCGGCCAGGCCGTGCCCTCCTCCCCCACCAGCCGCGCCGGCACGCTCCGGTACTCCAGGAGAGCCTGCTTGCGGGTCAGGTCCAGGGTCCGCAGCGGTTCCCGCGTCAGCCCTGCGGCCGCGCCGTCCACGGCGAACAGGCTCACCCCGGCGCCGGTACGGGCCGCCACGAGGATCACGTCGGCCAGATGCCCATCGGGCACGTAGTTCTTCCGGCCACTCAGCAGCCACCCGGCGGCCGACCGCTCGGCCGTGAGCGCGATCCCGGTCTCGTCCCAGCTCCCGGAGTCCTCGATGAGCGCCAGTGTCGCCACCGTCTCTCCGGAGGCGATCCCGGGCAGCAGGTCCTCGGCAGCCTCCCGGTCGTCGACGAACAGCAGGGTGGTCGCCGCGAGCACCACCGTGGAGAAGAACGGACCGCACAGCAGGGCGCGTCCCATCTCCTCGAGGACCACGCCGAGCTCTACCATGCCGCAGCCGCCGCCCCCGTACTCCTCGGGCAGCGCGAGGCCGTGCAGGCCGAGCTGGCCGGCCATCAGCCGCCAGGTCGCGGCGTCATGGCCGCCTTCATCCGCCATGAGACGGCGGACCTCGGCCTCCGGGGACCTGCGATCGAGGAAGGAACGGACGGTCCGCCGCAGCTCCCGCTGCTCGTCGCTCAACGTGAAGTCCATCCGGCCTCCGGACTGCCAGGGATGTCGGCTCGGCGAACTCATCCCGGCCGGTGCCGGGCCGGTCAGGGTGGCCGGTGTCAGTTCACCAGCGCGTCGTGCGCGTTCTGCAGAGCGGCCAGCCGCCGGTGGAGCTCGGCGGTCTCCGGCTCTGCGTCGACCGCACCACCCGCCTCGCCCAGCTCCGCCAGCCGCCCGGTGATCTCAGCGATCTTCTCGGCCAGGCGGCCCGCCGCCTCGTCCCTGGTCAGCAGGTCCTGATCGAACCAGTCGTCCTGCGGAAGCTGCTCGATCCGCGGCTCAGCCATGTCCGTCTCCGCTCAGGCCGTCGGCACCACGTCGGGGAAGTTGTACACGCGCCGGGCGTTGAGCTCGACGATCTTGTGCGCCTCCTCGTCCGGGACCTCGGCCAGCACCTCCGCGGCCCGCTTGCGGCTCTCCGGCCAGAAGGAGTCCGAGTGCGGGTAGTCGCACTCCCAGGTGATGTTGTCGATGCCGATGTCGTAGCGGTTGTTCACCCCGGACGCGTCCTCGATGAAGCAGCCGTAGATGTGCTTGCGGAACAGGTCGGAGGGCACGGCCTCCTGGTTGACGTTCTGGTAGTAGCGGTGCTTCTTCCAGACGTAGTCACAGCGCTCGAGGAAGTAGGGGATCCAGCCGATCCCGCCTTCCGACAGCGCCACCTTGAGCTTCGGATGCCGGTGGAACACCGGTGAGAACAGCAGGTCGGCGGTGGAGTGCATCGAGTTCGTCCCGAACAGCGTGATCGTCACCGCGAACGGGGCCTCCGGAGCGATCTGGGGAGGGAATCCACCGCTGCCGAAGTGCATGCAGAGCGGCATGCCGGTCTCCTCGGCCGCCGACAGCACCGGCTCCCAGTAGTCGGTGTGCAGCGAAGGCAGTCCCAGTGCGTGCACCATGTCCGGGAAGGTGATCGCCTTGGCGCCCTTGGCCGCGGTCCGGTAGATCTCCTGGGCGGCCAGTTTCGCGTCCCACAGCGGCAGGATGACCACCGGGATGAACCGGGCCGGATCGGTGGCGCACCACTCGTCGAGCACGAAATCGTTGTAGGCCTGCACGCAGCGCAGCGACAGCCCCTTGTCCTCGCCTTCGAGGAAGATGGCTCCGGCGAACCGGGGGAAGGACGGGAAGCACAGCATGGCGTGCACGCCGTCGAGATCCATGTCGGCCAGCCGGGCCTTCGGATCGAAGCATCCCGGGATCATGTCGTCGTATCGCACCGGCTCGATGCCGTACTCCTCCGGCCGCTTCCCGGCCACGGCGTTGAGCCCGATGTAGGGGTAGTCGCGGCCCTCGTACCGCCATGACTGGATCGACGGCAGACCGTCGCGCGGCGTCTCGACGATGCGTGGTCCGGCCTCCCGGTCCGCGGCGGACAGCCGGTCGTGCCAGACCCGGGGGTGTTCGATGAGGTGGTCGTCGACAGAGACCAGCTTCATCCACGGTTGCAACGGCATGGGTCCTCCTCGGGCGCCCTCGATCCTCAGAAAGCGCTAACTGATTAAACTGAATTTACTTCACTGAGTGATGGCTCACAAGAGGGGCCGGCGATCCTCAGTCGCTGGCGGGCAGAGGCTTGGCCTGCTTGACGACGAGCGCGGTGCCGTCCAGATCGAGACCGGCCGAACCGGGTTTGGTGACGAGCACCTCGAGGCCCTCGTCGTGCGGCGCCGTGTAACGCTTGCCGAGCTGCGGGGCCTCTCCCGCGCCGTCGGCAGGCGACAGGCCCGAGCCGACCTCCACGTCCAGGCCGACCATCGGGTGACCGCCGCTGCCGACGACCCCCGCCCCGGCCGGCGGCCGGACGACGATCACCTCCGTCGTGTCGACCTGGCTGCGCAACCGCGTTCCCGGCTTCAGGTTCATCCCACGCTCCTTACCAGTCCGGACCGGCGACGGCCCCATGACCGGCTCCGGTCCCGATTTCCGCTTCGACCTCCGGTTTCAGGAGGTGTTGACGCCAGTCATACCATATATCTATTTAGCTCATTATCCCGAGCGCACCGGCGAGAAGAGAGCGTGAGCATGCGATCGGACGGAACGCCCGGTGCCCCGGGCGGCATCGCGGACTATCGCGAGGGGCTGGGCGCGTTCCTCGACGGACATCCGGGCCTCGGCCGCTGGCGGAGAGCCCACCACCCAACGGTCGAGGACAAGCTCACCGAGCACGCCGCGCTGATGCGGCTGCTCAACGAGGCGGGCTGGAACCGCTACGGCTGGCCGGAGAGCGTGGGCGGCCTGGGCGGTGACGAGCGCCATCGTGCGGTCTACTTCGACGAGCTCACCGCGCGTGACCTCCCGGTGCCCGAGCAGCATCTGATGCTGGAGACCCTCGGCCCGGCGGCGGTACGGTTCGCGCCCGCGCTCGCCACACGGTTCCTGCCGGCCTACCTGCGCGGGGACGAATGGTGGGGACAGGGCTTCTCCGAACCCGAGTCCGGCAGCGACCTGGCGTCGCTGCGGTGCCGGGCCGAGCGGACCGGTGAGCACTATGTGATCAGCGGGCAGAAGATCTGGACCAGCCACGGCGCGACGGCGCACCGGCTGTTCTGCCTGGTCCGCACCGGCACTGCGGAGAGCCGGCACCGGGGGCTGAGCATGCTCGCCGTCGACACGGACACTCCCGGCGTCACCGTGCGGCCGATCGCGCTGGCGAGCGGCCGCCGCGAACTGGCCGAGATCTTCTTCGACGGAGCGCTGGTGCCCGCGTCCCGCCTCGTCGGTGCCGAGGGGCAGGGCTGGACGGTGGCGATGTACCTGCTGCAGTGGGAGCGCGGGATGTACGCCTGGTTGGCCTCCACCGTGCTGCTACAGCGGCTGCGGGCACTGCGCGACCAGATCGCGCGCCCCGGCAGGCGCCCGGACGGCGCCGTACGACGGATCGGCCAGATCTACCTCGACGTCATCGCGCTGCGTTGCCGGAGCGCGCAGACCGTCGGGCGCCTGGCCGGCGGTGACACCGTGGGCCCGGAGGCAAGTGCGGACAAGGTGCTGCTGGCGACCGCGGAGCAGAACCTGTACGACGCCGCCCGCGATCTGCTCTCTCCCCAGGTCGAGGTGGGCGATGGCGGCGACCTCGACGAGTGGCGGGCCGACTGGTGGTACAGCCGGGCCGCCACGATCATGGGCGGCTCCGCCGAGGTGCAGCGCGGCATCCTCGCCGACCGTGTGCTCGGACTGCCGAAGGAGGGACGACGACCATGACCACGATGGACGCGCAGACCCGGGCACTGCTGTCGGAGTCACTGCGCGAGCTGCTCGGAGCGGGTGACCGCGCCAGGGCCTCGCTGTCGGGCGCGCTCGCCGACCTGGGCTGGGACGAGGTGCTCGCCGAGGACCCCGCGACGGCGACCACCCTGCTGTTCCGCGAGCACGGCCGCGCGCTGGCCCGTTCCCGGGCCCTGGACGAGGTGCTGCTGGCCGAACTGGCGGCCGTGCTGCCCGCCTCGCCCGGCGTACGAGCGGTCGTCCACCCCCTGCCCGGCACCACGCAGG
>JAOPYK010000016.1 GCA_025964695.1 Streptosporangiaceae bacterium | reverse complement strand
AAATTAAGCAATTTATGATATGCTGAGGCCATTAGGTGTTTTAGGGTGTTAGTGTTTATCGCATGCTGAGCGATAAACCGCATTCTTCTCCGCAGCCCGCTTCTCGCGCGACGATCGCGACCCGCGAATTGCTCTACAACGACCTCGACGTTCGGCTGACCGGCGTGCTCCACTGGAACGAAGCGCAGGACAGCCCAAAACCCGGAATACTGCTCATCCACGGCGGCGCCGGCCTTGACGGGCACGCACGGGACCAGGCGCGTCGCTACGCGGAACTCGGCTACGCCGTACTCGCCTGCGACATGTACGGCGACGGCGTCGCGGGCGACCGCGAGCGGGTGATGGCATGCCTCACCGCCCTGCGAGATGACCCGGCGTTCCTAGTCCGACGGGGCCAGGCCGGCTTGACGGCCCTTTCCCGCTGCCCGGAGGTCGGCGAGAACATGATGGCTGCCGTCGGCTTCTGCTTCGGTGGTATGGCCGCGCTGGAGCTGGCGCGGTCGGGCACGAACCTTGTCGGCGTTGTGAGCATTCACGGCAGCCTCGCGACCAGCAAGCCCGCGGAGCCCGGCGCCGTCGTGGCGAAGGTACTCGCCTGCCACGGCGCATCGGACCCGCACGTCCCCATGGACGACGTCGTCGCATTCACCGACGAGATGAATCGCGCTGACGCTGACTGGCAGCTCGTCATCTACGGCCAGGCCATGCACGGCTTTACGCACAAGCACGCGATATCAGGCGCGATGCCCGGTGTCGCCTATGACCCGCTCGCCGATGAGCGCTCTTTCGCCGCCACCCGCGCGTTCCTGGCCGAAGCGCTAGCCAATTAAGAGTGGTCAGGCTCGCCGAGTCGCCGCTGTGGTGGCTGTTGTACGGCTGACGCTCACGTACTCGCCTGCCAGATCGAGTTCCGTCATCTTTGTGATGGAGGGATTTGCCTGAGTAGGGTGCATTTCTGCTGGCGCACCTTGCGTTGCGCGGCCGGTTGTAAGTCGGCCGGCTCAGCCTACGTTGCTTCGAACCCAACAGCCGCCACACCACGAGGAACGGCCCGCCACTAGCGAAAGCCGGTGGTGGGCCGTTCGCGTGCCGTCCTGCTGGTTTACGATGATCAACAGCAGTTGATCGCCGAGCTACCGGATCATGATGTCGTGCGGGCGAGCGCCTGTTTCCGGGGTGCGCCCGGGTGTGACGTCCTACTGGCGAGCACTTCCAGGGGGCTGGCCAGTACCTCGGAGAAGGCGAGTTCGGCCGCGCCGAACAGGGTGGCGTCGTCCCCGAGAGCCGAGGTCTGGAGCCGTACCTTCTCCCGGGAGATCACCAGTACGTTGGCCGTCATCCGGTTGCGGACCTGGACCGCTGAGCCCAAGTAGACCTCACGCAGCATCCCACCGAAGATCACCAGGCCGGGGTTGAAGAGGTTGATCAGATTCGCCACCCCGATGCCGAGCCAGTCGCCGATCCGGTGCAGTGCGTCCCGGGCCCCGACGTCGCCACGATCGGCGGCGTCCACCACGGCCCGTACGGCATCGCGGCCGACCAGGTCGGGGGACCGGTTGGCGGCGTCGAGCAAGGCCCGCTCGCCGACCTCCGCCTCGAGGCAGCCTCGCGAGCCGCACCCACAGGGCCGCCCGTTATACGGGTTCACCAGCATGTGCCCGAGCTCGCAACCGTACCCGCCATCGCCGTCCAGCAGTTTGCCGCCGACGATGATCCCGCCACCCACGCCGACATCCCCGTGCAGGTAGATCAGGTTCTGGAAGCCGATGCCCACCCCGCGTTCGTGCTCGGCCAGCGCGCCCAGGTGGGCCTCGTTGCCCACCGACACCGGCAACCCAAGTCCCAGCCTGAGGCCGAGTTCGGTGCCGAAGGCCTGGTCCACCCAGCCCATGTTCGGCCCGAAACGCACCATCCCGTCAGCGGGCCGGATCATGCCACAGTAGGCCGCGCCGACTCCTACGCACACCGAGTCCGAGCGCGCCTTGCGGTGCATCTGGCGGGCGAACCCGGCGAGTACCCCGACCACGTCGTCGAGGTCGGCCCCGGCGCGCGGCCGGACCGCCTCCCTGCGGTCCAGGACCGTTCCGCCCAGCCCGACCCGGGCGGCGACCAACCGGTCCACGGCGACGTCGAAGGCCAGTACGTACACCCGGTCGGACTCCGGCCGGACCACCAGCGACGGCCGGCCCGCCTTGCCGGTGCCCTTGGGGAGTTCCTCGCGGACGAGGCCCGCCGAGGTGAGCTCAGCGGTCAGCGCCATGATCGTGCTGCGGTTCAGGCCCATCCGGTCTGCCAGCACGGCGCGGGAGACCGGGCCGCCCAGGTGCACGTGCCGGAGCAGAGCGCCAAGATTGTGCTGGCGGATCTCCTCCCGGGAGCGACCGGCTCTCAGCATCGTGGGGATCCTGCCGACTCGGAGGTTGTCATCATTGTGCGCTGCGACGGCACGACAGGGTGTCCACGCCGACCGCGAGCACTAGTACAGATCCTGTCACAACGTAAGAATACCAACCGGTGGCTGCGAGAGTATTTCCGCCAGAGGCGCCACTATCACGAACGGAATAATTTCCGGCCGTCGCCGACGAAATCGGCAGCTAACTCCGGGATCTTCTTCAGTTCCGGAAATCGGAAGAAGTACTCACCGAGGTGGACGAGGCGACGACGCGAGGGCGGACCGGTGAGCCCGAGAGCGGGCAGCGTCCGGACGGGGCATCGCTAGTCGATTCGCTGAAGGGGCGACGGAGTCCAGTCGCCGCTGAGTGCGGATGACCGCGGCCAGTAGCAGCGAAGGCAGACGTTGAAGGAGCCGGCCGGTGCGGGCAGCCAGTTCGCCTGGTGCTCGGTGTCGGGCTGGTCGTGCTGGATATGGATGTCGAGGGACCCATCCGAATTGAGCTGCAGCGGGTCACGGTCACCCATGGCGTACCGCCGGATCGGGTTCTCCACGAAGAACTGCTTGTCGTCGTACATCGTCAGTGACCAGGAGCCGTTCACCGGTGGCTGCCGGCCCGCTTCGAAGTGCAGGACGTAGCGGTGCTCTCCGCTGAGGGCGTTGCCGGCCGCGTCCGCGGTGGCGCGCGGATAGAAGGCGTCGGCGTCGAGATTGGCGCCTAGGCCGAGCGCCGCCACCATTACCCGCTTGGCGTAGTCGGTGCCGTAGTCGCCCAGTCCGCGGTAGATGGTCCAGCCGTTGATCGAGTCGTCCTCTGTTTCGGTGACGATCCGCTGAAGCACCGTTCGCCCGCCTTCGGGCGCCGTATGGATCGCGTTGATCGACTTTGGATCGTTGAGCCGGCCGGGCTCACCGCCAGGGGCGATGCCCAGTGTGGCAAAGCGTTCAAGGGCCCCGGCGTCGTCCTGGTGCGGCGGGTTGGCGGCCATCAGCTGGTTGAGCCGGGTGAAGAACGTTGTCCCGTCGAGCGCGGCGACCTGGTCGACTGGTGGTGCCTGCGTGGTCCAGGACGCCGTCGCCGAGGCTGGTGGCATGCTCGGTGGCAGGTAGTCCGTCGGGTCGCCTGTCCACGCTGACAATGGTGTCAGGCGCATCTGATCCTGCAGCGCGTGAACCGCCAGGTAGTCCTTGATGCCTGCGATGCTGGTACGGCCGAGAATCCACACCAGCGAGGTCGGTGATCTGACTTCCTGTGATCCCTCAGGGAGTGTCCCGGACCATCCTGGGCCGGTGACCGCGAAATCGCCGCCGGCTTGCCCGGTCGTACGGGAGCCGGGAGCGGCGAAGACGTTGGTCCATCCGCTGAGCATCGGCATCATCCAGTACCGGTCTCCCATGTCGGGGACCGACAGGACGATCGGTTCGGCGCCTACGTCCAGCCACGCGGACGAGTACAGCATGTCGACGTTGGGGGCCACCACGTTGGTGAACAGCGGGTCGGGAACGGTACGCAGGTGATGGAACTGGTTGATCGGTGCTCGCTCGTCATCGGCCGAGCATGGCGTTCCGGTCATCACCTGCCGGGTGACGTCCATCAGCAGTAGTGGGTACCCGAACAGCCATGCGTCGACGGCCAGCTGCGAAGCGTCGTGTTCGCTCTTGGTCATGGCGCCCCCCGCGTGTGCCTGACCATGAGTCTCTCCACCCCAGCAGACCATTACTGCCCATTGAGGCAAGAAAATGCCCAATTTTCCGTAAATGTCATCAATTGAGTAGTTCGAGAGGTGCCAGAGGAGAGGATGGTGTCCATGCAGATCACCTTCGCGACCGAAGCGACCCCCGGCCAGGTGAACGAGGACTTCGTGGTGGCGGGGGCGGACTGGGCGGTGGTGCTCGATGGTGCGACGCCACGGGCCGACGTGGACGGCGGGTGCGTCCACGGACCTGCCTGGCTGGTCCGGCGGCTGGGCGGCCGGTTGGCTCAGTTCCTCGCCGAAGGGACCGGGGAGCCGTTGGAAGAGATGCTCGCGGAAGCGATCAAGACCACGGCCGACCGGCATTCGGGCAGCTGTGACCTGAGCAACCCGGACAGTCCTTCGGCGGCGGTCGCCATGCTGCGCACGACCGGTCAAGCACTCGACTGGCTGGTGCTCGCCGATTCGCCGGTGGTCCTCGACCTGGACGGCACGGTGCGGGCAGTGGTGGACGATCGGGTCGCGCACCTGCCGAGCTACACCGTCGAAGCCGTACGGGCGGCCCGCAATAGCCTAGGCGGGTTCTGGGTGGCGAGTACCCGGCCCGAGGCCGCCTACGAGGCGATGACCGGCTCCGCCGCGACGGCCCGGGTGAAACGGGCGGCTCTGTTCAGCGACGGAGCCGCCCGTCTGGTCGAACGCTTCGGGGTCACCGACTGGAAGGGACTGCTCGACCTGCTCGATCGGCTGGGACCCGTACGGCTGATCGAACGGACGCGCGCGGCTGAACGCGCCGAGACCGACGACGAGCGGGCAGGCCGCCGGGGAAAGAAGCACGACGACGCGACCGCGGTCGCCGTGTCACCGGATGCCGCCGCCGGTCAGCGAGCGTACGGCCAGCGCCGTGTAACGGGCGGGGTCGCTCTTCTGCCGGCTGAGCAGGGTGCCGAGGATGGCGCACAGAAACCCGACCGGGATGGAGACCAGGCCGGGGTTCTCCAGCGGGAAGACATGGAAGTCAACGCCGGCGGGGAACAGTGACAGGCTCTGCCCGGTCACCGGGTCGACCTTGCCGGAGACCACGGGGGAGAGGATCACCAGGATCAGTGAGCTCAGCAGGCCGCCGTAGATTCCGGTGACCGTGCCCACGGCGTTGAACCGCCGCCAGAACAGCGAGAACACGATCGCGGGCAGGTTGGCGGAGGCCGCCATGGCGAAGGCCAGCGCCACCAGAAAGGCGACGTTGAGGTTCTTGGCGAAGACCGCAAGCAGGATGGCCAGCGAGCCGATCAGGAACGCCGCGAACCGGGCCACGCTGACCTCCTGTGACTCACGTGGACGGCCCAGCATGAGTACGTGGCCGAAGTAGTCGTGGGCGATCGACGTCGACGAGGCCATCACGAGCCCGGCGACGACGGCGAGAATGGTGGCGAAGGCCACCGAGGCGACGAACGCGAGCATGATCTCTCCGCCGAGCTTGCCTGCGAGCTCCTCACCGAGAGCCCGCGCGAGCTGGGGCGCGGCGGTGTTGCCGGAGGGGTCCTGGGCGATGATGTTGCTCCGCCCGACCAGCGCGGTCGCCCCGAAGCCGAGCGCCAGGGTCATGAGATAGAACGCGCCGACCAGCCCGATCGCCCAGTTGACCGAGGTACGGGCGGCACGGCCGTCGGGGACCGTGAAGAATCGGGTGACGACGTGCGGAAGCCCGGCGGTGCCGAGCACGAGCGCTAGTGCCAGGCTGATGAAGTCGAGCTTGTTGATCAAGGTCTTGGCCGGGTCGCCCGGCACTTCCTTGCCATATTTCAGGCCGGGTTGAAGGAATTCGCGGCCTTTGCCGCTGGCGTTGGCGGCCGTTCCCAGCATCGAGCTGATGTCGAAGCCGAAATGCCCTAGGACGAGCACGGTCATCAGCGTGGCGCCGAACATCAGCAGCCCGGCTTTGATGATCTGCACCCAGGTGGTGCCCTTCATCCCACCGAACATGACGTAGCAGATCATCAGAATGCCGACGACGATGATCGCTATGACCTCGGCGGTGCCCGCCGGAATGCCGAGGAAGGTCTGTCCCGGCCTGATGCCGAGCAGCAGTGAGATCAGTGCGCCGGCCCCCACCATTTGGGCGAGCAGATAGAAGACCGAGACGGTGACCGTGGAGACCGCGGCGGCGGTTCGTACGGGGGCCTGTTCGCGTGCCCTGTAGGCCAGCACGTCGGCCATCGTGAAGCGGCCGGTATTGCGCATCAACTCGACGATCAGAAGTGCGGGGATCCAGGCGACGAGGAAGCCGATCGAATAGAGGAACCCGTCATAGCCGGAGAGCGCGATGATCCCCGCGATGCCGAGGAACGAGGCGGCCGACATGTAGTCGCCGGCCAGCGCGAATCCGTTCTGCACGCCCGAGAAGGCCCGGCCGCCGGCGTAGAAGTCGACCGCGCCCTTGGTATTGCGTCTCGCCCAGACGGTGATGCCCAGGGTGATGCAGACGAGCACGGCGAACAGCGCGAACGTCAGGATCTGGCCGGTGCCGAAGTTCCCCGCGGTGGCCGCGGCTGCGCTCACCATCTCGCGCTCTTGCGCTCGGGACGCGCGCTCGGCCGGGTGGCCTGGGGACGTGCTGCCGGCTGTGCGAGCTCTGGACGCCGCCCCGATCGCAGGGCAAGGGGAGCGCCGATCGCGGCATCGATCTCATCGCGGATGCGGTCCGCGAGAGGATCGAGTGAGGTCTTGGCATAGTGCGCGTAGAACCAGGCGAAGGCGAAGGTGGAGGCGAACTCCAGCACGCCGAAGACCAGGCCGACGTTGATATTGCCGGTCAGCCGGTGATTCATGAAATTTCGACCAAATGCCGACATGGCCACATAAAGGGAGTACCAGGCGAAGAAGACCGCCAGGATGGCGAGTGAGAAGTATGCGAACCGCTTGTGGAGCCTGGTGAATCTCCGATCTCGCCCTAATGCCACATAGTGGACATGGTGGAGATCATTGCTGCGGCGATATGACGATGCTTCGCCAGCCAACGCATTGCCCTTCTGTCGACAACATTTCCTTTCCCACTAGACATGAGAGCAGATGGGGATGGCGTGCATCGGCGACTTGGCGCGAATCATGGCGTTGAGCCCGTGACGATCTTTGGGTGCGCTCAGGTTCGCGCATGGTTGCGCCCATACACGCTCACAGACCCAGGCTCGCCCGCAGACCCACTCGCCCCGCGGACGCACTTGCTCGCGGACGCACTTGCTCGCAGACCCACTTGTCCACCGGGCAACTGGACGATGACCCAGGTTTCGGAGCAACTCCGACATTCGACTCGAATGGGATCTCGAATAGGATTCGGTTCACCTCAGCCACCCCAGGAGGGATGCCGGATGGACGCTCAGGACTTCTCGCACGTGCTCACCGCGGTACGGACCTTCGTACGCGAGCAGGTGATCCCGCGGGAGGACGAGATAGAGGAGAAGGACGAGATTCCCGCGGAGCTGAGGCAGGTCTCCAGGGACATGGGGCTGTTCGGCTATGCGTTGCCCGAGGAGTACGGCGGCCTGGGGCTCAACCTGAGTGAGGAGATCAGGCTGGCCTTCGAACTCGGCTACGCCAGCCCGGCCTTCCGGTCCATGTTCGGGACCAGCAACGGCATCGCCGGCCAGGTGATCGTGAACTCGGGCTCCGAGGAGCAGAAGGACCACTGGCTGCCGAAACTGGCGAGCGGCGAGGCCGTGGGCGCCTTCGCCCTCACCGAGGCCGAGGCCGGCTCCGACCCGAGCACGATCAGCACCACCGCCGCCCGGGACGGAGAGCACTACGTCCTCAATGGCGCCAAGCGGTTCATTACCAACGCTCCCGAGGCCGACGTCTTCATGGTCTTCGCGCGCACCGGCGGCCCGGGCGGCCGGGGGGTCTCGACCTTTCTCGTCGAGCGGGATACGCCCGGACTCACCGTCGGCCCGGCGGACCAGAAGATGGGCCAGCGTGGGGCGCACACCGCGGAGGTCTTCTTCGACTCCGTACAGGTCCGTGCGGACGCGATGGTCGGAGCCGAGGGAACCGGCTTCCGCACCGCCATGGCGTCGCTCGCCCACGGCAGGCTGAGCATCTCGGCGGTCTGCGTGGGTCTCGCCCAGCGGATCCTGGACGAGACCGTGGCGTGGGCCAAGGAACGGAGCCAGGGCGGCCACAAGATCGGGGAGTACCAGCTGATCCAGGGGCTGCTCGCGGATTCACAGACCGAGCTGTACGCCGGCCGCGCCATGGTGCTGGAGGCCGCGCGGGCGTACGACGCCGGTGAGGACACCAAGCTCGGCCCGTCCTGCGCCAAGTACTTCTGCTCGGAGATGGTCGGCAGGGTCGCCGACCGGGCGGTTCAGATCTTCGGCGG
Organism: Streptosporangiaceae bacterium; assembly: GCA_025964695.1. GTDB lineage: Bacteria > Actinomycetota > Actinomycetes > Streptosporangiales > Streptosporangiaceae > Actinomadura_E. The sequence goes on along the minus strand of JAOPYK010000016.1, from coordinate 662 downwards.
CATGGGCTACATGCGCGGTGTGGCGGTCGAGCGCTTCTACCGGGATGTACGGCTCTTCCGGATCTACGAGGGCACCAGCCAGATCCAGCAGGTCGTGATCGCGAAACGGCTGCTGGGCTGACCGGCCGTACGGTCGCCGGGCCGGGTCTGCGGACCCCCCTCGGCCGGCGTGCATCGGGCTGCCAGCACGGCCTTTGCCTGCGGCCATGTGCATGGATCTGATTTCACATCCGCAGCCTGGGCCGTGTATGGTTGCCACCGCGCCCACGGGTGCTAGGCCCCTTTAGCTCAGTCGGCAGAGCGTCTCCATGGTAAGGAGAAGGTCTACGGTTCGATTCCGTAAAGGGGCTCCGGCTGCAAGGCCAGGTCAGAAGCTCACTAGACGGCTCTCATCCTACTCGGCGGATGGGAGCTGTCGGCGTGCTGGGAGAAATTTGGGAGATCACCGGCTCTCGCGCGAGCCTGCGCGGCAGTCCCGGTTCCCCGGCAGGTGGAGTGATGGCGGTGGCGCTGTCGCGGAACCGCGCGAGCAGGTTGTCGAGCAGCGGGACCGGGGAGTGCGGGTCGAGCGCGGCACGTTCCCGCAGTGACTCCTCCCACCGGGCCTGGAGGGCTGCTGTCAGCTCATCCCGCATGCGCTGCGATGCGTGGGCGTACAGGCC
>JAOPYK010000013.1 GCA_025964695.1 Streptosporangiaceae bacterium | reverse complement strand
GGCGTCTCGGAGCCGGCCGGTACGGACTGGCTGCCGTCCAGCGTGGCGCGGGCGATCTCGCGGTGGCTGAGCATGAACGCGAACCGGGCCCGGCCGTATGCGATCAGGCGGTCCAGCGGGGCGGCGCCAGGGCCCAGCGGCGGCGGTCCGGCCATCACCTGTTCCTGGAAGGCCCGTTCGTCGTCGTCCAGCAGCGCCTGGAAGATCCCCGCGCGGGTGCCGAACCGGCGGAACACCGTCCCTTTGCCGAGCCCGGCCCGTTCGGCCAGCCCGTCCATGGTCAGTCTGTCCGCGCCGCCCTGCTCGGCCAGCATCTCGCGGGCCGTGGCGAGCAGATGCCTGCGGTTGCGTACGGCGTCGGCACGCTCGGCGCGGGGCGTTCCCAGGGGCAGGACGGGTCTTTTCACAGGGCCCACCCTACCGGCCGGAATACCAAACGGGGTAAAGTCCGTTTATGCTGGTGTGTGGCGACACCGCCCGCACGCCACCGGGACCGTCCCGGTGCGCACGCACTGACCTGGAGAAACGCTGATGAGCCTGTTCCGTTTGGACGCCAGCATCCTGCCCGGCACCTCGACCAGCACCGAGCTGGCCGACCTGCTGGAAGCCGAATACCGCGCCGGCCGGCCCGGCGAGCCGGTCGTCCGCCGCCACCTGGGCACCGATCCGCTGCCGGCCGAAGCTTGGACCCACGCGACCATCGCCGGCTTCACGCCCGAGGGCGACCGCACCACGGCCCAGCGCGACGCCCTTGCCCTTGCCGCGCAACTGGCCGGGGAACTGACTAACGCGGATGCCGTCCTGCTGGCGGTCCCGCTTTACAACTTCGGCGTCTCCCAGCACTTCAAGACCTGGATGGACCTCGTCATCGCCGGGGTCAGCCCGAACATCGACGGCATGCTGAAGGGCAAGCCCACCGCCCTAATCACCGTCCGCGGAGGAGGCTACGGACCGGGCACCCCCCGCGAGGGCTGGGACCACTCCACCCCCTACCTCCAGCGCATTCTCGGCGACTGGTGGCAGGCCGACCTCACAGTCATCGAACGCGAACTCACCCTCGCCGCCACCACCCCCGGCATGGAAGGCCTCAAGGACCTGGCCGCTCAGCGGCACACCGAAGCCCTGGCCGCCGCCCGCCACACCGGCCGCGCCCTGGCCGCCAAATAAATCAGCACCAACCGGAAGGGACAGAGAGGGGCCGGCCCGCTGCATGGCCCCTTTCTGTCTCATTCCACGGTGCTCTGCGGCACGGCCGTGCTCGGGGCCGCTTCCGTCGCGCCTTCAGAGCCGGCCCGCGCCCGATCGCCTCCGCGGCACACCCACCTCCCGCGTGGCCGTACACCCTGAGATTCCGCTGCGACCCCGGCAGCGTCGTGTGCGGCAACTTCTGCGTCACCACTGCCAACAAACCAACTCATACCGATACAAGAGGGCCCCCTTGTTCTCCATCAGGGGAAGACGAGAAGCCCGGATAGGTGCCAGACAATGACTTTCCCAGTGCTGAAGGACAAGGCCGCGATTATCACCGGTGCGGCCATGGGGATGGGCGCGGCCACGGCCAAGCTGTTCGCCGAGGCGGGCGCCAGAGTGCTCGTGGCCGACATGAACGAGGAGCACGGCCGGGCCGTGGTCAAGGAGATCGAGGCCGGCGGCGGCACGGCCGTGTTCCACAGGACGGACGTCTCTGACAGTGCCCAGGCCAAGGCCATGGTCCAGGCCGCCGTCGACGCCTTCGGCCGCCTCGACGTGGCGGTGAACAACGCAGCCCTGACCCCGGACGGCAAGCCGGTCGCCGACATCGACGAGAACTACTGGGACCGCCTGATGTCCGTCGATCTCAAGGGCGTGGCACTGTGCTTGAAATGGGAGCTCCAGCAGCTCGTAAAGCAGGGCGGCGGCGGTTCCATCGTGAACATCTCCTCCGTCAGCGGCTTCCGCCCGCGGCCGAACACCCCCATCTACAACGCCGCAAAGCACGGTGTCAACGGCCTCGCCAAGACCGCAGCGATCGAGAACGGCGTGCACAACATCCGCGTCAACGTGGTGGCGCCTGGCGCCATCGACACCCCCATGCTGCGCGGGGCCATGGAGCGGTTCGGCCTTACCGAGGAGGAATTCGCCCAGCAGGTGGGCCTGCTCGGCCGCTTCGGGCAGCCGCGCGAGGTCGCCCAGGCCAGCCTCTGGCTCGCCTCCGACCAGGCCTCGTACGTGACCGGCACCGTCCTTCACGTGGACGGCGGCGAGACGAGCCGCTGATCGTCTCGGGTGGCCCGGCCCCGCCGCAGGGCACCGGCCAGGTCACCCCACCAGCCGGCCGGGCCGCCGGCGACCCGACAGCCGGAGACGAGGAGATCGATGATGCCAGCGCAGGAATTCGAGTTCGGACTGGATTCGTCCGCTTATGTGAGCGTTGACAAGTCCGGGCGACAAGTCGACGGCGACGCCGTCATCCGTAACACCGTCGAAGAGGCTGTTCTGGCCGACGGCGTCGGGATCGATTCGTTCAACATCGGAGAGCACTACCGGCCGGACTTCATGGACTCCGCGGGGCACGTGATGCTGGCGGCGATCGCCAGCCGTACCGAGCGCATCCGGCTCGGTACGGCCGTGACGGTATTGAGCACACAGGACCCGGTCAGGGTGTACACCGAGTTCGCGACTCTCGACGCGGTGTCGAACGGCCGTGCACAGCTCATCCTCGGCCGCGGCTCGCTGACCGACTCCTTCCCGCTGTTCGGATTCGACCTTGCCGACTACGAGACGCTTTTCGAGGAGAAGCTCGACCTGTTCATGCGCCTGGTCCGGGACCAGCCCGTGACCTGGTCCGGCACGGTCCGATCCCCGCTCACCGGCCAGTATGTGAGTCCCCCTCTTCCCGAGGGGCATCTCCCCACGTGGGTGGGGGTCGGCGGCAGCCCGCAGTCCGTGATCCGGGCCGCCCGCTACGGCCTGCCGCTGATCCTGGCCGGCATCAGCGGTTCCCCGAGCCGATTCGCGCGCAACGTGCATCTTTATGAGCGCGCCCTCGAAGAGTACGGGCACCAGCCGCTGCCGGTCGGCCTGCACTCGCACGGATACGTGGGCAGGACGGATGAGGAAGCGGTCGACATCCAATGGCCGCACTGGGAAGAGATGTTCGAGTCGGCATCGCGCGAGCGCGGATGGCCACGCCCGACCATGAACACGTTCCGGGCCGAGATCGACAGCGGGTCGCTGTATGTCGGATCACCTGAGACCGTGGCGAACAAGCTGGCAGGAACCATTCGGCTGCTCGGGCTCAGGCGATTCGACCTGGCCTACGCCCTCGGACGCGTCCCTCACGAACAGCGCATGGCGACGATCGAGCTCTACGGGCGCGAAGTGATCCCCCGCGTGCGGGAGTTGCTAAACTCCGCACCCGGCGATGCCGACGGGCCGTGACGTACGGAACATCCCCCTGCCACCGGCCCTCGCGTCCGTGCCTCGTCCCGTTTAATGCGATGGCCTGGGTACGCCGGATGGGGCGGCCGTTGTGGTGCCGGTCGCCTGTGTGCCGGTTTGTGTGGGTGCCCCGTTGTGGTGGGGCGTACGGGTCAGGGGTCGGGGCCGGTCAGGTACCAGTGGGCGGTGGGGCTGATCCAGCCAAACGTCCCGGGACGGTCGACGTCTCCGGCCGACCAGAGGCCCCTCTCGGGACATGGGCCCGACCGAGCTGCCCACCCTGCGGCCAGATCGCCGACGCTTGACAACGCTAACGTCTCGGTGAACGAGGTCGCCCGGTCCCACCCTGACGGCTCGCTAACGTCAGTGACCGTTTGGTTGCTTGCCAAGACCCGGCCCTCGGACACCAGGCGTACAAAACCGGTTGGTCCGGTCAACAGAGACGTGCTTGTCTGCGGTCATGGTCGTGTCGTCTCCCGGCAGGAACCCCACGCGTCCCCACCGCGGGCGTCTCGACCAGCAGGCAGGACAGCAGGTTGATCAGCACGGAGGCCAAGCCCCTTGTCGTCGTCACCGCCCCGCGTGGGAGGACCGGTTCAGAGTCAGGCACGTCGTGCAACGGCCACGATCAACCGTACTCCCGGCCACCGACAGCGGGGCTGAAGAGCGACTCATCCACGTCCACGGCGATCGTCCACGTGGACGTCCCTCGCGCCTGCGCGCACCGGACCCGGATCACACGCTGGTCAGGTCTGCTCCGGCGGTACGGGTGGGCGGCGCGGCTTCCAGCGTGCCGGTTGTTCACCCTCCTGCTGTCGCCGGGATGGACGCACGGCGTGGAAGCGGCGGTCGATATCACCCTGGCGAGCCGCTATTTCGAGCGCTTCGCCGACCACGCGGTCGGCCTGGCCGCAAACGTCGTCTACGGGGTCACCGGAGAGCACCCCGACCAGATCAACGACCAGCTCGTGCCCTGATCCCACCCGCCGGTGCGCGAGGGCCGGGCACAGCCCGGAGGTTACAAGTCCCCCGGGCTGGTCAGCGGAATTCGAGCGGCGGCCGGCACTTAAGAGGTCGCGCAACGTGGTGCTGGGCTGGAGCTGAAGTAACGCAGGCACGGAGCCTCGAGCTCACCTGATTGCCGGCCCCGATGGCCCTTGGTCACTCCAAGAATCAGGAAGGTCTGGTCAAAGCGCTGTGGCGGCCGGCCGTGATGGGTACGGGACGGCTTGGCTGCGGAGCACCGCGGGGCACATTCGGGGGATTGTGGTGAGGGTATGGCTCGCTCTGTGGTGATGGAGGCGTTTTATCTGCTTCGGCCGGGTGGGGGCTGGCGGCCTCGGCGGCTGCGGGCTGAGGGTGGAGGTATGACGGGGACGGGGCATCGTGAGCTGGCCCAGACGATGCGGCACCTGCCTGGCCGGTACACCGGCCGGCTCGGCCCGCGCACGCTGCAGCGGGTCACCAGCGCCGCCGCCGCAGGGCAGTTCGAGAAGGCCGTCGAACAGCTGATCAGGTCCCTGCACGTGCGAGCGGAACCGGTCACCGCCGGCGAACGCGATGAGTTGCGTGCGGTGCTGGAGGCCATGAACATGCCCGACGACCGCATCGACGGCCTGGCCGTGCGGCGTTGTAGCGCGTGCTCGAGCAGGCCCGGGCCACCACCGCACGCCTTGATCCGCACAGGCCTACCGCTCAGGCGCAGCGGGTACCACAGCGCCGCACGCTGCCGGAGGCTGCTCTGTTCACCGGGACATGCAAGGAGATGGATGTGATGGGTGAACCGCGTCGGGCTCTGGATGGTGTCGTCGACGGTGCTCAGGCCGACACCCGAACAGGGACCGTCATCGCCCCGGAACGCGATGGTTCCCCGACTCGCCGGTGGGTGCGGTATCTCATGCCGGTGATGGTGGAGGTCGATTGCGACGTTGACCGGGTGAGGCGGGTGGTGACCCTGCCCGAGGAGATTCGGGCAGACCGCGACGACGTCGGTCACTTCTGCGTTTATGACGAGCGGTTCGTCCGCCACCCTGACGACGCCCAACCCCAGGTCCATGCGTTCTGTGTCGCCAGGCCGCAGTGGGGGCACCATCTGCGGGTCGGTCCGCCGGCCAACTGGTCTAAAACCCCGCAGTGGGAAGAGGGCTTCGACATCGAGGTCGACGACACCTACGCCCGGATCCATCCCTACGCCCACCTCGAGCACTGAAGCCCTGCCCAAACGGCGAGGTGGGCATCCCCGCCTCCGCTCCCGATAGGAAACCGACAAAAGAGGTAAGGAAAGGAAGAAGATCAATTATGACTACAGCGCGTGATGTTATGCATCCGGGTTGCGAGTGTTTGGGGATCAGCGAGAGCCTCACTGACGCCGCCCGGCGGATGGCCGAACTGAACGTCGGTGCCTTGCCTGTCTGCGGACAGGACAACCGGCTCATGGGGATCATCACCGACCGCGACATCGTGGTGAAGGCCGTCGCGAAGGGCAAGAACCCTGCCGAGGTCAGGGCCGGCGACCTCATCGGAGGAGCCCATGTGTGGTGCGTCGATGCCGGTGCGGACGTTGACGAGGTGCTGCATCAGATGGCCGAGCACAAGATCCGCCGCTTGCCCGTGCTGGAGAACGAAGAGCTGGTCGGCATCATCAGCCAGGCCGATCTCGCGGCGAAGCTGCCAGAAGACAAGGTCGGCGAGTTGGTGGAGGCCATCTCCAGCACTTCCCAGTAAAGGACACGACATAGCCACCAGCAGCCACGTCCCTCGCGCGAGCGTCACTCGTCGACGGTGAGTCGTTCGATGGCTTTCTGGTGGTCTTGGTGGGTGGGCAGGCTGTAGCGGCGGGCGGTTTGGAGGGAGTGGCCGAGGAGTTCGGCGACGATGACGATGTCGGTGCCGGAGCGGGTCATGGTGGTGCCTGCGGTGTGGCGGAGTACGTGGGGGGTGAAGACGCCGTCGCGGCCGATGGGCAGGTTCGCGGCGTCGGCGATGGCGCGCAGGACGGTGTAGGCGGAGCGGGCGGATAGGCGGCCGCCGCGGTGGTTGAGGAACAGGGCCGGG
>JAOPYK010000007.1 GCA_025964695.1 Streptosporangiaceae bacterium | reverse complement strand
TGGCGGCCCTCGCCGGCGCGGCATAGGTCCCGAAGAAGCTCTCCTTGCCCTCGCTGTCTCGAGGACTATTACTCCCCGGGCTCCCTGGAGTGTTGCGCGAGCGCTTCGAATGCGGGAGAGAGAATGTCCGCCAGGCCTCTTCGGCGGACCTTGACGTCGGGCGGCTCGACCAGCTGGAGCAGCAGACCGGGCGGCGCGGTCGGGGACGGCGGCCGTTGGCGGAGCCGGGCCAGGCCGCTCGCAGGCGTCCAGAAGTGCGCGGCCGTCAGCGGGACGTCCTCGACGGCCAGCGCGTCCGGCGCCGTGATGGGTTGCCGGCGCAGGGCCTTGAGCAGCTGATCCTTCGTGCGGCCGTGCCAGGCCAGTATCAAGAACGGGTCGTTGTCGAACGCCTCCGCCAGCACGTAGAGAGCGGCTGCGGCGTGCTTGCACGGATCGCCCCAGTCGGGGCAGCTGCACATCAGGTGCAGGTCGCGTGCCGATGCAGGAAAGAGCGGTACGCCGAACTCGCCGAACACCTCCTCGATCTCCGGAGGCATCTCCCCGGCCAGCAGGCGCGCCCGGAACACCGCCCGGGAGGCGAGGGCCGCCTCGATGTCCGTCCAGCCACTCTCGCTGATCGCGTCGATGCCCAGGGTGACCCGGTACGCCTGGGTGCGTGAGCCCTGCACCTTCGCGCTCACCTCGAACGGCCGGATGGTCAGCTCCAGCACCTGTCCCTGCCTGGCGTACGCCCGGCCGCGCTGCAACCGGCCGGCGTCGGCGAAGGACTCCAGCAGATCGATGAACCGCCGGGACCACCACTCGGCGCCGATCGAGCCACGTTTGGTACGGGCCTTGATGCCGCCCTCCACCCGGATGGGCTTGGACGCCTCGAAGAACGGCATCAGTCGCTCACCGCCTCGGCGCCGAGCCGGAACACATCGCGCAGTTCCGCCACCGACAGCTCGGTCAGCCAGCCTTCCCCGGTGCCGACGATCGACTCCGCCAGGGCCTTCTTGCGTTCGATCATCTCGTCGATCCGCTCCTCCATCGTGCCGACGCAGATGAACTTGCGGACCTGGACGTTCTTGGTCTGGCCGATCCGGAACGCCCGGTCGGTGGCCTGGTCCTCGACGGCCGGGTTCCACCACCGGTCGACGTGGATCACATGGTTGGCGGCCGTCAGGGTGAGACCCGTGCCCGCCGCCTTGAGCGACAGCAGGAAGATCGACGGTTCGGTGTCGCGCTGAAAGTGCTCGACCAGCTCGTCACGATGCTTCTTCGAGGTGCCGCCGTGCAGCCAGAGCACCGGCCGGTCCAGCCGGCTCTCCAGATACGGCTGGAGCATCGAGCCGAACTCGGCGTACTGCGTGAACACCAGCGCCTTCTCGCCCTGGTCGAGGATCTCCGTGCAGATCTCCTCCAGCCGTTCGAGCTTGCCAGATCGTCCCGGCAGCCTCGATCCGTCCTTGAGCAGGTGCGCCGGGTGGTTGCAGACCTGCTTGAGCTTGGCCATCGTCGCCAGCACGAGCCCCCGCCGCTCCGTGTCGTCCTTGCTCTCGGCGATCCGCGCCAGCATGTCGTCCACGGTGGCCTGGTAGAGCGAGGCCTGCTCGGCGGTCAGGTTGCAGAAGACCTTGATCTCCTGCTTCTCCGGCAGGTCGTCGATGATCGACTTATCGGTCTTCAGCCGCCGCAGGATGAACGGCTGGGTGGCACGCTTGAGCGCCGCGGCGGCCCGCTCGTCACCCTGCGCCTCGATGGGGACCGCGTAGCGCTCCCGGAAGGACTGGCGCGGGCCGAGCAGTCCCGGGTTGGCGAACTCCATGATCGACCACAGCTCGGTGAGATGGTTCTCCACCGGGGTGCCGGTCAGTGCCAGCCTGCTCCGCGCCGGGATGGACCGCACCGCCCTGGCCTGCCGGGTGCCGCTGTTCTTCAGCGCCTGGGCCTCGTCGCAGACCAGCCGTGCCCACTCGATCCGCCGCAGCATCTCGGCGTCCCGCAGCGCGGTCCCGTAGGTGGTCAGCACCAGATCGGCCCGCTGGACGGCGTTGACCAGGTCGTCGTCGCGGTGCCGGCCCGTGCCGTGGTGGACGTAGACCCGCAGCTTCGGGGCGAACCTCGCGGTCTCCCGCTGCCAGTTCCCCACCAGCGACATCGGCAGGATGGCCAGCGTGGGGCCGGGATCGTCCCGGACGGCCCGTTCGTGCACCAGCAGCGCCAGCGCTGTGATCGTCTTACCCAGGCCCATGTCGTCCGCGAGCAGGGCACCGAGCCCGAGCTCGTCCATGAAGGTCAGCCAGGCCAGGCCCCGTTCCTGGTAGGGACGCAGCTCCGCTTCGATGCCCTTCGGGGTGGTCATGGCCTCGAGCCGTCGGTCGGCCTCACCGGAGAGCAGGTCCCCGAGGGCGCCGTCGGCGTCGACGGCCAGCAGCGGCAGGGATTCGGCGCCGGCGTGCAGGGTCGCCCGCATCGCCTCGGCGGCCGACATCCTGCCGGTGCGCGGGTGCCGCATGAACTCCAGGGCGGCCGCGAGCTGCTCGTCGTCCAGCTCCACCCACTGCCCGCGCAGCCGCACCAGCGGGGCCTTGAGCCGGGCCAGCTCGGCCAGTTCCTCCTCGTCGATGGAGTCGCCGGCGATCGCCAGGTCCCAGCGAAACTCCACCAGGGAGTCCAGGCCGAACCCGGAGGAGGTGGCCGCACCCGGCTCGGACTGGTCCTCGGTCCGGGTGGTGAGCTTCAGGCCCAGGGCCGCCTTGCCCGCCCACTGCGGCAGCAGCACCCCGAAGCCCGCCGCGGCCAGCATGGGCGCCGCCTGGCGCAGGAAGCGGAAGGCCCCCGCCGTGTCGAGTACGACCTCGTACGGCACGGCTGTGTTCAGCGCGGGCGCCAGCTCCGGGAACAACCGCAGCGCGCGGCCCAGCCCGGTCAGCAGCGTCTCCTCCGCGCCGGCGACCGAGGCGGCGTCGCCCGCCCAGACCGAGGCGGCCGTGACCAGGAGGCTGAGATCCTCGGTCCCCTGCAACGCGAACTCGACCCGCCACGACTCGTCCGGCGGCTCGCCGGTGATGTCCTCCGAGTCCCGGTCCAGGTTCACGTGCAGGTCCCGTACCTGGACCCGGTCCAGGTCCGGGTCCAGGTACGGGTGCGGGTCCTGCTCGCGCTCCGCGTCCAGGGTGCCGGCGCCCGGCTCGATCAGCCGGAAGCAGACACGCAGCGGCCCGGACGGACGCCGCGCCGCCCGGGCCCACGCGTCGAGTTCGGCGGCCAGGGCCTCGGGATCGTCGCCCGGCTCCCGGACGACCTCGGGGTCCGGGCCGGTCAGCGCCTCCACCCACCGCTCCGCCAGCGGGAGCCGGTCGGGCACCCGGCCCTTGCGGGCGGGCAGCAACGGATGCGGCACGACGCCTCGTACGGCGGTGTCGGCCAGTCCGTCGAGCGCCTCCCGCAGCACCTGGCCCGCGGGCTGCCCGCCGTCGGCGGCCCGGCAGGCGGGCGGCATCGCGAGCGCGAGCGCGCGGAACCGTTTCGGGTCGTCGATCACCGGAAGCCAGCGGGCGATGAGATCGCCGTCCTCGCGCAGCAGCGCGGGCAGCACCTGCCCCCGGTTCACCAGGTCGAGGGCCTCCGCACCGACCAGGCCGAGGAACCGCAGATCGGTCCCGGGAACCACATCGGCCACCTCCTCGGCGGCCTGCAGCAGCGCCATCGCGGGGAACGGCTCCAGCGCCAGCGCCGGCACGAGCCACGGACGCAGCTCCGGTTCCCCGTCGAACGGCTCGGGGCCCAGCTCGGGCGAGGGGAGCGGGTGATCTGGGCCGCTGGGCAGCAGCATCGTCAGCTCGATGCGCATGGCGTCCCGCACGAGCGGCCCGTAAGAGGAGGCACTGAAATCGTTGGTCGCGTACGGATGGCGAAGGGGAGCACCGGCGCGCCTGCGGGGCCGGCCCGTCTCGGCGGAGCCGTACGGCCCGGAGCGCTCGGCCCATAGGCACAGCGCGCCACCGTGCCAGGTGGCGTGCGCGACGAGCATGGTGCGGCTCCCCGGGAAGACGGTGCGGCCAGCCCAAAAGTTACCAGCGCCCTCACCCGCCCATGCCCACGACGAGCCGTTCCGTGCCACCCGACGCCACCCGACGCCGACCGATGCCGCGGGGAGCCCAGGGGCACAGGTCATCGTGTAACGGTGGCCCGAGATTTCGTCGTGGCCCGCTGCACTAAGCTCCGCGAGGAACCTGTCCGGGCGATGAGGGAGACGTTATGGGTGAGTTCGTACGCGTCGAGATCGAAGACGGTGTCGCCACCATCCGGCTGGACCGGCCCAAGATGAACGTCCTCAACGCCCTGCTCCAGGACGAGCTGACCGCGGCCGCCCGGCAGGTGACCCAGGACGACGAGGTCCGGGCGGTCATCCTCTACGGCGGTGAGCGGGTCTTCGCGGCCGGTGCCGACATCAAAGAGATGGCGGACATGCCCTACGACCAGATGTCCGCACACTCCGCCCGCCTCCAGGAGTTCACCACGGCGCTGGCGGCGATCCCCAAGCCGGTCATCGCGGCCATCACCGGTTATGCCCTCGGCGGAGGCATGGAGGTCGCACTCACCGCGGACTTCCGGGTGGCGGGCGAGAGCGCCAAGGTCGGTCAGCCGGAGATCCAGCTCGGCATCATCCCGGGCGCCGGCGGCACCCAGCGGCTGACCCGGCTCATCGGGCCGTCCAGGGCCAAGGACCTGATCTTCTCCGGCCGCCACGTCACCGCGGCCGAGGCGGAGCGGATCGGCCTGGTCGACCGGGTCGTCCCGGACGCCGACGTCTACACTGTCGCGATGGCGTGGGCGGCGAGCTTCGTCAGCGGGCCGGCGCTGGCGCTGCGCGCGGCCAAACAGGCCATCGACGCCGGTCTCGAGGTCGGACTGGAGGCCGGACTGGAGATTGAGCGCCTGCAGTTCGCGGGCCTGTTCGCCACCGAGGATCAGAGGCTGGGCATGAAGAGCTTCCTGGACGAGGGCCCTGGTAAGGCGAAGTTCACTGGCCGCTGACCGGAGGAATCCGGGCGCTGGAGGGAGCCGATGCCGGCCATGCCGCGTCCTAGCCTGGTGAGGCCGGTCGGCGGAGGAGGAGGTCAGCATGGTGACTGAGCTGCCGCCCGGCGCCCAGGCCCGGATGAGCCAGGCGCGGCGGGGCACCTGGACCTCGGGCCTGTCGGTCGACGAGTTCGCCTGTCTGCGGGCGGCGGGCTTCGAGCCGGTCGGCCAGGTCATGGGCAGCACGGTGCACAATCTCGGCTGGTGGTTCGGCTCCCGGATCGACTGCGGTTACCGTGCCGGCGGCTTCTTCGGCGGCTCGTCCCGCACCGTCACCTCGGGAAGCCAGGGCGGCTGGGGCGGTTATGCCACCTACACCGACACGCTCTACCGGGCCCGGCGTACGGCCATGGGCCGGATGGCGGCCGAGTGCGCCGCGCTCGGCGGCGACGGGGTGGTGGCCGTACGGCTGAACATCGCGCCGTTCCAGGGGGCGCCGAACCATCTGGAGTTCCAGGCCTTCGGCACGGCCGTCCGGGCCGCCGGCGACGTCCGGCCCGGACGAGTCTTCCTCTCGCATCTGACCGGCCAGGACTTCGGCAAGCTGATCTCCAGCGGCTGGGTGCCGGTCGATCTGGCCCTGGGGATATCGATCGGCGTGCGGCACGATGACTGGCAGGTCAGCCGGTCCAGCGGAATGTTCGCCGGCAACCAGGAGGTCGACGGCTGGACCGAGCTGATGTCGGCAACCAGGAATGAGGCCCGTCGCCATGTCACGGCCGACGCGGCCCGCGCGGCCGCGGAGGGCGTCGTGCTCTCCAGCATCGATCTGCACGTCCGCGAGCGCGAATGCTCCTATAGCGAGAACCGCCACGATCACGTAGTCGAGGCCACGTTCACCGGCACGTCCATCGTGCGTTTCGAGACCACCGCTCGGCCACCCCGTTCACTGGCGATCATGCGGCTCTGAGCAGCCGGGGAGAGAGAACGATGACCGATCCCACCGCCCAGGGAGTCCCGGCGGACGCGATGGGCCGGCTGGCCCAGTTGCGGCCCGGGGACCCCGGCTCACTGTTCACCAGCGACCTGTCGGTGAACGAGTTCCTGCTCGTACGGGAGGCGGGCTTCCGCCCGCTCGGCCTGGTGCTGGGCAGTTCGATTTACCACGTCGGTCTCCAGGTGGGCCGGTGGAGCAAGAACATGGAGCTCGAGCAGCTGTCCGCCGCGCTTTATCACGCCCGGGAGCTGGCGATGACCCGGATGGAGGCGGAGGCCGATCAACTCGGTGCGGACGGGATCGTCGGGGTCCGGCTGACCGTGGAGTTCCGCGAGTTCGGCAACGACATCGCGGAGTTCATCGCCATCGGCACCGCGGTCAAGGGCGACGACACCTCGGTGAACTGGCGTAACAACAAGAACCAGCCATTCACCTCCGACCTCAACGGCCAGGACTTCTGGACGCTGATCCAGGCCGGCTACGCCCCCCTCGGCATGGTCATGGGCACCTGCGTCTACCACGTCGCGCACCGGCGGCTGGGCGCCGTGCTGGGCAGCATCGGGCAGAACGTGGAGATTCCCGAGTTCACCCAGGCGCTCTACGACGCGCGTGAGCTGGCGATGGCCCGGATGCAGGCCGAAGGGCAGCAACTCCAGGCCGAGGGCATCGTGGGAGTCGCGCTGGACCAGTTGCACCACCGCTGGGGCGGCCACACCATGGAGTTCTTCTCGATCGGCACCGCCGTGCGGCCGATGCGTGCAGACCACGTGATCGCCAAGCCGCAGATGGTGCTGGGACTGGACCACTGATGACCGACTCGCCCGCAGACTTCCATCTGGTGGCCGCCGCGCTGCGGCAGGACGCCGCCGACGTCACGACGTACGCCGCCGTCCTCACTGGCACGCTGGCCGAAGCGCTGCCGCCGGGTTGCGTCACCGTGGAGCGGGCGCGCACGCTGGCCGACAAGATGCGCGGCCGGGACGGCCAGGTGCGCCGGTTGGTCGTGCGGCTGGGGGATCGCACGCTCTCGCTGTCCGCCCAGCACGGCTCGCCGGTGGCCGAGGTGCACCATGAGGTGCGCGGCGTGGTGCTCTCGCGCGATCGGGTGTCCCTGGACGCGTGGCTGGAGACCCTCGCCCGCGAACTGGTCACGCACGCCGACGCCAACGCCCGGGCCGCGCAGGCCCTGCGCCGGCTGGTCACCGGCCTGTGATTCCGGCCGGCGGCCGATAGCATCGCGGCCATGCGGCAGACGTACCGAAGCGCCCTCGTGACCGGTGCCTCCAGCGGGATCGGTGAGAGCATCGCCCGGATCCTCGCCGAAAGGGGTTGCGACCTGGTGCTCGTCGCCCGGCGCGGGGAGCTGCTGGACGGCCTCGCGGACGACCTGCGCGGCTCCCGCAAGGTCGGCGTCGAGGTGCTGGCCGCCGATCTCACCGACCCCGGGCAACTGGCCGGGGTCGAGGAGCGGCTGCGCGGGGAGCCGGTGGAACTGCTGGTGAACAATGCTGGATTCGGTGCCTTCGGCGCGTTCGCCGAGATCCCTCTGGACGATCGGCTCAAGGAGATCGAGCTCAACGTGACGGCGCTCGTACGGCTGTCGCACGCGGCTCTTCCTGGCATGATCGCGCGGGGTCGCGGCGGCGTTCTCAACGTGGCCTCGATCGCCGGGTTCGCCCCCTCACCGGGTAGCGCGACCTATGCAGCCACCAAGGCCTTCGTGGCGTCGTTCAGCGAGAGCCTGCACGCCGAGGTGCGGGACACCGGCGTCAGCGTGACGGCGCTGTGCCCGGGCTTCACCCGCACGGACGAGGAGACGGCGGCCGGGCTGCTCTGGCTCCGCCGCGACGACGTGGCCCGGGCGGGACTCGACGCGGTCTGCGCGGGGCGGGCACAGAGCGTTCCGGGGCTGGGCTATAAGGCCGTCATGCCGGCGTTGAAGCTGGTGCCGCGCCCGCTGGTGCGTGCCGCCGTCAAGCGGATGTGGCGGCAGGCGGCGGACTCGCAGTAGGGCCGGCGGAGGGTTGTCAAGACGCTTCGCTCCAACCTACGCTTGCGTAAGTTGTAGGTAGCACAACTATCACTCACGTCGCTCATCAGGCACTGTGGCCCAGAGGGCGTGATCTGTGCGCCGATGGGGACGGCGGGCACTCTTTACTGTACTCGCCGGACAGTTACTCGCCAGACATTGAATGAAAGGTCAGGTATGCCTCTCACTTCCGGTCCGAAGACCCAGAAAGAACTGCTCCTGGAGCTGGAGCCGGTCGTCGAGAAAGAGGTGAACCGTCATCTGACGATGGCCAAGGAGTGGTTCCCGCACGAGTACGTGCCCTACAGCCAGGGACGCACGTACGCGGGTGTGCTCGATGGCGAGGGCTGGGAGCCGGGCGACTCCAAGGTGTCGCCCGAGTCCCGCGACGCGCTGCTGGTCAACCTGCTGACCGAGGACAACCTGCCCGGCTACCACGCCGCCATCGCCTGGATCATGGGCAAGGAGGGCGCCTGGGGCTTCTGGGTGAACCGCTGGACGGCCGAGGAGAACCGGCACGGCATCGTGATCCGGGACTACCTGACGGTGACCCGCGCCCTCGACCCGTACGTGCTCGAGCGAGCCCGCATGCAGCACATGCAGGGCGGTTACGAACCCGACCACGGCGAGAGCCTGCTGCACGGCGTCTCGTACGTCGCGTTCCAGGAGCTGGCGACCCGGGTGTCGCACCGCAACACCGGCAAGGCCTCCGGCGACCCGCTGTGCGAGCAGATGATGGCGCGGGTGGCGGCCGATGAGAACCTCCACATGCTCTTCTACCGCAACGTGATCGGTCAGGCGTTCGAGATCAGCCCGAACGAGGCCATGCGAGCCTGCACCGACGTGGTGAAGAACTTCCAGATGCCCGGCTACACGATCGACAACTTCCTGCGCAAGTCGGTCAGCATCGCCAACGCCGGTATCTACGACCTGCGGCTGCACCACGACGACGTGCTCGCGCCGATCCTGCGGCATTGGGGCGTCTTCGAGCTCGAGGGCCTGAGCGATGAGGGCGAGAAGGCGCGTCAGGAGCTCAGTGAGTTCATGGACGGGCTGGACGCCGCCGCCAAGAAATTCGAGGAGCGCCGGGAGGCCCGGCGCGCCCGGCAGGCCGCTCGCCAGGCGTAAAGCATCAGGAATGCCCCTGTTTATCCCGGATGACCTGCTTTGTCGGGATAATTTACGCGGAACCTTCCATCGCTCCCTGGCGTCGAAGAAGGCATGGAGCGATTGGGGGAATACCGCCTGGTGGAGCGGATCGGCGGGGGCACCACGGCGGTGGTCCACTGTGCGGTGGACGGCCAGGGACGTACGGTCGCGGTGAAGGAGCTGCGTCCCGAATTCGCCTCCGACCCGGACGCCCGCCGTCGGCTGGCCAGGGAGATGGTCGCGCAGGGCAAGGTCCGCAGCGCGTACGTCGCACGTCTGATCGACGGTGACGTACGCGGCGAGCGGCCGTACGCGGTGACGCAGTACGCGCCGGGAACCACCCTGGACGACCTCATCGGGTCGTACGGGCCACTGCGCGGCGCGCCGTTGCTGCGCTTCGCCCTGCAGTTCGCCGAGGGGATGGCGGCCGTTCACGAGGCCGGGGTCGTGCACCGGGACCTGACCCCCGGCAACGTCATGGTGCTCGGCGGCACGCCTCTGATCATCGACTTCGGCATCGCCCACGACGCGGCGGCCGTGCAGGCCACCCGGCCGGGGATGCTGATCGGTACCCCCGCCTATCTGGCGCCCGAGCTGATCGAGGGCGAGCCGGTGGGCCCCGCAGCGGACGTCTTCTCGTGGGCCGCCTCGCTGGCCTATGCCGCCTCCGGCCGGCCGCCCTTCGGCAGCGGGTCGCTGCACTCGGTCTGTTTCCGTATCCTGCGCGGGTCGGCCGACCTCGACGGGATCTCGGAACCGCTGGCCTCGCTGCTGCGACTCGGGCTGCGACGCGACCCGGCCTCCCGGCCCCCGGCGCCCTGGTTCGCCAACAGTCTCCGGCCCTGGTGCGGAGATCCCGCCCCGGTCGCGGCCAGATGAGGCCCCGCGCCGGATGTCGGTTAGGTCACGCTAAGCCCCGAAGGCATGGGTAGGGTTGCGTGCGATGAAGGGGGTCAATACGTCTGGGGACCGCGTCGGCCACTACCGCCTGCTCGAGATTCTCGGGGAAGGCGGCATGGGGGTCGTGCATCTGGCGGCCGACCAGCAGGGGCGCAAGGTCGCCATAAAGGTCCTTCGGCCGCAGGTGGCCGGAGACGCCACCGCGCTGCGCCGGCTGGCCCGCGAGGTCGACACGATGCGGCGGGTGCACAGCCCGCACGTCGCCGAGATCCTCGACGCCGACGTCACGGCCGAGCGGCCGTACATCGTGACCCAGTACGTGCCGGGCCGCACGCTGGAGGAGTCGGTCTTCGACGGCGGCCCCATGAGCGGCCGGCCGCTGCAACGCCTGGCCACCGGGCTCGCCTCGGCGCTGGCCTCCATCCATGGGGCCGGGGTCATCCACCGTGACCTCAAGCCCGGCAACGTCATGATCCTCGACGGCGAGCCGGTCCTGATCGACTTCGGCATCGCCCAGGGGATGGACGCCACCCGGCTCACGGCGACCGGCCTGGTCATCGGCACCCCGGGATATCTCGCTCCGGAGATCATCGAGGGCGAGGACGCCGGAACCCCGGCCGACGTGCACTCCTGGGCGGCCACCCTGGTCTACGCCGCCACCGGGCGGCCGCCGTTCGGCTCCGGCACGTTCGAGTCGATCTTCTACAAGATCATGCAGGGCACGCCCGATCTCGACGGCGTGCCGGAGGCGATGCTGCCGCTGATCCGCAGTGCGATGGCGCACCACCCCGCCGAGCGGCCGACAGCGGTCACCCTGGTCCAGTTGGCCCGCCGGATCGACCTGGACGCCACCATGACCGACCAGACCAGGGTGGACACGCCCTTCCAGGTGTTCACGCCGCCGCCCCCCGAGCCCGCCCGGACTCCTCCGCCCCAGCGGCCTCCCCAGCGGCCGCTACAGCAGCCCAAGGATTTCAAGGGCCTGCTGCCGCCCGCCGCGCCGCCGCCCGCCCCACCCCCCGCGCCGGCTCCGCAGCCGCGGCGCCAGCGGACGGCACAGCCGGCCCAGCCCCCGCCATACGCCCCAGTACCGCCCGCGCAGCAGCCTTACCCGCCGTACAACCAGCCGCAGCAGCCACGGCGCGGCGCCGCCCGGCACCAGCCCGACCCCTCGCCCGCGGGGGCCGGGGCCGGCCAGGCGGGCCAGGCGGATGAGACATCGCGCCGCAAGCCGTACGGGTTGTACCGGCTGTGCAGCCTGGCGGCGCTGGCCTGCGTGCTGGGGTTCGCGGCGATCCTGCCGACCCTCACCCTGATGTTCGTCGTGGTGCTGGTCCTCGTGCTGCGGGCCGGCGATCGGGCCGCGAAGAGGCTGGAGTCCAAGCGCACCCGCCGGGGGAAGAGCGGAGGTGACGTCATCGGCGCGGTGGTGAAGGCGCCACTGGCGTTGCCGCGTGCGCTGATGACGACGCTGCTGCTGACCCCGCTGGGACTGTTCGCCGGTGTCGTCCTGGTCCTGGTGCTGATGGTGGTCTATCCGGACATGACCGTCGTGCGGGCGGCCACGTACGGGTCGATGGCCGTCATCGGATTGCACTTCCTTGGCCCGGGTAGTGTGGGACCGCGTCGGCAGGCGGCCCGGATGTGGGCCACCTTCCTGCCGCGCCGTGAGCCCGCGGCCATCATCGCGCTGAGTCTCGCGGTGTTCGCGGTGGTGTTGTTCGGTCTGTCGGCCGGAAAGACGCCCGATCTGCAGCCGTTGAGCTTCAGCGGTGACACTAAGACTCTCAACGGCTTGAAGACCGACATCCAGAGCTGGATCGGCATTGGCAACTGACGTCCTGTTAGTCCCTGAAGCGAGGCCCCCAAAAGATGCCCATCGAGGAGACCCCGGAGGAGAGCATCGGCGCGTACCGTCTGCTCTCGAAGCTGGGGCAGGGCGGAATGGGCGTGGTCTACCGCGGGGTGGACGGCGCCGGTCATGAGGTGGCGGTCAAGCTGCTCCGCCCGGAGATCGCCGAAGACGCCGCCTTCCGCCGGCGGCTGCTGCGCGAGGTGGAGACCATGCGGCGGATCCGGAGCCGTTACGTCGCCCAGATCATCGACGCCGACCTGAACGCCGAACGGCCCTACATCGTCACGCAGTACGTCGCCGGACACGCCCTGGACGACACCGTGCGGGCCACCGGCCCGCTGACCGGACGGCTGCTGGTGCAGGTGGCGGCCGGCCTGGCCGAGGCGCTCATCGCGATCCACGCCGCCGGGGTCGTGCACCGGGACCTCAAGCCGAACAACGTCATGCTCGTGAACGGTGAGCCGGTGGTCATCGACTTCGGCATCGCGCACGCCGCGGACTCCACCCGGCTCACCCAGACGGGCATGATCATCGGGACTCCCGGTTATCTGGCCCCCGAGATCATCGATGGCGGGGGCCCGGGCCCGGCGGTCGACGTCTATGCCTGGGCCGCGACAGTGGCCTTCGCGGCCACCGGCCGTTCGCCGTTCGGCACCGGCTCCCTGGAGGCGATTCTGGGGCGGGTCGTGCGCGGCCGGGCCGATCTGTCCGACGTGCCGCCGGAGATCGGTGGCGGGCTGCAGGCCGCGCTGGCCCGCGACCCGGCGGAGCGTCCCACCGCGGCCCAGCTGGCGGGGTGGCTGCGCAACCTGCAGTCGGGCGAGCCGACCCCGGTCGTCCCGGCGACCATGCCGCACGGCCCGCGGACTCCCACGCAGCCGCCCTTGGCGAGGACGGCGGTGGGCATGCCCCCGCCGCCGACCCCGGTGCCGATGAGCCCTGTCGCCCCCTCGCCGGTAAGCCCGATGACGCCCTATCCGGTGGGCAGTGCCCGGATCGATCTCGGCTGGTACAAGCTGATCGCCTACCTGCTGATCTTCGCGACGGTTGGGGTGACCGCGGAGCTTCCCGTGCTGGGCGGTTCCGTGGCGCTGCTGGCCGCCTGGTACCTGCGCTCCGGTGACGCGGCCGTACGCTCCCGGCGGGTACCGGTGCGGAACGCGCAGGACCTGCTGCTGGGGCCCCTCCGGTGGCCGGGCAGCATGGCGCGCTCCGCGATCCAGACGGCACTGTCGCTGCTGTACGCCGGAGTGGCCGGCGGGCTGGTGGTGGTGGCCCTGCTGGTTCTGGCGGAGTCCGGCACCAGGAGCGTCTCCAACGAGACCGCGGCCTCGCTGGGGCTGGGCGTGGCGGCGTACGTCGTCCTGGCGGGGCTGGGGATGATGGGCCCGCGCCGCCAGCTGGTCCGGCTGCTGTCGGCCACGGCTCCGGATCGGCGCACCGTGAGCATCGTCGGGCTGACGGCGGTGGCCGCCACCGTCGTGGTCCTGCTGATCGCCTGGGTGGACGTTCCGCACTGGGCGCCGCTGGGCGACCCCTACGGCTCGCTCGACGCTCTGCGCGGCAGGATCCATGACGGCATCGACAAGATCAACAGCAGTGGCTCGTGAGTGATCTGGGGCATGCCCGGCCGTGACCCTGTCCAGGGTGATGGTTGACCGCGCATATACGGGTACCGTCTGCGGAAGCCTGGGATTTGCTCTTAGACTACCGATCGGTAACATCTGCGTACGGCGTGCAATAGGGGACCCGGCACCGAAACCGGTTCGGGTCTTTGGCAGGCTGTGACGCATCAGCTCTGCGCCGTCCCGGTTAGGGGGCGGCGCGCCCTTGGCCGCGCAGCAGGGCGGCCCACTGAGTGCAGGGAGGTCGGCCACCGGCCATGAACATCGTCGTCTGCGTGAAGCAGGTCCCCGACACGGCGACCGAGCGTAAGTTGAAGTCGAGTGACAGCACGCTCGATCGCGAGGCCGCGGACGGTCTCATGAACGAGCTCTGTGAGTATGCGGTCGAAGAGGGGCTGCGCATCAAGGAAGCCCACGGCGGTGAGGTCACCATCCTCACCATGGGTCCTGGCGCCGCGGCCGACACGATCCGCAAGGCCCTGTCGATGGGCGCGGACAAGGCCGTACACCTGAGCGATGACGCGCTGCACGGCTCCGACGCCTGGCAGACGTCCTACGCGATCCAGCAGGTGCTCGGCCAGACCGGGTTCGACCTGGTCATCCTGGGTTCGGAATCCACCGACGCCCGCACCGGCCTGCTCGCCGCGATGCTGGCCGAGCGCCTCGGCGTCGCCCAGGTCACGCTGGCGAACAAGGTGGAGATCGACGGCTCCACCATCAAGATCCAGCGGCAGACCGACTACGGCTATGACAAGGTCGAGGCGAGCCTGCCGGCGGTCGTGAGCGTCGTCGAGAAGATCAATGAGCCCCGCTACCCCTCGTTCAAGGGGATCATGGCGGCCAAGAAGAAGCCGGTCGAGTCGCCGTCCCTCGCGGACGCGGGGATCGACCCGTCGAAGGTGGGCCTGGCGGCGGCCTGGACCGAGGTCGTGGACTTCGCCGAGGCCCCGCCGCGCGCCAAGGGACAGATCGTGACCGATGAGGGAGACGGCGGCACCAAGGTCGCCGAATTCCTCGCCTCGAAGAAGTTCGTCTGAGGGAGGGCTGGAAAATGGCTGAGATTCTCGTCCTCGTCGACCACCTCGACGGTGAGGTCAAGAAGGTCACGTTCGAGCTGCTGACGCTCGCCCGCCGCTACGGTGACGCGGCTGCGGTGTGGATCGGTTCGGGCTACGAAAACGCCAAGGACAAGCTGGCCGAGTACGGCGCCGCCAAGGTGTACGTTGCCGCCGACGAGGAGCTGACCTCCTACGTCGTGGCACCGAAGGCCGAACTGCTGGCCCAGCTGGTGAGGGAGAAGTCCGCGGTGGCGGTCTTCGTGCCCGCGACCGCCGAGGGCAAGGAGATCGCCGGTCGTCTCGCCGTCAAGATCGACTCCGGTGTGCTCACGGACGCCGTCGGCGTGGCCGATGGTTTCGTGGCCGAGCAGTCGATCTTCGGTGGCTCGACCGTGGTGCACTCCAAGGTGAAGGTCGGTACGCCGATCATCGCCGTGCGGCCGAACTCGACCGCTCCCGAGGCCGCTCCCTCGTCCCCGGTCGAGGAGCAGGTGAGCGTCACGCTGTCCGACGCCGCCAAGGCCGCGAAGATCGTCGAGAAGGTCGTCCAGGAAAAGGGCGAGCGCCCCGAGCTCACCGAGGCGGCCATCGTCGTCTCCGGCGGCCGCGGGGTCGGCAACGCGGAGAACTTCAAGATCATTGAAGGGCTCGCCGACTCGCTCGGCGCGGCCGTCGGCGCGTCACGCGCCGCGACCGACGCCGGCTGGTACCCGCATCAGTTCCAGGTCGGGCAGACCGGCAAGACGGTGTCGCCGCAGCTCTACATCGCGGTCGGCATCTCCGGAGCCATCCAGCACCGGGCCGGCATGCAGACCTCGAAGACGATCATCGCGATCAACAAGGACGCCGAGGCGCCCATCTTCGAGCTGGTCGACTTCGGGGTGGTGGGTGACCTGTTCCAGGTGGCCCCCGCGCTCACCGAAGAGATCAACAAGCGCAAGTAGCCCGTTCGGCTCGAATGCCCCGGTGACGCGTCTGCGTCACCGGGGCGTTCTCGTGTCCAGCTCGTGGGAGCGGCGCGGGGTTGCGGGGCGGGTTCGAGCTGTAGGTGATCAACGCCCGCCGCGCAGCGATCGGGGCCGCCGGCCAGGGCGGCTCCGCGTCGGATCGCCAGGCGGTCAGCTAGGCGGATTGCTAGGCGAAACGCTTGACGAACGCGAGCGCTGTGTCGGCGACCTCGCGCCAGCCGTTGTCGATGGTCAGGGCATGTCCGCGGCCGGGGATCTCGGTGAACTCGGTCACCCCCTTGTTGCGCTGCTGCTTCTTGAACGTGGCGTCCGAGATGGCCCGCGGGACGGTGTCACCGGACCGGACCCGGTGCGTTCCGGACCGGCTTCGGTGCCGAGCACGAAGCGTTCGCCGCCAAGCTCCACGTGGTGCTTTCAAGCTCCTGAAACACGGCGGCTCGAGGCCGGGTACGGGTCGGCCTGCGCGACGTACCGGACGAGGGCCCTTGTAGGTTTCTCAGGCGGCGATCAACTCGGGTTCGGGCTGCTGGGCGGGCGTGACCGGAGCGGCCACGTCCGTCTGCGCGCTGATCGGCAGGAACCGGGTGGCGGCCGCGACCAGCAGGGCGAGGGCGAGCACGATGCCCAGCCCGGCCCGCAGGGACGTGGCCTCGGAGATGAAACCGATCACCACCGGACCGAGCAGCAGCCCGCCATAGCCCATGGCGCCGACCTGGGCGACCGAGGCCGCCGACCGTCCCGGCGCCACCGTCCCGGCCAGCGAGATCATGGTCGGCACCACCGTGCAGACCATCGCGCCGGTGAGGAAGAAGCCCACCAGAACCATGGGCGCCGACGGTGCGAGCAGGACGACGCTCATGGCGGCGGCCGTCCCCAGACCGGCCAGGGCCAGCAGCCGCCGGGTTCCCAGCCGGCTGCGCAGCCGGTCGCCGACGAGCCGCCCGAGGAGCATCGCGGATTCGAACAGGGGGTAGCCGAGCGCCGCGACGGCCTCTGTGGTGCGCAGTTCGTTGTGCAGCAGCAGCCCGCTCCAGTCGGCGATCGCACCCTCGGCCATGAACGCCAGGAATGCCAGCGCTC
This sequence comes from Streptosporangiaceae bacterium, assembly GCA_025964695.1. Lineage (GTDB taxonomy): Bacteria > Actinomycetota > Actinomycetes > Streptosporangiales > Streptosporangiaceae > Actinomadura_E. The sequence goes on along the minus strand of JAOPYK010000007.1, from coordinate 73,192 downwards.
CGATCAGGTAGACCGCCGGCGGCAGCCGGCCGGCCCGGCGGCCCCTTCCGGAGACGGACACCAGGCGGGCCTGGTCGGCGATGTAGGTCTGGCCGACCGCCAGGCTCGCGGGCAGCGCGATCAGGGTCGCGATGAGGAGGGCGGGCGTGAAGGAGAGCCCGGCCGCGGCGGTCAGCACGCCGAGCAGCCCGCCGGACATCGCCCCGGCGCACCAGCCCGCGTGCATCCCGCTCATCAGCGGGCGGTCGTAGGCGCGCTCGACGACGCTGCCCTGGGCGTTCATGGAGACGTCCATCACGCCGAAGGCCATGCCGAACAGCCCCACCGCGACGAGCAGCAGGGCGTACGTGGGAGCGAGCGCCATCAGGGCCGCGGTGCCGGCGGCCAGCGGGGCCGCGATTCGCAGCACCGTGCGGCTGTCGGTCCGCGCGATCACCCCGCGCAGCCCCTGCATGGCGACGACCGCGGCGACGCCCCAGACGAGCAGCACGACGCCGATCTCGCCCGCCCCGATGTTGAACTTGGCGCTCAGCGCAGGCATCCGGGCCACCCAGACCCCGCACAGCAGGCCTCCCAGGGCGAAGGTGAGGAAGGTCCCCAGCCTGGCCCGGGAGTAGGGCGAGGAGAGAGCGCCTGTGAGGGCGAGGCGGCGCAGCATTGCGCGGCTCCTTCCGGAGTCATGGTGAGTTCGGGGGTGGTGACGAGTGGCCACAGAGGAGATAGAAGAGCAGAAAGGGCGCGGATGTTCCCCGTGGGACGGGCTGGCGGCGAAGCCGGAGGCCGTGGCGTTACGACTTCAGCAAGTCGAGCATCCGTCGTCGGAGCGCGGCGTACTGCTCGGCGTCGTAGAGTTCCGGATCGTGGACGGCCACTTCCCACAGGCCTTCCGCGGCGAGCCGTACGACCATCCCGGAGACCGGGTCCACCGCTTCGCCCGGATCGCGCCGGTGCCAGCGGGCCATGGCCTCGCGCAGCGGCGCTATCAGCGCGGGATCGGCCGCGGCGGCAGTGATCACCGTCCAGCGGCGCCGGGTACGCGAGGCCTCTGTGTCGGTCATGATCGCGAACGTGGCCTCGACGTAGGCTCGGCTGTAGGACCCGGGGGTACCGTCGTCATAGGAGGCGACCAGCGAGTCGAACTCCTCGATGACCCGGTCGACCAGACCCTTGATCAGTGCTTCTTTGGTGGGAAAGTGGTAGAGGAGCCCGCCCTTGCTGACGCCGGCCCGCTCCGCCACCGCGGCGAGGGTCAGGGCCTGGGTGCCGTGCTCGAAGAGCACACACTCCGCGGCGTCGAGAAGGGCTTCGCGTTTCATGATTCCCATACTATACCGTCCGGACGGTACACTGATCAAGCCGGACAAGCGCAGACGGCGGCGCCTGGATAAGCTGTGGGCGCCATGGTGACCTATCTCGACCACGCGGCGACCACCCCGATGCTGCCCGAGGCCATTGAGGCCATGACGGCCGAGCTCGGCAAGGTCGGCAACGCGTCCTCACTGCACGCGCCGGGCCGTCGTGCCCGGCGGGTGGTCGAAGAGTCTCGGGAGATCATCGCCGAGGCCTTCAACGCCAGACCCAGCGAAGTCGTCTTCACCGGAAGCGGCACCGAGGCAGACAATCTCGCGGTCAAGGGCATCTTCTGGGCCCGCCGGGCGGCCGACCCGCGACGGACCCGGGTGCTGGCCAGCGCCATCGAGCACCACGCGGTGATGGACGCGGTGCAGTGGCTGGCCGACCACGAGGGCGCGCAGGTCGACTGGATCCCGGTGGACGAGCTCGGCCGGGTGCATCCGGAGACCCTCCGTGACCTGGTCGGGGACGATGTGGCGCTGATCACAGTGATGTGGGCCAACAACGAGATGGGTACGGTGCAGCCGGTCGCCGAGCTGGCCGCCGTCGCCCACGAGCACGGCATTCCCTTCCACACCGACGCGGTCCAGGCGGCCGGCGCCCTCGAGGTGGACTTCGCTGCCTCCGGAGCGGACGCGCTGTCCATTACCGGCCACAAGATCGGCGGGCCGATGGGGGTGGCCGCGCTTCTGCTCACCAAGGGCCTCACCCCCGTCCCTGTGCTGCACGGCGGTGGCCAGGAGCGAGACGTGCGGTCCGGCACGCTCGACGCCCCCGCGATCGCCGGGCTGGCGGCGGCGGTGCACGTGATGGCGGGCGACGGCCGCGCCGCCCACGTCCGCGAACTCGCCGTGCTGCGCGACGACCTGATCGGCCGCGTCCGGGCGGCCGTGCCGGACGCGATCCTCAACGGCGACCCCGTCCACCGGCTGCCGGGCAACGCGCACTTCTCGTTCCCCGGCTGCGAGGGCGACGCGCTGCTCATGCTGCTGGACGCCCGCGGGATCGCCTGCTCCACCGGGTCGGCCTGCTCGGCCGGGGTCTCGCAGCCCAGCCACGTGCTGCTCGCCATGGGCGCGGACGCCGCCCGGGCCCGTGGCTCTCTCCGGTTCACGTTGGGCCACACCTCCACGGCAGCCGACGTGGAGGCGGTGTCCCAGGCCATCGGCCCGGTGGTGGAGCGCGCCCGGCGCGCCGGCCTGACGTAGGGCGTGTTTCACCCCACCGGCGCCCGCTTCGTCCTCCACCTCCCCCTCGCCGCCTAGCCCGGACGGCTACGGCTGGTACGGCGCCAGCGCCCGCCAGCCGGGATCGGGAACCGAGGCCACCTTCGCGCGTCCCTCGGACCACCCGGCCGTGAGCTGGTCCAGCTCCGCGACCACCCCGGAGTCGGGGTCGGCGTAGAGATGGAAGACCTGGAGGCCGTCGCCGGTCTGGCGTACCGCCAGGACCGCACGGTCACCGAGCGCGCTGAGGCGCTTCTCGAACTTCCGCAGGGCCGACGCCGACGGCTCGACCGGCAGCCGGTCCGGATTGCTGTGGGCGTACGGCACCGAGACCTCCACGTGCAGGTCGCACAACGGGTAGTCCTGGCGGTGCAGCGGGAAACGCACCCCCAGCCTGGCGGGGTGGCCACGGGGAGTGCGGCCCTCGCCGCTCAGCCAGGCGGGCTCGCGGAACGGTTCGGAGATCTGCTCGACGACGGCCGAGAGCATGCCGGGCGGCAGCGCGTCCGCGGGCTGATCGGTCGCGATCGTGACTTCGCCGACCCAGCGCGCCACGTCGTCCTCGCCCAGCGCCCAGTCCAGAACGTGGTAGGCGACCTGGAGCTGCGCCTCCTCCGGCACGAACAGGAAGTCCGGGTGGAACACCGTGATGTGAATGCGGGCGCGCCCGGCGTCCGCCCGCATGCCCAGGCGCACATAGCCGAGGTCGAACTCGTGGTCGGCGAGCTGGAGCTTCTGGCCGAGCATCTCGGGGTCGGCCTGCCGGGCGGCACGGAACTCCCAGCCGGTGCCGGTTGGAGCAGTCCGCAGCCAGCGCTCCGCGAGGCCGCGCAGCTCCGCGCCACCGCCGCCGGTCAGGGTCAGGGTCGGCGTGTCGTTCCGGCCGGTGCCGATCTCCCATTGCAGCCCGGCGTTGATCTTGTGGACCCGCAGGGAGAGCTCCTCGACCAGCTCGGTGGCGAACTCCTGCTGGCCGCCGCTGGCGAGGGCGGCCTCGATCCGTGGCTGTGCCTGGCCCCACCAGGCCCAGAACTCGGCGATCGCCGGGGACGGCGGGGACGGCATGTCGCGAGGGCGGCGGAAGATTCCCATCCTCCTATCTTTCCAGGCAACACCGACGTTCCGTTCCGAGATGCAATGTGATGTCGTGCTGAGCCGGGGGCCGTCGTTCGAAAACGAGTGTCGCGGCCGCGTAGCCTTAGGGGGTTATGACTCTGCGCGTACTCGCCGCCATGTCGGGCGGTGTCGACTCCGCCGTGGCCGCGGCCCGGGCCGTCGAGGCCGGTCACGACGTCACCGGCGTCCATATGGCCCTGTCCAGCAATCCCCAGTCCTATCGCTCGGGCGCTCGCGGCTGCTGCACGCTCGAAGATTCTCGGGACGCCCGCCGGGCGGCGGACGTCATCGGCATCCCCTTCTACGTCTGGGATCTGGCCGAGCGGTTCGACCGGGACGTCGTCCAGGACTTCGTGCAGGAGTACGCCGCCGGGCGCACCCCGAACCCGTGTCTGCGCTGCAACGAGAAGATCAAGTTCCAGGCGCTGCTGGACAGGGCCCTGGCGCTGGGCTTCGACGCCGTCTGCACCGGCCACTACGCACGGCTCGAGGACGGTGTACTGCGCCGCGGGGCCGACTTCGGCAAGGACCAGTCGTACGTCCTCGCGGTGTGCACCCGGGAGCAGCTGGCGCACGCGATGTTCCCGCTCGGGGACACCGCCAAGACGGAGATCCGCCGGGAGGCGGAGCGGCGTGGCCTGCAGGTGGCCGACAAGCCCGACAGCCATGACGTCTGCTTCATCTCTGACGGCGATACCCGCGGTTTTCTGGCCGGCCGCCTGGGCGCCGCGCCCGGGAAGATCCTCGACAACGACGGCGAGATCGTCGGTGAGCACGATGGCGCCTATGCCTACACGATCGGGCAGCGTAAGGGTCTGCGGATCGGGCATCCGGCCGCCGACGGCAGGCCTCGCTACGTGCTGGACATCTCGCCGGTGAACAACACGGTCACGGTAGGCCCCCGGGAGGCGCTCGACGTGGCGCAGATCGTCGGGGAGCGGCCGGTCTGGCTCGGCGGCGACCGGCCCTCGGGTTCCTTCGACTGCCAGGTGCAGTTGCGGGCCCACGGCGAGGTGCACGACTGCACGGCCGAGCCGGACGGTGAGACGCTGCGGATCCGGCTGCACCGGCCCGCACAGGGCGTGGCCAGGGGACAGGCCGCCGTGCTCTACGACGGCGACATCGTGCTGGGCTCGGCGACCATCGCCGTGGCCGATCGGGTGCCCGCCTGATCCGCCGATCGTCCTGAGTCCGTTCGGGTCCAGCGATGGTCCATCACGGCCCCCTGAAATACTTGAGGGGTCGATGATGGGAGCACCTCATGAGATACGGCGTCGCGACGTTCGTGACAGACGAGGGAATCGCCCCGGCCCCGCTCGGACGAGCGCTCGAGGAGCGCGGCCTACAGTCGCTGTTCCTGGCCGAGCACACGCATATCCCGGTCAGCAGGGAGACCCCCTACCCGGGCGGCGGTGAGCTGCCGCGGATCTACTACCGGACGCTCGACCCCTTCATCACGCTGGGGGTCGTCGCCGCGGTGACCGAGCGGCTGACGCTCGGCACGGGCATCGCCCTGGTGATCCAGCGTGATCCGATCGTGCTCGCGAAGGAGGTCGCCAGCCTCGACCTGGTGTCGGGCGGCCGGGTGGCTCTCGGGGTGGGTGCCGGCTGGAACCGCGAGGAGATGCGCGACCACGGCACCGACCCCAGGACCCGGACGAAGCTGCTGCGTGAGCGGATCCTGGCGATGAAGGAGATCTGGACCAAGGACGAGGCGGAGTTCCACGGGGAGTTCGTCGACTTCGGCCCGATGTACTCCTGGCCCAAGCCGGTCCAGCGGCCGCACCCGCCGATCCTGATCGGCGGCGCCGCCCCGGCCGCGCTGGACCGCGTCCTGGACTACGGCGACGGCTGGATGCCAATTTACCCGCGTGACGTGCAGGAGCTCGGCGCCCAGATCGCTGAACTGCGGCGGCGGGGCGCGGAGCAGGGCCGGGAGCACATTCCGGTGCTGGTCTACATGGCGCCGCCCAGGCCCGACGTGGTCGCCCGGCTGGCCGAAATCGGGGTGGACGAGATTCTGTTCGCCCTGCCGACCGAGCCGGAGCCCGCGACCCTGAAGCTGCTGGACGAGATGATCCCGCTGATCTCTTGACGCCAGGCTGAACGGCGGGCGAGGGCAGATCGGCCCGCGCGGGATGAAGGGCCTGCACGGGCTGATCGGCTTGCGCGCGCTGATCGGCTAACGGGGGAGCGCGTCGAGGGCGCCGCGGGCGACCTCCAGCAGGTGGTCGGGCAGCCGGTCCTGCGGGACGGTGACCGCTCCCGTCTCCAAGGCGACGGTGAGGATCAGGTCCTTCCTGACCGCCAGCAACTGGGGGCCGGGCGCGGCCTTGGCCGCGAAGACCGCCACGTCACCGATCCCGATCATCCGGACCCGGCCGGCCGCTGGCTCCTCGAAGGGTGCCCAGCGGTCAAGGCCGGTTTTGGGGTCGTAGCGCGCCGTGTAGGCCACGGTCAGGCTGGCCGGCGTCCTTTGGTGCCCCACCACGGCGTCGCCGGTGAACTGGACGGCGTAGTAGTCCGCGCCCGCTTCGTGCGTGCAGCCGCCCACCTTCCCGAGCAGGGCGGCCCTGACGGCCTTGTGGTCCAGCACGGTGCACAGGTCCGGTCTGGGCACGGTGACCGGGTGGGCCGACGCCGCCGTGCGCCTGGCCGAGCAGGCGGGGAGCGCCACGATGAGTGCCAGTGACCCGAGCACCAGGCATGACCTGCGAAGGCGGGGGATCATAGCGGTACACCTTAGAGTGCGAGGCGTGTCAGATCCCATGAGTCCTGAGAGTTTTCCCTGGTCCGTCGCCACCGCCACCGGCATCGGTTCCCATCCCGGCAAGGATCCCGCGGAGACCCTGCGGGTCGTGCTCGGCGAGGTGCCCGAACTGCCTTATCTGCCGGAGTTGCCCGCCCGGGGGCCCGGGGCCGACCTGGCCGGGCGGACGGCCTGCCTGCTCGTCGATCTGGCCGTGGACCTGCAGCCTTCCGGCTGGCGGTTCGCCGATCACCCCGGCCGGGACATGCGGCGGGGGTACGACCATCTCGCCCGCGACCTCGACGTCCTGGAGGAACTGGCGGGCTCCTACCAGGGCCCCCTCAAGATCCAGATCTGCGGTCCGTGGACCTTGGCGGGCTCCATCGAGCTGAGGAACGGCAACCGTACGCTCGCCGATCCCGGCGCCGTCCGGGACCTGATCGACTCCCTGGCCGAGGGGGTGCGGGGCCATGTCGCGGACATACGGCGGCGGGTGCCCGGAGCCGATGTCCTGCTGCAGCTGGACGAGCCGGCGCTGCCCGGAGTCCTGGCGGGCGACATCCCGACGGCCAGCGGCTTCAGCCGGCTGCGCGCGGTGGCACCGCAGGACGCCGAGGACGGCCTGCGCCGGGTACTGGCCGCCACCGACGCCTATGCCCTGGTGCACTGCTGCGCGCGCGCCGTGCCGTACGGACTGATCCGCGCCGCCGGCGCCAGGGCGATCTCGGTGGACGCCGCCCTGATCCCGACGCGGAACGACGAGGTGATCGGCGAGGCCATCGAGGACGGGATCGGGCTGCTGCTGGGCGTCGTGCCGGGCACCGACGCCGAGCTGCCCTCGCTGGGGGAGACCCTGCGCCCCGTACGCGAGCTGTGGAACCGGCTGGGCTTCCGGCCGGAGCGGCTGCCCGAGCAGGTCGTCCTCACCCCGTCGTGCGGGCTCGCCGGCGCGTCGCCCCGCCACGCCAGGGCCGCGCTGGCCCGCTGCCGGGAGGCCGCCCGCATGCTGTACGAGGCGGCGGACTGACCCGGGCGCGGCACCCGGCAAAGTGTCGGTGGCGCACGCGAGAATAAGGAAACCAGCAGGTCGCAAGGAGGAACGCACGTGAGCGAGAGCGCGCCGACGGCCGCCAGAGAACGCCACGCAGAGCTGAGCCGCGACATCGACGAGGCCAATTACCGCTACTACGTGCTCGACACCCCGACGCTCAGTGATGCCGACTATGACCGGCTCATGCGGGATCTGCAGGCGCTGGAGGAGCAGTACCCCGAGCTCGTCACACCGGACTCCCCGACCCAGCGGGTCGGCGCCCCGATCACCACCGACTTCGCGACGGTCGCGCACCTCGAGCGGATGCAGAGCCTCGACAACGCGATGGACGAGGACGAGCTGCTCGCCTGGGGGGACCGGGTGGAGAAGGGGGCCGGCTCCGTCTCCGGCTATCTCTGTGAGCTCAAGATCGACGGCCTGGCGATCGCGCTGCTGTACGAGAACGGGCGCCTGGTGCGCGGGGTCACCCGGGGCGACGGGCGGACCGGTGAGGACGTCACCAACAACATCCGCACCATCGCCGCCATCCCCACCCGGCTGGAGGGCAGGGTGGGAGAGGGAGCCGAAGGCGGGGCCGGAGCCAACACCGGGGTCCCCGAGCTGCTTGAGGTCAGGGGCGAGGTGTATCTGCCGGTAGAGGCGTTCGAGCAGCTCAACGCGGGGTTGGTCGAGGGCGGCAGGGAGCCGTTCGCCAACCCGCGCAACGCCGCCGCCGGCTCACTGCGGCAGAAGGACCCCAGGATCACCGCGCGGCGCCCGCTGAGCATGATCGTGCACGGGTTCGGCACCTGGCGGGGCGGAGCGCAACCGCGTAGCCAGGCGGAGGCGTACGAGCTGATGGGCGGCTGGGGACTGCCGGTCAGCGATCGCTATCAGGTGGTCGACGACCTGGCGGCGGTCCGGGAGTACATCGCCTTCTACGGCGAGCACCGGCACACCGCGTTTCCCGCCGACCCCGTGCCGGGCTCCGCCCCGCGGCCGCTGGCATACGAGATCGACGGCGTGGTCGTCAAGATCGACGATCTCGCGGTGCAGCGCCGGCTCGGCTCCACCAGCCGGGCGCCGCGTTGGGCCATCGCCTTCAAGTACCCGCCGGAGGAGGTCAACACCCGGTTGCTCGACATCAAGGTCGGAGTGGGCCGGACCGGCCGGGTCACCCCGTACGGCGTGATGGCGCCGATCAAGGTCGCCGGGTCGACGGTGGAGCGGGCCACCCTGCACAACGCCGGCGAGGTCCGGCGCAAGGGCGTGCTGATCGGCGACATGGTCGTGCTGCGCAAGGCCGGCGACGTCATTCCGGAGATCGTCGCCCCGGTCGCCGCGCTCCGCGACGGCACCGAACGCGAGTTCGTGATGCCCACCCACTGTCCCGAGTGCGGCACCGAGCTGGCCTACCAGAAGGAGGGTGACGCGGACATCCGCTGTCCCAACGCCCGCTCCTGCCCGGCGCAGCTCCGGGAGCGGATCGCGTTCGTCGCGGGCCGCGGCGCGCTCGACATCGAAGTGCTCGGATACGTGGCGGCGACGGCGCTGACGCAGCCGCTGGAGCCCGCCGATCCGCCGGTGAAGAACGAGGGCGACCTGTTCCATCTCACGGTGGAGCAGCTGCTGCCGATCAAGAGCGTGGTGCTGGACCCGGACACCGGTCTGCCCAAGATCGACCCCAAGACGGGCGAGCAGAAGGTCGTCACGTTCTTCGCCAACAAGACCGGCGAGGCCAAGAAGACCGTCGACAAGCTCTTCGAGGAACTGGAGAAGGCCAAGCGGCAGCCGTTGTGGCGGGTCCTCGTCGCGCTGTCGATCCGGCACGTCGGGCCGAGCGCCGCCCAGGACCTGGCCCGGGAGCTGCGGTCGATGGACGCCATCGCCGGCGCGAGCGTGGAGGAGCTGGCCGCGGTCGACGGGGTCGGGCCGACGATCGCCGCCTCGGTGCTCGACTGGTTCACCGTCGACTGGCACCGCGAGATCATCGAGAAATGGCGGGCCGCCGGTGTCCGGATGGCGGACGAGGGAGTGGCAGGGCCGCGCCCGCTCGAGGGCGTCAGCGTCGTCATCACCGGCTCACTCGATGGCTACAGCCGGGATTCGGCGACCGAGGCCGTACAGAACCTGGGTGGCAAGGTCAGTGGCTCCGTCTCCAAGAAAACGGGCTTCGTGGTCGCAGGGGAGAACCCCGGCTCAAAATATGACAAGGCGGTCAAGCTGGGAGTTCCCATCCTTGACGAGGAGGGCCTGCGCGTCCTGCTCACCGAAGGGCCGGATGCGGCCAAGAGCGTAACCGTCGGCGTGGGTGAATGACACGGGGTGGTCGTTGCACGGGTAACCAGGTTAAAGTTACCAAGCGGTATCATTCGACTACTGAGGGGGTGCGTGTCGATTTGCTTGAAAAGTAACAGAACGTGCGCAATCGGTTTCGCGAAGTTGTGCGAAGGTCGTACTCTCCCTTCAGCACCTCGAACCTGGAACCCCCGGTGCGATGGCCTCCGGATCCTACGAGGATGGTGATGAAGGACCCGAACAACACCCGGGACACCCTGCCGCGCCGGGGGTCCCCACTGTGGGTCTACATCGTGTGCGTCACGGTCGTCGGCGCGGTCGTGGTCGGCGCGACCGCCGCCGGGCTGTCCATGGACGACGTGCAGACCACCGTCCGCAGCCCCCTGTTCTGGCTGCTCGGCTGCCTCATCGTGGTGGGCGAACTCCGGCCGATCATCACCCCCGGGTTGAACGAGAACAACGGCGCGACCGCTTCCACGACGTTCGCGTTCGCCGCGCTGCTGTACGGCGGGCTGCCGGTCGCCGCCGCCCTCCAGACGGTGGCCGTGCTGGTCTGCGGTGTGCTGCGGCGCAGGGCTCCGCACCGCAACGTCTTCAACGCCGCCCAGTTCATGGTGAGCATGGGGGCGGCGTCGCTGGTCCTGGCCGCGTTCGGCAAGACGGGTTCCGCGGCTCATCCGTGGGTCCCGCACGGCACCGATCTGCCCATCATCGCGCTCGCCGGCGCCACGTACTTCCTCATGAACGACACCATGGTCGCGGCGGCCATCGCACTGCACGAGCGCATCTCGCTCGGGAAGGCGCTGCGCCTGGACTTCGGCTATCAGCTGCTCGTGCATCTCGCCCTGCTCGGGCTGTCGCCGCTGGTGGTGGTGGCGATGGCGCGCTCGGCGGCGTTCCTGCCACTGATCGTGCTGCCCTTCGTCGCCGTGTACCTCAACGCCTCGGGATCGGTGCGGCGTGAGCACCAGGCCCTGCACGACGCGCTCACCGGACTGCCCAACCGCAAGCTGCTGATCGTCCGCACCGAGGAGGCGCTGGCCGAGGCGCGGCGGACCTGGGGGGTGCCGGGCCGGGGTCACGCGGCCCGGGGCCGGCCGGCCGGTGTGCCCACGGACCGGCGGGTCGGATTGTTCCTGCTCGACCTGGACCGTTTCAAGGAGGTCAACGACACGCTGGGCCACCCCACCGGCGACCGGTTGCTGCAGCTGGTGGCGCATCGGCTCACACACAGCGTGCGCCCCGGCGACCTGGTCGCACGGCTCGGCGGGGACGAGTTCGCGGTGCTGCTGCCGTCCGTACGGGACGAGCAGGCGGCCCGCGAGGTCGCCGCCCGGCTGCGCGCCGCGCTCAGCGAACCCGTACGGCTGGACGGCATGTCGTTCGACCTCGAGGCCAGCGTCGGCATCGCGCTGCACCCCGACCACGCCCCGGACTTCGAATTGCTGCTCCAACGGGCCGACGTGGCGATGTACGTCGCGAAGGAGAGCCGATCCGGCGTCGAGATCTACTCACCGATCAAGGACCGCAACTCCCCGGCGCGGCTCGGCATGCTCGGGGACCTGCGCCGCGCGATCGACCGCGAGGAGCTGGAGCTGTACTTCCAGCCGAAGATCGGGCTGGCCGACGGCCGGCTGGTCGGGATGGAGGCGCTGCTGCGCTGGCGGCATCCCAAGCGCGGATTGGTCGGCCCGGACGAATTCCTGCCGATCGTCGAGCAGACCTACCTCATGCGCGCCATCACCCACTACGTGGTCGACCTGGCCCTCGCCCAGGCCTCCGCCTGGTGGGAGGCGGGGTTGTGCGTGCAGGTCGCGATCAACGCCTCCGGCCGGGACCTGCTGGACGCCGGTCTCGCCGAGACGATCACGGCGGGCCTGGCGCGGCACCGGCTGCCCACCGCGGCACTCCAGCTGGAGATCACCGAGCGGATCCTCATGAACGAGCCCGCCTACGCGGGGGAGACCGTGCAGGCGCTCGCCCAGCTCGGCATCCCGCTGAGCCTCGACGACTTCGGCACCGGCTACTCCTCCCTGGTCAGGCTGAAGCGGCTGCCGGTCGAGGAGATCAAGATCGACGCCTCGTTCGTCCAGCGGCTCACCGCGAGCTCCGCCGGGCGTGGTCACGCCGGTGAGAGCAGGGCCTCGGACGATGTCGTGATCGTGAGATCGATCATCGATCTGGTGCGGACCCTCGGGCTGCGCTCGGTGGCCGAGGGAGTCGAGGATGCCCGGACTGCGCAGTTCCTGCGCGACATGGGCTGCGACGCGGCGCAGGGCTGGCATTTCGGCCGCCCCATGGACGCCGAGACCGCGACGTCCTGGCTGCACGCCTGGTCCACCACGTCACCGGTGTCCGTGCCGCAACCGGATCCGCCGCACACCATCGACTCGAAGTTCATCGCCTGACGGTCCTCCCAGGTCGATCATCACAGCGTAAACGAGTGGGTCGGCACTGTTCACACGGCCTAAGATGACGGTGAACCCACTCGATCTCTTGATCTCTGAAACGGTTTCTACTATGTCCATCACCCGTGACGAGGTCGCCCACCTCGCCCGGCTGTCCCGGCTGGCGCTCGGCGATGATGAGCTCGATCATCTCGCCGCCCAGCTCGACGTGATCATCGCCGCGGTCGCACGTGTGCAGGAGGTGACGGCGGAGGACATCCCGCCGACCTCCCACGCGGTGCCGCTGACGAACGTCTTCCGGCCGGACGAGGCCCGCCAGGGCCTCACTCCGGAGCAGGCGCTGTCAGGCGCCCCGGCCGCAGAGGAACAGCGTTTCCGCGTGCCGAGGATTCTGGAGGAGGAAGCGTGAGCGAGCTGGAAGGGCGCCTCGCCGGCGGGACCGGGGAGCACGGGAGCCGGTCACGAGCAACCGGGCGACGGGGAACGCCGGCGCCTGTGGGCGCCCCGGAAATGAGCGGGGGGTACATGTGAGCATCATCAGGAAGACGGCCACCGAGCTGGCCGCCATGATCGGCTCGGGCGAGGTCTCCGCCGTCGAGGTGGCGCAGGCGCACCTGGACCGGATCGCGGCGGTCGACGAGCAGGTCCACGCGTTCCTGCACGTCGACGCGGACAACGTCCTGGAGCAGGCGCGGGCCGTGGACGCCCGCCGGGCCGCGGGGAACGAGCTCGGCCCGCTGGCCGGGGTCCCGATCGCGCACAAGGACGTCTTCGTCACCGAGGACATGCCGACCACTGCCGGCTCCAGGATCCTGGAGGGCTGGCGGCCGCCCTACGACGCGACGGTCAGCGCGCGGCTGCGGGCCGCCGGGCTGGTGATCCTCGGCAAGACCAACATGGACGAGTTCGCAATGGGCTCTTCCACGGAGAACAGCGCGTACGGTCCCACGCACAACCCCTGGGATCTGACCCGGATCCCCGGCGGCTCCTCGGGCGGCTCCTCGGCGGCGGTCGCCGCGTACGAGGCGCCGCTGGGCACCGGGACCGACACCGGGGGCTCCATCCGGCAGCCCGCCGCCGTAACCGGGCTGGTCGGCGTGAAGCCGACCTATGGCGGAGCGTCCCGGTACGGGATGATCGCGTTCGCCTCCTCGCTCGACACCCCCGGGCCCTTCGCCCGCAACGTCCTGGACGCGGCCCTGCTGCACGAGGCGTTCTCCGGGCACGACGTGATGGACTCCACCTCGATCGACGCGCCCGTGCCACCGGTGGTGGCGGCGGCCCGGCAGGCCGACGTCAACGGCCTGCGCATCGGCGTGGTGAAGGAGTTCGGAGGCGCCTCCGACGGCTACCAGCCGGGCGTCCTGGCCCGCTTCAACGAGGCCGTGGAGCTGCTGGAGTCGCTGGGCGCCAAGGTCGTCGAGGTCTCCTGCCCGTCGTTCTCATACGCGCTGCCCGCGTACTACCTCATCGCGCCGTCGGAGTGCTCCTCCAACCTGGCCCGGTTCGACGCCATGCGCTACGGCCTGCGGGTCGGCGACGACGGCTCGCACTCGGCGGAGGAGGTCATGGCGCTGACCCGGGCCGAGGGCTTCGGGGCGGAGGTCAAGCGCCGGATCATCCTGGGTACCTACGCGCTGTCCAGCGGCTACTACGACGCCTACTACGGCAGGGCCCAGCAGGTCCGCACGCTGATCACCCGGGACTTCGACGCCGCGTTCGAGCAGGTGGACGTGCTGATATCGCCGACCACGCCGACCACCGCCTTCCCGATCGGGGAACGCGCCGACGACCCGATGGCGATGTACCTCGCCGACCTGTGCACGATCCCGTCCAACCTGGCCGGCAACGCCGCCATCTCGGTGCCGTGCGGGCTGGCCGACGAGGACGGGTTGCCGGTCGGCCTGCAGATCATGGCCCCGGTGCTCGCCGATGACCGGGTCTACCGGGTCGGCGCGGCCGTCGAGGCCGCCCTGAACGACCGCTGGGGTGGCCCGCTGCTGGCCAAGGCCCCGGAACTTGCGGAGGCCGCCAAGTGACCACCATGACGACGATGCCCTACGACGAGGCCCTCGCCAGGTTCGAGCCGGTGCTCGGCCTGGAGACCCACGTCGAGCTGGGCACGAACTCGAAGATGTTCTGCAGCTGCCCGACGGGGTTCGGCGCGCCGCCCAACACCCAGGTGTGCCCGGTCTGCCTGGCCCTGCCCGGCTCGCTGCCGGTGGCCAACCAGGCCGCCATCGAGAGCATCATCAAGATCGGGCTGGCGCTGAACTGCTCGATCGTGGAGTGGTGCCGGTTCGCCCGGAAGAACTACTTCTATCCGGACATGCCGAAGAACTACCAGATCTCGCAGTACGACGAGCCGATCTGCGTCGACGGTCACCTCGACGTCGAGGTCGACGGCAAGACCTACCGCGTCGAGATCGAGCGGGTCCACATGGAGGAGGACACCGGGAAGTCGCAGCACGTCGGCGGCTCTACCGGCCGGATTCAGGGTGCCGACCACTCACTGGTCGACTACAACAGGGCCGGCATCCCGCTCGTGGAGATCGTCACCAAGCCGATCGAGGGGACCGACGTCAAGGCGCCCAAGGTCGCCAAGGCCTACGGCGCCGAACTGCGCGAGCTGGTCCGCGCCCTCGGCGTCTCCGACGTCCGCATGGAGGAGGGCTCCATGCGTTTCGACGTCAACGTCTCGCTCATGCCGCGCGGCGCGGCCGAATGGGGCACCCGCACCGAGACCAAGAACGTGAACTCGCTGCGGTCGGTCGAGCGGGCCGTTCGGTCCGAGATCGAGCGGCAGGCGGCGGTGCTGGCAGACGGCGGCCGGATCCACCAGGAGACCCGGCACTTCCATGAGGACACCGGCACGACCACCAGCGGGCGCAGCAAGGAAGAGGCGCAGGACTACCGCTACTTCCCCGAGCCCGACCTGGTGCCGATGGCCCCCTCCCGGGAGTGGGTCGAGGAGATCCGGGCGGGTCTGCCGGAGCTGCCCGCCGCCCGCCGCAGGCGGGTGCAGGGGGAGTGGGGCCTTAGCGACAAGGAACTGCAGGACGTCGTCAACGCCGGGGCCCTCGACCTGATTGAGGAGACCATCGCGGCCGGCGCCGATCCCGGATCCGCCCGCAAGTGGTGGATGAACGAGCTGTCCCGGCGGGCCACCGCGCAGGGAGTCGAGTTGGCCGGTCTGCCGATCACGGCGGGCCAGGTGGCCCGCGTCCAGGCGCTGGTCGACTCGGGGGAGCTCAATGACAAGCTGGCCCGCCAGGTCTTCGAGGGCGTGCTGGCCGGTGAGGGCGGACCCGACGAGGTCGTCGCCGCCCGTGGACTGAAGGTGGTCAGTGACGACGGGGCCCTGTTCGGGATCATCGACCAGGTGATCGCGGACAACGCCGACGCCGCGGACAAGGTCCGGTCCGGCAAGGTCGCGGCGGCCGGCGCCCTCGTCGGCGCGGTCATGAAGGCCAGCCGTGGCCAGGCCGACGCCGGCCGCGCCCGCGAGCTCATCCTCGAGCGCCTGGGCGTCCCCGGCTGAGCACACCGCTCCCGCCGTGATCTCGGCGTCGTGCCTGAGACACCTCGGGACACGAACTGCCAGATCACGGCGGACGAGGGTACGGGCGGATAGATTCCCGGCATGTCTCCCCTGGACTCCCTTCCGGACGGCCTGCCGCCAGGTCGTCTGATCGTTCCCGACCTGGATTTCGCCGACGACATGTGGGCGGGCCGCCCGGTGATGTGGGTATCGGATGGGCCGGTCCCGGACGCGGTGGAGCAGTGGAGACGGCTGTTCGGCGATCACCTGAAGACCGGGCTTTGTCCGCTGCTGCTGGAGGCCCTGCCCGGCGACGCGGGCCGTCCCTGGCATGTCGGTGAGCTCTCCCCGAGGTCCATCGGGGCCGTGGACGCGCTCACCGCGGACGGCGTCCTCCGCCGGTTCTGGGCCGAGGTGACCGAGGACGACGAGGACGGCGCCGGGCTTCCGTACCGGTCCTGGCCGGGACCGGCCGCACGGGGCGCCGGCCTCGCGGACCCGGAGGAGGTGGCACGTGAGCTCGCCGGGAGTCTCGGCGCCGAGGGTGTGCTGCTCGGGCTGGTGCCGGCCGGGCGCGGCGCGGACGTCCCGGCCGCCTGCGGCTGGGCCGGGCCGTGCAACCACACCGGCCACCCGCAGGAGATCTCGGCCGTCCTCCGGTCCTGGGAGGACCGGTTCGGGGTACGGGTCGTCAAGGTGGGGTTCGACACGCTGTACCTCTCCGTGGCCGCGCCGCCGACCACGATCGGCCACGCCCGCCATATCGCCGCCGAGCATCACGCCTTCTGCCCGGACAACATCTGGCAGGGTGGAGTGACCTTCGAGGAATACGCCGCCGGACTGATCGGCGGCGCTCACTGGTCCTTCTGGTGGGATTGATCGGCTGTCTTCGGTAACCCCAGCAAGCTGGGGGTTTTCCCGATAACCCGGGACGACACGCCCGCGCCCTGATTACGCGTCGTGTTCGGTTGTCGCCGGGAGGACGCTCAGCCTCAATCGCTCCGTGACCTACGGAACGTACATTGAGCAGCAGAAAATAACCGGCGATCCGCACCCGCGGATCGTCGCCCCGTCATTGAAGCGACATTGCCGACACCGCACCGGCCTGACCTCAGCGTCCGCGCCATCTGGAGCCTGCCCTGCCCGAATGGGGGGCCAGGCGATCGTGGCCTGCACGCCGGCCGGTGCGGCGCGGCCACCCCTGCAGGAGGCGCACCATGAGCGGCCCGGGCGCGACGCGGCTGTCCCGCCGCGCGCTGCCGTTCGGCGTCGTCGTGCTGCTGGTGATCGTGTACGGCCTCGGCCGGCTGCTGGTGGGCCGCAGCGACCTCTCGTCATGGGCCCCGGTGGCCGCCGCGGCCCTCGCGGCGGGCTCTCTCTTCTACGCCGGTCACCGGTTGTCCGGGGCCGAACGCATCAACCGGGCCATGTGGCGATGCTTCGGGATCGCCGCGAGCTGCTGGTGCGCCGGCGCGACGATCAACGCCATATCCAAGATCGTTCTGAGCCGCGCGGTGGTCTCGCTCTCGGTCGGAGATCTGTTCTTCGTGGCCGCGATGGTGGCGCTGGCCACCGGTTTCGTGATGCCCATCCGGCTGCCACGGCTGGCCGGGACCTGGCTGCGGTACATCGCCGACACCTACGTCTGCGTGAGCGCGCTGTTCGTGCTCGGCTGGGTCGTGCGGTTCGCGCAGCTCTATCACCTGTCCGGGGAGTCCTCGGCGGAGTTCGTGATCGAACTGCTGTACCCACTGGTCGACACGGTGCTGGTGTGTGCGGCGCTGCCGTTCGTCCTGGGCACCCGGCGCCGTCACCGGCGGTCGGCCGTGCCGGCCTACGTCGCTCTGCTCGCGATAGCGGTGGCCGATGTGGTGACCACGGCCGTACGGCTGCGGAACGGGGCCTCGACGAGTGACCTGGGGGACGTGGCCCGGTTCATCGGCCTGATCCTGCTGGGCGCGGTGCCCTGGATCGCGCAGGGGGACACGCGGGACGACGAGGACGCGGACGACCAGGACTCCCGGGGAAGCATGATCGGCCCCGGCATCGCCACCGCGGCCGCGGCGGGGGCCGCGGCGCTGTTCATCGCGGGCCACTCGCTGACCGACGGGCACGGCCTCGAACCGGTGGTGTCGGTGGTCGCCGGATCCGCGACGCTCATCCTGCTCGCCCGCCTGGCCGGGCTGCTCCGCGAGAACGACCGGCTGCATCGGGCCGTGGACACCGGGAAGGATCACTTCCGGGCGCTCGCGGAGAGCATCAACGACGTGGTGCTGATCTGTGATCTCGACGGGACCGTCCAGTACGTCAGCGCGGGGGCCCAGCGAACCTTCAGCTACCCGCCCGACGAGCTGCTGGGCAGGCCGCTCCAGGAGATCGTGCATCCGGAGGATCTGCCCAAGGTCGAGGAGATCTTCGCCGAGTTCATCGGCGGGGAGCAGGAGGTCCTCCGGCTGGCCTGCCGGGTCCGGGCCGCCGACGGGACCTGGCTGCCGACCGAGTCGACGGTCTCCCGCTACGCACGATCCACCGACGAGTCCCGCGGCACCCTGCTCGTCACCACCCGCGACCTGAGCGAGCAGGCGGCGCTGCAGCGCCAGGTCACCCATCTGACCTTCCACGACGGGCTCACCGGGCTGCCGAACCGGGCCTACTTCGAGGAGCGGGCCCGGGAGGTGCTGTCCCGGCAGGGACAGACCGCGGCCGGCCCCGCGGGCCCGGTCGCGGTCCTGTTCGCCGACATCGACGGCTTCACCGCCGTCAACGACTCCGCCGGGCACGCCGCCGGTGACCAGGTGCTGGCCCAGGCGGCCCGCCGGCTGCGCGCGGCCGTCCAGGCCGACGACACCGTGGCGCGGTGGGGCGGCGACGAGTTCGCCGTCCTGGTGCAGAGCGCCGCCGAGGGGCAGGCGGTCGTCGACCTGGCCGAACGGCTGCTGCGGGCACTCTCGGAGGAGCCGTACCGCGTCGGCACCCGGGGCATCGCGCTCACCGCCAGCGTCGGCATCGCCTTCGCCGAGGACGAGGTCGGCTCGCCCGAGCTGATCCGCAACGGCGATCTGGCGATGGCCCGCGCCAAGGAACTCGGCGGCGGGCGGGTGGAGGTCTTCGCCGCCCACATGCACGCCGACGTCGTACGCCGCCTGGAGCTCGGTGGCGACCTTCAGCGGGCGCTCGCCGAGCGGCAGTTCGCGGTGGAGTTCCAGCCGGTCGTCGAGCTGGCCACCTCCCGGGTCACCGGGGTGGAGGCGCTCGTACGCTGGTGGCGCGCCGGGGTGTCCGTACCGCCGGAGGAGTTCATCGGGCCGGCCGAGGAGTCGGGGCTCATGATCCCGCTCGGGAACTGGGTGCTGCGCGAGGCCTGCCGTGAAGTCTCCCGCTGGCGGGAGAGTTCCTGGGACATCGGCGTGTCGGTCAACTTCACCGCCCGGCAGATCGCCGCCCCCCGGTTCGTGGAGTCGGTCGCCGCGGCACTCGAGGAGACGGGGCTGCCGCCGCACGCCCTCACCCTCGAGGTGACCGAGGAGGTCCTCGTCGAGGACGCCGGGCACAACGTCGAGCGGCTGTCGGCGCTGCGGGACCTGGGCGTCCGGCTCGCCATCGACGACTTCGGCACCGGGTACGCATCGCTGGCCTACCTCGGGCAGCTCCCGGTGGACATCATCAAGATCGACCCGTCCTTCGTGGCCGGGCTTGGCCGGGACGAGACCCTCACCCTCCTGACGCGCACGATCGTACGGCTCGGCCACGATCTCGGCCTGACCGTGGTCGCGGAGGGCATCGAGCGTCCCGAACAGCTGGAGCTGCTGCGTGAGATGGGCTGCCCCCGCGGCCAGGGATTCCTGGTGGCGCGGCCGATGGCACCCGGACGGGTCGAGGCACTGGTGCGCACGAACCTGTCCGGTGGCGGCATCCCCCTCGAGGGCTCGGCTCTTTCCGCAGGTTGAGGGCCGAATCACCCCGACGGCGAGCGCGCGCGATCCCACACTGTGAGAATTCGGCAACACGGATTTGACCACGGGCGGGAAGTCGGCCATGGTGGACGCGTGCAGAAGAACCCCGAGATCCTCGTAGTACTTGGTCAGCGCGCAAGCTGACAAGTACTCTCCTTGCGCGCGCCCCTCGATCGCCATCCGGCGAAGAGGGGTTTTTTGTTGGCCTGACCATGATCTCCGGACGTCCCCACCGCAGAGGAACAAGCAGATGACCGAGCAGATGACCGGTGCACAGGCGCTCGTGCGAGCCCTGGAGCACGTCGGCGTCGACACCGTGTTCGGGATACCCGGGGGGGCGATCCTCCCCGCGTACGACCCGCTCTTCGACTCCGAGCAGGTCCGTCACATCCTCGTACGGCACGAGCAGGGCGCCGGGCACGCCGCTCAGGGATACGCCCAGGCCACCGGCAAGGTCGGCGTGTGCATGGCGACGAGCGGGCCGGGCGCGACCAACCTGGTCACCCCGATCGCGGACGCCTACATGGACTCGGTGCCGATCGTGGCGATCACCGGTCAGGTGGCCAGCAGCGCCATCGGGACCGACGCCTTCCAGGAGGCGGACATCTCGGGGATCACCCTCCCGATCACCAAGCACAACTTCCTGATCACCGACGCCAACGACATCGGCCGGACGATCGCCGAGGCCTTCCATATCGCCGCCACCGGGCGGCCCGGGCCGGTCCTGGTCGACATCGCCAAGGACGCCCTCCAGGCGACCTTCGACTTCGTCTGGCCGCAGGCGATGCAGTTGCCCGGCTACCGCCCGGTGACCCGGCCGCACTCCAAGCAGGTGCGGGAGGCGGCCAAGCTGATCGTCGAGGCCAAGCGCCCGGTGCTCTACGTCGGCGGTGGCGTGATCAAGGCCTCGGCCGCCGCCGAACTGCGGGTGCTGGCCGAGCTGACCGGTTCCCCCGTCGTCACCACCCTGATGGCCAAGGGCGCCTTCCCCGACAGCCATCACCTGCACATGGGCATGCCCGGCATGCACGGGACGGTCGGCGCGGTCGGCGCCCTGCAGAAGGCCGACCTGCTCGTCGTGCTCGGCGCCCGGTTCGACGATCGGGTCACGGGCCGGCTGGACACCTTCGCGCCGGACGCGCGGATCGTGCACGCCGACATCGACCCGGCCGAGATCTCCAAGAACCGGCACGCGGACGTGCCGATCGTGGGGGACTGCCGGGAGGTGATCACCGACCTGATCGTGGCGGTGCAGGGCGAGCACGCGGCCGGGCACGTGGGTGACTACGCGGCCTGGTGGCACCTGCTCGACCACTGGCGCACGACCTACCCGCTGGGCTACGACCTGCCGCCCGACGGGGAACTGTCACCGCAGTACGTCATCGAGCGGATCGGCAAGATCGCCGGACCGGACGCGTACTACGTGGCGGGCGTCGGCCAGCACCAGATGTGGGCGGCCCAGTTCATCGGCTACGAGCGTCCCGGCGCTTTCGTCAACTCCGGCGGCGCCGGCACGATGGGCTTCGCGGTGCCCGCCGCCATGGGGGTGAAGGTCGGCAGCCCCGGCAGCACCGTCTGGGCGATCGACGGCGACGGCTGCTTCCAGATGACCAACCAGGAGCTCGCCACCTGCGCGATCGAGGGCATCCCGATCAAGGTCGCCGTGATCAACAACGGCAACCTCGGCATGGTCCGCCAGTGGCAGACGCTGTTCTACAACGAGCGCTACTCCAACACCAATCTGCACTCGCAGCGTTCGGCCGCCGGCACCCACCCGACCGGCAAGACGATGATCCCCGACTTCGTGAAGCTCGCGGACGCCTACGGCTGCATCGGGCTGCGCTGCGACAAGGCCGAGGATGTCGACGCGACCATCGCCAAGGCCATGGAGATCAACGACGCACCGGTCGTGATCGACTTCGTCGTCCACCAGGACGCGATGGTCTGGCCGATGGTCGCGGCCGGCACCGGCAACGACGAGATCAAGTACGCACGTGACCTGGCCCCCGACTGGGAGACTGGAGACTAACCATGAGCCGCCATACTCTCTCGGTGCTCGTCGAGAACAAACCGGGTGTGCTCGCCCGCATCGCCGGGCTGTTCTCCCGCCGTGGGTTCAACATCGACTCGCTCGCCGTCGGCCCGACGGAGCATCCGGAGATCTCCCGGATGACGATCGTGGTCAACGTCGAGGACCTGCCCCTCGAGCAGGTCACCAAGCAGCTCAACAAGCTGATCAACGTCCTGAAGATCGTCGAGCTCGATCCGTCGTCGGCCGTACAGCGCGAACTGCTGCTCGTCAAGGTGCGTGCCGACGCCGAGACCCGGTCACAGGTGCTGGAGACCGTCCAGCTCTTCCGGGCCAAGGTCGTTGATGTCGCTCCCGACGCCGTCACCATCGAGGCGACCGGGAGCAAGGACAAGCTGGAGGCACTCATCCGGGTGCTCGAGCCATTCGGTATCAAGGAACTGGTGCAGTCGGGCATGGTGGCCATCGGCCGTGGTGCCCGTTCCATCACCGACCGTTCGCTGCGCGCGCTCGAGCGCAGCGCCTGACCGAAACTCCACTCCGAACTCACTGAGAGGCACAGCAAGTGGCTGAGATGTTCTACGACGACGATGCCGACCTGAGCATCATCCAGGGCCGGCACGTGGCCGTGATCGGATACGGCAGCCAGGGGCACGCGCACGCGCTCTCGCTGCGCGACTCGGGCGTCGACGTCCGGGTGGGCCTGCTGGAGGGCTCCAAGAGCCGGGAGAAGGCGGAGGCCGACGGCCTTCGCGTCCTCACCCCGCGCGAGGCGGCCGAAGAGGCCGACCTGATCATGATCCTGGCGCCGGACCACGTACAGCGCGGGCTCTACACCGAGCACATCAAGCCGGCCCTGGTCGAGGGCGACGCCCTCTTCTTCGGCCACGGCCTGAACATCCGGTTCGACCTCATCGAGGCGCCCGAGGGCGTTGACGTGGCCATGGTCGCCCCGAAGGGTCCGGGTCACTTGGTGCGCCGCCAGTTCACCGAGGGCCGTGGCGTCCCGGTGCTGGTGGCGGTGGAGAAGGACGCGACCGGTAACGCCTGGCCGCTGGTGCTGTCCTACGCCAAGGGCATCGGCGGCCTGCGCGCCGGCGGCATCAAGACCACCTTCACCGAGGAAACCGAGACGGACCTGTTCGGTGAGCAGGCGGTGCTCTGCGGCGGTGTCTCCGAGCTGATCAAGGCGGGCTTCGAGACCCTGATCGAGGCCGGCTACCAGCCCGAGGTCGCCTACTTCGAATGCCTGCACGAGATGAAGCTGATCGTCGACCTCATGTACGAGGGCGGCATCCAGAAGATGTACTGGTCGGTGTCGGACACCGCGGAGTTCGGCGGCTACACCCGCGGCCCGCGCATCGTCAACGCCGAGACCAAGGCCGAGATGAAGCGGATCCTCGCCGAGATCCAGTCCGGGCAGTTCGCCCGCGAGCTGGTCGAGGAGTTCGACAACGGCCAGGTCAACCACCTGAAGTACCGCGAGGAGCTGGGCTCGCACCCGATCGAGCAGACCGGCGCCAAGCTCCGCCCCATGATGAGCTGGCTCAACGACTGAGCCGCCTGGACGCCCGCATGGGGTGGCCGGTCACTCCCTTGGGAGGGCCGGCCACCTCAACGTCGCAGGAGGCGGCGCAGCAGGCCGGGTCTGCCGGGCGTGCCCGGGATCTCGATGGCCAGGTCGCCGCGCTCGCCGAAGTACACGATGACGCCGGCCCGTTCCCGGGGGCCGGTCTTGAGCCGTGCGTCCCGTACGGCACCGAACGCGGCCTCCCTGGTCAGCCCGAAGGTCCCGACGGCCAGGTGAACGTCCCAGTGCCCCGGGCCCAGCTCGGCGGGGTCGATGAGGGCCTCGAAGCCGGAGCCATGCGGGGAGGCGCCGAACCGCCGCTCATGCGCCTGCGTACGTTCGCGGAGGATCACCTCCACCGCCACCTCGCGGGCCGCCACCTGCCCGATGGCGGCCTGCCCCTGCAGCCGTACGCGGTCGCCCGCCCAGCTCAGGCCGTCCAGCCGATGCTCGGCACGGACCTCGTCGGTGATGTCGGCGTCGTGCCTGGGCACGCCCCGCAGGTACGGGTACATGGCGTACACCCGTCCGCCCACCACGACGGCGCCCGCCCGGTGGCCCTCGGTCTCCTCACGGATCAGCCGTTCCAGCTCCTCGTGCAGGCCGCGCTGGATACAGAAGGCGCGCAGCCGGTAGGAGGCGGGCAGGGCGGCGCGCACCTCGTCCGCCAGCCGCTCGCCGAGCACGTGCCGGGTCCCGATGACGAGCCGGCGGCGCTGGTCGTCGGCCAGTTCGAGGAAACGGTGGTCGTACAAGCGCAGGACGTCCTGCAGGACGCTCACCTCTGGCTGCGTCATCGGGCTCTCCTGGGGCGGGATCGGGATGGAGCTGCGCTGTCCTGGCCTGGTGGCGGGGTGGCCGGGGTACGGAGCCACGTTAAGGCTCATGCTGGTCACTCAGAGTGAACGCCGGCCCCCGCGTGTCGTGGATCATGCATACGCGGTATTGCGCGAGGGATACGCGGTATGCAGACTTCGTTGGCATGTCGATCCGTCACGGCCTGCTGGCCCTGCTCGCCCAGGGGCCGCGCTACGGCTATCAGTTGCGTGCTGAGTTCGAGTCTTCCACCGGCGCCACCTGGCCGCTCAACATCGGGCAGGTTTACTCAACGTTGAACCGGCTGGAGCGGGACGGCCTGGCCGTCCGGGTCGGCGCCGACGACGAGGGCCGGTTCACCTACCGGATCACCGCCGCCGGCGAGGATGAGGCGCTGCGCTGGTTCGGCACGCCGGTGGCACGCTCCGACCGGCCCCGGGACGAGCTCGCGGTCAAGCTGGCGCTGGCGGTCACCTCGCCCGGCGTGGACGTGCGCGAGGTCCTCCAGACCCAGCGGAGGGCGACGCTGCGTTCTCTTCAGGACATGGCCCGGCTCAGGTCCGACGCCCCTCCGGACGATCGGGCGTGGCGGCTCGTCCTGGAATCGATGATCTTCCAGGCGGAGGCGGAGGTCCGCTGGCTGGACCACTGCGAGGAAGTCATGCTCACCAGGCTTGAATCTGGTCATTCCGGACGATGACCGGGATGGCGTCAGGGTGCCGGACTCGCGGGGATAGACTCGTTGTGGGCGAGGGCACGAGGAGGTGACTCGCGGCTCTACCAGCACACATTCCCAGCAAAGAAGGAATCCTTCTGTTGAGCAAGCCTGTCGTCCTCGTTGCTGAAGAACTGTCCCCGGCCGGTATCGCGGTTCTCGAATCCGACTTCGAGGTGCGGTACGTCGAGGGTGCGGACCGCGCACTGCTCCTGCCCGCCGTCGTCGATGTGGACGCCCTGATCGTCCGCAGTGCCACCAAGGTCAGCGCCGAGGTGTTCGAGCACGCCCGCAAGCTGCGGGTCGTGGCCCGCGCCGGCGTCGGCCTCGACAACGTCGACGTGGAAGCCGCCACCAAGGCCGGTGTCATGGTCGTGAACGCGCCGACCTCCAACATCGTCACGGCCGCCGAGCACGCCATCGCGCTGCTGCTGGCCACCGCCCGGAACGTGCCACAGGGCCACGCCGCGCTCAAGCAAGGTGAGTGGAAGCGCTCGAAGTACACCGGCGTGGAGCTTCAGGGCAAGGTCGCCGGCCTGCTCGGCCTGGGCCGCATCGGCGTCCTGGTCGCGCAGCGCCTGGTCGCCTTCGACATGGAGATCATCGCCTTCGACCCGTACGTCCAGGCCGCCCGCGCCGCCCAGCTGGGCGTCCGGATGGTCTCCCTGGAGGAGCTGCTCCGCGAGAGCGACTTCATCTCCGTGCACCTGCCGAAGACGCCGGAGACCCTCGGCCTCATCGGCGACAAGGAGCTGCACGAGGTCAAGCCGAGCGTGCGCATCGTCAACGCCGCCCGCGGCGGCATCGTGGACGAGGACGCCCTGGACCTGGCGCTCAAGGACGGCCGGATCGCGGGCGCGGGCATCGACGTGTTCACCACCGAGCCGTGCACCGACAGCCCGCTGTTCCACCACGACAACATCGTGGTCACCCCGCACCTGGGCGCCAGCACCCATGAGGCGCAGGAGAAGGCCGGCACCCAGGTCGCCAAGTCGGTCAAGCTGGCACTGTCCGGGGAGTTCGTGCCCGACGCGGTCAACGTGCAGGGCGGCGCGGTCGCCGAGGACGTCAAGCCGGGGCTGCCACTGGCCGAGAAGCTCGGCCGGATCTTCACCGCGCTCGCCGGCGGGGTACCGGTCCGGCTCGACGTCGTCGTCCGCGGCGAGATCACCCACCATGACGTCAAGGTGCTCGAGCTGGCGGCGCTCAAGGGGGTCTTCGCCGACGTCATCGAGGAGTCGGTGACCTTCGTCAACGCTCCGCTGCTGGCCCGCGACCGGGGCGTCGAGGTCACCCTGACCACCAGCGAGGACAGCCCCGACTGGCGCAACCTGGTCACGGTCAAGGGCACCATGGCCGACGGCTCCATCGTCTCGGTGTCCGGCACGCTCAGCGGGCCCCGGCACCACGAGCGCATCGTCGAGATCAACGGCTACGACATGGAGCTGGTGCCGGCCGAGCACATGGCCGTCTTCGGTTATGTGGACCGGCCCGGTGTCGTCGGTGTCGTCGGCAAGCTGCTCGGCGACCTCAACATCAACATCGCGGGCATGCAGGTCGGCCGGAACACCAAGGGCGGCACCGCGCTGACCGCGCTGACCGTCGACTCCGCGATCACCCCGGAGGTGCTCGACGCCATTTCCGGCGCGATCGGCGCGGACATGGCCCGCCGGATCGACCTCGACGCCTGATCGGCGCCTTTCCGGACCTGTTTCAAGGCCGCGGTTCCAGGGCCTGTCCGGCCTGCTCCGTCATGGCGGAGAGGTCTCGCCGCCGTGCCCTGCCCGGCACCACGCCCGGCTTCAGGCGTCGGCCGCCTACCGCCAGAAATCCCGCATCAGAGCGGGCGGCGTCGGTCCGGCCATCTCCAGCCGGCTGAGCGGGATGGTGACCGCGCCGGTGGAGGCGGTGATGTGCGCTGCCGTTCCGGTGCCGCACTAGGCGCGGGGGAGCAGGGCGCAGTCGCCGCACAGGCCGCCGCCGGGCGGAACCCGGTAGTAGAGACAGCAGCTGCGCCGCCGGAACGCCTCCGGCCGTAGGACCTCGCCGGACAGGCCTCCGGTGAAATCGCCGGTGCCGGCCAGCGGCTCCATGGTGAGCAGAGCCCGCACCAGCCGGGTGACGGGCCCGGCGAGTTCCGGTCGCATGGACCCGGCACGCAGGGTGCCCGCCAGCGCGGACGCCGCGTTACCCCACATCAGCCCGTCCGCCAGTTTCACCACGGCGCCGAAGACCTCACGCAGCGGGCGCAGCCGGCCGCCCACCACGACGGCATGGACGGCGGCAGGAAGCGCGGCAGGAACCGCGGCAGGAACCGCGGCAGGGTCTGTGGCGGCCACACCGCCAGGGTCGGCCAGCCAGAGCGCGATAGGCGTGCCCGGTGCCCAGCGCCAGTGCAGCCCGGTGAGGTCGGGTACGACTCCGTACCCGGCCGCGCAGGCGACCACCGGCGACCAGAGCCGGGCGGCCAGTCCCTGGAAGAGGATCGAGGCCGCGACCCGGTGCTCCACACCGCCCAGCCGGTGCGCGTAGGCGGCGATCAGGCCGCCGAGATCCGCCGTGCCGAGCGTGTCGAGCCGCCGCCAGGTGGGGTCCGCCTCCTCGGCGGGATCGGTCGCGATGGCGAAGAACGGCCCCAGCTCCGCGACCTCCGCCAGTGCCCGCGTCACCGGATCGGGCATGAGGTCAGCTCACGGCGGGTTCGGCGACGGCCCGGTTGAACACGATCTCCCGGGTGGTGGTCAGCCCGATCGCCAGGGCGCCCAGCACCACCGCCTCCCGGCCGAGCGTCGACACCTCGATGGGCGGCGCGTTCAGCGGGGTCATGGTCTCGAGCTGGTCGCGGACGACCTCGAGCAGCACGTCCTCGCCGTGCCGGCCCAGCCCGCCGCCGATCACCACGAGTTGCGGGTCGAGGATCGCGGTGACGCTGGCCAGTGCCCGGCTGACGTTGCCCGCCTCGTACCCCACCGCCTGCACGGCCGCGGGGTCACCGGCCCGGGCCGCGTCCCACACCTTCTCCGGGGTCAGCCTGCCGGTCATCCCGTAACGGCGCGCGGTGGCCACCACGCCGGAGGCGGACAGGACACTCTCCAGCATGCCGTGCCGCTGGGCTCCGGGGGCGCTGGTGAGCGGGTCGGACTCGCCGAGCGGCAGGAACGCGACCTCGCCGGCCGCCCCGCTGGCGCCCCGGTAGAGCCGTCCGCCCAGGATGATGCCCATGCCGACCCCGGTGCCGATGGAGAAGTAGACGAAGTCGGCGACCCCGGCGCCGAGACCGTAGGCCTGCTCGCCCAGCGCGGCGAGCGCGATGTCGTTCTCGATGACGAACTCGCTGGGCAGCCGCTCGGCCAGCCGGGTGGTAACTCCCGGCCGATGCCATCCCGGCAGGTTCGGCGCCAGGTGCAGCCGCCGGTTCTCGGTGTCGTGCACGCCCGGAGTACCGACCACGATGTAGGTGACGTCGGCCGTCTTGATACCGGCCTCGGTGGCCAGTTCGACGACGAGTCCCTCGAGCTGGTCGATCAGGGCACTGGCGTTCGCCGCCTGCGAACGCACGTCGCGGCGTACCACGACCTCACCGGTCAGGTTGGCGAGTGCGGCCCGTACCCATTCGCGGCCGATGTCGATGCCGAGGACCCATCCCGCCTCAGGATGGATCTCGTACAGGACGGCCGCCCGGCCGGCGCCGCCGGTGCGGTGACCCACGGTGCGCACCAGCCCCACCTTCTCCAGGTCGGCCAAGGCCAGGGAGATCGTCGGCTTGGAGAGTCCGGTCGCCTTGGCCACTTCGGGCCGGGACACCGGGCCGTTCAGCCTGATCTGCTCGTAGACCGCCCGCTCATTGATCACGCGCAGCACGCTCGTCGTGCTCGCAGTCGGCTTGTCGAGCCCCACGCGATCCTCCCCCGTTACCTGCACAGAGGTTTGCATATCACGCGGCGGTGCCGCGCGGCGGGGACGATCTCGAACGAATCGGTTATCTGGAGGCCGGGCGGCTCTCCGGCGGCGACGCGCTGTCCCGGCGGTCCAGGGCGGTCTGCAGGGCCTTCGCGGCCTCCAGCCGAGCCTCGTCGGCCGGGGTGTAGGCGTGTTCGTCATTCATGGGAAGGACGCTCCGGTGAGAAGTGGCGGCAGAGAACCAATGCTGTAGCCGTCTCGTCACGGACGCTACCCGCCCGTAACGTCACTGTCCCGCGCCGTGGCAGTTTTCTCACATCCTGAGATGAAAGCATGACCAGTTTCACGGAACACTGGCCCGGGTGGCTCCTCCGGCGGGGTCTGACCACGGCATTGGATGTCTGACATGTGAGATCCCGTTTCGCCAAGTGAGATTCACTCGATAAGGTGAGGCCATGGCTTCCCGTAGCATCCGTCTCGCCGTCGTCGCCGGTGACGGCATCGGTCCCGAGGTCGTCGCCGAGGGGCTCAAGGTCCTGGACCTCGTCGCGCCGTCGTACGACCTGACGATCGAGCAGACCCCGTACGACCTGGGCGCGGCCCGCTGGCACCGGACCGGGGAGGTGCTGCCGGACTCGGTGCTCGAGGAGATCCGGGCGCACGACGCCATCCTGCTGGGCGCCGTCGGCGACCCCACCGTGCCGAGCGGTGTGCTGGAGCGCGGGCTGCTGCTGCGGCTGCGGTTCGAGCTGGACCACTACGTCAACCTGCGGCCGGTGAAGCTGTTCCCCGGCGTGGCGACTCCGCTGGCCGGAGTGGCCCCCGGCGACATCGACATGATCGTCGTCCGGGAGGGCACCGAGGGGCCCTACACGGGCGTGGGCGGTGTCGTGCGGAAGGGCACCCCGTACGAGGTCGCCACGCAGGAGAGCGTCAACACCGCCTTCGGGGTCGAGCGGGTCATCCGCTACGCCTTCGAGGTGGCGGCCTCCCGGCCGCGCCGGAAGCTCACCCTCGTGCACAAGGACAACGTCCTGACCTTCGCCGGTGAGCTCTACCAGCGCCTCCTCAAGCAGGTCGGCGCCGAGTTCCCCGAGGTCACCACGGACTACTGCCACGTCGACGCGGCGACGATGTTCTTCGTCAACCAGCCGCAGCGCTTCGACGTGGTCGTCACCGACAACCTCTTCGGCGACATCATCACCGACATCGGCGCCGCCATCGCGGGCGGCATCGGGCTGGCCGCCAGCGGCAATGTCAACCCCGACCGGACCGCGCCGTCGATGTTCGAGCCGGTGCACGGCAGCGCCCCCGACATCGCGGGCCAGGCCAAGGCTGACCCGACCGCCACGATCCTCTCCGTCGCCATGCTGCTGGACCATCTGGGCGTGCCCGAGGCGGCCCGCCGGGTCGAGGCCGCCGTGGCCGAGGACCTGGTCGACCGCCAGGGCGGTCCGGCCCGTTCCACCGGCCAGATCGGCGACGCCATCGCCAAGCGAGTAGCCGGCTAGGACGCGCCCCTGCCCATCGGCAGGACTCCCGGGCACGTCACCACGGCGTGCCCGTTCTGCGTACGCCGTGGTTCTTGAGGGGGACCATCCGCAGACGTAGGACGACAATGGATTCACCGGTACCTTTTTGTACTGGTGAATCCGGGAGAGGATCTTTACATGAGCACCGTGTTCGACTTCGACATCCAGCTCTCCGACCACCGCGTCCCGGAGACGGAGCGGGAGGGCATCCTGGCCAATCCCGGGTGGGGCCAGTACTTCACGGATCACATGATCACGATCAGGTACTCGCCGGATTCGGGGTGGACGGACGCCCGGCTTCAGCCCTACGGGCCGATCTCCCTCGACCCGGCCACGCAGGTCCTGCATTATGCGCAGGAGCTCTTCGAAGGGCTCAAGGCCTACCGCAGGGAGGACGGCTCGGTCGTCGCCTTCCGGCCGGAGCGGAACGCGGCCCGGATGAACGCCTCGGCCGAGCGGATGGCCATGCCCGCCATCCCCGAGGAGCTGTTCGTCGCCGCGATCGACCTGCTCGTCCGCACCGACCAGGACTGGGTGCCCTCGCGGGAGGGGCACAGCCTTTATCTGCGGCCGTTCATGTTCGCCACCACGCGGGCCCTGGGGGTTCAGCGGCCCTCGCAGGACTACCTGTTCATGGTCATCGCGTCCCCGTCCGGGTCGTACTACCCGCAGGGGATCAAGCCGGTCACCGTGTGGCTGTCGGACGACTACACCCGGGCGGCTCTCGGCGGCACTGGCGCGGCCAAGACCGGCGGCAACTACGCCGCGTCCTTCGCCGGCCAGGCGCAGGCCATCCGGGAGGGCTGTGACCAGGTGGTCTGGCTGGACGCGATCGAGCACCGCTGGGTCGAGGAGGTCGGCTCCATGAACCTGGTCTTCGTCTACGGCTCTGGAGACCGGGCACGGTTGCTGACCCCGGCGCTGACCGGGACGCTGCTGCCCGGCATCACCCGTGACTCGCTCCTGACGCTCGCCCCCGGCCTCGGCATCCCGATCGAGGAGGGCAGGATCAGCGTCGAGGAGTGGCAGGAGGGCTGCGCCTCCGGTGAGATCACCGAAGTGTTCGGCTGCGGCACCGCAGCGATCATTAGTCCCGTCGGCGGTGTCAAGGGTCGTGGCAGGCAGTGGACGATCGGCGATGGCACCCCCGGCCCGATCTCGATGCGGCTGCGCGAGGAACTGCTCGGGGTGCAGTACGGCTCGCGGCCCGACCCGCACGGCTGGATCCACAAGATCGCCTGATCCGCACCGTTCGTTTCCGGGCCGCGGGGACGCCCTCACCTCGTCAGAGGATGGGCAGGGCGTCCCTGGGCGGCCGGCCCCTCGGCCGGCAAGATCACGGTAAAGGATGTCTCGGATGCCGAGACCGAAGTGACGGGTGTGTTTCTGATGTGGCACACTGAGTTCGTTATGCGCCACGCTTCGATGATTATCGGCGGGCGCGTCGGCTGATCAAGGACACCGCCGGCGCGCAGACCTCTCACGTCCGTGAGGGGTCTTTTGCTTTTCCGGTCTTTTCCGGTCCTTATCCGATGGCGCGTCACCCCGTATGGAGGAGAGCTCGATGCTCGACGACCGCTTCCACGTCTATGACACGACGCTGCGCGATGGGTCCCAGCAGGAGGGACTCAACCTGAGTGTGGCCGACAAACTGGCCATCGCGCGGCACCTCGACGAGCTGGGCGTGGGCTTCATCGAGGGCGGCTGGCCTGGCGCAAATCCCCGGGACACCGAATTCTTCGCGTTGGCTCGGACCGAGCTCGACCTGAAGCACGCACAGCTCACCGCGTTCGGCGCGACCCGCCGGGCCGGTGCGAAGGCCGCCGACGACCCTCTGGTGGCCGCCCTGCGCGATTCCGGCGCGCCGGTCGTGACTCTGGTGGCCAAGAGCCACGACCGGCACGTGGAGTTGGCTCTGCGCACCACGCTCGAGGAGAACCTCGCGATGATCCGCGACACGGTCTCCCATCTGCGGGCGGAGGGGCAGCGGGTCTTCCTGGACGCCGAGCACTTCTTCGACGGTTACAAGGCCAATCCTGCCTACGCGGTGGAGGTCGTACGGACCGCGACGGAGGCCGGCGCCGACGTGATCGCCCTGTGCGACACCAACGGCGGCATGCTGCCCGACGAGCTGGCCGACGTCGTCAACGACGTGGTCTCGCTCGGCGCGAGAGTCGGCATCCACTGCCACGACGACTCCGGCTGCGCGGTGGCCAACAGCCTCGCCGCGGTCAAGGCCGGCGCCACCCATGTGCAGGGCTGCGCGAACGGCTACGGCGAGCGCAGCGGCAACGCCAACCTGTTCACCGTGGTGGGCAACCTGCAGCTCAAGCGGGGCCTGCAGGTGGTCACCGAGGGTCAGCTGGCCGAGATGACCCGCATCGCGCACGCGGTCTCCGAGATCACCAACGTCACGCCCAGCTCGCAGCAGCCCTATGTCGGCGTCTCGGCGTTCGCGCACAAGGCGGGGCTGCACGCCTCCGCGGTGAAGGTAGACCCGGACCTCTACCAGCACATCGACCCGATGCGAGTCGGCAACGACATGCGGATGCTGGTCTCCAGCATGTCCGGCCGGGCATCGGTCGAGCTCAAGGGTAAGGAGCTCGGATACGACCTTTCGGGGCAGAAGGCCAAGGAGGTCGTCGACAAGGTCAAGGAGCTGGAGGCCGAGGGGTACACCTTCGAGGCCGCCGATGCGTCCTTCGAGCTTCTGCTGCGCGGCGAGCTGTTCGGCGACCGGACCACCTACTTCCAGGTCGAGTCGTGGCGCACCATCGTCGAGCGGCGACCGGACGGCGTGATGGTCAGCGAGGCGACCGTCAAGCTGCACGCCAAGGGCGAGCGGATCGTCGCCACCGGTGAGGGCAACGGCCCGGTCAACGCCCTGGACACCGCGCTGCGCATCGCCTTGGAGCGGCTGTATCCGGAGCTGGCCAAGCTGGAGCTGATCGACTACAAGGTCCGGATCCTGGAGGGCTCGCACGGTACCGGAGCCAGCACCCGGGTGCTCATCGAGTCCAGTGACGGCCGCGGGGAGTGGGGCACGGTCGGTGTCGCGGAGAACGTCATCGCGGCCTCCTGGCAGGCGCTGGAGGAGGCGGTGACCTACTCGCTGCTCCGGGCCGGCTACGACACCGGACAATGACGTCCCGGGGGAATCTTCTCCTGTACAGGGGCATTACTACGAGTATGAGCACGAAGATCACGAACAACGTGGCGGAGAACCGCTACGAGATCGACGTGGACGGTTCGCTCGGCGGATTCGCGGAGTACCGGCTGCGGAACGAGCGGGTGATCTTCACCCACACCGAGATCGACCCCGCCTACGAGGGACAGGGGCTGGGCGGCCGGCTCGCCCGGGGCGCCCTGGACGACGTCCGGTCCGCCGGGCGGGTGGCCGTGCCGCTCTGCCCCTTCATCAAGGCGTACATCGACAAGCACCCCGAATACCAGGACCTGGTCGCCGACTGATCCTCGCCGGACCGGGGCGTTCCGCCGGCTCTCACCGACGGAATCCCTCGGCTCCAGCCCCGCACCGGTTGCCGCTCCGGGGGTGACTACCCTCGGTCGGCGGACTGTACGACCTCGAAGGACCACAGTTCGGCCCCGGTGGCCGCGGGGCCGCCGTGGCCGTGCCCATGGCCGGTCTGGGGGCCTTCCCCACGGGACGCCTGGGCATCGGCGGCGGCCTTCGCGTGGCCCTTGGCGAAGGACTGGCTCTCGGTCCAGCGCTGGAAGTCCTCCTCGCTGCGCCAGCGGGTGTAGACCATGTAACGGTCGGTGCCGTCCACCGGGCGTAGCAGCTCGAAGTGCTCGAAGCCATCGGCGGACTCCACCAGACCGGCTCGGCCGGCGAAGCGGCGCTCGAGCTCCTCACGCATCTCGGTGCTCACGGTCAGCACGTTGATTTTCACCACCGAAGACACACACATCTCCTCTTGTAGAACGTGACCCTGACAAGGGTTCTCACGGTACGCGGCCCCTCGTCAGGATCTTCTCAGCCACGCCCGCCCGTTCCCCCTCGCGCCGGACGGCATGCGCCCATCGATCCCGGCGGGGCACGCCACCGGGGCTGTAAGAGCCCACCTTTTACGGCATTAAAGACGTCAATTGGCGACCTGGAACTGGAATGGCGTTCAGCGCGCGGTGGCCCTACGATTATGGCTAGGCGGTCATCTTTTCCCGTCACACAGTGAGATGATCGCAGCTCGCTGGGGATCTTATAACCATACGTAATGGTTCGACTACCCAGAAAGTTAGTAAAACGCCACCAAATAGGTGGCGGGATGCCGTCGCGATCGCCACGATATGTGTCTACGGCTTCACGCCGCCGCGGGCGACCAGGTGTCTCCGCTAACGCCCGAGGGCCCGTGTCCTGTCCCATGTAAACCGGAGTGATCGAATGCCTGTCCGACGTCGCTGGAGCCCCGGGTCCGTGGGCCGTCCTGCCGCCGGTTCACAGGCACGTGCGGCGTACGAGCTGGGCCTATGGTGCGAGGGCGAAGGGGACCTGGAGTGCGCGGCGCACTGGTTCCGCCGTGCGGCCGAGGCCGACTTCCCCGACGCGGCGCTCCGCCTCGGTAGGGTGCTGGGCCGTCTGGCGGACGAGCAGGGCACGAAGGCCAAGCAGTCGCCCGAGATGCTGCTGGCCGAGGCGACCCGCTGGCTCTCCGAGGTGAAGACCAGCCCGGACGCCGTCGAGCTCATCACCGATCTGCTCAACCGTCAGCAGCGGCTGGCCGCCCGGCGGGCGATCGAGCCGCTCAGCGTCGCCTGATCCACGGCAGATCGGCCGAACTTCACCACCCTCTCCGGCGTCGGACTGAGTGACGTAGCTCTGTAACCGCCCTAGAAGGTGATGAGTTGAACGCTTCGGACGTTCCGGATCACGAGCCGACCACCGATATCGCGCTCCCGGAGAAGGCGTCCGCCCCCGCTGGGGACACCGCCGCGGACTTTCCGCAGGCGGGTCCGGAAGACGCCACCGACCGGGTGCCGCTGCCCATCGCGGCTGCCGCCCCCTGGCCGAAGACCTCCGAGTTCACCGCGCCGGTGGCCCCGGCGGCCATCTGGGCCATCCCGGACGTTCCGTCGGCGGAGGAGGTCACCCACCAGAGTCCCCTGCCGCCATTCCAGCCTCCGGGCGGCTTCGTACCCACTGGGCCACCATCGCCCGCCCGGCCGCGCGGGAACGGCAGGCGCGGGGTGACGCTGCTCGCGTTCGCCGCCGCCATCGCCGTGGTGGCGGCGGGCGCGGTGGCCGCGCTGCTGTGGCCGGGAGGCGGCGGCAAGCGCCCGGTGGCGGCGGTGACGGCCTCCGCCCCGGCCGCTCCGGGCGCTTCTTCCACGGTGCAGCCGTCACCGGGCGGAATCCCGGCACCCCAGGTGTCGGCACCCGGCGGGGGTACGGGGTCGAGTGCTCCGCCGCAGGCGGCCCCTGCCTCGCCCGGGCCAGGGAACTCCACCGCCCCGGCGCAGTCCGGAGGCGTTCCCGCTGGGGGCGCGCCCGCCGGTGGAGTGCCGCCGAACGGCCTCGGGATGCCGTACCGGACCGTACAACAGGACCAGGGTTACTTCGAAGGCGTCGTCACGGTCACCAACCGGACGTCCGTACCGCTGTCCGCCTGGGAACTGTCCTTCAGCTACCCGGGCGCCCAGGTCAGGATGGTCTGGGGCGGCGTGCTCGTGCAGGCCGGTTCCCAGGTGATCATCCGGAACGACCCATTGACCGGCTCGATCCCGCCCGGCGGCACGTTCGTGGTGAAGTTCGGCGCGGGCGGGGTGCCCTCCTTGCCGCGCGGCTGCCGGTTCGGCGGGCGGGAGTGCGGCTTCACTCCGTAGCCGACTCGATAGCCGACTCCGTAGCCACCTCCGTAGCCACCTCGGTAGCCGACTCGGTGGCGGCCTTCTCGAAGCGGGCCAGGATGAGCCGCCAGCCTTCGGAGTATCCGCTGGGCGGGGTCGTCCAGGCGATGACCTCCTCGGCGGGGAGCCGCTCCCAGCCGCGGTGCTCGACCTCCACCCGGGTCAGGGCGGGGGCGAGTTCGCGGAACCGCAGCTCGACCTCGGTCGTCTGGGACAGCGTCTGCCAGGTGATCGCGAACCGTTCCGGGGGCTCCCAGGTGATCACGCGGCCCCACTCTCGCTGATGACCGTCGCCCCAGGTCTCGTAGACGCGGCCGCCGAGCTCCTCCTCGAAGTGCACCGCGACGACCTTTTCCTGACCCAGCGAGTGGGTCTCGGTGGGCCACCAGTCGCCGATCCGGCGAACGAACACCTCGAAGGCGTGCTCGCGACCGCTGCGCACGGTCGTCGCCTGACGGATCGGGTCGTGCAGTGAGCGGGTGTTCGCCTCGGTCATGGGCAGCATGGTCCTCGCGGTAGGAGCGCCGATGCCGCCCATCGTGCCAGGTCCCCGCCGGATCCGTCAGGCCATGCGAGATCAACCGGTGGCGGACTCATCGGCGGGCAGTCCCAGCTCCGCCTCCGTGAGCCGCCGGGCCAGATCCAGGGAGTCGCCCCACATCTGGTCGAGGAAGCCGCGCAGCTCCGCCAAGCCCTCCAGGCGTGCCCGGTACAGCCGGCGGGTGCCGTCGCGGCGTTCGGTGACCAGCCCGGCGTCCTTCAGCACCTGGAGGTGCTGGGAGACGGCCGAGCGGGTCACCTCGAACTCTTCGGCGATACGGCCGGCGGGGAGCTCCTCGTGTGACACCAGACGCAGGATCGCGCGGCGCCTCGGCTCGGCGAGGGCCTTGAGGGCGTCGTCCAGGGGCTCGTTCACGGCCGCCATTGTCTCAGTCAGGCAGGTTTCCAGAGACCCGTGACCTGGCCGGCCGGGTCGGAGAAGAGCGCGATCGTGCCGTTGCCGGGAATCTCGGTGGGCGGCAGCACGGTCTTTCCGCCCAGCTTCTCGGCCTTGTCGAGGTATTCCTGCACGTCGTCGACGCCCGCGTAGACCGTCACGCGCTGGTCGCCCGGCTTCTCGGCCGCGCCGATGCCGCCCATCACGGCCGCATCGGGACCGGTCTGCACCACTCCGTAGCGCTGCTCCTCGTCGTGGTCGATCTTCCAGTCGAACAGGTCGGAGTAGAAGCTCATCGTCTCCTCGGGCTTCGGGGAGACGTACTCGAAGAAGATGACCGGCTTGCCCATCACGGGCCTCCTTTGACTCATATCCGTCAGTGGTCGCTAACGTTAGTTATCACTTGCGTTAGTGTCAACTGTCATTTGCGGGAAGGGGTATCCGGCTGCCACGCGACGGAGGCGCCTTGGCTAGGCTCGGGGCATGCGTATCGTGCGGTTCGCCAGCGACGGCGAGGTTTCGTTCGGGGTGATCGACGACGAAGAATCGATCTCCGCCATCTCCGCTCACCCCTTCGGGGAGATCAAGCTCACGGGGATCAGATATCCGCTCGCCGACGTACGGCTGCTGGCGCCGATGCTGCCCAGCAAAGTGATCGCCGTCGGCAAGAACTACGCCGACCACGCCCGGGAGATGGGCGGGGAGCCGCCGGCCGAACCGCTGATCTTCATGAAGCCGTCGACCGCGGTCATCGGGCCCGCGGAGGCGATCGCCTATCCAGAGAAGCTCTCGTCCAGGGTGGACTACGAGGGAGAGCTCGCCATCGTCATCGGCCGGCTCTGCCGTGAGGTCCCGGCCGCCCGCGCGGCGGACGTGATCTTCGGCTACACCTGCGCCAACGACGTGACCGCACGCGATCTGCAGAAGCGGGACGTGCAGTACACGCGGGCGAAGGGCTTCGACACCTTCTGCCCGCTCGGGCCGTGGATCACCACCGACGTCGACCCCTCGGATCTGCGCATCCAGACCTCGCTCAACGGTCAGGTCAGGCAGGACTCACGCACCTCGAAGATGATCCACTCCATCCCGACGCTGATCGAGTACATCAGCCAGGTGATGACTCTGCTGCCGGGCGACGTGATCCTCACCGGCACTCCCGAGGGCGTCGGGCCGATGGAGGTCGGCGACGAGGTCTCGGTGACGATCGAGTCCGTCGGCACCCTCTCCAACCGGGTTCTCGCCCGCGACTGACCCCGTCTGCGGGCTTATGTCGTACGGGCGTCGTATCGTCGGGCGTATGAGCTTCTCCGGATTCGGTGACGAGGCGTTCGAGTTCTACGAGGGCTTGGCCGCCGACAACTCCAAGACCTACTGGACCGCGCACAAGGCGACCTATGAGTCGGTGGTGCGCGGCCCGATGACGGCGCTGTTCGCCGAGCTCGAGCCCGAGTTCGGCCCGGCGAAGATGTTCCGGCCGCACCGAGATGTGCGGTTCGCCAAGGACAAGTCGCCCTACAAGGAGCACCAGGGCGGCCACGCCGGGGGCGGCTTCTACCTCCAGCTCGACGGCGACGGGCTGATGGTGGCCGGCGGGATGTACGCGCCCGCACCCGAGCAGCTGACCCGCTACCGGGCGGCGGTGGACGCCGATGCCACCGGGAAGGCGCTGGAAGGGATCGTCGAGAGGCTGCGCGCGGAGGGCTGCGAGATTGCGGGAGAACGACTCAAGACCCGGCCGCGGGGCGTGCCGGCGGATCATCCGCGGCTGGAACTGCTGCGTCATCGCGCGCTCCACGCCCACCAGGGCTGGCCTGCGGATCCGTGGATGCGTGACGGGCCGCGGGTGACCGAGCGGGTACGAGATGCCTGGCGGCGGCTCAGGCCTCTGGTCGAGTGGGGCGCCGAGCACATCGGCGGCAACGAACAGCTCCGTTGACCGGCCGGCCCCGCTTCCGCGAATCTGCACGACGCGGGCCCCGGCAATCGTTTTGGCTCAAGGGCTCTAGGTCCGGTAAGCTCTTACCTGGCGCGAGCGACCCAGGAGGGTCGATACGCCGGTGGGGTATGGTGTAATCGGCAACACGACTGATTCTGGATCAGTTGTTCTAGGTTCGAGTCCTGGTACCCCAGCTGAGTCGCCCGGCCTTTCCGGTCGGAGTGGCTCATCTTCCTATTTGGGACGGTTTGCGAAAAACCGGTTCGGACAGGAGAAGAGTGCCCGGTAAGCTGGGCGCCGTCCGAGCGGGAGACCGCGAGGAAATAAATGAAGATCATGGTCCCGTCGTCTAGTGGCCTAGGACGTCGCCCTCTCAAGGCGGTAACGGCGGTTCGAATCCGCTCGGGACTACACAAGAAGTACCAGGTCAAGGGCCTGATCCTCATCCCAGAGGGTCGGGTCCTTCGTCGTCTGTCACTCATTTGTCACCGGGACCGGCCGTGATCATGGGTGATCCGGTGACACGGGCTGGCAGCCGTTCCCACGTCGGTCGTCGTCCAGTGTCGCTTCCCAGGTCTGCAGCGTGTGCTGCCCACAGGTCAGATCGATCATGGGTAAACGGATGGGACTACTTCCGGGCTTCAGACCGAGAGGCCGCTCGGGCTGTTCGGCACCGGTGACCAGGACACCGGCCGAGACCACGCACGGCCGGCCGCCGATCTGCGCGACACCGATATCAATCACATATCCGGGGTG
Source organism: Streptosporangiaceae bacterium (assembly GCA_025964695.1). Lineage (GTDB taxonomy): Bacteria > Actinomycetota > Actinomycetes > Streptosporangiales > Streptosporangiaceae > Actinomadura_E. The sequence goes on along the minus strand of JAOPYK010000007.1, from coordinate 33,462 downwards.
CTGGGCCAGAGCGACCCCTCGGATCGGCTGATCACGCTGCGAGTGGAATCAGCAGATCGCAGACTCTGCCCCGGTCGCCAGCGAACCTCTGCAGGTACTGCTCCATAGCCGCGCCCGTCACCGCCGCGCGTGGGCCTTGGACGATCATTGGCCGAAGATGGTCACTTCATCGACGAGGAGTTTCCGAGCGGTCGGATGCGTGACACGGTGGATCTCATTCGGCCGGTTGCCGAATGCCGTTGACGTGCGAGGGGAGCTTGTCGAATGTCACGACGTCCTCGACGGTTGTCGCATCCATTGATGATCTTGCTGGCGGCAGCCGCTCTCGTCACCGCGCTCACCACGGCGCCGGCGGATGCTCTCTCGTCACCCGCAAGCGCCAGCCAAGCACCGAGCTCAGCAGGTTGCGCCGACCGAGTCAACAACACACCGCCCAAGCTGTTGTCCTGCATCCGAACCGTGGATCTTTGGCGCCACATGCAGGCCTTCCAGGCGATCGCCGATGCCCATCCGGGTCCCGACGGCCATCCGTCGCGCAACGCGGGCGAGCCGGGCTACAAGGCGTCGGCGGACTACGTTGCCAAGCTGATGCGCCAATCCGGCTACGACGTCACGATCCAGACCTACAAGTTCTTCTATTTCGCCTTCACGGCCCTGCCGACGTTCCGCGTGGTGTCGCCGACGCCGCACGACTACACCGTCGTCGGCGACTGGAACCCCGGCCAGAGCACCGGGTCCACGACGGCGGCCCTTCAGCCCGCGGGCGGTATCGTCATCCCGCCGACGCCGTCGTCCAGTTCGTCCAGCGGCTGCAAAATGAGTGACTTCAGCGGCTTCGTGGCGGGTCGGGTCGCGCTGATCCAGCGCGGCACGTGCAGCTTCGGCGTCAAGGTCCTGAACGCGCAAGCGGCAGGCGCCTCCGGAGTGATCGTCTTCAACGAGGGCAACCCGGGACGCACGGCCGTGCTCAGCGGCAGCCTGGTGGATGCCTCCGGCAACCGGATCGTCCCGACAATTCCGGTCGCGTTCACCTCGTTCGCAACGGGCAACGACCTGTTCAACCAGTACAACCAGGCCGTCCAAGGCGGGACGCCACTGCCGGTGACCAACCTCGACATCAAGGCGGCCGTCAACCCCAACGCCGACGACTACAACGTCATCGCCGACTCCAAGGGCGGCGACCCGAACCATGTCGTGGTCGTCGACGCGCACCTCGATGCGATCTACGGCGCCGGGATGCTCGACAACGCATCCGGCTCCGCGACGATCCTCGACATCGCCCAGATGATGCACAAGGTCAAGCCGCGCAACAAGCTGCGGTTCATCTGGTTCGGCGGTGAGGAACTGGGCCTGCTGGGTTCGAACTACTACGTCAACAACCTCAGCCCGACCGAGCTGGGCAAGATCGGCTACGACCTGGACGCGGACGTGACCGCGACACCGAACTACTTGGTCGGCGTGCTCGACCCGGCAGGAGTCGATCTGTTCAGCCGCACCGTCTCCACGACGTTCCCGCCGCAGGTGTATCAGCCATCGACGGTCGCCCGGGACCAAGGCATCCAGTACTTCGACTCCATCGGGCTCCACCACGAACTGTTCTCGCCGGTCGGCACGGATGCTTTCAGCTTCAACCAGGCCGGAATTCCCGCGAGCGGAGTGCTGACCGGGCAGGACTGCTGCAAGCTCCAAACGGATGTCGACCTGTTCGGTGGATCCCTCGGCAACTTCGAAGGAAAGGTCCCCAGCACCGACGGCGGGTGCGTCGACAACCCGTTCCGCTGGTGCGACAACCTCGCCAACAACGACCCCAAGGTGCTGACCTTCATGTCCAAGGGATTCGCCAACATGGTGGTCAACATGGCGTTCGACCCCAAGCTGCTGACCCCGAGCGGCACTTCCGCCCCCAAGCGTGCGCTGCCGACACCGGCGCCCGCCGTCAGGGGCGCCCCCACACGTTGACCCGCGGCCCCTGGGCGACGTGGCCGCATCCATCGGTTGCGTACCTGTAAATAGTCGCGCTCCCTCCCAATACCTCAGGCCCTACTGCGAATTCCTACCCCTCCATGACCTGGAGGGGTAGGAATTCGTACATGCGGGCGTCCCCCTCTAGCGGGATGCCGTCGCTTCAACCCTCGGTGAAGCCGATCGCTACGGCGGTGGCGTTTGTCGTGCCCGCCGGCCGCCTCCGCAGCCGCCAGCATGTGGCCCACCTTGACCTGCGGAGGTGACGGCCGCCCCAAGACCCAGCATCCGGTGATAGGGAACCTGCTCGGCCACACCATCGCTGCGCAACAGGAACATGTCTCCGGGCAACGGCGCGACACTCATGACGTCCGGCTCCGCCTCGGTCGCCGGCGCACGGTTACCCGCTCCTGTCCCTGGCCGACGGGCCGACGGGCCGACGCTCCGCGCCGTCGTCGGCTCAGTCCTTTACCTCGCCTACCTCGCCCTGATCGCCCTGCTCAGCCCCGGCATCGCCACCGCCGTGACGGTTTCCCGGCGCTCAGCTGAAACTTAATCTTCTCTTCGGCCGGTCACAGTCCTGTCTCAGGGCCTTCAGAATCTGGCCCTGCATAGTCATCACTACAGACGCCGCAGGGCGTGAGAGAACAAAAAAGAAAGGCCCGACATGACCTTCCGTAAGCTGACCCCGGTCCCGCCGAAGCCCCGCAAGAAGATCAAGCCCGCCGTGCCGGCCCACAAGGCCCGCAAGCCGCAGCCCGCACCGCGGCCGACGCACCACCGGTAAACCGCCTGAGCAAACGGGGACGAGAAGAGCCGGCGAGCCTGCGGGGGGCCGCCGGCTCTTTCCCCTGGGTCACGTCATGAACCATGGATGGAGAACCTGTGTCTGCGCTTTCGTCGGCTCCCACCGCTTCGCTGCGAAGTGCCTTCCGGAGATTCTGGCCGTACACGCGAGGTGACCGTCGACTACTGGTGATCGGCGGAGTCCTCGCGGTCGCGGCGGCGGCATGCGAGGTCGCCGCGATCTGGCTGTTCGGGGTCATCACGGATCACGCACTGGCCGCCAAGAGCCTGGACGCGTTCTGGGCTCCGGCCGCCGAATGGCTCGGATTGGCGCTCGTATCAGGGTTGGCGACCTTCGCCGGGGACTATATGACGGCGCTGGCGGGCGAGCGTTTCCTGCTGCGCCTCCGGGACAGCACTTTCGCACACGTCCAGCGGCTGTCCCCGGAGTTCTTCGACAAGAACAAGCTAGGCGATCTGATGACCCGCCTGACCGCCGATATCGAGGCCATCGAGCAATTGGTCGCCTCCGGTCTGGTCCACTTGTTCACCTCGCTCGTCAGTGTCATCTTCTTCGCTGGTGCGGCGTTCTATATCCGATGGGACCTGGCCCTTGTCGCGTGTGCGCTGGTGCCGTTGTTCCTGCTCGTTTCCAGATCCTTTTCCACGAAGTTCCGGAAGGTCGCGGGCCGTGAGCGCCGGAGTTACGCGGCGATCACCAGCCTGGTCGAGGAGAGCCTGTCCAACCAGTCCCTGGTTCAGGCCTACAACCGCCAGCAGACCGAGGAGCAGCGCCTGCACAGGGAGGGAAGCACCTGGCTGAAGGCGAAGATGACCGAGACCCGGCTGTCAGCCCTCTACGAACCGATCGTCCAGGTGGTGGAGACCTTCTGCGTACTCGTCGTACTGGGCATGGGCGCATGGGACCTGTCCCATGACCGGATCACCCTGGGCGGCCTGCTCTCCTTCGCCGCCTACATCGGCTACCTCTACCCGCCGATCCAGAGCCTCGGCGGGCTCATGCTCACCGCCGCCGAGGCCGGGGCCAGTTCCGACCGGGTCATCGAGGTCCTCGAAACTCACCCGGCCGTCGCCGAGGATGCCTCACCACGCAAGCGGATGGCACGCCGGGGGCGCATCGCCTTCGACGCGGTCACCTTCTGCTACCCCGGCGCCAAGAGGCCCGCCCTCGAGCGGTTCTCCTTCCGGACCGGCCCGGGAGAACTCACCCTCATCACCGGGGCCAGCGGCTCTGGCAAGTCCACGATCACCAAACTCCTGCTCCGGTTCTACGACCCGACGGCCGGCCGCATCCGCCTGGACGGAGTGGACCTCCGTGAGCTCTCACTGCACGCGGTACGCGACAACATCACGCTCCTGCAGCAGGAGAACATGCTCTTCCCCGGCACGGTGACCGACAACATCGCCTACGGTCGCCCCGGAGTCAGCGACGCGGAGATCGTCAGCGCGGCGGTGGCCGCGGACGCCCACGACTTCATCGTCGCGCTCCCGCAGGGGTACCAGACGCTCATCGGCCAGCGCGGACGCCTGCTCTCGGGCGGGCAGCGCCAGCGGATCGCCATCGCCCGCGCCATGGTCCGCGACGCGCCCGTGCTCATCCTCGACGAGCCGACGACCGGTCTGGACGCACCGACGGCGAAACGCATCCTGGAACCGCTGCGCCGCCTCATGGCCGGACGGACGACGATCCTCATCACGCACGACCTCTACCTCGCTCCGGCGGCCGACCAGACAATCGTCCTCGGCGGGTGGCCGCTCGACGTCGGCCGTACCGTCCCTCCGGCATCTATCCGGGGGCTCGTGGATCACACGTGATCAAGCGATTGTTCGACGATTTATTGCATGATCACGCAGAGGGAGGCGGTCGCTGTGGCACGAGCGAGTCACAGCCCACGGAGCGACATCAGCCTCAGGGCGTCTGCTCCCGGAGGCTGTAGCCGACACCACGCATCGTGTCGACCAGGCGGGGCTCGCCGCTGATGGCAAGCGGTTCCTGATCACGTGTCTTTCATCTGTCACCGGGACCAGCAGTGATCACGGGTGACCAGGTGACATGGCCGAGCCCAAGGAAGAGCTACACCGGGGCGCAGGCCGCCGCAGAGAGTGTGACCCCCGCGCGCCGAGCATGTTCCGCAAGATCTGGACGACCCTACATGGACAGGCCCGAACGCCGATCACCACCGTCAGTGTTACGCGGACGGCACTTTCGCCGCGTAGCGTGCCTGCGAAGCGGCTGTGCCAAGCCGTGCGCTGATCTGGAGGGGAACGCGATGATGACCAAGAAGGACGCGGCGGAGGCCGTCCGCGCGGCCAAGGCCCGGCTGGGCGTGACATGGGTTCAGCTCGCCGAGGCGGTTGGGCGGGCGCCGGCCTGGACGACGTCCGCGCTGCTGGGCCAGCACCCGATGACCGCCGCGCAGGCCGAGGCCGCGGCATCGTTGCTGGATCTCGATGAAGACGTTCGGCAGGCGTTGCAGCTTCAGCCGACTCGCGGGGCGTTGGAAACCGCGGTGCCGGTGGATCCGACGATCTACCGGTTCTACGAGGTACTCCAGGTCTACGGGCCGACGATCAAGGAACTCATCCACGAACAGTTCGGCGACGGCATCATGAGCGCCATCAACTTCCGCCTCGACATCGCACGCGTACCCGACCCGGCCGGTGACCGGGTCGTGGTGACACTGGACGGGAAATTCCTGCCGTACCAGTGGTGAACGCCGGCAATCACCTGCCACGGCGAGCTGACTGCTGACATCGCACGACAGGGGCTCAACTCGGCGCGTCCTCCCTGGTCATGGCCATGGGCCCGCCGCAAGTCGGCCGCATCAGGATGCCGGTCGGCGATCCCGGCGATCTCGGTGGTGGCCGCACGGCTCCGCACCGCCGCGCCGGCCGCGGGTGACGTCACCCATACGCCGTAAGCAGACGCGGGCTTGCCTTCATCCCTTGATCTGCCACTGATCTGCCACCAGGACACCACGGAACCGCTACGTGGTATGGCACGTTGAACCGGGATGGCCCCCGTTTATGCCTAGGCCGGTACGGACCGCGCCGAACGCCCATGGTGGCGATGTGCGGCGACGGCACGGATGAACGGCTCGACGAAGTCACCGGCGGCCTGCTCGCCCGCGGTCACCACGCCCTGGTCGGACACCGGCTCATCGCCGGGGCCGGCCGTACGGACCGAGGTGATCCTCGCGGGTTCGAGCAGGGAGATCCCTGCGCCCAGCGCACCGACGGCCTTCCCGTGCTTGAACGCCTCGGCGAGGAAGTGCACGGCGTCGCCGTCCGAGGTGAGCGCCTGGACGCTCTGCTCGCCCCCCGGCACCAGGACGGCGTCGTAGAGGACGGAGCCGACGGTGGTCAGCGCCCTGTTGACCGGAACGGGTTCGCCCGAGGCACTCCGTACCGAACCGTCGTGGGCCGCCAGCACCTCGCAGATCGCGCCCGCGCCGGTCATCGCCTCGATGACGGTGCGAACATGCGCGGCCTCGGCTCCGTCGGCCACCAGGATCGCGATCTTGCGGGTGGCGACGGAGTCCGTGGGCTCGTTGTCCTGGCTGAGGGCGGGCGAGCTGCGGCCATGGTTGGGCGCTGACGGGGCTTCGGGCGGCGCGACGCCCACGCCCTCGGCGACCTGTACGGCCAGCCCGTGATCGACCTGCGCCAGATTGCGTACCACGCCGTCACGGATGTGCTGGTGGACCACCTTGCCGAGCTCGAACCGGAACGCGGCGACGATGTGTTCCTTCTCCCAGTCGGCCATGCTGTTCCAGAACAGGGTGGCCTGGCTGTAGTGGTCAGCGAAGCTCCCGCTGCGCTTGCGGATCTTGTTGCCTTCCACCCGCTCCGGATAGTGGACATAGGCCTGGCCGTCTCCGGCGAGGACGGGGCAGCCGTTGCTGAGGCTGTTGGGGTGGTAGCTGGCCTGGCCGCGCTGGATGGTGGTCTGGTGGTAACCGTCGCGGTGGTGGTTGCGCACCGGGTCGACCGGCCGGTTGACGGGGAGCTGGGTGAAGTTGGGGCCGCCGAGCCGGATCAGCTGGGTGTCCAGGTAGGAGAACAACCGCGCCTGCAGGAGCGGGTCGTTGGTGAAGTCGATGCCCGGCACCACGTTGCCCAGGTGGAAGGCGATCTGCTCGGTCTCGGCGAAGAAGTTGTCGGGATTGCGATCGAGCACCAGCCGCCCGACCGGCCTGACCGGCACCTCCTCCTCCGGGATGATCTTGGTGGGGTCGAGCAGGTCGAAGTCGAAGTCATGCTCCTTCTCCTCCGACACGAGCTGGACGCCGAACTCCCACTCGGGGAAGGACCCGGCCTCGATCGCCTCCCACAGGTCACGCCGGTTGAAGTCGGGGTCCTTGCCGGCGATCTTCTGGGTCTCGTCCCAGACCAGTGAGTGGGTGCCGAGCTTGGGCTTCCAGTGGAACTTCACGAACGTGGCCCGGCCGTCGGCGGTGACCAGCCGGAACGTGTGCACGCCGAAGCCCTGCATCATCCGGAAGCTGCGGGGGATCGCCCGGTCCGACATCAGCCACATCATCATGTGCATGATCTCTGGTTGCAGCTGCACGAAGTCCCAGAGCGTGTCATGAGCGGACGACGCCTGCGGGATCTCGTTGTGCGGCTCGGGCTTGACCGCGTGCACGAAGTCGGGGAACTTGATGCCGTCCTGGATGAAGAAGACGGGCATGTTGTTGCCGACCAGGTCGAAGTTGCCCTGCCGGGTATAGAACTTGGTCGCGAATCCCCGGACGTCGCGCACCGTGTCCGACGAGCCGCGCGAGCCGGCCACCGTCGAGAAGCGCACGAAGACCGGTGTCCGCAGCCCCGGGGTGGTCAGGAACTCGGCCGCCGAGTAGGCGGCCAGCGTGTCGTCGTAGGGCTCGAAGTACCCGTACGCACCCGCTCCCCGGGCGTGCACCACTCGCTCGGGAATCCGCTCGTGGTCGAAGTGAGTGATCTTCTCCCGAAAATGGAAGTCCTCCATGAGGGTCGGCCCGCGCTCACCCGCGCGCAGTGAGTTGTCGGTCTCCCCGATCGGGATGCCCTGGTCGGTGGTGAGCACCGAGTCACAGGGGTCCACCCGTGCCTTGTCCAGTTGCCGGTCTTTTTCGCTGCGGGCATCATCGGTCATGGTTCGACTCCCTTCGTCATGGTGTGTGAACAGGACCTGTAAGAGGTCTTGTGATCACGCGGTGCCCCCGGGAGCGGCAGCCGGTGGATGAGCGGGCCGAGGAAGATCGGCTGAGGCGATCTTCCGCCTCGGTGCCTGCGGCGGCGAGCACCCGATGGTGACCATGCGCATTCCGGCGGACCCTTTCTGTGACCTACTGCGCCTTTACCCCTCATGGGACCGCCGTACGAGGTCATGGGCGCGGAGCTCGGCAAAGGATGCTTGCCCTCTGCGTGACGAGCGGGCATCACAGGCCGGGACGGCGAAGAGCGGCACCGGGATCTGCTCCCGGTGCCGCTCTGCCGATGGACGGGTCAGTGCAGCGGGTCCTGACCGACGTCTCCGCGCCAGCCGCCGGACTCGGTGCCACGAGACTCGATGTACTGCTTGAAGCGCCGCAGGTCGCCCTTGATGCGGTGCTTGACGAGGCTCAGCTTGTCGCCCGCCTTCTCGGCCAGCCCCTCCGGCTCGTATTCCATCTGGAGCATGACCCGGGTCTGATCCGGGCCGATCCGGTGGAAGGTGACCACACCGGCCTGGCGGGGTTCCTCGGTCGAGGTCCAGGAGATGCGCTCATCGGGGTGCTGCTCGACGATCTCGGCCTCGAACTCGCGTTTGACCCCGGCGATGCTCGTCGCCCAGTGGGTGCGGGTGTCGGAGACCTGCTTGATCTGATCGACGCCCTCCATGAAGCGCGGGAATTCCTCGAACTGCGTCCACTGGTTGTAAGCGGTGCGCACCGGGACCGCCACGTCCACCGATTCTTCGATCGTGCTCACTGGCTTTCCCCTTTCCTGGGTTCCTTGAGTGGGGGACCGTGCCCATCGCGTTCTGCCCGAAACACGGCCCGGACCGCTCGAACGGCCCTGTCCCGATGACAAGACCGCAGCATGGGAGGAGCCCGGGGCCGGATGTTCGAGGCGGGTCGTCGTGGGCAGAGGTGAAGAGGAGAAAGCAGTCCTACCTGGAGGAACAACCCATGAGCGCAGCGGATAAGGCCCGCAACAAGGCCGAGGAGATCAAGGGAAAGGTCAAGGAGAAGACCGGTAAGGCGGTCGGCAACAAGCGGCTCGAGGCCGAGGGCAAGGCGGAGCGGGCCAAGGGAGATGTGAAGCAGAGCGGTGAGAAGATCAAGGACGTCTTCAAGGACTGACTTCTCGCCTCTTGACCCGGCGGCCGGCCGCTCTGGTGACCGGCCGCCGCGTCATGAGGTGTACGACCTGAGCTGTACGACCGGTGGCGGGACGATCTCGGCTGAGGTCAGCGCATGGCCCTGCGGATCAGGTCACGCGTACGATCCGCCACCGCCATCATGGGACCGAAGATCAGGTTCTTGGCCGGCGACTCGGTGCCCGGATGCGGATGCGTCGGGGCGACCGCCTCGGCGGCCTTGACCGCGGCTGCCATGCCGCGCAACTGCTCCGGTGTGCTGTTTCGGATCAGCTGCGGAAATTCCTGACGCTCCTCGTGATCGGCATGGGCTTCGACGGCCTTGCGGAACTTTGCGAACAGTGGCATGAACTCCCTGGAGTGGGTGCCGATCCGCTCGAGTTCCTTCAGCGTGTGCTTGGCCCGATTCTCCTCGTGCAGCCGTGCCGCCACCACGCGAGCGCCGTCACCGAGCGCCCGGCGGGCGAACGGATGCACGATCTCCTCTTCGGCGATCTCGTGCACGGCCAGGAGGTGGCGGAGCCGGTCGAAGGCCTCCGCGCGGCCGCGGCCGGAGGTCTTCTCGACTTGCGAGAACAGCTTCCGGATCTGCTGATGCTGGTGCTGGAGCAACTCCACCACGTCGCTTGCCTGCGCTACTGTCACGATCATCTCTCCCTTCGGTTCGGCCGAGATCAGAGAGCCGGTGTCAATGACCCAGATCAGAGGCGGGGGTCCGCGCTGATCTCACCGCGCCATCCGCGGGCCCCGCCGTGCGCCTCGACATACTGCTTGAAGCCCTCTAGATCGCGCTTGATGCGGTGCCGGATGATGCCGAGCATGTCGCCCGTCCGCTCGGTCAGCCCTTCCGGCTCGTAGTCCATCTGCAGCGTGACCCGGGTGTGTTCCGGCCCGAGATGATGAAAGCTGATGACACCCGCCTGGAGGAGCCTGCCGGTCGAAGACCACGCGATGCTGTCGTCGGGATGCTGCTCGATGATCTCGGCCTCGAACTCGCGCCTGACCCCGGCGATCCGGGTCTCCCAGTGCGTCCGGGTCTCGGTGCTCTGCTCGATCCGGTCGACGCCCCCCATGAACTGGGGAAACTCCTCGAACTGGGTCCATTCATTGTAAGCCGCGCGCACCGGGACTGCCACGTCCACCGACTCCTCGATCTTGCTCACAAGGCCTTCCCTCTCCGCGGCTCGTTGAGGGATACGCCGTCCCCGCAATCGATGGCACCAAACAGGCGAGAGGGCCGAATATCGGAGGAATAGCCGAAAATTGACCTTTTTCGGGAAAGCCTGCACGATGCGGCAGTGCGGACGGCACTAACGGGTCGTGGCGTCGCCGCTGGGAAGGGGCCCGCGGTGACCGCGGATGACCGGCAGGCGGAGGGCGAGATTCCGAGAGCCCGATGGAGCGAGCGGACCGCCCTGAACCGCTCGGGCTGCCCGCCCGTCGGAGGTCCCGTGACACTGTCCGGCACGGGCGCCGCGCACCGGTAGCGCGCCGGCAGCCCCCATCGGCCACCCGGCAGTCACTACGGCCGGCTCCTCATGCCTGTCCACGGTGCCTGTCCACGGTGTTTTCGGGAACGCCGGATTCAAGGTCGTCCCGCCGGGTAAAGCGACTCTGGTCGGCAGTCTGCGCGGGTGGAGGGCATAGTGGGAGTGCGGTCCTGGATCGAGGAGTGGCCGGTCTACCGGCAGCTGACCGGGGATGATCCGCTGGGCCGCGGGGCCGCGGTCAAGTCGCCGCGGAGCGAGTCGCTGCGTGCCCGCACCGCCACGGCCGACCGGGTCGTGAAGTCGATCTGCCCCTACTGTGCGGTGGGCTGCGCGCAGAACGTGTACGTCTCCGATGATCGGGTCGTGCAGATCGAGGGGGATCCGGACTCGCCGGTCAGCCGGGGCCGGCTGTGTCCGAAAGGCTCGGCGAGCCTGCAGCTCACGACGGGATCGGCGCGTAGGCACAAGGTGCTCTACCGGCCTCCGCACGGAGCGGACTGGGAGGAGCTCGACCTCGATACGGCGATGGACATGGTCGCCGATCGGGTGATCGGTACCCGGGCCGGCAACTGGGAGTGGGACGCCGACGACGGGGCCCGGGTCCGGCGCACGCTCGGGCTGGCCAGCCTGGGCGGGGCGACGCTGGACAACGAGGAGAACTACCTGATCAAGAAACTGTTCACCGCGCTCGGGGTCGTCCAGGTGGAGAACCAGGCCCGGGTCTGTCACAGCTCCACGGTGGCGGGGCTGGGCACCTCCTTCGGGCGCGGTGGGGCGACGACCTTCATGCAGGACCTGCAGAACTCCGACTGCATCGTCATCCAGGGCTCGAACTTCGCCGAGGCGCACCCGGTGGGGTTCCAGTGGGTGATGGAGGCGAAGGCGCGCGGTGCGACGATCATTCACGTCGATCCCCGGTTCACGCGTACGAGTGCGCTCGCCGACCTGTACGTGCCGTTGCGGGCCGGCACCGACATCGCGTTCCTGGGCGGGATCATCAACCACGTCCTGGCGAACGACGCTTACTTCCGCGATTATGTGCTCGCCTACACCAACGCCGCCACGATCATCACTGAGGAGTTCCGCGACACCGAGGACCTCGACGGCGTGTTCTCCGGGCTCAACGAGGAGACCCGGCACTACGACTTCGACACTTGGCAGTACAAGCGCATGGAGATCGCGGCGTCCTCGGGTGACCGCGACTCCCAGTACGACCAGCGCACCCAGGGCGGCCGGACCATCCGCGAGGCTGGCCGCGGGGAGAGCCACGGAGCCGGCGGGGCCGCCATCGGCGCCGGCACGCCACAGACCGACGAGACACTGCAGGATCCGCGCTGTGTCTTCCAGATCCTCAAGCGGCACTACGCCCGCTACACCCCGGAAATGGTCGAGCAGGTCTGCGGGGTGCCGCCCGAGCTGTTCCGGAAGGTGTGCGAGGCGCTGGTGAGCAACTCCGGCCGCGACCGGACCAGCGCCTTCGCCTACGCGGTCGGCTGGACCCAGCACACCGTCGGCGCGCAGTACATCCGGGCCGCGAGCATCCTGCAGTTGCTGCTGGGCAACATCGGCCGCCCCGGCGGAGGCATCCAGGCGCTGCGCGGGCACGCCAGCATCCAGGGCTCCAGCGACATCCCGACCCTGTTCGATCTCTTGCCGGGCTACATCCCCATGCCGCACGCCCACGCTCACGAGGACCTCGACTCCTTCATCGCGGCCGACGCGGCAGAGAAGGGCTACTGGGGCAACATGCGCGCCTACGTGGTGAGCCTGCTCAAGTCCTGGTGGGGCGAGGCGGCCACCGCCGACAACGACTTCTGTTTCGACTACCTGCCGCGGCTGACCGGCAGCCACAGCACCTACGACACCGCCCTGGCGCAGATGGACGGTCTCTGCAAGGGCTATTTCCTGATGGGGGAGAACCCGGCGGTCGGCTCGGCCAACGCCAAGGTGCAGCGCCTGGGGATGGCCAACCTCGACTGGCTCGTGGTCCGCGACTTCTCACTGATCGAGAGCGCTACCTGGTGGAAGGACGGGCCGGAGATCGAGACGGGTGAGCTCAAAACCGCTGACATCGGCACCGAGGTGTTCTTCTTCCCCGCCGCCGCGCACACCGAGAAGTCGGGCAGCTTCACCAACACCAACCGCATGCTCCAGTGGCATCACACCGCCGTCGAGCCGGGCGGCGACGCCCGCAGCGACCTGTGGTTCATGTACCACCTCGGGCGGCGCATCCGCGCGAAGCTGGCCGGCTCCACGGACGAGCGGGACCGGCCTGTGCTCGATCTGACCTGGGACTACCCCATCGAAGGGGATATCGAGGAGCCCAGCGCCGACGCGGTGCTCGCCGAGATCAACGGTTTCGGCCCCGACGGCGGCCATCTGTCCTCCTACGAACAGCTCACCGATGACGGCTCCACCTCCTGCGGCTGCTGGATCTACTGCGGTGTCTACGCGGGCGGCGTCAACCAGGCGGCCCGCCGCAAACCCGCCGTCGAGCAGGACTGGATCGCCGCCGAGTGGGCCTGGGCCTGGCCGGCCAACCGCCGCATCGTCTACAACCGGGCCTCCGCCGATCCGCAGGGCAGGCCCTGGAGTGAACGTAAGGCCCTGGTCTGGTGGGACGGCGAACGCTGGACGGGCCACGACGTGCCGGACTTCCCCCCGGACAAGGCCCCCTCCTATGTGCCGCCCGAAGGTGCCCGAGGCCCGGCGGCGCTGTCGGGCGCCGAGCCGTTCATCCTGCAGGCCGACGGCAAGGGGTGGCTGTTCGTCCCAGCGGGGCTCGTGGACGGCCCGCTGCCCACCCACTACGAACCGCAGGACTCGCCGTTCGACAACCCCCTGTACCGGCGCAAACGCAACCCGGTCCGGCAGGTCTACTCCCGGGAGCACAACCGCTTCCACCCCAGCGGCTCGGAGCCAGGCGCCGACGTGTTCCCGTACGTGGTCACGACCTACCGGTTGACCGAGCACTTCACCGCCGGCGGGATGAGCCGCTGGACGCCCTACCTCGCCGAGCTGCAGCCGGAGTTCTTCTGCGAGGTCTCGCCGGAGCTGGCGGCCGAACGCGAGCTGGAGCATGGCGGCTGGGCGACCATCGTGACCGCGCGCAACGCCATCGAGGCCCGGGTACTGGTCACCGACCGGATGGCGGCGCTGCGCGTACAGGGCCGTGCCGTCCACCACATCGGGCTGCCGTTCCACTGGGGCCCCAACGGACATAGCCGTGGTGACGCCGCCAATGAGCTCGCGGCCATCGCGCTGGACCCGAACGTGCACATCCAGGAGGACAAGGCGCTCACCGCCGACATCCGCCCCGGCCGCCGCCCGCGCGGACCTGCACTCCCGGAGCTGGTACGGGAGTACCAGCGGCGGGCGGGCATCACCGAACAGACCGGAATGGGGATCTGATCATGGGACTGCTCTCCGGTCCTGAGCCGGACGTCGCCGGGGACGCCGGTCATCACGACCATCCGCCGCGCAAGGGCTTCTTCACCGACACCTCGGTGTGCATCGGCTGCAAGGCCTGCGAAGTCGCCTGCAAGGAGTGGAACGCCATCCCCGAGGACGGGCTGACCTTCACCGGCATGTCCTACGACAACACCCAGGGACTCGGCGCCGACACCTGGCGCCACGTGGCGTTCATCGAGCAGCGCAGGCCGCTGCGCGACGAGGACCTCGGCGACGACCTCGGTGGTGTCGACGTGCTCGGTCTCGCCTCCCATGCCGCCCAGAACGGGGACGGCGGCGGGCTGCGCTGGCTGATGGCCTCCGACGTCTGCAAGCACTGCACCCACGCGGCCTGCCTCGACGTCTGCCCCACCGGATCGCTGTTCCGCACCGAGTTCGGCACCGTGGTGGTGCAGGAGGACATCTGCAATGGATGCGGTTACTGCGTGCCCGCCTGCCCGTACGGGGTGATCGACCAGCGCAAGGACGACGGCCGGGTCTGGAAGTGCACCATGTGCTACGACCGGCTCGGTGATGGCATGGAACCGGCCTGCGCCAAGGCCTGCCCCACCGAGTCCATCCAGTACGGCCCGCTGGACGAGTTGCGCCAACGGGCCGCCGCCCGGGTGGAGCAACTGCACGACGCTGGCCTCCACGACGCACGGCTCTACGGGAACGACCCCTCGGACGGGGTCGGCGGGGACGGGGCGTTCTTCCTGCTGCTCGACAAGCCGGAGACCTATGGGCTGCCCCCGGACCCGATCGTCACCACCCGGGACCTGCCCTCGATGTGGCGGCACGCCGGGGCCGCCGCGCTGACGCTGCTCGGCGGGATCGCCGCGACGTACGCGGCCACAGCGATGAGGAGGCGCAGGTGAGCGAAGCCGAGGTCACCAGGGACGGGCTACGGGGGGAGCGGCCCGGGCGGGAGGCGCCGGTGGGCGTCCAGGGCCCGCGCCGGCGCCGTCGGCGCAGGGGGGAGCAGAGCATGGTGCCCGACGCCGAGTTCACCTCCTACTACGGTCGGCCGATCATCAAAGAGCCGACCTGGAGTGCCCTCGACATCGCGGGCTACCTCTTCCTCGGCGGGCTGGCCGGGGCGTCTTCGGTGCTGGCCGCCGGAGCCGCCGCCACCGGCCGTACGAGACTCGCCCGGGCCGGGAAGGTCGGGGCACTGGCCGCGATCTCCCTGTCGACGGTGGCACTGGTGCACGACCTCGGCCGGCCCGAGCGGTTCACGCACATGCTCCGTGTCTTCAAGCCGACCTCCCCGATGAGCGTCGGCTCGTGGACGCTCGCCGTGTACGCCCCCGCCGCCGGGGTGGCCGCGGTCACCGACGTGACCGGATGGTTCCCGCGGATCGGCCGGGCCGCCACCGGGTGGGCGGCGCTGACCGGTCCCGTCGTCGCCGCCTACACCGCCGTCCTCGTCGCCGACACCGCCGTGCCCGCCTGGCACGACGCCCACCGGGAGCTGCCCTTCCTCTTCGTCGGCTCCGCGGCCACCGCGGCCGCCGGGCTCGGCCTGCTCGCCGCGCCGCGGGACGAGACCGGGCCGGCCCGGGCGGTCGCCGCGTACGGCACCGCGCTGGAGCTGATCGCCGCAGACCGGATGGAACGGCGGCTCGGCATGATCGCCGAGCCGTACGCCACCGGGAGGAGTGGCCGGCTGATGCGGGCCGGTAAGGCACTTACCATCGCCGGGGCCGTCACCGCCGTCGCGCTCGCCGGACGTTCCAGAGCCGCCGCGGCCCTGTCCGGCGCCGCCCTGCTGGCGGGCTCCGCCTGCACCCGGTTCGGCGTCTTCGAGGCCGGTCTCGCCTCGGCCAGGGACCCTAAGTACACCGTCGTCCCGCAGCGGCGACGCCTCGACGGCCAGGCATCCCGGGACGGCCAGGCATCCCGGGACGACCAGGCATCCCGGGACGACCAGGTACCCCTGGACGGTCGGGCACCCCGGGAGGGCCGGACCCCTTGAGGCGGCAGGGCGCGCCGAGATGGGCCCGGCCGCTCCGGGACGGGCTCAGTCGACCTCGAGGCTGCCGTTGACGCGCAGCTTGCGGCGGGCCCGTTCGTAGAAGGTCGTGTCACCGAGCCGTACCACCATGGCGGCGGCGCGGATCGCGCTGATGATCAGCCGGTCGCCGGCGGACACATATCCTGCGACGATGCCGTCCACCTCCACGGCCAGCCGCCCGCTGGTGGGCAGCAGTTCGAGCGCCGCCTGTTCGTCCGCGGACAGCACGAGGGCCCGGTTGAACGCCGAGTGCGCGGCCGCCGGGACGACCAGGAATCCCTCGACGGTGGGTGAGACGATCGGGCCGCCGGCGGAGAAACTGTAGGCGGTCGATCCCGTGGAGGTCGCCACGATCACCGCGTCGGCCGCGTACCGGACGAAGGGGTGCCCCTGCACCTCGATCGCCACCGCGGCCAGGCCGTCACCGGGCACGCGCACCAGGGCGATGTCGTTGAAGGCCGTGTGCACCGCCCCGTCGGGTAGCCGCGTCGACACGGCCATCCGGGGCTCGACCAGGTAGCGGTGCTCGTCGATGACGGAGAGCCCGCGAGGCAGGTCCTCCACGTCGATCTCGGCGAGGAAGCCCAGCCGGCCGAGGTTGACGCCCAGCACGGGCGTCGGCCGCCCGGTCACCAGTCGCATCGTGCGCAGCATGGTGCCGTCACCGCCCAGGCTCACCAGCAGGTCGGAGCGGTCGATGAGCGCGTCCGCGTCCACCGGCACCGCGCTGCAGTCGATGCGCAGGATCTCCTCGGGCAGGCCGAGGACGGTCGCACGGCGCTCGCTGGCCCACTCCACGATCGTGTCGATCGCGACCTTCGAGTCACGTTTGGGGTGCAACACCAGCCCGACCGTGCCGACCATTCCCATACCGCCACTGTACGGGCCGTCCGACACCCGCCGTCTGACCACGTGATCGGCGGCGGAGAACGCCCCGCGGGCCGACGGTCAGCGGGTGCCGGTGAGGGCGGCGGTGGTGGCGGCGGCGAGATGGTCGAGATGGCCCTTCGGCAGCGGCGTGCGGATCACCGCGAGGCGCCAGTAGAGGGGGCCGGTGACCAGGTCGAGGGCGAGTTCGGCATCGGTGTCGGCGGGCAGTTCGCCCCGTTGGACGGCATTGCGCAGGACGACGGTGATGACGTCCCGCTGGGTGTCACGGAGCGCGACCTCCAGTGTCCGGGCGATGTCGGGGTTCCGGGCGGCCTCGGCCAGCAGGTCGGGGATGATCTGGGCGGCCAGCGGGTTCCGAAGCGCCCGCGCGATCATGCCCAGCAGGGCGCGTACGTCCCCGCGCAGGGTGCCGGTGTCGGGCACCGGCATGCCCTGGACGGCGATGGCCGACACCACGTCGATGACGATGTGCAGCTTCGAGGGCCATCGGCGGTAGACCGCGGTCTTGCCCACTCCGGCCCGGCGGGCCACGGCCTCGATCGACATCCGGGCGTATCCGGCGGAGGCGAGCTCCTCGATGACGGCGGCGCGGATCGCGTCGGTGATGTCCTCCCGGAGCACGGCGGCTCCGGCCGGAGCGCGCCGGGATGTTCGCATTTCCGCTGTCATGCCCCAATCCTACCGCGACGACGAAACGGTTGCGTTCCATCCTGCCCATCACTACCATCGGCGGTGCGACGTAACGGTACCGTTCTATCGTCGAAGGTGGCCGCATGGTTGCGGACGCGCCAGCGGCGGCCACGCGTACGCACCGTACGTGCCCTGTTCCCTCGCGAATGAGAGCGCATGAAGTGAGCCGACCAGGCAGATCCAACGCGGCGTTGCTCGATCCGGATGCGGGATTGAGCCCCGAGGCGCTGGCTATGAAGTACGGGCTGACGGTCAGTGGCGCGCGGCCCGGCCTCGGCGACTACACGCGCCGATTGTGGTCGCGCCGCCACTTCATCACGGCCTACGCCACCGCCCGGCTGACGGCGATGTACACCAGCGCCAGGCTGGGTCAGATCTGGCAGGTGATGACCCCGCTGCTCAACGCGGCCGTGTACTACCTGATCTTCGGGGTGCTGCTGGGGACCAGGCATGGGATCGCCAACTTCGTGCCCTTCCTGTGCACCGGCGTCTTCGTCTTCAACTTCACCCAGTCCGCGGTGCTGGCCGGCACCCGGTCCATCGAGGGCAATCTGGGGCTGATCCGGGCGCTGCATTTTCCCCGGGCCTGCCTGCCGATCGCCTTCACCCTGATCCAGCTCCAGCAGTTGCTGTTCTCCATGGGCGTGCTCGTCGTGATCGTCCTGGGCTTCGGCGAGCCGATCACGCCGCGTTGGCTGCTGATCGTCCCGGCGCTGCTGTTGCAGTCGATGTTCAACGCGGGGCTGGCGATGGCCGTGGCGCGCATCGGCGCCAAGACCACCGACACGGCACAGCTCATGCCGTTCGTGCTGCGCACCTGGATGTACGTCTCCGGGGTGTTCTACAACCTCAAGGTCTTCACCGCGCACGCGCCGCACTGGGTCGCGGTGTTGCTCGACACCAACCCCGCGCTGGTCTACATCAACCTGATGCGCTACTCGCTGCTCGACTCGGTGCCCGCCGGCAGCCTGCCGCCGTACGTGTGGCCGCTGGCGCTGGGCTGGGCGATCGTGGTGGGGGCCGCGGGATATGTCTTCTTCTGGAAGGCGGAGGAGGAGTACGGCCGTGGATGACGTCCGCACGTTCGCCGGCGTTCCGCCGGTGACGCGGGAGCCGGAACCGCGCTCGCTGACCGGTGTACGGGTGCCCACCGTGATCGCGGACGGGGTGCACGTCGTCTACAAGATCCACGGTGCCGGGGCCGGCCGGGGCAGCGCCACCGTGGCGCTGAGCCGGATGCTGGCCGGTCGGAGATCCCCGGCCATCCGCGAGGTGCACGCCGTCAAGGGAGTGAGCTTCACAGCCTACCGGGGCGAGGCCGTCGGCTTGATCGGCAGTAACGGTTCGGGCAAGTCCACCCTGCTCAGGGCCGTCGCCGGTCTATTGGCCCCGCACAAGGGGCGTGTCTACACCGATGGCCAGCCCTCACTGCTGGGCGTCAACGCGGCCCTGATGAACGACCTCAGCGGCGAACGCAACGTCGTCCTGGGCTGCCTGGCCATGGGCATGAGCCCGCGGCAGATCCGTGATCACTACCAGGACATCGTGGAGTTCTCCGGGATCAACGAGCACGGCGACTTCATCTCGCTGCCGATGCGCACTTACTCCTCCGGCATGGCCGCCCGGCTGCGGTTCTCCATCGCCGCGGCCAAGACCCACGACGTTCTCATGATTGACGAGGCTCTGGCCACCGGCGACCTGCGGTTCAAGAAACGCAGTGAGGACCGCATCCGCGAGCTGCGCAAGGAGGCCGGCACGGTCATCCTGGTCAGCCATAACAACAGATCCATCCGGGACACCTGCGACCGGACGATCTGGCTGGAGTCCGGCGTCATCCGGATGGACGGGCCGACCGACGAGGTCCTGAGAGCCTACGAGGAGTCCGCCCGGAAGAGCTGACCCTCGGTGGTCCCTGCGGGTGCCCGGTGGCCGGGGTCAGACGGCGGCGGTGTCGCGCAGTTCCACGACGCGGTCGGCGACCCGCCGGGCGGCGGAGCCACGGGCGGCGACGACCACGGCGGCACCGTACTCGGTCTGCAGCCGCAGCAGGTCCAGCAGGCCGCGCTCGGCGGCGTGCTCGTGCTCGGCGATCGGCTCGTCGGCGAGCACCAGGGCGGGCCGGTTGGCCAGCGCCACCGCGAGCCGCGACCGCACCGCGTCGCCGCCGGTGAGCCTGCCGGGCCGCTGCGACGCGTGCACCGTGAGGAACATCAGGTTGAACATCTCCTCACGCCACTGCGGGTCGAAACGCCCGGCGATGCGCTGTGCGTGGTCCACGTTCTGCCGCACGCTGATCGCGTTGTCCAGGCCGGACTGGGTGAGCAGACCGATGTGACCGGCCCGGAAGATCGCTCTGTCCGTGGGGTCGAGGCGGTCGATGCGGGTGCCGGCCACCCGTACCTCGCCGCTGCCGGGCTCGGTGATCCCGGCGGCACAGGAGATCAGAGCCGACTTGCCCGATCTCTGCGGGCCGATGATCGCGACCAGCTCACCCGGCTGAACCACGAGTGAGACACCTCGCAGGACCGGTATCTCGTGCCCGTCGTGCCGGTGGGACAGCGACACGTCGATGATCTCGAGAGCCGGCGTCATCGAATGGAGGAGGAGTCGTGGGTGATGCCGTGCATGCCTTGCTCCCGGAGGTGTCTGAATACCGCTGAGCCGGTCCTGGGAGTCACGCTAGGAACCCACGGGTGAACTGGGAGACAGGGGTTGGTTAGATGGATATTTACCTTGTGTTCTCCGGCTCCGCCGGGGTTATTCCCCTGGCCGGGAGCAGCAGGGTGAAGGTCGGCGGCGACGGCCGGCTGAGCAGCAGCCGGCCCCCCTCCGCCTCGGCGAGGCTCCGCGCCATCGCCAGCCCGATGCCGTGCCCGCTCGCCGCCGTGCGCCGGCGGAACAGGTCGCCGGAGTCGTCGGTGATGACGGTGCCCTCATCGATGACGTCGATGGCGAGGGCGTCGCCGGACTCGCGTACACCGAGGGTCACCGCACCGGCGCCGTGCCGTACCGCGTTGTCGATGAGGACGTCGAGGATCTGCCGTACGGCGGCCGTGGACGCCATGCAGACGGGAAGTTCCGGGGCGATCTCGATGCGGAGCGGGCGCCCCCGCGCGGCGAGGTCGGCATGCCAGTTCTGCCGTACCTCCTCCAGCAGGGTGTTCACCCGCAGCGGTTCCGTCCGCCGGGGGGTGTCACGGGCCAGCGCCAGCAGCTCGGTGATGGTGCGCTCGAGACGATCGGCCGCCGCGATGGCGGAGGTCATCGCGGCCTGGGTGTCCACCCGCGGGTTGTCACGGGCGGCCTCAAGCCGCAGCCGCAGCCCGGTCAGCGGGGTGCGCAGCTGGTGCGAGGCGTCGGCCGAGAAGGCACGTTCCCGGGTGAGCAGGGTGCCGAGCCGCTCGGCGGTGGCGTCCAGGCTGGCTCCGGCCGAGTCGATCTCGGGTATTCCGGTGGGTCGGGTGCGGACACTGAAGTCGCCGTCACCGAGCCGCTGCGCGGTCTGCGCCATTTCCTCGATCGGCTGGGCGAGCCGGCGGGCCTGATGGCGGGCGACCAGCCAGCTGAGCATGATCGCCACTGCGCCGATTGCCACCATGAGCAGCCAGGTCCTGGCGATCCGTACGTACACCTGCCATCGGGTGGTGGCCGCGCGGATCACCGCGACGACGCGTTCGTTGTCGGCCACCGGCACCGCGACGACGAGGTCGCCGCCGGAATCGCCGTTGGTGACGTGGCCGTGCAGGGCGCCGCGCACCGCCGCGTCCGCTTGCACGGGTCCGCGGCCACCGATCTTGTGACCCACCGGGTTGTACAGACCGAGCGCGATGCCGGGTTCGGCGGTGGGCATCTCGGCGGAGTCGCGGCCGCGCAGGAGATCACCGGACACCGCGAGCGTGGCCTCGTCGGCGACCCGCTGCAGTTCCCCGCGCTCGTCGGCCAGGTAGTAGCGGGCCACCCCGGCGGCCAGCGGAATGCCGAACAGCCCGATCGCCAGCACGGCGGCCAGCACGGTCAGACTGACGATTCGCTTGCGCACCGCGCCTCCAAGGACGACCTGCCACCTGCCACCTGCCACCTGCCACCTGCACCTGCCCTGCAGCTGCACCCGCCGCCTACCAGCTGCCACCTGCGGTGTCAGTCTGCCTTCGGCCAGGACCGCCGTGGTACGTCGGCGCCCGATTTTGCCCTCCTCTGGCCTACGGAGAATCCGGCGCTTTCCCCTCGTTCCCTAGCGTCGAACAATCAGGATTCTCCCCGTTGACACTGGAGGACGACCATGAACGTGGTCCGCCGTACGTCGTGCCATGCCGCCATCGGGCTGGCCCTGATCACGGCGCTGGGCGCCTGTGGCGGGGGTGGCACCGGCGGCTCTGTTTCACCGGGTCAGACGCACGCCGCGCAGCAGAACGGTGCGCAGCAGAACGGCGCGCAGACACCGTCGGCCAAGGAGTCCAATCCGTCCGGCGACATTCCCGACAGCCAGGTCTACGTGCCCTACACGGCCGCCGGCGGGTTGTACACGGTCAAGGTTCCGGAGGGATGGGCCCGCACCCAGGAGGGTGCCGCCACTGTGTTCACTGACAAGCTGAACACCGTACGGGTCGAGGCACAGCCGGTTGCGACCGCCCCGACCGTCGTCTCCGCCCGCTCGCAGGAGCTTCCCAAGATCCAGGCCACCGCCCACGGCTTCTCGGGGGGCGACGTCACCACCGTGCAGCGCAAAGCCGGACCGGCGATACGCATCACCTACCGGGCGGACTCGGCGCCCAACCCCGTGACCGGCAAGAGCGTCGCCGACGCGGTGGAGCGGTACGACTTCTGGAAGAACGGCCAGCAGGTCGTGCTGACTCTGTCGGGGCCGACCGGAGCCGACAACGTCGACCCGTGGCGCATCGTCACCGACTCCCTGCGGTGGAACAGGTGACCTCCGTCATGGAGACCGCCGGTCCGCCGGCCGGCGGTGCCGGGGAGCCCGCGGACCAGGCCCTGGAGGCTCGCTCGTTGTACCGCTTCTTCCGGGCCGGCGAAGAGGAGACGCTCGCGCTGCAGGGTGTCTCCCTGTCGCTGGCGCCGGGCGAGGTCGTCGCGGTGTCCGGGCCGTCCGGATCGGGGAAGTCGACCCTGCTGTCGTGCCTGGCGGGTCTCGACGAGCCCGACGGCGGAACGGTGCTGGTCGGGGGCCGGCGGATCAGCCACCAGCCCGAGCCCACGCGGGCCCGGTTGCGCGCCCGCCACATCGGGGTGTTGTTCCAGTCGGCCAACCTCTTCGAGCACCTCACCGTCGAGGGAAACCTGAGCCTGTCCCAGGGGCTCGCCAGAAAAGATCACCGTACGGATCGTAAGGAACTCTTGGAGTCGGTGGGCCTGTCGGCACGGGCGCATGCCTACCCGAGCGAGCTGTCCGGAGGTGAGTCCGCCCGGGCCGGACTCGCCCTCGCCCTGGCCAACGATCCGATCGTCCTGCTCGCCGACGAACCCACCGGCGAGCTGGACTCCGCCACCGAGGCCCAGATCCTCGACCTGCTTCTGAGCCGGGCCCGCGCGGGGGCGGCGGTGCTGGTGGCCAGCCACAGCCCCGCGGTGGCCGCCGCCGCCGATCGGGTGATCCGGCTCTTCGACGGAAAGGTGCTGTCATGACCTCCCGCACGGCACAGGCATTGCGTGACGGCCCGGAAGCGTCCCCGCCCGACCCCGCGCTGGTCCGCTGCGCGGAGGTGGCCCGCACCTTCGGAACCGGGCCGACCGCGCTCGTCGCCGTCTACGCGGTCTCTTGCGCGGTGATGCCCGGCGCGCGGATCGCGCTCGCCGGACCGTCCGGTTCAGGCAAGTCGACGCTGCTGCATCTGATGGGCGGACTGGAGACACCGACCTCCGGCACCGTCGAATGGCCCGCGCTGGGGGGCGGTCCACAGGGCCGGCCCGGACTGGTGGGCGTGGTCTTCCAGGGCCCCAGCCTGCTGCCCGCGCTGGACGTCACCGAGAACGTGGCGCTGCCACTGCTGTTCGAGGGCGTGCCCGGCGCCGACGCCACCGAGCGGGCCACCCAGGCCCTGCACCGGCTGCGGATCGACGATCTCGGGCCGAAGCTTCCCGAGGAGCTCTCGGGCGGCCAGGCGCAGCGGGTCGCCGTGGCCCGGGTCCTGGCCAGCCGTCCCAAGCTCATCCTGGCCGACGAGCCCACCGGTCAGCTCGACCACGAGGCCGGCGACAGGGTCATCTCCGTGCTGCTCGAAGCCGCCGACGAACTCGGTGCCGCGCTGATCATCAGTAGCCATGACCCCAAGGTCACCACCCGCCTGGACGATCAGTGGACCATGCGTGACGGCCGGTTGATCACTGAATCCGCCTCCCCGACCAGTACCTCTGCCACCACTTCGACCAGCACTTCGACCGCGACCTCGACGAACTCGACCTCACAGAGTGGACCTCGACCATGACCTGGACCTGGGTGCGGGGCCTGCTGCGCAAACGTGCCGCCCGGCTCACCGCGGTCGCCGCCGGGATCGCCGTCGCAGTCGCGCTGCTCGGCTCGCTCGGCGCCTTCCTGGCCGTCTCCAAGGCCACCATGACCGCGCGGGCGGCCAGTGGTGTGGCGGTGGACTGGCAGGTGGAGGTGAAATCCGGCGCCGATCCCGGGGCGGTGCTCGGCACCGTCCGGTCCGCGGCAGGGGTGAGCCGCGCGCTGCCGGTGGGCTTCGCGCAGACCACGGGGTTCAGCGCCACCGCCGGCACCACGCAGACCACCGGACCCGGGGTCGTCCTCGGTGTCCCCGACGACTACGCGAGCGCGTTCCCCGTCGAACTGCGGTCGCTGGCCGGAACCGGCAGCGGAGTGCTGCTCGCTCAGCAGACCGCCGCGAACCTGCACGCCCGCCCCGGTGACACCGTGACCATCGGCCGCGCCGGCCTCGCCCCAGTACGGGTCCCCGTCGACGGCGTCGTGGACCTGCCCCAGGCGGATTCCCTGTTCCAGAAGGTCGGAGCTCCCATCG
The DNA here is from genome assembly GCA_025964695.1 of Streptosporangiaceae bacterium. Classification (GTDB taxonomy): domain Bacteria; phylum Actinomycetota; class Actinomycetes; order Streptosporangiales; family Streptosporangiaceae; genus Actinomadura_E. The sequence continues at coordinate 8,814 of JAOPYK010000007.1, read as the reverse complement.
GAGCACAGCCCGTCGCCCCGCCCGACAACGTGCTCCTGCTTCCGCAGTCGCGCTGGCACCAGGTTTTCGACCCGCTCGCCAAAGCCCGGCCCGACCTGGTCACCCAGCAGATCCACGTGAGCCGTACCCATCGGCTGCCCGCCGATCCTGCGGCGGCGTTCACCGCCATCACCGCGGCGGCGCACAACCTCGAGGCGCGCAGCGCGGGCGGAGCCACCGTCGGCGACAACCTCGGCGCGGCCCTGGACGCGGCCCGTAAGGACGCCTCGTACTCCCAGGTGCTGTTCCTGTTCCTCGGTCTGCCGGGCGCGGTCCTGGCGGGCCTGCTGACCGCCGCCGTCACCAGCGCCGGGGCGACCCGGCGGCGCCGGGAACAGGCGCTGCTGCGGACACGCGGCGCCTCCAGCCGCCAGCTGATGGTGCTCGCCGCCGTCGAGGCGGCGGTCGTCGGCGTCGTGGGCAGCCTGGTCGGGCTGGCCGGCGCGGCCCTGGTCGGGCAGCTGGCGTTCGGCTCGGCGCGGTTCGGCGCCACCACGGCGACCGCCCTCGGGTGGACGGCCGGAGCCGCACTGGCCGGGCTGGCCATCGCCGCCGCCACCGTGCTGCTGCCCGCCCGCCGCGACATGCGCGAATCCACGGTCGCCGCCGGGCGCGTCACTGTCGGGCGTCACCGTTCACCCTGGTGGGCCCGTTACGGAGTGGACCTGCTCCTGCTGGCCGGGGCCGCGGCCGTGTTCAGCATCACCGGCCGGAACGGATACCAGCTGGTCCTGGCACCCGAGGGGGTTCCGGCCATCTCGGTGTCCTACTGGGCCTTCGCCGGACCCGCTCTGCTGTGGACCGGGGCGGCGCTGCTGGCATGGCGGCTCTCCGACCTGGTGCTCGGCCGCGGCCGACGGCTGCTCGCCTCCGGGCTGCGCCCGCTGGCCGGCGGGCTGGCGGCCACGGTCGCCGGCGGCATGTCCCGGCAGCGGCGCCCGCTGGCCCGCGCCATCGTGCTGCTCGCCCTGGCGGTGTCCTTCGCCGCCTCAACGGCGACCTTCAACGCCACCTACCGGCAGCAGGCGGAGGCGGACGCGCAGCTCACCAACGGCGCGGACGTCACCGTCACCCAGTCGCCAGGCGCCGTCGCCGGCCCCGGAGAGGCGGCGAAGATCGCCGCGACACCCGGAGTGAAGGCCGTCGAGCCGGTCCAGCACCGTTTCGCCTACGTCGGCTCCGATCTCCAGGACCTCTACGGCGTACGGCCGGGCACCATCACCAAGGCCACGGCGCTGCAGGACGCCTACTTCACCGGCGGCACGGCCAAGCAGCTCACCGGCATCCTGGCGGCGCGGCCCGACTCGATCCTGGTGTCCGCGGAAACCGTCAAGGACTTCCAGCTGAGCCCCGGCGATCTGATCAATCTGCGGTTGCAGGACGGGCGGACCAAGCAGTTCACCACTGTGCCGTTCCACTACGCCGGTGTGGTCAAGGAGTTCCCGACCGCGCCCAAGGACAGCTTCTTCGTCGCCAATTCCACTTATGTGGCCCAGAAGACCGGCAGTTCCGCGATCGGGGCGTTCCTGGTGGACACCGGCGGGCAGCACATCGCCGCGGTGGCCGACCGGATCCGTACCCGGCTGGGCCCCTCCGCGACCGTCACCGACCTCGCCACCACCCGCAAGACCGTCGGCTCCAGCCTCACCGCCGTCGACCTCGCGGGCCTCACCCGGGTCGAGCTGGCCTTCGCGCTGGTGCTCGCCGCGGCCTCGGGCGGCCTCGTGCTCGCCCTGGGGCTGGCCGAACGGCGGCGTACCTTCGCGATCGCCACCGCGCTCGGTGCCACCGGCCGGCAGTTGCGCGGGTTCGTCTTCGGGGAGGCCGCCGTGCTCACCATCGGCGGGCTCATCGCCGGCGCGATCTCCGGATGGCTGCTGTCCCAGATGCTGGTCAAGGTGCTGACCGGCGTCTTCGACCCGCCGCCCGCCGCCCTCGCGGTGCCCTGGCTCTACCTCGTCACCGTCGTCGTCATCACCCTGGCCGCCCTGGCGGCGGTGTCCGCCGCGGCGGTCCGGCTCGCCCGCCGCCCCGCCATCAGCGTGCTGCGCGAACTGTGACGGCGCATCCCCGGCCCCGGCGGACCGCCGGGGCCGGGGAGGGCTCAGCCGGCGGGGGTCTCGAGCCGGTAGCCGTGCCCGCGCAGGGTGACGATCCGCGGAGCGACCACGATCTCGGGTTCGGCCTCCCGGATCGCCGCCGTCAGCCTGGCGCGCAGCGATGCCACATGCACGTCGAGGGTCTTGGTCGAGCCGAACCAGTTGTCGTCCCACACGTCGGCCATCAGATCTTCTCTGCTCACCGCCACATCGGGCTCGGCGGCGAGCCGGGCGAGCAGATCGAACTCCTTGGTCCGCAAGGAGACTTCACGGCCGGCGAGAAAACAACGGCGACCGGCCGTGTCGACCACCAGATCACCCACGATCGATTTCGACTGCGGCGAGGAGCCGACGACCCGGCGCCGGAGATGCGCGCGAATTCGGGCGAGCAGTTCCGCGAATCCGAAAGGCTTCGTCAGGTAATCGTCCGCGCCGGCCTCGAGTCCCACGATGACGTCCATCTCGTCCTGGCGGGCGGTGAGTATCACCAGGACACAGGCCGGCTGAATGGCGCGGATCCGGCGGCAGACCTCGACGCCGTCGCCGTCCGGTAGGCCGAGATCCAGCAGCACCAGGTCGAAGTCTGATTCCGTGACCTCGTGCAGGGCACCCTCGGCCGTTTGCTCCCACCGCACTTCGTGGTCGAGGAGCCGGAGACCGGATTTCAGCGCTTCACCGATAGTCTCATCGTCCTCTACAACGAGCAGTCGCGCCATAACGGCATTCTAGCGTCTCTGTTTCCCCGGTTTATCGTGAGCGATTCTGGAAGCGCCCTTTCCGGCGGTCCGGGTGTCGCCGTGTGATGAATTCCCGCCCGGCGAGCCGATGGGTCATTCCCGCCGAGGTGCCCTACTGCTCCGGATCAGCGAAGCCCGGCGAAGAGATCGTCTTCCCGGTCCGGGGCGGGCACCCGGCTGAGGTGGCGGACGAAGAACTCGGCCGCGAAGGCCTGATGCTGGACCTCCTCGGGCAGCTTCAGCAGGAAGATGTTCTCACCCTGGCTGGCATGCGCCTCGAGCGCCTTGCGTTTGCGTTCGACGTAGGGCGAGACGTCCACCACGGTGGTGATCAGCTTCTCCGGGGTGCCGAAGTCCTCGGGCAGTTCCATCTCGGCCATGTCGGCACCGCTGGCCCGCAGGGACTCGAAGAGCTGGGCGATCCGCTCGCGTGGCACCGCGGTGTAGTAGAGCTTGGCGGGGATCCCGGTGGCCTCGGCCGCGGCGACCGCGACCCGGTGGGCCTGGATGTGATCGGGGTGACCGTACCCGCCGTTCTCGTCATAGGTGACGAGGACCTGCGGGCGGTAGCGCTCCATCAACGCGCCCAGCCGCGCGGCCGCGACGTCCACCGGGACGTTGGCGAAGGCGTCGGGGTGCTGGTTGGTGTCCCAGCCGGCCATGCCGGAGTCGCGATAGCCGAGCAGCTCGACCACCTCGATGCCCAGGTGGGCGGCGGACTCACGGAGTTCCTGCAGGCGGAGCGCGCTCACGCCGTCGGGGTCGTGACCGGGCTCTCCCGGCTTCACCCCACCGGGCCCGTCACCCTGCTCGCCGTTGGTACAGGTGACCAGGACGGTACGGATGCCCTCCGCCGCGCAGGCGGCCAGCAGACCTCCGGTCCCCAGCACCTCGTCGTCGGGATGGGCGTGCACGGCCATCAGGGTCAGTTCATGTTGCATGGGTTGCGAGACTCCTGGAGGTGGTGGCCGTCTGACCTGCCCCACTCTACGGCGATCTCGCCACCGGTCGTTCCGGCCTTCGGATGGCGGCCGTGGGGCGGCCCAGGAGCCCGGTGAGGGCGTCCGGCGGGCGGGTGTGGGCGGGTTTGAGCCGCCCACACCCTCGTGGTCGCCGGACCGGGTGGTGAGGTGGTGATCAGTGGATGGGTACGGCGGCGGTGTAGATGTCCTCGTCGTTGGCGATGGAGGCGTTGGAGGCCGAGGCCCGGCAGAGCTCCGGCGGGTTGCCGGTCGTTGCGGTGCCGGGGCACAGGAACAGCGCGTTGGCCCGGGTGTCCGACCAGACCGGGTAGGCGGTGGTGGCGGTCGCGTCGACCATGATGTAGTCGCCGAAGAACTGGCCGTTGAACTGGCTGGGCGGCGGCATGCTGGAGGACGTGACCCGGGTGCCGGTGAAGTGGGTCAGGTCCGTGGAGGTCACCAGCGTGACGTCGGAGAAGCCGGTGGATGCGTCCGACCCGTACTGCCGGTCGTAGAACCCGGTGACCAGGGTGCCCTTGGGGCTGAAGACGGTGCCCTGCCAGAACTGATCTGTCCGGGCCTGCGCCGTCCCGGAGCCGATGACGGGGAGCTGCCGCACGTTGGTGGCCGTACCGGTGAAGCTGGTCCCGCCGTTGGTGGAGGCCGTCAGGACGATGCTGTTGTTGCAGCCACCGGTCTTCACCCCGGTGTAGAGGCTGCCGAGGCCCGAGGTGATGGGGGTGAGCCCGGCCGGGGTGCAACCACTGGTCTCGTTGGAGTCGCGGCTGATGTACGAGCCGGTCGTGACGATGACCCGCTTGGGGTTGGCCGGATCGACCGTGACGTTCGGGTAGTTGGTGGCCCGGAAGATGGAGTTGGTGCCCGAGCCCTTCTCGGGGACGCAGTCACGGCCAGGGTCCTTGCCCGCGCCCTGGTAGGTGTCGCAGTCGGGGAGGTCGTAGTAGTCGGTGGCCTTGACCGGCGCGGAGAACGTCGCCCCGCCGTCAGAGGAATGCGCGAGGAAGACCTGGAAGTGGTTGTCGGAGCCGGTCTGCGCGGTGTTGTAGTTGGCCCACGCGACGTAGAGGGTGCCGTCGGCGGCGGTGACCGGCTGGGAGAACTGGTTGTTGTTGCAGCGGCCGTGCGGGGTCGCGATACCGAACGTCTGGGCGCAGAGCGCGGAGTCGGAGCTGATCAGGACCGGTGCGCTGAAATGTTCGCCGTAGTCGCTGGAGTAGGCGCCGTAGATGTAGCCGGTGCCGTCCTCGGCGAAGGTGGTCCAGGTGACGTAGACCCGGTCCCGGAAGGGGCTGTTGGCGTGGCCGTCGACGGCCAGCAGCTGCTTGTCGAGGAGGAAGGCGCCCGTCCCGGCGGTGTCGTCGTGCTCGGCGACCGGCCGTCCCGGGAAGTTGAAAGACGCACCGCCCGAGCCGGTCGAGCGGTAGACGTAGAAGCCGCTGGACTGGTCGGCGTCGGGGGAGACCGCGTTGCCGCGCTTGAACTGCTGGCACGACAGGTAGGCGTTGCCCCGGGTGTCCCAGGCGACCGAGGTGTCGCCACTGGACTGGAAGTACTGGCGGGGCTTGCCGCCGAACGCGGCCCCGGACACGAAGCCGTTCGGGGTGGTGGTGTCGGCCCAAGCGTGCCCGCCGTCGCCGGAGTAGGAGACGCCGCAGGTGCCGTCGCCCCGGCGGTAGTCGTTGTAGCTGGCGATCACCTGGCGGGAGTTGTTCGGGTTCACCGCCACCCAGGTCTCGTTCTGTGCCTGGGCCCGCCCGGCCAGCGGCTGGTCGGTGATGTTCAGGCAGTTCTGGTTGACTTTGACGTTGTCGCCACGGCGGCCGTCGCAGGAGGGTGCGGACGCCCGCTGCGCGTTGGTCACCGCGCGGGCCGCGGCCTGCGGACCGAGCGCCTCGGTGAGGGCGCCGGACGCGTGCCGCTTCTGGATAGGCGTCAGTTTGTCGTAGCCGAACGGCTGAGCGTTCGCGCCGGGAGCGGCGAGACTGAGTCCTCCCATCAGGAGCACTCCCGTCACGGCAAGGCTCAGTGCACGACGTTTACGCATGCAATCCTCCCTGGGCAGGCACCATTGCCTGGCATAGGGGCGCCCGGAACAACGCCCGTGCGGAACCGTAGATCGGTATCATCGGGCGGACAAGGCCCTATGGCCGAGGGTGGACACGCGACTTTTCGGTAGGACCCGGACGCCTGGTTTTTTAGGGAGGCGAGGGCGGCAGGTCGGCGGCGGGCACGGCCACCTGCGGGAGGACCGCGCCCTGCGCGGTGCTGAACAGCCACGACGGAGCCAGCACCGGCTGGTTCCGCCAGTAGGCGAGAGATAGGCCGAAACGCGCTCCGGTCACCGAGATGACGGGCCGCCGGCCGGGCGGGCAGGCCTCCTGCTCGACCTGGGGACACCGGGCCCGTCCGGGCAGCGGGCGCCTGCCCACGGCGGTGAGCAGTGCCTCGAAGGTGTCCCGGGCGCTCATGGCCGGATAGTCGGAATCACGCCGGGGCCGGGCCAGCCAGCCGGCGCCGGCGATGATGGCCCCGCCCGCGACGGTGAGCTGTGTCTGCCACCCTGCCGTGGGCAGCCCGTCCAGGGAGTCGTCGGCGACCAGGGTCACCTGCGGTCCGTGCAGCGTCGCGGTGAACGGCCCGGTTCGCGTTCCCGAAGCCCGGGCCAATCGTGCCGCGGTGGCCAGGGCGGCCGGTTCGTCGGGCGGCGCCCCGGTCGGGGCGCCCTTGACGAAGAAGAACGACCAGCGCAGGCCGGGTTCTCCGGTCACCTGCAGGGTGCCCGGTCCGGACACCTCCCAGCCGGAGCCGCGGCGTCGCGGTGTACCGGAGATTCCGAGGGCCCGCGCGAGACGCAGCACCGAGGCACTGTCGGCGGGGCCGGCGGGCAGCGTCCACGCGGTGGCGCGGGCGGGGCCGGCCGGCAGCGGGCCGCTGAGCACCGCCCGCTGCTTCGTACCCGGCGGCGCCGGGGGCGACGGGGAGGCGACGGGCCGGCGCGCGGCCGTGAGCGGTGAGTGCTGGCCCTGGCCCTGCCCGCAGGCCGTGGCGGCACCGAGGGCGATGATGACGGTCAGCCCGGAAACGAAGCGCCTGTTCATGGGGCGCCCCCTCATGAGATCGAGGACTGCCGGCCGGACGAGCACGGCCGTCCACCGGTTGCCGAGCCGGCGGCACCGTCGGTGGCCAGGCGATGGTCTCAGCATGCGCGCCGCGCCGGGCCGGCCGCAAGGCGTCCGCCGCGATCCGGCCGCCACAGTGGTGTGCGGAGCCTCAGGCGGCGACGGGGTGGCGACGGGGTGGCGACGGGGTGGCGACCGGGTGGCGACCGGGTGACGACCAGGTGACGACGTCCCGTCACGCCGTCCAGTCGGGCCGGCGGCCGAGATAGCGCAGGAGCGCGGCGGCGTCGTCGTCGCCGGGCTCCGCCTCGAGTGCCGGCGCGTAGGCGCCGTAAGGACGGAGCGGCTCGACGATGGCGGTGGCGACGGTCATCAGCGACCGTGCGAGGGACGGGGTCAGCGGCGAGGGCCGGCCGGTGGCCACGGCCATGTCCCAAGCGTGCACCGCGGCGTCGAGCGCACAGGCCCCGGCGCCGAGCCACGCGGGCATCCGGCCCTGCGGAAGCGGCGTCGGCGTGTCCTGAGCGTCCGCGGCGACCGTCGCCCAGGCGCCGGCGGAGGCTCGCAGAGCCCGCTCCGCGACCTCGATCGGAGCTTCGTCCAGATGGCCCGAGGGCGCGAAGGGATTCTCGGACGGTCCCGGCTCTCCGGTGATGAACGACGCGAAGCCGAGCTGGTCGCCGGCCGCGTGCTGGAGCACCTGGGTGACGTTCCATTGCTCACACGGCGACGGCCGTTCCCAGTCCTCCTTGGCGACGCCCATGACGGCCGTGCGCAGCGCCTGGTGAGCGCTGTCCAGTACTTCCCAACCACTGACTTCGTTCTCGCTCATCGCCTGAGATTCCTTCCGTTCGGGGGCTCCACCGCTCCGTTGCCGGAAGCGGATCGTTCTCAGTATATCAGAACGGAACGATTCGTTCCACAACGTTTCGATCAGGCAAGGCGGGCCCAAGCCGGCGGCGGCGCGGCGGGCGGTCACCGCGCGGCGGCCGACGGACCCGGGCCGGGCAGCCACCGAGTGAGTTTCCGGATCCCAGCCGCGGTGGATCACCGGGCCGGAGGGGAGCGGAGGCCATCGAGTTCCTCAGGGGTGACGATCGTCTTCGACGGCACCCTATCGAGTGCCCGACCGGTGCCGGAGGCTTGATCGTCATAGTCCGGGGAACTCGGCCGGCTACCAGCCGTTGAGGTGCAGGACCTCCTCCAGCGCCTGGCGGGGAGCCGGCTTGAAGTCCGTGCCGGTGTAGTACGCGGTCGGGATGAGCACTCCCTGCCGTACGTTGCCGGGCAGCCCCAGCAGCCGGGCGACCTCCTCCTCGTACATGAGATGGAGGGTCGTCCACGCCGTGCCCAGACCGCGGGCGCGGGCGGCCAGCATGTAGCTCCACGCGGCGGGCAGCAGGGATCCCCACAGCCCGGCCTGGTTCCCCGCCGGAAGCTCGGGGGAGGGCAGTTCGAGGCAGCCGATGACCTGCACGGGAACCTGGCCCATCCGCTCGGCCAGATGCACCGTGCTGCGATGCACCCGCTGCTGGATCTCGCTGCGCGCCACGTCGTCGGCGAAGAGCTTGCCGACCGCCTTCTCGGACTTCAGATAGCGCTCGCAGGCCCGGCGGTAGACCTCACCGACGGCCGCGCGGAGATCGGGATCGGTGACGACGATCCACCTCCAGCCCTGGGTGTTGGACCCGCTGGGCGCCTGCAGCGCGATCCGCAGGCACTCCTTGACGAGTTCCAGCGGTACGGGCCGGGTCAGGTCGAGGCGCAGCCGTACGCTTCGGGTGGTGGTCAGCACCTCGTCCACAGTGAGATCGCTCATGTGCTGACAGTAATCGGC
>JAOPYK010000319.1 GCA_025964695.1 Streptosporangiaceae bacterium | reverse complement strand
GCGTGTTGCCGGCCCCATCGGATTCGTCCTCGCGAAACGGGACGGCCGGGTTCGAGCACCTCCGCGCGGGTTTGGCCGCCGGCGGCTTGCCGACGTTTGCGTCGGCCGCCGCGGATCGCGCCAGCCGCCCCGGCACGACTGCTCCACCCTCGGTTGTCCTGCGATTTAATTCTCGCTCGCGAGGACGGGGTCTTCTTTGGCGCCACGCTGATTTGGCGCCGGGAGCAGCAGTCGTCATGGTCCGTCCCCTTTCCTCTCGCGCGGATTCCGCGCACCTCGTGAAAAAGTTCCTCGGTACGCTCGCGTTGCTCGGCAGCGCCCTGCCCGCGGCGGCCAGCCCCACCACGGCAGACCAGGTGGTCTCGTACACCGCGGGCAACGCCCGGGCCGACTATCAAATCCCTGCCGCGGCACTCGGAAACTTAAGCGGCGACACCGGGTTCGGCGGGCTCAACCCGTTCAACCCGCCGTTCTCCCACAACGACATCGTCATCGTCGGGGAGGGCGGCAGCCTCACGCTGCACCTGAGCAACAACGTCCCCACCAACGGCAAAAACCTCGGCGTCTACGTCAACGACGGCTACACCGACACCAGCACCGGCGGCACGGGGCAGACCAACGCCGGCCCGAGCGGATTTTCCGCGTTCCCCAACGCCATCGTCTCCGTCTCGCAAGACGGTAATGCGTGGTACGCATTGAGCCAGCAGCCGATGAGCTTCCCCGTGGCGACGAATTATTACACGGATACAGCAATATCCGGAAATTTCCAGGCCCTGGGGACCCAGCACGCGAGTCAGTCGCTGCCGTACCTGGGCACGGCACAGCAGTTGGCGAACAGCAGCTATGACCAAATCAAGGCCGCGTTCAACGGCTCCGCGGGCGGCAACTGGCTGGACCTGAAAGGCGTCCCGCTGCCGGCGATCAACTACGTGCGGTTCGACGTGCCGACCGGCGCAAAGCGGATGGTCGTCGACGCGATCGGTGCGGTCGGCGCGACGAGCACGCTGCACGGCGGCGACAAGATCGTGTCCGAAGACGTCGGCACCGGCACGCACACGTCCGACGTCGTGATCGACTTCGGCCCGCAGAGCTACGACTTCCGCGTCCATTACAGCACGCCCAGCATCACCGGCGAGAAGGCCGTTCAGATGATCCGGGACAGCAGCGATCTGAAATTGACGGTCGAGAGTTTTTCGTTCGGGGACTTTGTGACCGGATTCGCCTACGGCGGCTACTCCCAGACGGGCGACGGCTCGGGCGGCAGCGGGTATTGGCAGTACGACGTGAGCGCCGACGGAGTCGCCTGGCAAGGCTCCTTGCAGGGCGCGGGCGACAGGATGCTGGCCGACGGCTCCTACGACGGGTGGCTTTGGTCCGGCGCGGACCATGCCGACCCGATTCTGCCGACCGCGATCCCGGAACCCTCCTCGCTGGCCGCGATGTCGCTGCTGGCGACCGGGCTGTTGCGCCGCCGCAGACCGTCGGCTGAGAAGTGATTTCGCTCTGCAACGTCTCCGTCACCCTGGTCCCCTCTCCCTCGTACGCGGGGGAGAGGGGGAGGGGGAGGGATGGAGCGTCGAATTGCTTACGTCTTGTAGGGTCCGCTTTAGCGGACGTTTTCGGTGCGTCTCGTGAGCACACGTCCGCTAAAGCGAACCCTACGCTTGGCCCCTCATCCCTGCCCACCTCCCCCGCGTACGAAGGAGAGGGAGAAGCGCTTCGGCCGACCTGCGGATGTAACCATGCGCAACCGCACCGTATCCCGCGGATTCACGCTCGTCGAGCTGCTGGTGGTGATCGGCATCATCGCGCTCCTCGTTGCGATCCTGGTGCCGGCACTGGCCGTGGCACAGGAGCAGGCGCGCGGGGTGAAGTGCCTGAGCAACCTCCGGCAGGTTGCGATGGCCGCGTCGATCTACTGCGATGCCCACCGGGGCACGTACCCGATCGCCTACTACATTGGCGCGGACGGGACGTCCTACTCCTGGGATTTCACCGCGGCCATCGTCGCCGGGAAACGAACGATACTCCCCGGCCTGCTCTGGTCCGCGACCGGCGGCGGGGGGCTCGCGGTTCAGCAATGCCCCAGCTACGAAGGCCCTCTCTCCGGCACATCCGACCCTTTCACCGGCTACAACTACAACACGAGTTTCATCGGCCACGGCCAGTTCGAGGACATCCCCGACCCCATCAAAGTCGCACACGTCCGCCATCCCTCGACCGTCGCCCTTTTCGGCGACGGCCAGTTCTACGCCGGCCCCGATAAGTACATGCGCTCGCCGTTCCCCTGCCCCGGCGACGCCTCTTTCACCTCCCGCGCCGCCGGCACGCAGGGCTATCGGCATCAAGGCCGCACCAACGTCGCCTACTGCGACGGCCACGCCGCTTCGGTCTCCGACCGCTTCACCGCCACAAGCGACCCGCAGGTGGGTGCTGGGACGGGATTCCTGTCGGGCGACAATTCGGCGTATGACCCGGGGTAGGAGTAGGACTGAGTGCTGAGGACTGAGGACTGAGCGGGGAGGATGTAGGCGGTAGGGGGGCAGTACGCAGAACCGAACTAACCGGGCCTATACTTTCCGGGGCGCATCGAACTTCAGATCCTCAGTCCTCAGTCCTCAGTCCTCAGTCCTCAGTCTCTCAGTCGACTCCTTCCCGCCTTCTCCGCGGCATGATACAATCCGCCGTCCTCGATTTGACGCGATTTATTACGCGGGAACCGCCGGAGCGTGTAGTGGATAACCATGCGATCGAACGGCTCGGGGCGAACATCCGTACGGTATTCCTCGGGCATTCCAAGGCGGTGGACCTGTTGATGATCGGGCTGTTGGCGCGCGGGCATGTGTTGATCGAGGACTTGCCGGGGCTGTGGAAGAAGGTGCTGGCGCGGTCGTTGGCGCGGAGCATTGATTGCCGATTCAGCCGCGTGCAGCTCACGCCGGATCTATTGCCCAGCGACGTGCTGGGGGTCAGCATTTACAACAATCTGACGCACGATTTTGAC
>JAOPYK010000314.1 GCA_025964695.1 Streptosporangiaceae bacterium | reverse complement strand
GGGTGGAGGACCTGCAGCCGCCGACGGTCGGCTCCGCAGTGCGGCTGCACCGCTCGCCGCTGGCCGGTGAACCCCCTCCCCCGCCGGTGATCAAAGCCGAGTTCGGCGGGATGCTGGCCATCCGGCGAGCCGGGCTCCCTCCTGGGTTGCTGGCCTCCCTCAAGCACTTGGCCGCCCTGCACAACCCCGAGTTCCACGAAAAGCAGGCAATGGGCTTCTCGGTCTGGGACACCCCACGCATGCTCCGCTGCTACGACGAGACGCTGGAGCACCTGTACCTGCCGCGCGGTATCAGCGACCGAGCCGCCCAGCTGATCGAGAAGGCCGGCAGCCGCCTGGAGGTCACCGACGTCCGGCCAGACCCTGACAAGCTTGAGGTGACGTTCACCGGCGAGCTTCGCGGCACGGACCAACAGAGCGCTGTCGAAGCGATGGCCTCCCACGACCTGGGAGTTCTGGTCGCTCCGCCGGGTGCTGGCAAGACCGTCATGGCGTGCGCGCTGATCGCCCACCATCAGGCACCGACGTTGGTGCTGGTGGACCGCGGCCCACTCCTGACCCAATGGAAACAGCGCCTGTCCCAGTACCTCGGCCTGGACGGCAAACAGATCGGCCAGCTCGGAGGCGGCAAGAACCACCGCACTGGACGCCTCGACCTGGCCACCCTGCAAACCCTCGCCCGCATGGACGACCCCGGTGCAGTCCTAGCCGGGTACGGGCTGGTCATCGTCGACGAATGCCACCACGTCGCAGCCAACACCTTCGCCTCCGCGATCAAGAGCATCCCCGCGCGACGCTGGCTGGGGCTCACCGCGACACCCAAACGCACCGACCAGCGCGAACAGGTCATGTTCATGCACTGCGGGCCGGTCCGCCACCGACTCAAAACCGTCGGCGACCTGACCCAGACACTGCACATCCACCCCACCAGCCTGACCATCCGGCAGGACATCGACACCGATATCCCCGGACTGCTGCAATCGGTGATCGTTCCGGCCTTGGTGACAGATACCGCCCGCACCAGGCAGATCGCCGACCACGTGACCGAGGCCATTAGCCACTCACGTCACTGCCTGGTCCTCGCCGGGCGTACCGAACACGTCGATCTGCTCGCCGCCGAACTCACCTCGCGTGGGCTCACCCCGCTGATCCTGCACGGGGCCATCGCCCCCAAACAACGGCGCACCATCCTGGAACGCCTGGAGACCTGGAACCCAGACCGGACGCAGCCGCCGCTGCTTCTGGTCGCCACCGCCAGCTACATCGGCGAAGGCTTCGACTGCCCCGCCCTCGACACGCTGTTCCTATGCTCCCCTGTCTCCTCCGAACCGCTCATCACCCAATACGTGGGCCGGATCATGCGCGAGCACCCCGGCAAGACCACCGTGGAAGTGCACGACTACGCCGACACCAAGATCGCCACGCTGACCCGCATGCACGGCAAACGGCTCACCGCCTACCGCAGACTAGGCTTCTCCACCGCCCCGATAACCACCCTTCCACCGGCCGACCCCGCTGCCACTCCAACGCAGATTCTGTCGGCACCCGCGAAACCGTCACCTGCGCAGGTACGGTCCTGGGCAAAATCCCAAGGGCTTGAGATCGCCGATCGAGGCCGGATCCGACCCGACATCTGGGACCAGTACCACGGCGCCCACTCAGGCTGACCGGCGACCGTGTGGTCGATCCTCAAGAAGGCCAGCATCGGCCCCGCGCCCCGCCGTAGCGGGCCGTCCTGGTCCAGTTCCTGCGCTCACAAGCCGAAGGGATTCTGGCGTGCGACTCCTTCACGGTCGAGACCATCACCTTGACCCGCTTGTACGGCTACGCCGTGGGTCGAGCACGCCACCCGCCGGGTCCACATCCAGCACTCCACCGACTTCCACCTCCTCCAGCGCTGGCGCTACCACGGCGGCACCCTCTACCTCTACGCACGAACCTGAAGGACCACCCGCTCCGCGAGGAACACCAGAGCCCACCGGTAACCGATGAGCCACACCGGGTGGCTATGACACACGTTCGCAATGGTGATCGCTACGCCTCGCCACACGGTGGCCGACCTTGGCAACATCCCACCAAACACCCTTCCATGCCCCTCTACCCCGCTCATCAGCGCGAACTGGACAAGGGACATCACGGCTCGTCTACAAGCTCGACCATCCCATCGCCGTCATATAGCACAAAACCGAGTTTTCGAGCAGCACATGACCTCGGTGTGCAGCTCAACCCCGGAAATGCCCACGTCAACGTGATGGGCACCCAGGTCGGGGCATGGCGCCTCCAGTCCGGGGAAAAGCTCGAGGTTGTCCGGCCGTCGTACGTAGACTCGGTGCTATGAGCGCGCAGCCGATCCACGAGCACGACCCCAGGGACCCGCAGGTGATCCTCGCCCAGCTCCCCGAGCGGGCCAGGCCGGGGTTCCTCGCCGAGTACCACGCCGCCGTGGATGCAGCTCACGACCTGGCCGGCTACCGCCGACTCCAGGACCTACTCCACCTGTGGAGCATCCGAAACGTCGCCTACAGCAAGCCCGGCTACTACGAAGCGATGGAACAAGCCCGCCAGGGCACCGGCGAAACAGTCCCCCTCGTGGACGTCATCTCCGAATGCTTCGAGCTCTCACCTGAAGACGCCGAAGCCTACTGGCAGGACAAGATCACCCAAGCTCGAGCCCGACGCCAAGCTTCGTGAGCTACCGGGTCGTCCCGCACGCCTCTGCGCGCACGCAATTGGCCGACTTCCCCTCCGACGCGCTCGACGCCCTTCTTTCTCGCCTGGCCGACGTGGCCGACCAGCCGTGGGACGCAATGCCAGTGCACGGCTCCCCATCAGAGTTCCGGCAGGCCCAGTTCGGCGAGCACGGCCTGGTGTCGTTCCACGTGAACGACACCACCGAGGTCATCACTGTGTATGACGTCACCTGGGCCGGTTGACCGTGCCGGCGCCGATATCCCGCGGCAGTCCGGCCTGCGGGTTCGTGGGCTCATACCGTTGCGTGCGACTCACCATGTTGCTCGATGTTTGCTCGGCAGCCATGGCACGAACCGACAAGGCCGGCAGAATTCGGCATCGAAATCGGCGTCATCACGGACAGAGCAACATAGAATGACAGTGAAAGCACCGCTCTGACACGAGAGCAGCAGACTCTTAATCTGCGGGGTTCGGGGTTCAAGTCCCTGACGGAGCACCCCGTCTGACCTGGGCATTCATGGAGTGATCATGAATGCCCAGTCGTCGTTTTGGGCCGGTTTGCCATTGTTCAGCCAGCGCCGATGCAGGCCGAGGAAGGCCTCCTGCACCACGTCCTCGGCACTAGCCCGGTCGCCTACCAGCAGCCACGCCGCTCGTCCGAGCTGTACGGACTGCTCGCGGTACAGCGTCGTCACCGCCGCGCCGACGTCTGATCCGGCGTCCGACGCGGTCTGCGGGGGGTCGTCGTCTGCACGGTCGCCTCCTCATTCGGGGCCTAAGGTCCACACATAGGACGCCGTGGCGGGCCGAATGCTGAGTGGGCGTCACAAAATAATGAGCCCGTCTTTCACAGACCGCCGAGCAGACGTACGAGCTGCTGAGCTGGTCTGCACATACCCGCGAGCGCGTCCGGACCAGGTTCCCTGGCCTACTCGGGATCCGAGTTCACCCGGTAATGAAGTCCGCCATCATCGCCATGTCCTCGTGCTCCAGGTTGTGGCAGTGGAAGACGAAGCGGCCGGGGTAGTCGGTGAACCGGGTGACGATCTCCGCGGACTCGGCCGGTCGCAGGTCGATGGTGTCCTTCCACCCGTGGTCGTACGGTCCCGGGGCCTTGCCGTTTCGCGCCAGCACCTGGAAGTGCGCCAGATGCAGGTGGATCGGGTGGTGGAAGTCGGTGACGAACCGCCAGATCTCGGTGTCCCCCAGCCGGGGGCGGGCCAGCGGACGGGCCGGGTCGTACTCCTGCCCGTTGATGGTCCATCCGCCCGAGCCGCCCTGTTTCTGGAACAGGAAGGTACGGGTGACGGCTGCGCGACGCGGGTCCAGCGCGACCACGGTGGACAGCCAGGCCGGGACGGTGGCGTCCTCGGTGGGCGTACGACTCGTACCGGATAGGTCGAAGCGCATCACCTCGGCAGCGGAACCGCTGCCCAGCCGGTTGACCAGCCTGACCCGGGTGCCGGGGCGGTAGCGAGAGAAGTCGACCACGACGTCGAAGCGTTCGGCCGGGGCGATGTCGATCTCATCATGAGCGATGGGCGCAGCCAGGAGACCGCCGTCACCGCCGATCTGGACCAGGCCCTTCCCGCCGGGCGGTGGCGGGTCCAGCGCCAGCCGATAGCGGCGGGCGTTGGAGGCGTTGAGCAGCCGCAACCGGTAGCGCAGGCGATCCACCCCGTGCACGGGCCAGGGAGCGCCGTTGACCAGGATGACGTCGCCGAGCACCCCGTTCATGTACGGCGCGGTGACGCCGGATTTTTCCAGCCCAGGGTCCACCAGTGGATAGCGCAGAGAACCGTCCGCGGCGAAGGACCGATCGGTGATCATCAGAGGGAGGTCACGGTCGCCCTTCGGCAACGGCAGCGCCTCCTCCTCGGCATCATGGACCAGGTGGAATCCGGCCAGTCCGCGCCAGACGCTCGCGCCGGTGAACCCCATCCGGTGGTCGTGGTACCAGAGGGTGGCCGCCCGTTGATCGAGCGGATAGGTGTAGGTACGGGAGCCGTGTGCGGGTTCGCCGGGCATCGCGGCCATCCCCGGCATGCCGGGCATTCCCCCCGAGCCATGGGAGCCCATCGGCAGGATCTCGTCGCCGGGATAGCCGTCGCTGTCGTGCGGGGTGTGTCCGCCGTGCAGATGGACCACCACGGGCTTCGGCAGTTCGTTCTGGTGCCGGACCACCGTGCGGCGGCCGGAACGGGAGACCAGCGTCGGTCCGGGGAAGCTTCCCTCGTAGGTCCAGACCGGGGTCTGCGTGCCGGGCAGAATCGACAGCGGCGTCTCCCGCTGGGTGATCTCGTAGTAGTCGGTGGTGGCGTCGGTCCGGATGGGCCGCAGGACGGGCGGCACGGGCAGCGCCGCCTGGTAGGGCTTCGGCAGGGGGCGCGCACTGCGCAGCAGCAGCCCCGGCTCACCCGGCGTCAGCAGCCGTCCACCCATGACCGCGGCCACTCCCGCGGCTCCGGCGACCGCGACGCCCCCGCCCAGGAATCCGCGGCGACTGATCCGCCGGGTCATGACGGTTGCTCCGCACGCGCCGTTTCGGCCTCGGTCGGCTTCCGGGGAGTGCCCGCCGAAGGTGTGCGCCAGGCCCAGACGAGCATCAGGATGACGCACGCGATGATCGACGTGCCGAGGGGAACGTGCACCGCGAGCACCCTGCCATAGCCGAGGGCGATCTGTGCCGCCTCGGCGGCGAAAAGCGTGCCGGAGGCCAGCGCGGGCCAGCCGGGGCCACCGCCCGGCCGCCACAGCAGCACGGCCGCGACAGTCTGCACGACAGCCGCGATGCCGGTCGCGCTGCCACCCATGGCATGCATGTCGAGCAGTCCGTAGTTACCGGCGAGAAAGCCGCCGGCCAGTGCCGCCTGGGTCATGGCCAGGACGGCTTCGAGGGTGACCGTCCCTCGAAAGAGCCACAGGGTCCAGGGCCGGGGGGGTGGACCATCCACGGTTCCGCCTTTATCTCGATAGAAACAGTCTCAAGTGAAACTATCTCGACTCACTCTACACTGAGGAAATGAACCAAGACCCCGGCCGCCCGGGTCCCGACGTACCGCCCCTTGGCCTGCTGCTGCGGCTCGCGCACACCCGCGCGTCCAAGACCTTCAGCGAGGCACTGCGGCCGTACGGCATCGAGGGGCGGCACTTCGCTGTGCTGATGACCCTCGGCGGAGTCGGGGCCCAGACCCAGCGGCAGCTCATCGACCAACTCGGCAGCGACAAGTCCTCGATGGTACGAATGATCGACGACCTCGAGGACCGTGGCCTGGCGATACGCGGCCCCGCGGAGGGCGACCGGCGCGCCCATGCCGTCGAACTGACCGACGCGGGTCGCGAGACCCTGGCCGCCACCGAGAAGGTCGCGCGGGAGGTCACCGCTCAGTTACTGGTATGCCTCGAGCCGGATGAACAGGCAACGCTCACGGCGCTGCTGGCCCGCTTCGTCGCCGGCGGACCCCACCCGAAGGTCGAGTAATTCTCTGCGGCAATTTGTGGTCCCGTAGCAACTTCCGCGAAACCTTCGACGTCATACTTAGTGGTCCGTGCCGGAAGTCCTTCGGGAGTTGACGGTTCGGGTGTCGGTGTGGTGTTGGTGATCAGGAGCCGGTATTGGTCACGTGGAGGTCGCAGACCAGGTCGAAGACGTCCTCGACGGTGCCCGTGAACCAGTTCTGGTCCTCGTAGCTGTCCTTACTCGCCACGTAGATGGCAGATCCCCACCGGTGGGCGGATCCGCCGTAGCGCAACCGCATCAGCGGCAGCCGATCACCGTCGGCGAGTTCGCCGGCGACGTAGGCGAACTGGCCGTGGTAGCGGACATGCACGGTGGTCAGTGGGGGCCACTTGTTCTTGGCGTGCGCACGCAGCCGCTGGGCCAGGGAGGTCTTGGTCGACTCCGGGATGGCGGGCATGGGCTCTATCTTGCTGGACGGGCGTGTCGCCGCGCACTACTTGGCGCGTGCCGGGCATCCTGCGTTGATCTTCGTAAAGATCATCTCTGGAGTCCTTGTTGCCCGCCCCCCGCGCACGCCAGATCAGCCTGACCGCCTCCCAGCGGCGTCGGCTCAAGAAACTGGCCTACTCCCACACCGCCCCCTACCAGCAGGTCATCCGGGTGCGGATCGTGCTGGACGCCGCACGCTGCTACTCCAACGCCAAGATCGCAAGGCTTCGCGGCGTCACGGTGGACACCGTCCGCACCTGGCGCGGCCGATACGCCGATGAGGGCCTGGCCGGGCTGACCGATCGGCGCCGATCCGGCAGACCCGCTCGGTTCACACCGGTCCAGCTGGCCGAAATCAAAGCGCTGGCCTGCCAGCTGCCGGCCGAGACCGGGGTGCCGCTGTCGCGGTGGTCCTGCCCAGACCTGGCCACCGAAGCCGTCGACCGGGGCATCACTGAAGCGATCTCGGCCTCCACCATCCGCCGGATCCTGGCCGCCGACGCGATCAAACCCTGGCAGTACCGGTCCTGGCTGTTCATCCGCGACCCCGACTTCGCTACCAAAGCCGCCTGGGTCCTGAACCTGTACGCCCGCACATGGGACGGCGAACCGCTCGGCGACGACGAGTACGTCATCTCCTGCGACGAGAAGACCAGCATCCAGGCCCGCTGCCGCTGCCACCCCACACTCCCGCCCGGCCTCTCCCGCACGATGCGCGTCAACCATGAGTACGACCGGGGCGGCGCGCTGGCCTACCTGGCCGCCTACGACGTCCACCAAGCCCAAGTGATCGGGCTCTGCTCCGACACCACCGGAATCGCCCCGTTCACCGAGTTGGTCGACGAGGTCATGACGCAAGAACCGTACGCCTCGGCCAAACGGGTGTTCTGGGTCGTCGACAACGGCTCATCCCACCGCGGCAAAGCCGCGATTCGTGCCAGAGCCGTTAAGTTGACAGTCCCGAGCTACCGCACCTACCCCGGCGGCACTGCCGGATTCATCCGGCCCCTCGCATGAGACGGGCCCCGTCAGAGGCGTGCGATCCAGCCGCCGTCGACCAGGATGGTCTGTCCGTTGATCCAGTCGCCAGCGCACGAGCAGAGCAGCAGGAGCACGCCGACGATGTCCTCGGGCGGACCGGACGTCTTGCCGGGGATTCTCGCGGCGAGCGCCTCGCGAAAGGGCGAGTCCTTCGGGAGTGACCGATAGCCGCTCTCGTTGTTGACGAGGCCGGGAGCAATCGCGTTGACGTTGATGCCCTGCGGGCCGAGCTCGGCCGCGAGGTTCAACGTCAACCCGTGCAGCGCGTACTTGCTCAAGCTGTAGATGCCGCCCGTGATGAAGGCGCCTGCGGACAGTCCGTTGATGATGCGTCCCCCGCCTCGCTTCTGCATGGAGGCGAGGACCGCCTGGGTGCAGAGCAGCGGACCGCGCAGGTTGACGTTCATCACGCGGTCCCACTCGGCGACCGGCATGTTGTGGAGACCGTACGGCGGTAGGTCCGTCATGATCGCCGCGTTGTTGACGAGGATGTCGATGCCGCCGAAGGCGTCGATCGCGGCCGCTGCCATGGCGCCCGCTGACTCGCTGGAGCGGACGTCGACCGGCGTGTGGGCTGCCGCGAAGCCCGCCGTGACGAGATCGTCGGCCGTCCGTCGGGCCGCCTCATCGTCGAGGTCGGCGACGAGGACGGACGCTCCCGCTTCACACAGCGACTTGGCGTACACGACACCGATACCGCCGGCGCCGCCGGTGATCACTGCCACCTTGCCGGACAGGTCGAAGAGCTCTGAGATCGCCATGCGGGTCAGACCATCAAACCGAGGCGTGTAAAGTCAAGTAGCTTATCTTTCGAAGTCAGGTGCTTTAACCACGACAGCCTGCTTTAGGAGATGTCCGTGATCACCGATCGGAGCGTGCCCGTCGTCCATCTGCACGTCGGCGACGAGCGTCGAACGACTGGCTCAGGTGGCGTCCACGAGCACCTCTACCCGGTCGATGGCCGGGTGCAGGGTCCCGTCCCGCTCGCCGGCCCGGCCGATGTCGGCGATGCGGTGCGAGCTGCTCGTGCCGCGTTCGAGGAGTGGCGGGCCTGGTCACCGTGGCGGCGCCGCGACGTGCTTTTTCGGCTTGCCGATCTGGTCGCTGCAGCACGCGACGAGCTTGCCCGGCTCTCGGTCCTGGACAACGGCATGACGATCGGTCTCGCCAAGGGGCTGGTGAGCAGCCTCGTGGACTACACCCGCTACTACGCCGGGTGGGCCGACAAGATCGAGGGTCGTGTGACCTCCGTGTCGGCCGCGGGACGCGAGCTGGCCTACACGCTGGCCGAACCGTACGGGGTCATCGGCGTCATCATCACCTGGAACGGGCCGCTCGCGTCGGTCGGCATGAAGGTCATACCGGCCCTCGCCGCCGGCAACACCGTGGTCATGAAGCCCTCGGAGCTGACCCCGTACGCCACTGAGCACTTCATGCAGCTGGTCCGTGAGGCGGGGGTCCCCTCTGGCGTGGTGAACGTCATCCCTGGAGGCAAGGAGGCTGGCGAGGCCCTCGTCCGGCATCCGCTGGTCGAGAAGATCACCTTCACCGGTGGACCGACTGCGGCCCGACAGATACTCGCCGCCTGCGCCGAGAACCTGAAGCCTGCGGTGCTCGAGCTCGGTGGGAAGTCCGCGAACCTGGTGTTCCCCGATGCTGACCTTGACACGGTGGCGCTCGTCAACACCGCAACGGTGCACCGGACGCTGGCCGGTCAGGGATGCGCCGTGGCCACCCGCCTGGTGGTCCACGACCGCGTGTACGACGAGCTCGCCGAGAAGGTCGCGGCCCACGTGCGCGAGATCACGACGGGCGATCCCTTCGACCCGTCGGTCGGCACGGGTCCGGTCGTGACACGTGCGGCCCAGGAGCGAATACTCGGCATGATCCAGAGGGCGCAGGCCGACGGCGCCGGGAAGCTCCTCGTGGGTGGGAGCATCCCGGGTGGCGAGCTCGCCTCGGGTTTCTATGTCGAGCCGACCCTCTTCGGTGACGTGCAACCCGACAGCGAGATCGGACAGGTCGAGGTGTTCGGGCCCGTGCTCTCCATGATGCGGTTCCGCACCGACGATGAGGCTCTGGCGATCGCCAACGGAACGTCCTATGGACTCGCGTCCTATCTCTGGACCAATGACGTCGGGCGCATCAACCGGCTGGCGTCGAAGCTGGAAGCAGGCGGGGTCTACGTGAACGGCGCCATGCCGGTCACTGGATGCGAACTGCCGTTCGGGGGTGTCGGCATCTCCGGTTACGGGCGTGAGGGCGGGCAAGAGGGACTGCACGAGTTCGTCCGCACGAAAGCAGTCGGCATCCGATGACCGTGCCGTTCGATCTCGACGGCGCGGCCGCGGTCATCACCGGTGCCGGCAGCGGCATCGGCCGGGCCGCCGCGGTGTCCTTCGCGGCGCGAGGTGCGCGTGTCGCGGTGAGCGACGTCGACGGGCCACGAGCAGAGCAGACGGCGGCCGAGGTCGTGGCCGCCGGCGGTGAGGCGATCGCCGTGCAGGTCGACGTCGCCCGCCAGTCGGACCTCGAGAACCTCCGCGACCGCTGCCTCGAGCGGTTCGGGCAGGTCGACCTCGTCATGAGCAATGTCGGGGTGGTGGCGATGGGTCCGCCCGAGTCGCTACCACTCGAAGCATGGCAGCGCGTGCTCGACCTGAACGTCATGAGCCTCGCCCGCAGCAACAGGGTGTTCCTGCCGCTCTTCATCGAGCAGGGCCGGGGGCACGTGGTGAACACGTCGTCGGCGTCCGGCCTGCTCGCCTACGGCTACGACCGGCTGCCCTACGTCGCCAGCAAGCACGCCGTCGTGGGCATCACCGAGGCGCTCGCGCTCTATCTCGGCCCGAGGGGCGTGGGCGTGACCTGCGTTTGCCCGTCGGGTGTCGCCACCAACATCGTCGAGCAGATCTCCGTCTTCGGCTCCGCGTCCTCGCCGCGCGCGCCGCAGCATCCAGTGGTCGAAGCCTCCGTGGTAGGCGAACTGATCGCCGATGCAGTCACCCAAGGCCGCTTCCTCGTGGTCACCGCCGGCGAAGTGCTGAGCGAGATGGCCGAGCGGGCCGCCGATCCGGAGCGGTACCTGCAGCGGATGATCGCGGAGCAGGGCGCATGATGCGCGTCGGCTTCGTCGGCCTCGGCGACCAGGGGGGTCCAATGGCCCGCCGCATCATCGAGGCCGGCTACCCCACGACCCTCTGGGCCCGTCGGCCGGCGACTCTCGAACCGTTCGCGGGCCCGCAGGTCCGGCTGGCCGGCACACGCGCCGAGCTCGGCGCCACATCCGACGTCCTGTGCGTCTGCGTGGTCGATGGCGCCGGTGTCGATGACGTGCTGCGTGGAACCGAGGGCGCCCTGTCGGCCATGGCGCCGGGCTCGGTCGCGGTCGTGCACAGCACGGTGCACCCGGCCACCTGCGTACGGCTCCAGCAGGACTTCCCCTCGATCCACGTCGTCGACGCTCCTGTCAGCGGTGGCGGCGCGAGGGCGGCGAACGGCGAACTCCTCGTGATGGTCGGCGGTGCGCCCAAGGTCGTCGACCGGTGCCGCCCGCTGTTCGAGACGTACGCGAACCTCGTCGTGCACGTCGGCGAGATCGGCGCCGGACTGGAAGCGAAGCTCCTGAACAACATCCTCTTCGCGGCGCACCTCGCCGTCGCGGCCGAGGTCCACGCGATCGCATCGGATCTGGGGCTCGACCACCAAGCGCTCGCCACCGCGCTCGCCCACGGGAGCGGCCGCAGCTACGCGGCCGAGCTCGTAGCCAGGATGGGTTTCCGTCTCAACGCCCTCGCCGGCACCGCGGGACCCCTGCTCGCGAAGGATGTCGGCATCCTGGCCGATGTCGCGGCCGTGACCCGGTCGCCGCTGCTCGACGCGGCCGAGGCCGCCCTCGTGCGGATGGGGGTTCCCCGGATCCACGAGGAGAACGCCGGATGAGACGCCGATGACACAGAGGAGATGACATGAGCACTGCACAGGATGGTGGCACGAGGTGGGCCGGCCGGGATGACCGGCGAGCAGACGCGCAGGCCGAGTACCTGGCGGTCATGACCGTACCAGGGCCGGCGGCACCGACCCATGCCTACTACGAGGCAGGGATCATCGGCTTCGTGTTCGCCGAGATGTGGTCTCGGCCGGCCCTCAGCCGCAGGGAGCGCCGCTGGGTGACGCTCGCATGTGTCTGCGCCGCGGGCGTCGCCATCCCGATCCAGACCCACGTCTACGCGACGCTCAACAGCGGAGACTGTACGCTCGACGAGGTCGACGAGTTCGGGTTGCACGTCGCCACGCAACTCGGATGGCCGAAGGGTCAGAACGTCAACATGTACCTCATCGAGTCGATCGCGAGGATCGCCAAGGAGCGAGGCGAGGAGCCTCCGCGGCCGAACGTGGCACCATGGGCCGACCCGGCCGATCTCGCCACCCGGGTGGCGCGGGGACGGGACACCTTCGAGGAGATCATGCTGACCCCGGCACAGCCGGCCACGACGACGTTCCGACAGCTCGGCTACTTCGCGTACCTCTATGGGGAGGTGTGGAACCGCCCCAACCTCACCCGGAGGGCTCGGCGCATCATCAGCATCTGCTGCGCGGCTGCCGTGGGATCGACGCGCGAGCTCGACCTGCACCTCTACGCGGCGCTGGCGAGCAGCGACCTGACCTACGACGAGCTCCAGGAGATCGTACTCCACTACGCGGTCTACTTCGGTTGGCTGCCGGCGGCAGATCTCGACGACGCGCTCGTCGCCGCACACGAGCGGGTCCTCGACGAGGGCACCCGCTCATGACCCCCTCACCCGCCGCGCGGAGCCGCACATCGAACAAGTCGGTGAGATCGCGCCGCCAGGAGAACCTGATTCTCACCGCCGAGCGTCTCTTCGCCGAGCACGGCCTCGATGGGGTGGCCTTGCGTCAGATCAGCGCCGCGGCCGGCAACGGCAACAACTCGGCGGTGCACTACCACTTCGGCTCGAAGGAGAGCCTCGTCCAGGCCATCTTCGAGTACAGGCTGCCCGCGTTGAACGAGCGCCGACAGGAGCTCCTCGACGAGCGCGACCCTGACGATCTACGGGGCTGGGTCGAGTGCTTCATCCTTCCGATCATGGAGCTGGCCGAACGCCGGGACTCCCACTACGTGACCTTCGTCGTGCAGCTGCGGGCATCGAGCCTCAAGTACCCGTTCGATCGCATGCCAAAGCCGTTCGTCAGCTTCACCAACCATTTCTTCGATCAGTTCCGCGCCCAACTACCGCAACTTCCCGAGCCACTGCGCTCGGCCCGAATCGGGCATGCACTCACAAGCTGCCTGCATGCGTCGGCCGACCGCGAGCGAGGCCGCGCCCGCAAAGCACCGAGGCTTCCCTTCCTCGTGCACAGCCGCGATCTGGTGGATGGGCTCGTCGGCTTCCTCGACGCGCCGGTGTCGAACGAGGCGCTCACCGCGCTGGAGGCAGCCGAGATCCCGACGTTGCGTCGGCACCCCATCCCGTAGCGGGTTTGGCGACGACGTGGCGCGAGACCCCCGCCAATGTCGCGCGTCGAGGGAGATCGGGATCGAGCAGTCGATCGGGGATCACGAGGACATCGAGAAGAACCACAACTGGTCGGCGTTGCTCGATCGGCACGAGCGCCAGTTCGGTTCGCGGTCCGACAGCACCATGATCGCGTTGCTGTACGACCAGGGGCGTGCTGCCATTCGCCGCGGGAGTCCGCAGCCGGTCCAGTCCAGACTGGATCCCCCCTCCGCCGGCACGGTGCAGGTCACGCGCTTAAAAGCGATCGGGTGCGGTTCCTCTCTAGGGACCGGTTGATCACACGGTGGGTCGAACGCTACCCCGCCACCCTCGGCCACCCCGACCTCGTCCGCAGCGAGAGCCCAGATTGAGCCGGTCACCTCGATCAGGCGCAGCACGCACAACAGCCGGAAATCCAGGTGCGGTGAGTGGCAGCGTGAGGCAAGAATCAGGCGATGCAGGCACATGAGGTCGCACCAGAGATCATCGACTTCTACACGTCGGCCTACGATGAGGTGACTCGCCTGTCGTCCGTGGCGCACGGGGAGCTGGAGTACCTCCGAACCCAGGAGCTGCTTCGACGCCATCTGCCCGCCGCGCCGGCCGCCGTGCTCGATGTGGGCGGTGGTCCTGGAGTCCATGCGCGGTGGCTCGTGTCCGACGGCTATACGGTCCACCTGGTCGACCCGGTCGAACGACACCTGCGGCAAGCGCTGGCCTCCAGCGGGTGCACTGCCGAGCGCGGCGACGCCCGAGCCCTCACGGCCGCGGACAGGTCCTACGACACCGTCCTCCTGCTCGGACCCCTCTATCACCTGACCGAGCGGGCCGACCGCA
>JAOPYK010000308.1 GCA_025964695.1 Streptosporangiaceae bacterium | reverse complement strand
GCACGGTGGAGTGGCCGAGTGCGAGCAGGGCGGAGTCGATGCCGCCGCGCAGGATGTCGAGCACGTTCTCCACGCCGGCCTGACCGTTGGCGGCCAGGCCCCAGAGGTAGGCGCGGCCGATCATCACTGCCCGCGCGCCGAGGGCGAGTGCCTTGACCACGTCACCGCCGCGCCGGATGCCCCCGTCGAGGACCACCTCGATCTGCTCCCCCACCGCGTCGACGACCGCGGGCAGCGCGCGGATCGACGCCGGGGTCCCGTCGAGGTTGTTGCCGCCGTGGTTGGACACGGAGATCGCGCTGACACCGGCGTCGACCGCGCGTTTCGCGTCGTCGATGCGCGTGACGCCCTTGAGCAGGAACGGGCCGTCCCACTGCTCGGCAAGCCACCGCACGTCCTCCCACGTCGGCAACGGAGTCTGCATCCACTCCCCGTACGCACCGAAGAACGTGGGCGCCGCCTGGCCCGGCGTAGCCATGTTCGGCACGGTCAGATCGGGGATCTGCCGGGCCCTCGCAAAAGCGGCCAGCCAGCGCGGATGCGTGAGGGCTTCGGGGGCGTAGCGGACCATGGCCTTGAAGTCGATCCGTTCCGGGATGACCGGGCTGCCCCAGTCCCGGCCATTGGAGAACGACCAATCCAGGGTGGCGATCAGCCCGACCGCTCCGGCGGCACGGGCACGGTCCATCCGTTGCAGCAGTTGGTCTTTGCTGCCCGCCCAGTACATCTGGAAGAACGTCTGCGGGTTCGCCGCGACCACCTCCTCGACCGGCTTGCTGGCGAACGAGCTCAACCCCATCGCCGTACCGCGCGCCGCGGCGGCCCGCGCCACCGCAACCTCACCGTCGGGGTGCACGGCCTGCACCCCGGTCGGCGAGATGATCACCGGCAGCGCGATCGGCTGGCCCATGACCGTAGTCGACAGATCGCGCTGCTGGGACAACCCCGCCACATGCGGCGCGAAGCCCAACTCGCCGAAGGCTGCAAGGTTGTCCGCCAACGTCAGCCCCCGTTCCGAGCCCGCGATCAGCGCGCCGTACACGGATTTGGGCAGCCGCTTCTTCGCGCACCGCTGCGCCTCCGCCACCGTCTCGAACCAGGTGTTGCCCATCAGGTGGAGCCTTTCGTCTTAGGTACCGCGCTCGTCTTAGGTACCGCGGTCAGCGTGGAATCCTGCCGGGCGGAGGAATCGCCGTTGTTCGGGACTGGCGGGCGGCTGATCCGGAACGGCCGCCAGGACACGGCGGGCCGGATCGGCGTGGTGGTGCGGGCCCGCACGCAGCCCGCCCACACACCGGCCCCGTAGGCGACGTCGTCGGCGAGGTGGCCGAGCACGAACCGCACGGGGTCCAGCGCGGGCCGGCGGGCGGCCAACGCCGTCAACGGGCCGCCGAGCAGCAGCGAGGCGGCCGCGGCGCGGCGACCCCAGCGTCGGGCCGGTGTCGATCCGCCGGGCGCCACCAGCGCGGCGACCAGCAGGGGTGCCCCGAATTGGGTGCCGTACCGCCCGATCCCCAGCCAGGTCTGGTGCACGGCGGTCCGCATCGCGTCGACCACGCCGGTCGCGGGCAGGCCGGCGCGGCGCACGGTCCTGTTCATGGCCAGCACCGAGGCGGCGAAGCTCGCCCCCGCGACGGCGGGACGGCGGGCGAGCAGGCCGGCGACGGTCAGTGTCGGCCATGGTTGGAGGACCAGCGGGGCCATCGCGGCGGGATGGCGCCGGGCGAGCGGTCCCGCCGAGGTGCCGTAGTGAAACCGGCGGGTGAGCAGGCCGGGCCAGCTGTCGGGCTCGTGGTGGCGGACCCGCACGGCCGGGTCGTAACGGATGCGCCAGCCGGCCTCATGCAGCCGCCACACAAGGTCGACGTCCTCGCCGTAGCGCAGCCCGGGGTCGAACACCTCGCCGTCGTGCGTGACGTCGAGGAGCGCGGCGTGGCGCACGACGAGCGCGGCGGTGGGCACGTAGGCGACGCGGGTGCCCGGTACGACGCGGGCCTCGCGCTCCCCCAGGTCCAGGCCGCCGCTCGTCGTGGCGTAGCGTCCGGCCGTGGTCGCCGCCGGCAGCGCGACGACGCGAGGGGCCACGGCGGCGACGAGTGGATCGGCGAAGTGGGCGGCCAGCGCCTCGATCCAGCCGGGCGTGGCGACGCAGTCGCTGTCGAGGAAGGCGACGAACTCGCCGCGCGACCGCGCCAGACCGGTGGTCCTGGCCGCGCCCGGGCCACCGCTGTGCGCCCGGCGCACCAGCGTTGCCCCGTGTGCGGCGGCGACGTCGGCCACGGCTCGTGCGTCCGACGAGCCGTCGTCCACGACCACGACGGGATGGGCGCCGCCCAGAGAAGCCAGGCAGCGCGCCAACATCATGGGCCGGTCCCGGACCGGGATGATCACGGTGACATCCGGTGTCGCCGCGGGGGCCGGGGGTCGGGGGTGGGCGAGGCCGGTGTCGGTGAGCCGCCGGGCCAGCACCCGGGCGTTGGCCGAGCGCACCGGACCGTCGTGCAGTTCCCTCCACGCCGAGCTGCCGGCGGCGGACAGCCGCAGCACCCTGGCCGGTGATCCACCGAACAGCGTGGTCTCGCCCAGTTGCTTGGTGTCGGCATCGATCGCGATGCGAAAACCCGAGGGCATCGGCTCCACGCGTTCGGTCACAGCGCCAGCCCTCCGTCGACGGGCACGACCGCACCAGTCATGCCGCTGCTGGCCGGCCCGGCCAGAAAGGCGAGCACCGCCGCGACCTCGGCCGGGTCCAGGAGGCGATGCAGAGGCTGTTGCGCCGCAAACGTCCCCGCGCCGGGCAGGTCGTATAGCCGCGCGCTCTCGTCCAGGATCGGAGTCGCGGTCGAGCCGGGGCTCACGGCGTTCGCGGTCACCCCGGTGCCCCCCAGTTCGCTGCCGAGGGCGCGGATCAGTCCGGCCACCCCGGCCTTGGCTGCGCAGTACGCGGCGAGCATCGGCAGTCCGCGCGTCGCCGCCGCCGAGGCGACGGCCAGGAACCGGCCGGACCTCGGCTCGGCCCGACGCAGCAGCGATGGGATCGCGGCCCGAGCGAGGGACAGGACGCCGCCGAGGTCGATGTCGAGTACCGCCTGCTGCTGCGCGAGCGGCACCTCCCATAGCGGCACGCCCCCGGCGATCACACCGGCACAGGCGATGGCGGCATCCAAGCCGCCCCAGCGCCGCTCGGCTTCGGCGACGGCAGCGTCCATTGCGGACTGTTCCCGTACGTCGGCGACGAAGGGACACACCCGATGCGGCGCGACGGCAGGCCGGTTGGCCTCGGCGACGACCCCGGCCAGGTCGGACTCGGTGCCCATCGCGTAGGGAAGGGCGGGATCGTCGGTGGCAAGGTCGACAGCGAGCACGGACCAGCCGGCCTCGGCCAGGGCCAGCACGGTGGCCGCACCGATGCCGCGGGCCGCCCCGGTGACCACCGCGACCCGCCCGGACCCGCCGGCGACACCCTCCTCGCTGGCGCTCGTCGGCCGCCGCTGGCGGACCGCTGCTGTGTCCAATGGTCTGCTCGCAAGCTCGCTCACGCCCGCACCACCGGTCGCCACGCGTCCACCTCGCGCAGCAGCGCGGCGGCAAGGTCGTCCAGCAAGGCCGCGCCTTCGCCGATGCAGGCACCGGTCGGGTCGCCGAGGACGCCCGAGTCGCTGACGGCGCGCACGCCGCCGGCGCGCAGCAGCGGCCAGATCTCGGTCAGCGGCCGGGTGTCGCCGGGTATGGCGCGGTCCATCCGCACGCGCCCCGGAGTCAATGCCAGCAGCATGGACGTCTCAGGGCGGCCGGCGTGCGGATCACCGTCCCACTTGGGCATGAACACGTGTACGTCCCGTGATTCGGCCCGCAGCCGCCGGGCGGCGCGCGTCACCGATTCGGCGTTGCCGCCGTGCGCCGACACCAGCAGCAGGTGGTCGAACGTCTCGGCGGCGGAGCGACCCAGTTCAACGAGGAGCAGTTCGAGCGCGTCCTGTCCGATCGACAGCGTTCCCGGATAGCCGGCGTGCTCGCCGGCCGAACCGTAGGCCAGTGCGGGGGCGACCAGCACGTCGTCGCGCGCGGTCATGAGCCGCTCGCACAAGGCCACCGCGATGTCGGTGTCCGTCGACAGCGGCAGGTGGGGGCCGTGCTGTTCGGTCGACCCGAGCGGCACCGCCAGTACCGCCCCGGCCCGCGCCCGCTGCCCAGCCTCGGGCCAGGTCAGGTCCGCCAGCCGGGCGCCAGCGCCAGGATCACGCTCGCCCATGCCGCTACTGGCCCGACGACGGCACGAAGCCGGCCAGCGGGCTCTCGTCGCACGCCCGATCGGGCAACGCGCGCCGGTCCGGACCCCACCCGATGGTCACCGGCACCGCCTTCGACGCCGAGGCCCGGCCACGATGCGAGTGGTCCAGCGACGGCCGGGGCGCCGACGAGCCGTCCACACCGGACAGAGCGGCCTCGCCGAAACCCTTGACACACTCAGGGTCCGGCCCGTCCAGTGGCAGACCGGTGAAGAACTTCGCCGCCATGCACCCTCCCCGGCAGGCGTCGAACGCCGAACACGACATGCACGCGCCGCCGGTCTGCGGACGGCGCAGGTCGGTGAACAGCTCCGAGTGCTGCCACACCCGTTGGAAACCGCCGGAGTCGCGGACGTTGCCGGCGAGGAAGTTCTCGTGGATCGCGAACGGGCAGGCGTACACGTCCCCGACCGGATCGATCAGGCACACCACCCGGCCCGCGCCGCACAGGTTCAGGCCCGGCAGGGACTCGCCGTAGCCGGCGAGGTGGAAAAACGAGTCGCCGGTCAGCACCTGCTCGCCGTGCGCCAGCAACCAGTCGTACAGTTCCCGCTGCTGCGCGGCTGTCGGGTGCAGCTCGCCCCAGACGTCCGCGCCACGGCCGGACGGGCGCAACCGGGTAATGCGCAGCTGCGCGTCGAACTCGTCGGCGATCGCCTTGAACGCGTCCAACTGGCCGATGTTGTGCCGGGTCATGACCACCGAGATCTTGAACCCCGCGAACCCGGCGTCGGCCAGGTTCCGCATCGCCCGCAGCGCCGTGTCGTACGAGCCGGCGCCGCGCACCGCGTCGTTGACCTCCGCCGTCGCCCCGTCGAGAGAGATCTGGACGTCGACGTAGTCGCTGCCCGCCAGCCGCCGCGCCACCTCGGGGGTGATCCGAACACCGTTGGTCGAGAACTTGACCCCGACGCGGTGCTCGGTCGCGTAGTCGACGAGCTCCCAGAAATCCGGGCGCACAGTCGGCTCGCCGCCGCCGATGTTGACGTAGAAGACCTGCATCCGCTCCAGCTCGTCGATCACCGCCTTGCACTCGGCGGTGCTCAGTTCACGCGGGTCTCGGCGGCCCGAGCTGGACAGGCAGTGCACGCACGCCAGGTTGCAGGCGTAGGTGAGTTCCCACGTGAGGCAGATCGGTGCGTCCAGACCGGACTGGAACTGATCGACAAGCGAACCGACCCGGCTGGTAGGCGCGGCCAGCGACGTCATGGTGCCCTTCCCCTCACATCATCGTGGACAGATCATGGTGGACCCGGCGAGCGTCGCGAGCGCGCTCGTGTACGCGGGCAGGTCTTCGACGGCGACGCCGGCGGCAAGACAGGCCGTGCGCGCGGTCGGCTGCGACTCCAGCGACCGGACAACCGCCAGCAGCGTCGGGTTCTTCAGGAACGACAGCCGCCGTGTGCCGAAGTGGTAGAGCAATGCGCCGAAGCGCTCCGGCCGCACCGACACCTTGGGGTGCAACCGCCAGGCCGCCTCCGGATCGAACGGTGCAGCGACCCGGCCGGCGAGATCAGTAGACACCGCACATGCCGTCGATCGACACCTCTTCGACCAGCACATCCTCGACGAGCTGGGGCGCTTCGGTCTGCTCGTCGGGTTCGATCAGGGCAGTTGGCTCGTCGGCCATGTCGGCTCCTTTGGGATAGGGAACTCGCGAACTCGCATATTCGGCACGGTGTGACGAATAGCAGGTACGTTAACGTCACCGTGTGACAGAATCAAGGCCCAGGACGGAACGAGCGCAGATGACTCCCCCTGAGCACGACGCCACCGACCGCCTCCGAGGACGGCCACCCGGAACCAGTGCCCGCGCGCTGGAACTCATCGCGCTGCGCCTGTTCACCGAGCAGGGCTTCGAAGACACCACCGTCGAACAGATCGCCGCAGCGGTGGGCGTCAGCCGCCGCACGTTCTTCCGTTACTTCGACTCCAAGGCAGCCGTGCTCTGGTCCGAGTTCGACGGCGAGGTCGAGGCGCTTCGCACGGCGTTCGAACACGTCCCGGACGAGGTTCCGCTGATGGACGCCATCCGGCAGGTCGTTATCGGCGTCAACCAGTACCGTGCCGAGGACGTGGCCGAACTGCGCACCCGGATGAACCTCATCGGGGCGGTGCCGGCACTGCAGGCCAGCGCCGCACCGCACTACGACGCCTGGGAACGGGCAGTCGGCGAGTTCGCCGCCACCCGCCTCGGCCTACCCCCAGACTCGCTCTACCCCCTCGCGATCGGCCGCACCACACTCGCCGCCAGCCGCGCAGCCTTCGACCGCTGGGTCGCCTGCGCCGACAACGACCTCACCGTTTACCTCCACCACGCACTGACCGCGCTCGGCAATGGCTTCGCCGTCGACACCACCCGCGAGGACCCGGCACGATGATCCCGAGCGGCCTGATCAACGAATATCGCAACGCCGCACAATGATCATCCTGTCCGGATCAACGTGAACCCCGAGGTCAAAGCCAAAATCCGGATTTTGGAGCCCCACAGAGGCCTCGGTGTACCGGCATTTCCATCACCCGCTCTTGTCACCCGCGACCAGGATGACCGCCTCCCTGCTCGGGTGGAATCCGACGCTGTGGCTGATCACGGCCGCGGGGCAGCCCCGACGATGCGCAGAGCGAACTCGCCGTACTCCCAGACCACAGTGTCCTCCTTGAGCTCCCCGTCCTCGCGGAACCACACGGCGACGCCCATGCCGAGGTCCAGGATCGCGAAGGAGGCCAGGCGGACCGACGCGACCCGGAAGCGGTCCGCAGCGACGCCGGCATCGACGAGGTCGCGGAAACACGCCTCGTACTCGGCGCGACGCGCCAGCACGGCACCGCGATGGGGCTCCTCGAGACTGCGGATCTCGCGGTTCCCGACGAACGCCTCCAACCGGTGCCGGGCGTGGTAGCGCACGTGCGCCTCAGTGGCGCGCCGCAGCCGCTCGGTTGGATCGTCGGTGGTCGCAACGGCCATGCGGTGCTGTCCGAGCAGGTTCTCCATCGTGCCCGTCATGATCTGCACGAGCAGGTCCTGCTTGGAGGCGACGTGCTTGTACAGGCTCGGTCCGCGGATGCCGACCACTGCGCCGATGTCTGCCATGGTCGTCGCCCCGTAGCCAAGCTGTGTGAACAGCTTCAGCGCTGCGGCGCGGATGTCGTCGGAGCGCGACGAGCGGGACACGACCACTCTCCCCGTGGCTCGGCAATTGGCTAACAAATAGTAGCAGCCGAGAAGCCTCCCTGGCAGGAAAGTCCTTGCGGCAAGGCGCACCGCAGCGTACAGTCAGCTAATTATCATTAGCCAACAGGAGGGCTCGTGACTGTCGACTTCACGCCCGATGCAGCCGCCGCGGACCTCGCCGAGCGCACCTCGCAGTTCGTACGACAGGTCGTGCTGCCGATCGAGGAGCAGCACAAGGGCGTCGTCCGCTCCGACGCCGTGCGGGCGGAACTGCAGCGCGCTGCGAAGGACGCGGGCGTCTTCGCACCCCACGTCGCCTCGGAGTTCGGCGGGCACGGGCTGGATATGCGGGGCCGCGCCGCCGTGTTCGAGGAGGCGGGCTACTCGCTGCTCGGTCCACTGGCGCTGAACATCGCCGCGCCCGACGAGGGCAACATGCACATGCTGGAGATCATCGGCACGCCCGAGCAGAGGGAACGCTACCTGCGCCCGCTCGCCACCGGGGATATCCGGTCGTGTTTCGCCATGACTGAACCCGCCCCCGGAGCGGGCTCGGATCCCAGCGCTCTGACCACTCGCGCCGAACGCGTCCCGGACGGCTGGCGCATCGACGGGCACAAGTGGTTCATCACTGGTGCCGATGGCGCGGGCTTCGCGATCGTGATGGCGCGGACCTCCGGCGAGCCCGGTGACCGCGGGGGGGCCACCATGTTCTTGGTCGATGCCGACAACCCTGGGATGACGAACGTCCGGCACATCGAAACGCTCGACGAGAGCCTCTTCGGCGGGCACATCGAGATGCTCTTCGACGGCTGCGTGGTCCCCGAGGACGCCGTTCTCGGGGAGGTGGACGAGGGTTTCCGCTATGCGCAGGTCCGGCTCGGTCCGGCGCGGATGACGCACTGCATGCGCTGGCTCGGCATCGCCCGCCGCGCGCAGGACATCGCGGTGGCCCGGGCCGCGGAGCGGGAGTTGTTCGGCTCGCGGCTCGCCGAGTTGGGCATGGTCCAGCAGATGATCGCGGACAACGAGATCGACGTGGCCGCCGCGCGCGTCCTGATCCTGCAGGCGTGCTGGGAGCTCGACCAGGGCCGCTCCGGCGCCCAGTCCACTGCGATCGCGAAGACGTTCTGCGCCGAGGCGATCTGGCGCGTGGTCGATCGCTCCCTGCAGATCTGCGGCTCGCTCGGCGTGTCCGGGGACGTGCTGCTCGGGCGGTTCCTGCGCGAGGTACGGCCGTTCCGGATCTACGACGGCCCGTCCGAGGCCCACCGCTGGGCCATTGCTCGCCGGGTCGTGCGACGGCATGAGTCGGTGACCGCCCGATGAACGCTGCCGCGCCGTACGCCACCGACGGCCTGGACCTCGCCGTCCTGAAGCGGTTCTTCGACGACCACGTGCCCGGCTTCCGCGGCGAACTCGTCGCTGAGTTGATGCACGGCGGGCGCTCCAACCTGACCTACCGCATCACTGACGGACACACTGCGTGGGTCCTGCGCCGCCCACCCCTGGGCGTCCTCACCCCGTCCGCGCACGACATGGGCAGGGAGTACCGGGTCGTCTCCGCGCTCAACGGCAGCGGAGTCCCGGTGGCTCGCGCTGTCGCCTTCGGCGACGCGAGCGTAATGGGCGTGCCGTTCTCGGTGGTCGAGCACGTCGAGGGAACGGTCATACGGACCCAGAAGCAGTTGCACGCCTT
The DNA here is from genome assembly GCA_025964695.1 of Streptosporangiaceae bacterium. Lineage (GTDB taxonomy): Bacteria > Actinomycetota > Actinomycetes > Streptosporangiales > Streptosporangiaceae > Actinomadura_E. Next base: position 2,058 of record JAOPYK010000308.1, on the reverse strand, counting down.
GACGGACCGTGAGATTGCCGGCTGCGCCCATGCGCTTGTCGAGCTCCTAGCCCACCTGCACGCCGTGGAGCCCGGCGGGGTCGGGCTCCACGGCTTCGGACGCCCCGAGGGCTATCTCGCCCGACAGGTCGAGCGCTGGTACGACCAGTGGAATCGGGTACGCACCCGCGACCTCGACGATATCGACACCCTCCACGCCCGGCTCGCCGACGCGTGTCCGCCCGAGAGCGGGGCGTCGATCGTGCACGGCGACTTCCGGATCGACAACGCCATCCTCGCCTCCGGCGACCCCGCAGAGGTGCGCGCCCTGGTGGACTGGGAGATGGCCACGCTCGGCGACCCGCTAGCCGACCTCGGCCTGCACCTGGTGTACTCCGATCCGGTTTTCGCCCCTGTGCTGGCGGACTCGGCGGCATCGACGAGCGAGCGCCTCCCCCCACCCTCCGAGTTGGCGCAGCGCTATGCGACCGCGAGCGGCCGGGACCTGGGCAACCTGGGTTTCTACGTCGCTCTCGGCTACTTCAAGATCGCAGTGATCGCCGAGGGCATACACTCCCGATTCCGTCAGGGCTTGACCCGCGGCTCCGGCTTCGAGAGCGTCGGCGACGCGCCGGCACCACTGACTGCGGCCGGCCTGCGCGCTTTGGCGAGGACGCCGTGAGCAGCGGCGGGCACACCGATGGGGCCCGGGCGGCAGGAGCCCCCGTGGAGAACATACTGGACCTGTTCCGGCTGGACGGACGGGTCGCCGTGGTCACCGGGGCCAGTTCCGGGCTCGGTGCCGGGTTCGCCGTCGCGCTGGCCCAGGCCGGCGCGGATGTCGTGCTCGCCGCCCGTCGCGCCGACCGCCTGCGGGACGTGGCGCAGGCGGTCGGCGCGACGGGTCAACGCGCCATCACCGTCGCCACCGACGTCAGTGACCCAGAGCAGTGCGCTGCACTCGCCGAGGCTGGCATGGACGCGTTCGGCCGCATCGATATCCTCATCAACAACGCCGGGATCGGCACTGCCGTGCCTGCGCTCAAGGAGCGCCCCGACGATTTCCGCCGCGTCATCGACGTCAATCTCAACGGCGCGTACTGGGCGGCCCAGGCCTGCGGCCGCGCCATGAAGCCCGGCTCCAGCATCGTCAACATCGCCAGCGTCCTAGGCATCATCAAGTCCTACATGCCGCAGGCCGCCTACGCCGCCAGCAAGGCCGGCCTCATCGGCCTCACACGCGACCTGGCACAGCAGTGGTCCGGCCGCCGGGGCATTCGCGTCAATGCTCTCGCCCCCGGATACTTCGCCAGCGAGATGACCGCGGACATCCCCGAGGAACAGCTCATGGGATTCCTCCGGCAGACCAGCCCGCTCGGCAGGCTGGGAGTCCAGCACGAACTCGACGCCGCAGTCGTGTTCCTCGCCAGCCCGGCCTCGGAGTACATCACCGGGGTCACCCTCGCCGTCGACGGCGGGATGTCCGGTCACTGACCCCGAGGATTCGCCGACCCAGCGGCTGCCCCGAAAACCTCCTCCGTGCAGGTCGAGCAGCACGTATTCATTCGCGTAGCGCAGCCAGCGCCGCTCGGGGGTGAACCCAGCAGCGCCGACATCACCGCCAAAGTGACCAGCTCGGCGTCACTCAGCGTGGGCTCCACTCCCACCTTCGGACGCCACCATGCCAAATGAGGCCGGGTCTTCGGCGCTTCATGAAATGGATCGTGACGCACAGTGCCGTTGCGAGGATGTCTACGTCGTTATACGCAAAACGATCGTTGACACCCTCGCCCCGTATCCGCACGCGATCCCGTGGAATCATTCCTCCAGCGCGTCACGGGCGTGACCCGACCCACGGTCGTCAGGCCATGAGGGGTAGAGAAGAGGACGGTCAGAGGATCAGCGCGCCCGCATCGACTGGCAGAGCCACGCCGGTGATGTAACGCGCTTCGTCGGAGGCGAGGAACAGCAGGGCGTTGCTGACGTCGATCGACTCGACCCAGTCGATCGGCAGGAGGATCGTTGCCGCCGATGCCGCGCCGAAGTCCTCGCGGGTGGGATTCTCGATGTCGGGGCAGA
>JAOPYK010000306.1 GCA_025964695.1 Streptosporangiaceae bacterium | reverse complement strand
CTGAAGGACCTCGCCGCCCTCCCGGACGCGGACGCAGTGCTTGTTGCCGACGTCGGCGTACCAGACGGCGCCCTCGGCGTCGATGCAGATGCCGTCGGGGTGGTCCTCGCCGGTTTCGGCCCAGACTTGGCGGTTCGACAGGCTGCCGTCGGCCTCGATGTTGAAGGCGGTGAGCCTATTGCTGTACGAGTCGGCGACGATCAGGGTCGAGTTGTCCTGCGTCACGGCCATGCCGTTGGGAAAGGCGATGTCGTCGGCCACCTCACGTGCCGAACCGTCGGGGCCGACGTGCACGACATGTCCGGGAGCGAATGCCTCACCGAAGGAACGCGACCGGGTCGTCATGAACTCCTGGAACGCGCGCCGCAGGTGGGGCATGCCCGCGAGGTACTCGTACATAGATCCATGAACAGCCGCAATAGGGAATTCCCGTGGGCCGGCCCGCAAGACGTCCTGGCGGGGTACGGGTACGCGCTGTACACACTCGACCTGCTGCTACCAGCGCCCGGCCTCGGCCAGGAAGATTGCCTTCAGCCCGCTCCGCGCTGGGCTGGCGCCGGCAGCCGGCCTTCGGGTGTTCGGCGGGGCGCTGACCATCGCCATGCTGGCGAGTCTCACCCGCGCCCTCAGCCGCAACTGACCGCGATCATAAGGCCGGTCAGGTCCGTCGCTGAGCTCCTATCTGCCGGTCCACGCTGAGGGCCCTCGATCAGCGAGGCCGTCTGACCCTGTCGGGCGGCCTGTTAGTGCTTGAGCTTGGAGAAGTCGATCGCGTTGGCCGGTGTGGTGACGGTGAAGGGCGCGTTCCACTCGGTGAAGTCGAGGTACTCGTTCGGCTTGGCCTGCGACGGCGGGGGGACCAGGCGGACCACGACCGGTTCGCCGGTGGTTGCCACGTACATGATCGAGCCATCGGAGTCCTTCAGGGCGATGGTCGGCTGCCCTTTGAGGGTGCGCTTCGCGCCGCGGGAGAGCTTTCCACTCGGCTTGAGCAGGGAATTGGCCATCCCCTTGAGGGTGGTGAACGACTTGAACGACGCGGAGCCGTTGGCGGGCAGGATCCCCCATCGGTCGCCGATCAACTGCGCCGCAGTCGGACCGCCGACCGCCTTCCAGAGTTGGCGGCTCTTGACGTAGTTCTTCCCGTGGACAGCGATGATCTCTATCGGGACCAGCGACGTCCTGACCGGTGTGCTCATGGTGCCCTGTGCCTTGTTGGTCCCGATATGAAGGTCGAACCTGCCCACCTTCCCGCCCATTGGGATGTTCCCGTGTACGTGGACCGTGGTGGCGTGCTTGAGAGACTTCCCGACCGCCGCGAGGATCGCCTTCGGAGACTTGGTGGCAACGCCGTTGTCGGCGTGGACTGGAGATGCGGTGGTGGCGGATGCGACGGGAGGGGTCTTCGTGTCGGCGCCGGACGAGCTGGATCCGCCTCCGCCTCCGCACGCGCTGGTGAGGAGCATGACTCCGGCCGTACTGAGGGTGAGGAGTCCGCTGGTGAGTCTGATCTTACCCATGGTGAATTCCTGCCGAGTGTTCAAGAAAGGGCGATTTGTGGCGAAAGGCAAGCGAGATACTAACGTGAGCTGGTGCGACTCCAGCGGCCCGGGCCGGCCAGGTCGGCAGCCGCAGCGCCGCGAAGGTTTTCGTCACCGAAGTAGGCCCAGTCGCAACAGCACAGCCGATCATCATGCCGTGATGACCACCGCCCGCGTGATCACTCCGCGGAGCTTGCAGTCGACGACGGCCTGGGCAACTCGATGAGCCGCCCGGTGGTGGGACGAGCGTGAGACCGGCAACGGCGCCGACCTACCCGAGATCGCTCAAACCCGTGATCTGGCCGGACCGTCTACCACCAAGACCAAGCGCCAAGTTGTTCCACCTATACGGCGACTGAGACTAAGCCGACAAATTCCCACCCGAGTGCCGATCGGCCGGAATGGTAAAGCGATATCCATGCACACCCCGTGGCCGCACCAAAAACGGGTAACGTAGGTTAACCCAATGGGGTGAGCTTCCTCACAGAAAGACAGCGGAATAAATGAAGTATCCACTGCTCAAGGCGCGTATGCCACCGTGACGAATACATGGACTAGCGGTCTAAAGGGCTGTCTACCTGCGAAAACGTGGGGATCTTGGTCGGTAGTAAAACGATCAACGAGGTTTAGGTAAACATCCGCGAAAGGTCGTTTTTATGCCATTCTTATATTTGATCATCAAGCCGGGAACCGTCATACCCGGCTTGATTTGCATCGCCAATGAGAGGCGACGCATAGTTGTTCTAGTCAGGTTAACGACCACGTCGTGGATGTGTTCACGAAGTGGCAAGGGGGAAACGGCGAGCCGTATATCGGCGCGCCCAAACGATCCTGAAGGGAACCATTACAATGCGAATTCGACGTCCCGTGGCCCTCGCGGCCGCGACGGCTGCTCTCGCCGGGTCCGGCCTGCTCCTCGCCGGCACGGCCAACGCCGCCACGACCAACGTTGTCCCGGCCGCGCACACGCAGACCGCCCAGGTCCTCGGCGTTCCGCAGACACTGGCATGGGCGAACGGGCACCACCACGGCCGCCATCACCACGGGTACTCCGGCCGGGGCTACGGAGGGTACAGCCGGTCGTACGGCCACCATGGCCGGCACGGCAGGTAGAAGCCGCGCCAAGTGCTGGACCGGCTCAAGGATGGGGGCATCCCTGAGCCGGTCCTGCGGCGAGTACCACCGCATTACGGCCTCTGACGGCACGATCAGCGGGGTCGACTCCGGACGGCAAGGGCAGCTCCAGCCGACGTGAGTGTGGGCCAGCTGGCCGGCCAGCCCCACGCGGCGGCAAGCAGCTCCGGCGCAGGCGAACCTGCGGCCCGCCAAGTCGCCGTACGCGGCGCGTGGGGCCTTGCTCACAGACTAGGCGTATGCCGTTTTTGTGAGCGGCCCCGCACGGTACCGTCGACGCGCAGCCGCGTGCCGTCACCCTCGCAGGTGAGGGTGAACTCGACCAGCAGTGAGTTCCCCTCGCCGGCCGCGACGCCCGGCGGGTGCTGCCACCGGTAGGAGAACGAGCGTTCGGCTCCACGGACTGCACCGTGACACGGACGCTCCGGGAGCGCCAGGGAGACGATGATCTCCCGCAGTACAGCGTGAAGCCCCATCCCGGAGTTTCGGGATAGGGCGTGTGACCTGCGAAAACGATGGTGGGCGATACTGGGATTGAACCAGTGACCTCTTCCGTGTCAGGGAAGCGCTCTCCCGCTGAGCTAATCGCCCGGGAACCTGCTCGAGGTGGAGACGGGATTTGAACCCGTGTACACGGCTTTGCAGGCCGTTGCCTCGCCTCTCGGCCACTCCACCGTGAGGCCGACCTGGGTGG